>CAYWZZ010000005.1:0-83870 GCA_964463005.1 uncultured Candidatus Bathyarchaeia archaeon | reverse complement strand
TCCATTCTCAGAACGTGGGGTTTCCCTACGTATTCTATGCTTACCTTAAAGCCTTCGGAGCCCAAGATCGCGGGTTCGAATCCCGCCGGGTCCACTCCCTTTTGGATAAAACAACTTTAATTACAGTTCAATTGATAAGTAATTGTTTAATGGAATTTGCATATGTACTTTCCGTTATCCAAGTAACGAATGTAGTACGAGTGGATGTTGCAAAGTTTTGCACTCGTGGGAAAACTCTGCAACTAAAGTCTAAGTTTTTTTGAGAAAAGAATAAAGAATTTCTTGTTGCATACTAAAGTAGTGGTTCAATCTCTACACCTTTATCTGTTAAGTTTAGTTTATGCCACTCTATATTATGCTTTGTTAAAGCTTTAACTATTCGTATCTTTCTCAATGTTTGATTTTCTTTGGTTTCTAAGACGTAGTCGCAGATGGATTTTACGTTTTCTTCAACGTTTCTACTTTGGACACCGCTATCGAGGATGAAAACTGCTACACCGCGATTTCGCTTAGCCCTAGCCTTTAATCTATAAACTAAGTCTATGACTAGACGTTCATCCCCTATTATAGTGAAGAACTGAGATAAGGTACATATGAGAATTCTAGTAACATCGTCTTCTATCTTCTGAATAGTATCTCTAATGGCTCCAACGTCTGAGGGTCTTGCAGGAAGTTCTCCCAATGGAGGGGGATGATATTCTATAAGAAAGGGGGAGTAGTATATGAACCTCAACAACCCTATATCTACGTATTGTTTAATACCGTAGTTGAAGTTCACTCTCATCTGGAAGTCTAAAGTATCTAAATCTTGATTTGTATTTATACATACGCATTTTTCATTCCTTCTCAAACCTTCACAGAGGAATTGATAGCCAATATAAGACTTCAACGTTCCAACAGGACCTATAAGAGCAACGGTTGAACCCTCTATAACACCACCTTGTAAAAGTTCGTCTAAGCCTTTAATACCAGTTCTAATCCAGCTTTTTTGCATCAACTCAAAAAGCTATGAAGTTAAATATTTTTTTAGTTAACTATTTTTAGTGAAACCATTAGTAATGATATTAGTTTTAATATAAGATTTAATAAGAAATGTTGAGAGGATTATGGTTCTCTTAAGCTAGTAAAAATGATTTGTGTAAAATCTTTACTCAATTTTGAGTAAAGATTGAATTTTGAGTAAAATTTATAACCCGGTCTCTTCTTCTAATAAGGAACTTGTGAGCCGTTTAAGGAGCGCTAGCAGCGTTGTAGCCGTTTCAACGGTATTTGGGGCTTTAGCATACCTTATCGAACTTACAGGTGTAAGCCACTTCTTACCGTTTCCACCTTTAAACTACCTCCTCTATGATCCTGCTGAAATAGTCATATACCTCCTATACTTAGCGGTTGGTCTTAAACCCGCCTTGCTCTCAACGGTCTTAGTAGTATTAGGGTTATCAATAAATATAGACGGTTTCAGCGTGCTTATAATGAGTTGTACGGGTATACCCTTCTTCGGACCTATTATGAAGGGATTAGCCATATTATCAACATTAGCTGGGCTGGCTTTAATCGAAAAGAAGCGGTGGAAGCTCTCCGTATGTTCTGCTATAGTTTTAAGAGTCATTTTGATGAGTTTTCCGAACTTAGCCTTTATCTCCTTAATAGTGCCTAAACTCCCATTCCCTCAAACTACGATAGAATGGTTCACTTCAAACGTAGCCTACATACTGACTCTTACGGGAGTTTACAATGCATCTCAAGCCTTAATCGCCTTACTCTCAGCCCAATTGATATACGGAAGACTTCTACCAGTTCTCAGACGAAAGCTTATCTCTATTAGAAAATCTAAACTGAAAGAGTGACACTCAGAGAGTCAATAGCACGATTCTCTACACGTTTCCTTCAAGTAAAACCAAGATTTTTTACCCTCCCCATACTTCAGAAAGAAGACTACATCTCCCTCATCATCTATATCCAGCATTACTCTTTTAGAGTGGAAGACGGCTATATTGGATTTCGTCCTCTCCGCTTCGTAGAGATGTGATCTATAACTGTTGGGCCCAAACCTGAAGGTTATTGGCGTGGGTATGCTAAGCATTAGAGCGTTCGTCCCCCCATCTTCAGATGGCGATATAACCACGTAGGGTTTTTCTAGGCGGAAACCCGTCAACAACAATCCATCGACATCTTCAGGGTCTATCATAGGTATATCCGCCGGCATTATCAGTACGGCTTCTGCCTTGAGTCCCCCAGCGTACTCTACGCCCAATTCCACAGCCCTGTTAAGCCCAACACCTCTAGCCCCTTCTCTAACGGTTTCACAGCCTAAGCTTTCCGCTAAATTTAAAACCTCTAGACTAGAGCTTACAACAACCACCCCAGTTAACGTTTTAGAGTTTTTTAAAGTCAAGATTACGTCTTCGAGCATAAGCAACGTCAGTCTCCTCCTAGATTCAGAGTTTAAAATACTGGATAGTCTCGTCTTGCTTTCACATGGGTCTTTCACCGGTATTACAGCGTAGACTGTACGCTTCAACCGTTACATATAAGTTCTTAAAGCCGCTTTAAGGGTTTCCCTAGCGAGAGCTATTTGCTTACTCAAATCGCTCATAATGGTATCCGTTAAAACGACTTCAATACCGAGTTCTTCAACTTTAGGTTTGATATTCTTATCTCTAACGTCCATTATGAAAACCTTTAAAAAGTCTCTGTAGAGCTCCGCCACTGTTAGAGCTGAGGGTTTTAAACCGAGCTCTAACATAATCTTATCCGCTGGTCCTTTCAAAGCCCTACCAGCTACTATGGGGCTTACAGCCACTATAGGCTTCTGAAAACTCCTGAGCAAACATCTAATAGCTTTAACTGCTAGTATCGGACCTATACTCAGTATTGGATTACTTGGACACAGTATTATAACGTCTGCTTCTTCCAGCGATTCGAGGACTCCTGGAGCTGGTTCAGCCGTATCAGCCCCTTCAAAAACAACATCTAAGACTTTAGGTTCACATTTCCTCTTGACGAAGTACTCTTGAAAAGCCAGCCGACCTTCGTTTGATATTATTATCGTCCGTAGATAACCATCTGTTACGGGGATAAGCTTAACCTTCAATCCGAGGCGTCTACATAATTCAAGCGTTGCTTGGGATAACGTCAACCCGTTTTTGATCAGATAAGTTCTGTAGATGTGTGTTGCTAAGTCCATATCTCCAAGTTTAAACCAAGGGTCAAACCCATATCTTGAAAGCATATTTAGACAGTTGAAGCTGTCTCCTTCTACACCCCACCCCTTCCCCTTGCATACTAAATCTGCAAGCGTATACATCACTATGTCTAAATCTGGGCTTATGTGTAAGCCATAGAGCGTTAAATCGTCTCCAACGTTTCCAATAATACTTACGTTTTCTTGAGGAACTATTTCGATAAGCCCTCTTAGAAATTTCGCCGCCCCCATACCACCTGCTAAAGCGGCTACTTTAAGCCTGGTTAAATCTCCCATGGAGTCATTCCCTCCCTTGACGTTAAGACCCATACAATTTCACTTAAGAGTTTCCTCATAGGAGGCTTATATTCTCCAATCGGATAGCCTAACGTCAATATCGCCTGCGGCTCAAAGTCTTCTGGGAGTTTCAAAGCCTCTTTTACGATATTTTGACAGAATAGTGGTGCACACACCCAGCATGCTCCAAGACCCTCTACATGAGCCGCTAAAAGCATATTCTGCACAGCCGCCGCTACACTTTGAACCGCCATAATGTACTCAGCCTTCATTCTACGCTCATCAGGATATTTATCCATATCCTTCATGGTTAAACATACGACTATCAACACTGGACTTTCAGTAAACCTCTTCATAGATTCTTCTTCAACAATTTTCAATGCCTCCTGCTCTGGAACACCATCCCTCCTCAAGTCGTTAAACCACGCATCAGCCATAGCCTCAGCAAGCCTCCTCTTAACAGCATCTTCGTAAATAACGATGAAACGCCAAGGTTGAGCATTATGAGCTGAAGGAGCCCACCTTGCCGATTCAAGAATTCTACTTAAAACATCCCTCGGAACAATCCTCTTATCATAAACCCTAATGCTCCTCCTACTTCTGACGATTTCATAAAACATGAAATCTCAAGTTAAATTGAAACTACCAGAACATTAAGCTTTCAAACTTCAAATTACCAACTAAACCTTATAAAACCTCAGAAAAATTTATACAATACGTAATCGGAAAATTCTGTGAAGCCGGGGTGGCTGAGCGGCTAGGCGACGGGCTGCAGAAAATAGTAGGTTTAAAGGATAGACACGCCTACCGTAGTGGAAACCCGTTGAACAGGGGTTCGAATCCCCTCCCCGGCTTCAATAGCTCTAATTGTAATATCCATAAGCTTTTATGTTTTCAAGCAGTAACGGAAGTGTAACAGCCTCCTCTCAATCGTTCATCGAATGTTTTTTTCGAGCTAAGAGGAAGATGGTTCAATCTATAGGAATTTAATGCCGGGGTCTGACGACGCATTCCTAGCCTACGCGATAAGTGAGGTGAAATAGGTTAAAGAAACTTCGTGAAGGGTGGAGAAAAGGATCTAAACATCCATGTCTGTAGTAAACTCTTCTCTACGACGTACATTAGTAACTGATGTTCTGCTACGTGGATATAGTCTTTAAACTAAGAATTCCATAGGCTTTAGTACGTATGATTTACTAATCTGAGGTTTGGGGAATTTCTAGGTCTCTAATCATGAGATATAAGACTATGTAGAACTATGAAGTTTCACCTTTACTCTTATTTGTAGGTCTCTACGATTTTCATAACCTTCTATTTCGAATAAACATGAGATTGCCTATTTGACGTGGTTACTCTGCCTATGTTTAGGTAGATTTTAAAGCTTGCTGTATACAATGTTTAAGCTTTAATTAATTCGATTTCTGAGGAGGTTATGAAGCTGGTCGGTTTTATTATAATTTTAGCGGGTTTGCTTATCTTAATTGTCGGTTATAGCATGTGGGAAAAGCCTGAGTTTAGCTGAGATGGTGTTTTAAACGTGCTCTCTAAGGCTGTATCAGCAATATTCAGTATTGGTATGAACTTCTATCGTTTATATACTCGACCATTACTAAAATAATAAGCGACCCCTCTTCACTACTCGGGCTGGTTACGATGGCGATTGGAATTGGAATAATGACTGTTGGCATAAAGACCATACTATCGTAGGTGGAGTTAAATTCGATTCTTCAACCCTAGCCTATTTCAGAATCTTACACGTAATCTTAGGCCTCTTCTGTACACATTCATAAAATCACTCCAGCTTTTCCCACGTAGTGAGCAGATGCTACCCATATAAGCACGTGGTATAAGGTAAGATTTTTAGGAATTTTAAGGAAAAAAATCCGTAGAAATAATTTTTCAAAAGAAGAGGAAATTCTTAAAAATTACATCACCGTTATCAATTTACTGGTGAAGTATAGTGAAGCTGAACCTTGGCCCTCCCGTGGGACCTATACCTGTATGGTAGGCTCAGCCGTACCTGGTTGAAGCTCCCCTACCACCTATTTTTTCTAAGCCCTTTAAAAGCCGATTAACTCCTTTAAGAGTCTCCTCTACGTTGAATACCCACCCCTTATCTTCCTGGTAAAGCTCCACAGGTATGGCGAAAGCTCTTGAACACTTCGGATCTATAAACCCATGAGATATCTTGCTTCTAACGCTTGGTAAGCTTCTCCAAATATAACTGAGGCATGGCTGTAGATGGCTTACAGGCACTGTTATGTAGGCTGTGTATAGGCCTCTATCAGCCTCGTAAGTGTCAAAGCATGTGAAAGGATTTCTGAGGAACACAGTCTTAACGTCTTCAAGCTCAGCTTCAGTCAAGTCCTTAACCCAAACCAGTAGATATGCAAGTGAGTAGTCGCCCTCCAACCCCTGCCACCTTAAAACATACCTCTTCAATACGCCCCTCTTTAAGACGTGTTCCCTAAAGTGATAGAGCGCCTTCTTGTATTGGATGCCAAGCCTTTCAGCGATCTCAGGTATGGGTATTGATGCATCCGCTTGAAGCCAAGCCGTTATATAGAGGTCGAGTTTATCCAGCTTAGGCTTTGATATGACATCCTCCTCTACGGATACGTCATTCACACCCCTACTCGGTAAGCTATCCCATGAGAAATGCCAGACTTCTTTTCTGAAGTCGTAGCAGTCCTCCCTCATGGAAAGGTAGCGTATCCAGCTGACTCTGGACAACTCATACCGCTTAAATACACCCATCTCTACGAGTCTATCTAGGAAGACTCTATAACGTTTTTCAAGGTTCGGCGGAAGCCCTAGACACGCTAGGTAGTCGCCTTTAGGTAGTAGTCTACCGTAATACTCTAAGTAGCATGAGCTTGCAAAATGCTCTAAAAGCTTAACATTCTCATCCTCAATGTTACTCGCAAACCTGACCCTCAGCCAGTATCTAGCCAACCCCAGCTTACCGTGGTCTACGTGTATTTGAACCCTTAAGCCCCTACCGAGTAGCTGACGTTTAATCTTACACCTAACGTCTTGAATTGAGAGGCCAGTCGCCCTAGCTAAAGTGGTGTAACTTCTAGGTCCGAAGACTTTTATAGCCCTTGCTAGGAGGCTTAACTGGTCATCTAACTCTACCTTACTTTGCTCATTGAAACTAAGACTCATAGCTTAATACCTTAAAAAACTCTATATTAGTAATCAACTATATATATGCAACTATATATATGGTTTTCGGATTTAAGTAGCTGAGTACATGTTTGGATTTTCTGCAAAGATTTTTGACGGAGCTTTTTAACCCGAAAACGATAGCTTAATTTTAACATGAGTGTGTCAGAAACGTATGAGAGACTTGCAGTATACTCGAGACCTTACTTAAGGAGAACACCAACTTTCAAACTACATCATACGGTGATATATCGTCTTGAAGACGCTCTCCACTTGACATGGAATTTCTACATATGCGGTTTATTCGACAGTACGGTTTTTAATAAATCAGCAACCATGTGAGTTGCCTTTTTAACCTCCGACGTTGGAGTTTCACCAAAAGATAAATCGCCCGGTTGAACACCTACAAGTACTACTTCTCCATTAAACCCCATAAGCCTCAGGTACTTTACGAGCAACATTAGGGGCAGTTTATGGGTTGATAAAGCCACATCATCTACTACGTCATCGAGCCTGGCTATTATCAAATCTCCGGGTTTACGCTTCACTTCAACAGCATCTACTATTATGAGATGTGAAGGCTTAAACTCCAGAATATCGTCTAGAAACGCTTCAGGTGAAACACCAGCCTCCAACACTAAGACGTTTTCAAGATTGAACCGCTTAAGTAGAGATGCAACATATACGCCGAAGCAATCGTCCCTCCTCAACGTATTCCCAATGCCTAAGACAACAACCCTACGCTTGTTCTCTAGAAGTCTATTGAGGACCTCCTCCATTTTCATAAACCTTCTACTTTACGATTAAATCGCTTCTATCGAAGCTTGCTATTTCAAACTCTCTCGTCAACGTTATAGCCTTTCTGGGGCAAACTTCTTCACATTGAGCGCAGAATAAACACTGGTCTATATGAAAAACTGGACGTTTACCCTTATCGTCCTCTATAAGCTCTGCAGCCCCGCTTGGACAAAACCTCGCGCAGAGACCGCAACCTATACAGAGCTCCCGACTAAAGCTTATCTTCCCCCTAAGCCCTTCAGGTACGTGTATCTTATCCCTATCCCTAAACGGATACATTAACGTAGCCCGCTTCTTGAAGAGGTGTTTAAGAACCTCCGTAACCATAGCCATTCAACATTACCTCCTCAGCCTCTTAAGCTTAAGCTCTTCCAAACGGCCTATCCAAACGGTCTCCTTTTCGTAATCGAGCACTGCAACTCTGGAAGTGCAACTTAAACATGGATCTATTGAAGCGAATACAACAGGTACATCGGCTATGTTAACCACGTAATCTCCCTTAGAAGTGAGCATTTCACACAATGCCGGGAGATTCTCGAACGTAGGAGTTCTAACCTTATATCTTTCAGGTTTTTCACTTCCATTAGACCTTACGTAGTGTATGAGCTCACCTCTGGGAGCTTCAACTCTACTCACATGCTCACCAGCTGGTGGGTTCAACCTAAGCCTAACTCTGACAGGCCCACTGGGCATATGCTTAATACAGTACCTAACCATGTTTATAGACTCAAATATCTCATCTATTCTGACCAAAATCCTACCGAAGGCGTCGTTAGTATCGTAAACGATTACGTTAAACGGAACTTCATCATGAGCCGCATACGGGTCATCTGCTCTAACATCGTATTTCACGTTGGATGCCCTTAAAGTAGGCCCTACCGCGCAAAGCCTTACGGCATCATTAGGCTTAAGTATTCCAACACCCGCACACCTTGCGGCTATCGTAGGATCTGTTTCACAGACCTTCTTATAGTACTTCGTCCTCTCCTCTATATAATCCATAATCTTTAAACACCTATCAGCGGTTTCAGGTTTTATATCTCTTCGAACCCCTCCGATGGTATTTATGGCAGACGTAACTCTATTGCCAGTTATCTCCTCAATCAAGTCCATAATGGCTTCACGGTCTCTCCACACGTACATAAACAAAGTATCGAAGCCTATTTCATGAGCGGCGACGCCAAGCCATAAGAGGTGACTGTGAATTCTAGCAAGCTCTTCAACCAAAACCCTTATGTACAGCGCCCTACTCGGTACTTCAACCTCATACAACCCTTCGACGTTCTGACAATAGCATAACGTATGAGCTACATTACATATACCGCATATCCTTTCAACCAAGTATATGTTCTGTATGTAGTTTCTCTCCTGTAGAGCCCTTTCAACACCCCTATGAGTGTAAGATACGTCTACGTCCGCCGAGACAACATGCTCTCCTTCTACTACAAGCTTTAAGAACAACGGCTCTTTGAGAGCTGGATGTTGAGGCCCTATCGGTACGTCAAAAAACCTCTCATATGATGAGTTGACGCTCATCTTCCACCACCTCTAATAGGCTCTGGAGGAGCTACTCGACTTTTCCTCCTAAGCGGGTATACTCCCTCAGGCCAATCTTCAGGTAAGAGTATGCGCTTCAAGTTTAAATTACCCTTAAATTCAACCCCCAACATGTCGTGCACTTCTCTCTCATGAAAGGATGCACTTGGAATCACATCGACTATACTATCCACTACAGGCCTATCCTTAGGCACCCGCGTTCTAACACTTACCGTTAAGCCTCTACCTAAATGCGGTATAACCTCTAAATCTTTACCCAAGTCTATAGACGTTATAGCTTGAAGATGTACAAAACCCAGCTTTTCAACTAGAAACCTTACAACCTCCTTATAATACTCTGGAGGAGTGTAGAAGAATACTCTACGTGGAGCCGTTTTAAAATCTGAAACCTTATCTCCAAACGCTTCCTTAAGCTTCAACATCACATCTTCCTCTCTCATAGCCTACCACCAAGTTTAGCCAACAATGCCGCAACCCCATTTATAATCGCCTCAGGTTTAGGTGGACAACCAGGTATATACGCGTCAACCGGAAGAATGGCATCCAAACCGGGGTACACGTTGTAGCATCTTCGGAAAACCCCACCACTACACGCACACGCACCCACAGCGACTACAAACTTAGGTTCAGGCATCTGCTCGTATATTCTTATAAGCCTATCCCTAACCTGTCTAGTTACCGGACCTGTGACAACCATGACATCTGCATGCCTAGGGCTACCTTTAAGCAGACAGCCAAACCTCTCCAAGTCATACCTCGGCGTTAAAACAGCGAGAACTTCTATATCGCAACCATTACATCCTCCAGTATTGAAGTGCAAAAGCCAAGGGCTTCTCACCCGAGACCACGTAATAATACCCATAGCAAAACACCCACGTATTTACAACTTACTCCCTCTTAACTTAAGGAGGTGTTTAATTGAACTCTCCGTCTCATCGAAGACCTGCAACGTCTCCAACCTACCACCACTTCGGTAACCATGGGTTTTCAGGGCCACTCATCCCCCATATCATGCCCCTCTTCACAGCCCCCGATTTTACGAGATACAAGGGCTTAGAGCGGCATCCTATATTCCAATCCAATACCTGCATGTTGACATAAAGATAGAAATGTGGAATCTATATAAACCTAACGTTTACCTTAGTCAAAACTTTAAACAATCCGAGCCCCTCCACAAATAAAGTCAGACTTCCTCAAGACCTTTAGAAGTGATTAAAATATTGGCCGTAACCTTTTTACCCGTAACTTCATTCTTCTCAATAGTTATCCTCCTAATATTAGGTTTACCCGTCAGTTCCATCTTAATGATCACAGGAGACCAGAATTTTAAAACTCTACTGGCAACGGGTTCTAAACCCCCCTCTTCTAGACTTCTAGCCTGACTTACGGATATGCAGACTAAGTTGAATGCTTTTGCCGTTTTACTTAAATAAGCCATCTGCCTATTAAGTTCCCTGTTAAGGCCAAAGGAGTCTCTAGTCTCTGAAAGCTCAATTCTATACAGCCTTGTAACAGAGTCTAAAACTACCAACGCCACACCGCGGCTAATGTACCGTTCAAGGGATTCTACTATATACGTCTGCTCGTTAAACGACGTGGGACGCAACACCATTATCCTCTGCAAAACATCGTCAGCAATATGCTCACCAATTTGTAAAAGCCTACTAGGGCTAAGCTTTTCATCAGAATCCACATATATCACTTTAAAGCCTTTTAAAGCAGCTTTAACCGCCGTTTGAAGAGCCAGTGTAGATTTACCTGAGCCAGCTTCACCATAAATGAGTGTTATGCTACCTCTAGGAAGCCCTCCTCCAAGCGCCACATCTATCGTTCGGCATCCCGTCGTCAAACTCAGGGTAAATACGCCTCCTATAGATCAATAGATTTCCCAAAATTTAGCTTTTCATCCCGCCGTAGAATTGCTAAAAGATAAATTTCCCCTCTGTCAATAATGTTATGAGCAATAACATGGAGAAGGGTAGATCTAAACGTCTTGAAGCTGAAGCTGGGGAATGTCTACTGATAGGTGGGCCCGCTCAATTGAAGATACTTGAGGGTAGAGTCGAAGCACTAGGTGTTAAACTTAGCAGAGGAGAACGAGTAGTCGTGAGGGTCTTCAGGGCAATCCCCATAAGGGTTGTTGAGAAAAGCCTTCTTGAAGTAGAACATGGAGTCAACGGGTTTGTTGAACGCATAGATGAACCGTACCCAGCCGAATGGATCAAAGTAGTTGGCAAGGTCTCTGAAGTTAAAGGCACACTGTTGGTTATTGGAGCTGTAGATGTTGGAAAATCCACGTTATGCACACTCATCGCCAACAGTTTACTTTCAAATGGTTTAAAAGTTGGCATCATAGAGGGAGACGTCGGTCAAGCCGAAGTCGGTCCCCCAACGACCGTAAGCCTAGCCATACCTAAAACGCCATCGCCGGACTTGTTTAGACAAACCCCCATAGTTTCAGAGTTTATTGGATCTACTAGCCCCATGGGTTTTGAAGAGGAAATTGTAGAGGCCATATGTAAGCTTAAGAGTGAAGCTGAAAGGTTAAGTGTAGATTTAGTAGTGGTCAATACGGATGGGTGGGTTGACGATGAAAAAGCCGTAGAGTATAAAGTTAAATTAGCCGAAGCATTGAAGCCTTCACTGATAATAATTCTCTGTCGTAATGAAGAACTTGAAGAACTCAGGAAACGGCTTCAGGAGAAATTCAATGTTCTTAAAGTCCCCCAATTAGCTAAGGCTAGAAGGAGGAGTAGGGAGGCTCGGAGAGAGCTGAGAGAACTAAGCTATCAGAAGAACCTTAGAGGAGCGACTATAAGATCAATACCTATAAACTGGGTTAAAATTTTAAACCACGACCTAGGTACAGGCGTGATTCTAAGTGATGAGAGGTTTAAGAAGCTCAATGAACAGCTTAATGGAGGATTAGTCTATGGAGAAGAGACACCGAATGGACTACTCTTAGTTTTAAACGAGAAATTCATCTCTAAAGATTCCATAAAGAGAATATTTGAAAACCATACTAGGTCTGTGAACGTTATATGGCTTGGATCTGAGAAGGGATTGATAGCTGGCCTATACGATAGAGAGGGGAAGTTCATTGGCATAGGTGTCATAGAAGAGATAGACTATAGGAGGAGGATTTTAAAGATTCATACACCATGCCAACAGACGATAAGCATGATAAAGTTGGGTTGCGTTAAGCTCGTAGAATCTTGGAAGGAGGTTGAAAAGTTCCCCAGCTGCCCTCTAAAGCCTATGAAACTCAATGCACTCTAATAGGAGAATTCACAAGTATGATGCGAATAGTGTTCACCGTACTTTAACTTTATGCTCGTAGAGTATTTAAAACCATTGTAGCGATCGTCTTAGGTAGTGTATCCCTATTCGCAGGTGAGACTCTAACTATTATGGGATTACTGCTGTTCAAAAGATCTATTAGCGGTCCGCCAATTCTATGATGTAAAACCGCTATCAACAGTTTAGGGCTTTTAACTATATCTACGACTGTTTCATAAAACAGCTTACTTTTAAGCTCCATAGGTCCTATTTCATCCAAAGCTATGATAGGTACTTTTTCATCCAATAATGCTCTTCTTAAAGCCCCAACTCCTACACTCTCAAGGTCTTCTATGTTAACGCCATACTTTCCAACTTTAACGGGAGTTTTAAACTCTACATTAGCCAGCCAACCCCATCGGCCGCTCTCTAAATCTTCAACTTTAAAACCTACTCTGACACCTTTCACTCTAACTTCTCGGCAAACCATACCGCCGACGCGTAAACCCTCAGCTTTAAGTATCTGAATAGTCTCCAATAAAACCGTAGTCTTACCCACTCCTGGTAATCCGGTTATGAGGAATCTTCCAGCCATCTATCCTTCTAAAGTTAGAAAAATTCTTAAAGTTAGCTATATTAAGAGGCGGTGGTCTGATACATGAAGGAGGTTGATGATTAGATGAGCTATGTAAATGAGGAGGATGTTAAAAGGGAGCTCATAGAGGTTATGAAGATAATGCACAGTAAAGGCTTGATGACGGGTATAGGTGGAAATATTTCATATAGGATACCTGAAACCAATGAAGTTTGGATAACCCCATCCGGGCTATATAAACCTAAGTTGAGCATAGAAGACCTAGTTAAAATAGACTTAGAAGGAAATCTATTAGAGGGGGTCTATAAACCCTCTATGGAGTGGCCCATCCACGTATCGATATATAAGCGAAGAATTGATGTAAACTGCGTACTACACTGCCACCCACCTTATGCAACAGGTCTTACGTTGGCTGGCGTAGAGTTTAGACCTATAACTTTAGAAGCCGCTTTAATGATAGCTAGAGCACCCGTAGTTCCCTTTATATACCCTGGAACCAAAGAGCTAGGTGAGGCCGTAGCTGAAGCAGCTATGGGCAGTCGCGTAATACTCCTCCAAAACCATGGAGCTGTAACATTAGGCTACGATATATACGAGGCGGTAACAGCCATGGAAATTCTAGAGGAGTGTGCAAAAATGACCTTCGTAGCCAAGTGTATGGGTGTAAAACCGACCGAAATATCCGAACGAGATATTGAGCTTTTAAGAAAACTCTATAAGCTTTAAACTCATAGAGGTTAAGCTAGATACGTGACGTTTTCAGAATCGAAGCCCTTTACAAACTCTATATTCCTAGGTTTAATCCTCACGGGGTATTTCAATTCTTCGTCTAAATCTTTAAGCGACTGGAAAATCGACCGTGCACCATATCTAGATATTTTTGTCGCCGGATGCTCTTCACCAAGATTGTTTTTACAGATCATGTAGGCAAGCTCATTAGCATAAACCTCATCATAGCCTAGTGAATGAAGGTACTCGTGCAACAACACCTCGAATATATAGCTTTTAATGATGCTTTCATCGCTCACTTCACGTTTAAGTTTTTCAATGAGTTTCCGGTTTAAAACGATGACATTTGGCGAGTAGTACGCGGCGATTGTAGATGGCATATCGGATAGACCGAGCATCAACCCAACTCTACGCCTACCTAGAGTCTTGTATACGGCTTTCTTAACCAATAGGAAGATTTCGTTAAACTCTCGACTCTTATCCAATTGTTCAGCTAGAGACATAGCCTCAACTGAGAAGAGTTGACTTCTTTATTAAACCTTACGCGCCCTTTTAAGACTAATATTGTAAGCGGGATTCCACAGTTATCGTTGGATCTATACGTTTAATCAACTCAACTATTTTACTAACATTCACCTTAAATTCCTCTTCATTCCATTTAAAACCAGTTATAACGGCCATATTACGTGAAGGCATCAGCTGAATAAACGCTATGAAATACTTACTTCTTACGAAGTATTCGTAAGCATGCATTCTAACGCCATAGCCTTCTCTCTTCAAGAGATTCAGCAACCTAAGTCTACCAGTTTGCGATTCAAATACTCTACTAATATTCGTCAAAGTCCACTAGACTCCTTCCACTTCCTATAGGTCGAGTAATCTACATACTGACGCTTTGCATTATTTATTTGCGAAAGTACGGATATGGATTTCTCCCGCTTCTCCTCAATCTTCTCAGTTACCGTAAAGATGTACGCATCGCTACCAGCACCAGACCCATAGCTGACCATTAAAATTCTACACCCAGGTTCAGCGATGTCGAGTAGTGCTGCTAAAGCTGTTGGACTCGACCCGGAGTATAGATTGCCTATGTACTGTGCCACGAGGCTTGGCTTAATCTGATCCATAGAGAAACCTGCGTCTAAAGCCGCTCTAACGGGGAATTTTACATTAGGCGAATGTAGAGCGACGTAAGATATGTCGCCCGGCGTTAACCCCGATTCTTTAAGCACGCCTCTTATGGCTGACAGTATATGTTTAAAGTATGCCGGCTCTCCGGTAAATCTTCCACCGTGTCTAGGATATTTCTCTCCATCTCTTCTATAGAAGTCTGGTGTATCGGAAGTATATGATACGTAGTAGTCGAGGGTAGCTATCACATCCCTCTTACCGAATATGTACGCTGTAGCTCCAGCTCCAACTGTATAATCTAATGGATCCCCGGGAGCTGCTTGAGAGTTATCAGCACCTATAACCATTACGTACTCACCCCTGAATACTGGAGATTCAACTAAGGCTACGGCATCTATGAATAGGTCTGTAGCCGCTTTACAGGCGAATTGTGTATCCAAACCACCTGAGAAGAAGCCATCTTCATACGGCTCTCCAAGTTTTAAGGCCTGTATGACCGTTGAAGCGGAAGGTTTGACTGCATAAGGTGTAGACTCAGAACCAACATAACACTTCTTGATATACCGGCCATCTAAAGAAGCGTGTATTAAGGCTCTTTTACCTGCTTCTACAGCGAAAGTCGTAGCATCTTCATCTGGGAACGGTACCGCTCTCTCCAATATCCCTGCGCCTGCAGAAGGGTCATCATTCTTAATTCTAAACTTTGGTATATACACTCCATAGCCTACTATGCCAGGCTTTTCAGACTTCTCAGATGGTTTCAAAGGCTTATAATCTCTAGCCTCATAATAATCGTCTGCAAATGAAAAGACTAAACTTGAGTAGTATATTAAACCGCTTTCACCGTCGACGTAAAGCTTCCTAAATCTAGGCAATACTTCCTTACCTATGAATTCAGACAAATCCACTTCAGAACTGTCTACCACAAAATCCGTGATTCTACCGGGAACTTTAACTTCTCCGTTAAAGTCGATGATGCCTACAATGAATGAGCCTAAGTATGAGAACTTGTTCGTAGGCCTTCTTACGACTGTTCCAGCATAGAAAACCCCTCTATTGTAGAAGTAGTCTTCATAGGTTATTCTACTTTTACGTCCCTCAACGTCGCAGAAGGGCTTGGGTGGGAAATACCTCCTGCCACATATTTCACATTTACTCACTCTGATTCCATAGTCTACCGTAATCTTCCTCCTAGTTATAGGTTCACTCATAATTTAACCTCCCTAGTCAATATGTGCACGTTCGCAATCCCACCACTACCACCTATATTATGGCATAAAGCATATCTAACGCCTCCTTCAACATCAACTTGGTTTTCACCAGCCTCATTCCTCATCTGCTTGAAGCATTCGTAGATCTGCCTAAGCCCCGTAGCACCAACTGGATGCCCGTCAGCTTTAAGCCCACCTCCGACGTTTACGAAAACCTCCCAACCATCTCCAACATACGGTATGTGTTTTGAGCCGTTAAACGAGTCTATGCTTTCATATATCCCTTTCCAACCTTCACCTTTACGATAGAAGCCTGAATCCTCCATGAATAGACATTCTTCTATCGTAAAACAATCATGCGCTTCAGCTATCTGAATATCTTTCAGCGTTATGCCCGCTTCTTTTAAAGCTTTACCCACGGCAAGCCTAGTAGCTCTAATCTCCAAAGTCGATATCCTACTGAACAACGATACGTGGTCTGTAGCCTGCTGAGAGGCAACTATGTAGACCGGGTCATCAGTATACTTTCTAGCGATCTCAGGTTTACATAATACAACAGCCACAGCTCCATCAGATATTGGACTACAATGTAAAAGTCTTATCGGATCCGCCACTAATGTGGATTTAAAAACATCTTCAACGCGTATTTCGCTTCTAAACTGAGCATACGGATTCTTAACGGCGTGGTGGTGATTCTTCACTGCTATTTGAGCCAACGCTATTCTACACTTCTCATCATTCCTACCGAATTCGTACATGTACCTAGCCATGATCGTCGCGTATAAACCTGAAAATGTGAAGCCGGAGTCGAATTCGTGCGGATCCGCTGCGAACATAAGATCGTCTGCGATTTTTCCATACCTATCAGTCATCTTCTCAAAACCGCCAACTAAGACGACGTCGTAAATACCGGACTTTATAGCTAAACACGCATTATGGAGAGCTGAGCTACTTGAAGCACATGCAGCCTCCGTTTGAGTCATAGGTACGTTTAAGCCTAACTCTCTAGATATGTAACCTGGAACTAAGCCGAGCTTATTTGTAACTTGATACATGAAGCTTCCGAAATAACACGCTTGAATATTGGCTCTATGAAGCCCTTTATCTACGGATTCTAAGGCATCTAAGCCGGCCTTAACAACCATGCTCTCGGGATTCTCATACCAAAGCTCTCCAAACTTCGTCCTACCAACACCTATGATAGCGGCATACGGTCTTCCAGTCATATTTAACAGTAAAATATCATACGTTTCCGATTTAAAACTTTCTCAAGAGCTGGATGGAAATCGCTGCCATATCTTAAAACTATCCGAGCCTACAATTGGCCGAATAGAGGCCGTTAAAAACTATAGGTCAAATAGTATATGATTGAGGCCTAATAAACCAATATTGATCGAATCTCCCATTAAAAGAAGCCGTTAAAAAATAGGGTGAAATTTTAGAATGGGAAGAACCATCGGTATATCCCTATTATACCACCTATGAAGCTTATCGATACGAAGCCTATGGCGAAACCCGCTGCAACTGGTATACCGTACTCCTCATATAGTTTGGAGCCGCCTATTCTAAGCGTCAAGTATTTGAGTATCCATGCTATGAGGGCTGGAAGCCACATTCCGAAGAATAGACATGCTTCACTAAAGGCCATTAAAAAGCCTATAGGCTCAAATGGGAACCATATAAACCTAGCGTGAAGATACGATACGACACCCATTGCTATAAAACCTATGACGAATATGTGAACCCAAGGGTCTGTTCCTGGAAGCCTATTCCAGTTGTCCGGGTTAGCGCATCTCTCTAGAGGCGGCGAAGAAGCATATATACCCCATCCAACTCTAGCGCCACCAAACACGTGAAAGCCCCAAATATATGTGATTGTGCTCACCAGCGGCGTGATTGCCTGAACCACCAAAAGAACTTTAAACACATTCCTCGCATCAACTTTAAGTAAATCTGCAAGTTTGTAGGATGCAAAAGCCGAGAAGTATGAACCCGCGTTCTGGTTTTCAGGACAATCTACGTTGAATTCGCTAAGATGAGCCGCCATAACGAAGCCTGGATACTCAGTAATTGGCTCTGGTGCTCTAGGCCATAGTAGAAGTCTATAAAGTGTGTGGCCGTGTTCAGCAGCTCTGATGTATGTTCCAGTCATACCCCATATTCTTGTTTTAGTGGTCCAGAAGAAGAATATGGTTATGGGCAGTAAGAGAGCTTCTGCCGGACCCATACCCGCCACCATCCACACAACCATTATAAGCACTAACCCCCCTATGAACAATAGCCATGCGACTCTATAGGATGCCGGCTCACCCTTTTCAAACTCTTTATACGATCCAAAGGCTGCTCTAAGAGTATCTCTTATATAACGCCACCTTATGATAAGGTAGAAGAAGGTTAAAGCGATCATCCCGCCAGATGCAAACGCGTTCCACTTAAAAGGCTCATCCATTCTGACGTTTACTGGACCCCAGCATCTACAACATCCAGTTGGCTCTTCTCTAAGACCCGTGTAATAACCCATGATATATGCAACTTGCATTAGAATAAGGTATACGAAATACCAGAACCATACATTGAATATTATGCTGAGCGGTGCCAAGTACATGACGCTGACGGCGATGGGATGCTTATTGACCATCGTTATGCCGACAAGCTCCCAAAATGGGGTGCCGGACAAACTCGTTATCGAACCATGTCCACACGTATTTGTACGCCAGGCATAGATATCTGGAAACCACGGAAATAGGTAAGTTAGTAGTATTGGAAGGTTAAATATTATTCCAAGCAACACACCTATGCTAAACGGCGAAGTTGGACTCAGTCTAAACTTAGGCTTTTCGGGTGTAGGCATCCTTCTAATGGCTTCGTAAAGTATCATGGCCTGTTGGAAAGGTACTCTTTCAACTTCTATCCAATCTTTTCTTAATATCGTAGCGGCAGCTGTTAGGAAGAGGGCTACTCCATAGAGGTATAACCACCAAAAGACTATGAAGGGAGCCCATACACCCCATGGAACTGCTACTCCTCCCGTCAACATTGGACGGCAGAATTCAAGATCTGGAGCGACAAATGTTGGAAATAACCTTACGCTCTCAACTGGATAGGAAAGTCTTGTTCCTATGAAAGCTCCGTAGGCTTGCCACGGTAGTCCAGTGGGAGATATAAACCATGCTACGCATGACCCTACTACGAACATATATATCATGTTCTCCTTTGTGAGCTTAGAAGCCAACCACTTTGACCCTGTTAATTGCGTAAGACCTCCGAGAAGTATATGCAATATATAGAAGGACGTTGCAAACGCTATACTACAGAGGATTATACCTAAACTGTAGAAGCTTCGCATATTCCCAGTCAACATAACCCACAGTCCACCTATGAAAGTCAGTATTATTGTCGCTAAAATTATAGGGATCCAAGGGATTTTACCAATTCTCACTTCCTCACTCAATTTTTCTCACTGAAGAAATTCTATTGAGGAAAGGAATATTTAAGATTTTATATGGAACAATTGAATTTTTCAGACTTTTACTTGGGGATTCAATTTTTAAAAGAGTATCTATTAAGATTCATCAGCACAAATAAACGTTGTATTTGCATAGTTACGATAATACTTAAATACCTAGTTAGAAATATGTGATCTTTCTTTGATGTAAGACCTGTTTAAGTATTGTGCTTTTACGTATCCAAACTTCTTTTGGTATGCTTAATTTAGAGAATATGTAATCGAGGGCGTCTTCAAGTCTATTAAACTTCAGGGGAGGCTTTCTAAGGGCGTTTCTAACGTTTTCTCTAACTTGCCAGACGCCAACGGGCATTATGTATCCAGGATGGGTTTCTCTAAGTATCAGTACTGAAGCTTGGCGCCGCTCAGCTACGAGCCTTTCTGTAACCGCAAGTCTAGCGGCATAGTAGCATCCACCCATATCGGCGTACGTCGTCCTCCCGCTGAAGCCCTCATAGTCACCGTATACGACTATTCTATCTCCTTGAGGATTCCAAACGGTTCCAGGATACCATGCCTCTATGCTTTCGTAATACCAAGCATCCGGAATCATCAGTATTTCGAATCTGTTATCTAAATAGTCAGATTCATATACTCTGTATTCATTTATGATGGGGTTTTCTCTGACGTTCTCCATCAAAGCGTTTGAAATGATACTGTCAACAGCCGTTATACTCCACCTAGTCGGCACAAGTCTTCTCCGCTTATATTCTCCAAAAGCCCCTACGCTGAAAGCTCTCTGAATCTTAGAAACTGGTATGTTGTTTTTATAAAGCTCTAAAACAGCATCTGAAGCTTTTAAATCATAATCGTGATAAGCTTTATCAAGCTTATGGTCTAATTTGAGGGAGCCGATTTTAAGAGACTCTATTGGAGCTGAAGCTCCGAAGGGCTGAACCTCATCATCTATTAGAAAAACACCACTCGGCTTCTTCTTAAAGAACATCTCAACATCGACTGAAAGATTTGAGAGAGCTAAATCTCTAACTTCATCCAGAAGCCTATTTGATCCAATCGGCTGGTCAACTCTAACTTTAAAATTGCCTCTAATAAGACTCAACCTAATTTCAGCTATTTCATCTATTGATTTACCGAGCCAAAGCTCAGGAGTATCCATTATGGAAGTGTCTCCATGAACTGGAGGCGTTAAAGGACCTATGAACACATATGGATATCCAAATCTACCTACAAATACGCTCGGTGGACTCGACCCATCCAGATTTAACCCTTTAACTTTAACCAAAGCTTTCATGTAAAGTGTAAGCCTAACTATTATTGGGCATCTAGACTTACCGCAGAGCATCCTAGCTCCTTTACACAGAACGCATAGACTACCGCTTGGAACCTTATACGAAATGTCCACATCGCTGGGATTCAACTCAGCTATCAGCTTAGGTTCATTTATAAGATTTGCAAGGTCTAAACCCAGCCTAGATTTTGAGAATACGGCTATTTTACCCATTTCCCCCAACTACAAGGTTAATCATCAATAGGCGTTTACTTCATATTCACTTTTCGAGTTCTTCAAAGCTCATGATTTTGAGGTCTTTAGGTTTCTTAGCGATGTCCGAAACCCTGCAACCTACTAGTAGGCTCATACCTTTCTCTGAAGCGATATCTACAATCCTCTGAGTGACTACACCGTCGAATACGACTGCTTTAACGCCCTCCATATTCTTAAGCTCCTCGGCAAGATTACTTACTGGTATTCGTGCGACAACCTCCATGTTACCGTCAAATATCACGGCCTCTAAGCTATTCTTAAGTTCTTCAACCACCTTTTTAACACGGTCCATATGCATATTAAACTCAGTAAGTTCGGTAGACTCTGTAGGAGGTTTCTTAGCCTTATCAAGTAATTCTAAAATCTCCTTAGGTGTTAAATCCTCAACCTCCATATTGGGCGGTGCTCTAACAACATAGGTTATTGGGATTGTCTGCATAAGCTCTTTAAGTATTAAATCTCCACCTCTATCTCCATCTAGAAAAACTATGACCTCCTTCTTAGTTTTTGCAAGTTTTATGACGCTTTCAGGAATTTTAACACCCTCAATCGCTATGACGTTTTTTATCCCAGCTCTAAGTAAAGCTAGAACGTCTGCTCTACCTTCAACTATGATTAGAGAATCTGAAGATTTTACATCCGGCCCAGCTGGTAACCCTTCAGGACCATATTTAACGACTTCATACTCCCTAGACTCTTCGAGGAGCTTTTTAAGCAGTTTCTCCGTGTCAGATGCCAACTCCATATCCCACTTCTTTAGGATTTCACGAGACCTTTCAATTATACGCTTTCTCTTCATTTCTCTTAAATCCTCGATCTTCTCCAAGACCACTCTAGCATTGCAAGGTCCGATACGCTCGATGCTTTCAAGCGCAGCAGCTATAAGTGCAACGGAGGCTCTATCCAAGCTTGTTGGAATAATTATTTTACCTTGCGTCTTATCTTGCTTAGTCGACAGTTGAATCTCTATCCGACCTATTCTACCAGTTTTCTGAAGCTCTCTAAGTTCAAGCTCCGGTCCGAAGAGCCCCTCAGTTTGGCCAAATATGGCGCCAACTACGTCAGGTTTTTCAACAATCCCATCTACTTCAAACCTAGCATAAATAGCATACTTAGTTGACCCAGGCTGAGCTTGCTCCATAATCTTAAACACCTCAAACCTTACTTTACAGATTCCTTAGAAAGTATAAGTAAGCCTAACATATTAAGATTTTTCAGTATTATGGTGATTTTAGGGAAAACCATTAAAAGGTAATGTTACGAATAGACCTATAAGGAAACCTGCTACTACGTCTGAAAACCAGTGATTTCCAAGAGCTAAAACTTCTAAAACTGTTAATGTAGATAATACGTAGACGAGCATGGATGAGCATTTAGATGAATTGTAAAAGAACCCCGTGAATATCCCGGCTAAGGCCATATGAGCACTCGGAAAGCTGAAATCTTGCTTAATAGAGGCAGGTGGTCTATATCTTCCGTAGAAGACTTTGACAATACGTATTAGAATCAAGGTGACCGATACGAACATCATAAACACTATTAAGTCGGCTGGTTTTCTACGTCTGAGAAACATGAAAATTGCAAGCATAGTATAGAATAGGGGTAGAGCCACGTCTAAAACCGTAAATAGAGGTGTGAGAACGTTCACCGGACTGTTCACCCACCATTCCCTAATCGCTGAATATATGGAGATGTCAAGTCCTTCTACCAAGCTCTTCAAAGCTGAATTAAAACCTACCCATTTAGACGTGTAGATAGTCAGAGCCACTGTGAACGGTACTGTTAAGTTGTCGTCGATTTTAAGCATTAAAGCTTCCACTATAGTAGAGAAAGCGCATGCTATAAGTACACTATACGGCTCATAAAGGAGGCCGCCGATTAAAGCAGCTATCGTGAAACCTGCTAAAGATGTTTTTATCCGCCATAGGCTTTTAGACCCCTCCCCCCTTAGAGCCCTTATAAGACCTGAAAATCCATCACCCAAACCCGTTATCAGCACGATTGTTGAAGCTTCTTCAAATCTTAGGACATTCATTAAAATTAAGACGGATAGAGCTAAAAACAGTGGAGACTTAGCCATTCTTACACTCTCCCCCCTAGTGAGCATAGGCTCGTAGAGTTTAGTTAGACGCGTTGAGAAACCTCTAAGCCTCATGTACTCGTTTACCGAGTATATTAGTATTAGGAGAATTGTAACGAGAGAACCTGTGGCTACGCCGAACCTACCATATATAAGAATAGATGTGATAGATAGAGCTATGTGGATTAAGTCTCTCAACGACTTGTAAAACCTACTGTCCACAGTGCTTTTCATAAACAGTTATTCACCTATCACTTGAACGATCACCGTTCTACTTCTCGGATGTGTATCAGCCTCTATGAATATTATGGACTGCCAAGTTCCTAGGAGAAGCTTACCATCGACCACCGGCACGGTCTTAGATGGATTTACAAGCATAGATCTAAGATGGGAATGCGCATTAACGGGATGTTCGTATGTCGCTCTCCTAGGGGTTAGACGTTCGAGGAGTTCTTCGAAGTCTTTAAGTAAATCTGGAGTATACTCGTTTAACGTTATGAGCGCCGTAGCGTGGGGTGCGAATATGTGAACTAAACCGTTTTTAACACCAGACCTCTTAACGATATCAGCCACTTTATCCGTTATATCTATGAAGTCTACTTCACCTTTCGTGTTAAACTTTACCGATTCAACATACACTTTAAACCCTTTACCACTCATAAGTCTGAATATTGACTGATCTCTACTTTAACTTTAACTCTTACAATGGGTTTTAAAAGCCCTCCATTTATCACAGCTTATTTAAGAATCAACGTTTATATTAATCCAGCTCCTTCACATATAGATGGTAGGGAGGTCTGACCTTATCTGGGTAAGAGGAAAGTGATCAGCGAAGAAGAAATTAAGACACTAGTATTACCTGGTCCAGGTGAGGTTTTAGGGATTGTTGAGAAACTTCTCGGCTACGATAGACTCATAGTGCGGTGCGTAGATGGACATACAAGGTTGTGTAGAATTAGAGGTAAGATGAAGCGCAAAGTATGGATTAAGGAGGGTGATGTGGTTCTAGTATCACCTTGGGATTTTCAATCTGAAACTAGGGGAGATGTAACTTGGCGTTATACATACAACCAAGTAGACTGGCTCGCTAAGAACAAATACATTCCCCCAGACTGGGTTTAAAAGCAAGCTGGAAGGCTTTTGACTTGGAGAGAGATGACTTTCTTAAACACGAGAAGAAGATTCTCCTTAGAGAGAAGAGGTATATAATTGAGCAACTCTTTAAAGTTAAACGTTCTGAAGAATATGAAGCCCTTGAAGAGGTTTTCGATAAGTCCACCCTTTTAACAGTATATAATATGATTAGGAGGGGGATAATTTCCGAAATTTACGGCGCTATTAAAGCTGGAAAGGAGAGTAAGGTATTTTGGGCTAGAAGCCCAAAGGATGAAGAGTTCGCCGTAAAAATCTACCTGACAGTTGCATCTGAGTTTAGAACAGGCATGATCCTCTACATAGAGGGAGATCCAAGGTTTAAAAACGTTAAAAGGGATCGTCGGGGGCTTATTTACCAATGGGCTTTGAAGGAGTTTAAAAATCTTAAGGAAGCTTACGATTGCGATGTTAGAGTCCCCAAACCAGTTGATGTTGAAAATAACGTCTTAGTTATGGAGTTTATAGGGCGCGATGGTGTGCCAGCTCCACTTATAAAAGACGTTGAGGTTAAGAATCCAACGAGGATCTATAAGATGATTTTAAACGATATGAAAAAGCTATACAGGGATGCAAAACTTGTCCACGGAGATCTCAGCGAATACAACATAATGTATTGGAAGGGGCTGCCCTACTTGATAGATTTGTCGCAAGCCGTTTCACTCGACCATCCCCTCAGCCACGAATTTCTAAAGAGAGACATTAGGAACATTAACAGATTTTTCAGAAAACTGGGAGTTAGCGTTTTAGAAGATAGCGAACTTTATGAGTGGATAACCTCTTAAGTGATTTTTCAATAATCAATATTTATTAGGTGATAGGTTTGAGATTGAACCCCCTAAAACCTTCCTTCGGAACAGCCGGTATAAGGGGGATAGCGAATAGCGATTTAACTCCTCAGTTGGCTATTCAGGTCGGCTTATGTATGGCTAAATACCTAGGTCCTGGGAAGAGAGTTGTGGTTGGTAGGGATACTAGAGTATCTTCTGATATGATTGCTATGGCCGTTATATCCGGTCTCTTAAGCGGCGGCTGTAACGTTGAAGACGTAGGGGTTGTTGCAACACCAGCTTTATCGTTTGCGATAAAAATGTTGAAAGCTGATGGGGGGATTATGATAACCGCATCTCACAATCCACCTGAATGGAACGGTATTAAGCTGTGGAATTGTGACGGAGCAATATTTACAAGGGCTCAAGATAGGGAGATTGAGGAGTTACTGCATAGAGGCGGAGACTACTACGTACCTTGGAACAATATAGGCGGTTTTAGAAGAATTGAAGGCATACCTGACATATATGTTGGAGCGATTTTAACCAGAATAGATGCTGAGGCCTTGAGGAATAGAAGATATAAGGTTGTTTTGGATTGTGGAGGGGGAGCCACCTGTTTTTCATCACCAAAATTGCTGAGAGAGTTAAACTGTGAACTTATAACTTTAAATTGCGAACCAGATGGCTTTTTCAGAATGAGGAAACCTGAGCCTAGACCTGAAAACCTATCAAAGATCATGGAGACCGTTAAGTCTACATCGTCAGACTTGGGGATTGCACATGATGGAGATGGAGATAGAACTTCCTTTATAGATGAAAACGGCAATTATGTTCAAGGGGATAAAATACTAGCACTCATATGCCTTAACCATCTCAGAAATAAACCCGGAAGTGTAATCGTTACGACCGTTATAACAAGCTCCGTAATATTCGATGTTGCTGAGAAAATCAAAGCCAAAGTGGTTTTAACACCTGTCGGTGAATCCTGTGTCGTAGAGAAGATGAAGGAAACTGGTGCTGAAATAGGCGGTGAAGAAAACATAGGATTAATTGTTAGAGATTGGGTTTGGAGTAGGGAAGGGCTATACGCCGCCGCTTTAGTTCTAGATATAATGGCTAAGGAGAAAAGACCACTTTCTCAACTATTAAGTGAACTACCAAATTATGAGCAGGCTAAATTGAACGTTAAATGTGATGGTGATGTTTATCCGTTTATAAAGCATGATGTAATCAAAGTCATTAAAGAGATGCTACCCCAGGATTACGATAACATCATCACCATAGATGGAATTAAAGTCTACTATGGACGAAACTGGATCCTAGTGAGGCCATCTGGTACGGAGCCCCTATTTAGAGTCTTCATCGAAGCGGAAGACAAGACAACACTTGAAAAACTGAAGAAAATGGCTTTAGATGCTACTACGGGCGCTATTCAAGAACTTTCCGAGAAAATCAGAGGTAGAATTTAACGAAGGACTTCAGTAAAAGCTAATTAGTAGTTGTAGAATGATTTCTAATTGGGGGGTGGCGGGTAGGATCGGGGAGCTAGCCCTGCCCTGTAACCCGAAATGGGCTATATGCGGGGATCCGTCAACCATCAAAGGCGGTAGCCTGAACAGCCAGATGAGGTTTCACAAGTCAACAATGAAATCCCGTCTCGCAGGGCTTGGTTGGAGACGGCCTCCTCGAAGGAGGGGGTTGAGTCTCTCTACCACCGAAACGGGTCAGGCCGGGAACGGAGCAGCCCTAAGGTGGGCAGCCAAGCGTTTGCGAGGGCGCGGGATCGAGGAGACTTATGAAATACTCGGGCTGGGATGGTACCCACTTTGATGGGATGCCGCCATCCCTCCTAAGCTATTGGGTATCTTAGAATCGCCGCAACTCCTCCTAAACCCAATATCCTATCATTTTCAAACCCGGAAGATATGAATACTACTTCACCCTTTCTCTGCTCAACCTCTCTTATGGCTTTGAGAACGCCATCTAATTCTTCGTCCGATAGATTTTTCAAAAGTCTTTCAGAAACTAGCAATGTCTTTATCGCACCAGTTGAAGCGATGTCTTTAATCAGTTTAACCCCATAGACGACCATGTTGGGCTTCTCCGATATGAGTTTAAACACTTCATCTAGAAGTTTAGCCTCATATATGAGGTGGATTTCACCTAAATAATTTGCGACTAAACCTGATCTTACAGCTTCATAAACTCCCGATAACCCTCCTATGCTAACTTTACCAGTTTTCACCCTATCTTTAAACCGTGGCTCTTTACGTAGGTAGTCGGCTAATTTCTCGTAAAGGAAACCTGATCCAACGATTAAAATGAAAACCTCTTCATCGAGGTTTAGCTTGCCGAGAGTCTCTAAAATGAGTTTAAAGTTTTCCTCAACGTGAGCCTCCCATTGTCCACCGTTCCTTTTACTCGGAAGTCTTATGGGGATTTCCGCTTTAACATCTAAACCATGCTCTCCAACCATTGCGATACAACACTCATCTCTATCCACGGATACTACTATCAACTTCTTTCCCTCACTTGTAGCCCTATTGAGCCTTTCAAGCTCGTTCGGAAGCCACTTACTCTTGAATAAAGATACTGGTTCACCTATCCTGAGGTTGATAGAGTGATGTTTACCTTTTAAACCGTCTAAATCTTTAGATTCTTCAACAATCCCATAGATTTTCAGTCGTTTAACGTATAAGTCTAATTGAACGGCTTCAACTTTAAGCTTTATTTTTAAGCTAACTTTAGATCTACTTTCAACTTCACCCATAGATCCCCTGATTTTAATAACTCTACTAGTTTTAGCTTCAACTACGTCACCGGGCCTAAGTATGTTTACAAGGTGCCATAAGTCGTCTACACTTTCAGGTATAAGCTCTGCAACACCTTCTCTAAGGTTTAAGTTTAAAATCCTCATCCTCCGATCTTATAGTGATATACAACGTCTCCTAATAAGAGTTGATTTGAATTGGACGATTTGATAATTAGAACAGTTAAGCCGGAGGATTTAAAAAACATTTACCTTATTGAACGCCTTTCATTTGAAAGACCCTATCCACCTTCATACCTTGAAACGCTTGCACAGTTAAGTCCTGAAACGTTTCTAGTAGTATCTTTAAACGGCCATGTGGTAGGGTACTCTGCATCCGTTTTAAGAGGCTCTGAAGGGCATATAATATCTATCGCCGTTCACCCAAGTTATAGGGGCATCGGCATAGGAGAGAAGCTTCTAAGGGAGAACGTTAAACGGCTTAAAGACTTAGGCGCTAAGAAAATAGTACTTGAAGTTAAAGTTGATAACATTCAAGCTTTAAGCCTCTACCGTAAACTCGGCTTCAGAATAATAAAGACTTTGAAGAATTATTATTGGGATGGGACTGATGCCTACAAAATGGCTTTAAACGTTGAATCTTCAACGTAAGACCAGCTATACATCCCAGTTATCAACGAATCGTTTTATATATTTCCTCAGAGGAAATATTACTTTAATATGTCTGTGGCAACTTCAGCTGTAGACTTCCACATACACCCAGTCATAGTAGAAGAGGCCCTTCTAGGAGATAAACAACTTGAGAAGAAGATTAGAAGCATCTACCACATAGGTACAGCCGTTCAACCCTTAGACGCACTCATGAAGATGCTGAAAACAGCAGGAATATCTAAAGCCGTTTTACTCTCCATAGCCACGTCAGAAGTAGTAATGCCTCCCAATGAATCCATCAAAAATATAGTGGAAAAGAGTGGCGGCATGTTTGTAGGATTC
The DNA here is from genome assembly GCA_964463005.1 of uncultured Candidatus Bathyarchaeia archaeon. Taxonomy (GTDB): domain Archaea; phylum Thermoproteota; class CALKCG01; order B24; family B24; genus DTBU01. Next base: position 55,144 of record CAYWZZ010000005.1, on the reverse strand, counting down.
GCTGGCCTAAACCCGATTAAAGGAGATGAAGCTATAAGTGAACTTGAAAAAGCTCATTCAGAAGGATTTAAGGGTGTCAAACTCTACCCACCACTTCAAAACTTTAAACCGAACGATAAGAAACTCTATGCATTCTATGAAAGGGCGCAACAACTTAACATGCCACTACTATTCCATACGGGAGTTTCATGGATTAGAGAAGTAGAATTAGCCTACTGTCACCCGCTTGAAATCGAAGACTTAGTAGTGGCATTTCCAAATCTTAAAGTGATTTTGGCGCACATGGGTTTCCCATGGGTTTGGGAAACTGTTATGATGGCTGTGAAATATGAGAACGTTTATTTAGATTTAAGCGGAGTTTTCACTGGAACACCTAAAGAGCATATATTCCACGTCTTCACTAGAATTTTAACGCCAAGTTTTGTCTCACGTTTTCTCGCAGATAAAATAGTATTCGGGTCCGATTGGCCTAGGATGGAACCTTTCAAAATGGCTGAAGCCGTTAGGAGTTTACCCCTCGAAAAGACAGTAGTGGATAAAATTATGAGGAAAAATGCATTAAAAATTCTAAATGTAGAGGAGGAATGAAAACGTGAAGATTTTTACAAAAATAATAGATGTAGTGTCTGGAATGCCCACCCACCTTATAAACCTATCAGGTGAAGTTTATAATGCCTTAAAAGAGAGCCGTATTAAAGACGGGATCGTACATGTCTATACGATGCATACTACGACCGGGTTAACGATAAACGAGGATGAGCCTGGTTTAGAACAAGACATCCCGAAATTTCTCTCCAAACTCATTCCAGAGGAGGGTGATTACTACCACCACCATTACTTCGCCAAAGACGGTAGACTCGCTGTAAATGCCTGGGCTCACATAAGAGCTAGCTTACTCGGAGGACACTTAACAATCCCAGTTGTAGATGGAAAACTTTTAATCGGGTCTAGACAGAACATTTACCTCGTTGAGCTTGATGGTCCTCAAAGAAGGAGGGTTGTAATACAAGTTATGGGTGAGTGATGCTTACTGGGGTGGGATTTTGCCCGATGTTATAACGCTTGGAGAACCGCTTGTAGAATTTATAGATAAGCATAGAAGAGGAAGTTTTACACAGCTTAGTGAATTCATAGGACCCTTTCCAAGCGGTGCCCCGGCAATATTTACAGTCGCCGTAGCTAGGCTTAAAGTCTCATCAGGCTTGGTGGGAGTTGTTGGAAAGGATGAGTTTGGCACACTCTTACTGGATAGGCTTCGAACAGATGGTGTCGATATATCACACATGAGGGTTGCTGAAGGTTATACAACTGGAACAGCCTTTGTAACGTATTCCCCCTCCGGAAGCCGCAAGTTCATCTTCCACCTTAGACACGCTGCAGCAGGACAACTCTCACCCGAAGATGTAGATGACGCTTTCATAAAATCCGCTAAGTTTTTACATATAATGGGGTCAGCATTATCCCTAAGCCAATCTAGTAAAGAGGCATGCTATAAAGCGTTGGAAATAGCCGTTAAACACGGTGTTAAAGTTTCACTTGATCCAAATGTTAGACCTGAGCTTCTTAGCATAGAAGAAATTAGACGGATCTGCAAACCAGTTATCGAAAACGCTTATCTTGTACTACCTAGTGGAGAAGAAGCTATGATGTTAACTGGTGGAAAAACGCCGGATGAAGCTTGCAAAATACTCATAGATATGGGTGTTAAAATTGTCGCCCTAAAAAGAGGCGCTGAAGGTTCAACCATATACACCGAGGGGGAGGTACTACCCATACCAGCTTTTAAAGTTGAAGAGGTTGAACCTACAGGAGCGGGAGATATCTACGACGGAGCCTTTATAGTTGGTTTAGTGAGAGAGTGGCCTTTAAGTAAAGTTGGGTTATTTGCAAACGCCGCTGGTGCTATATCAGTCACGAGAATAGGCCCCATAGATAGTTGTCCATATCTGGAAGAAGTTGAAAGACTTATTTCCACCGGAAGACTGTGAAATTATTCTAGAGCATTTTATTACGAATGTGGTGATGGCTTTGACTTCAAAACTCAAGATAGGTTACATAGTTTTATCAGCAATAGTCATAATTTTAGCATCACATTTACTACTATCAGATAGCAATCTACCGTATTTTGTAGCATTACTTTTCATTGGTCTAGCCGTGCTCGTAACAATAGCGGTCTGGTATGGAATAGTCCGCCCACTCTCCAAAGACATGGACTAACCGCAACGCAATTTGATGCTGAAACACGTAATTAAGGTTTAATATTCAACAACTCTAAGATTCAACGGAATAAAAACACTTCTCAAATCCATGTATCCGATTGAGAGGCTTAACCTAGAATCCGAAAACTTTATATTATCCATAGTTGGATAATTATCCAACTATGGATACTAGAAAGCTAGCTCTAGTATCTACTTTTACGGCATTAGCCGTAGCGTCCAGAATAGTTCTATCGGCGCTTCCAAATATCAAGTTAAATTCATTCCTCACGATGACGGCGGGTATTCTAACAGGCCCCTATAGTGGTTTTCTGATAGGTGCTTTATCTATGGTCATCTCAGATGCTTTATTCTTCGGCTTAGGATTTTGGAGCCCTGTAACTGCTTTCTTCATGGGTTTAAACGGCTTTTTAGCAGGATTATTCTGGCATAATAAGGGTAAAGTGTCTAGATTGGAGCTTGCTTCAGGAGGGCTTCTACTTACGGTTTTCTATGATTTAGCTACATCTATATTTACTATGATTCCATTCGTTAAACCCAACGTTTTACTGTTCACGGTTTTAATCGGCCTTTTCATCCCATCACCATATCCCATGGGTCCAGTTCACGAGCTCACCACTTCACTTCTCATGGGTATGTTGGCACCATCTATAATACGTTCTGTGAGGAGGGTTGAATTTGGAGAAAAGTAAACTTTTGACGGCATTGGTCTTAGTCTTAGCAGTATGGGCAATAGCGGCTTCGAGCGTAGCAACTTACTATTACTCAGAATACGTCAAGTCTACATCTTTTCTGAAAAGCCTAGAGGCTTCAACCGTTAAAGTGAATATTATCATAGACTATGGAAATAATACGGTACAGGAATTCAGAGATGTAATTTTAGATGTTAAAGGAGCGACTGCCCTAAATGCTTTAATGACTGTTGCTAAAGTTGAATACACTGTATACCCGTTCGGTATTTTTGTCGATTCAATAAATGGTGTCAAAAACTCTGGAGAGCTCAACTGTTGGTGGCTTTATAGCATCGTAAAGCCTGATGGAGAAGAAGTTTCACCAGAGGTTGGAGCAGACCAATACCGACTATCTAATGGAGACACGGTAATATGGCGGTACACCAAGTTTTAAGCAACCCCCCTATTTTTTATTTTTTGAAGATCATCTATAGTCAACCATTTTACGCTATTTAAAACATTAAGCCTTTTAAGCGTCTGAAGCTGCCAACTATATACGCCTATACTACCCAACGCATGACCATCGGATACTGGTGTAAGCTTTACACCTGTCTCTACACATACTCTTATGAACTCATCAGAGGGGCTTTTATGATTCGAATTAAGCTCTATTGCTATTGAATTTTCACGTGCTTCCTCACATATCTCATAGATTAGCTCTATTGGGAGATTAATATTCCGTTCATTTACATAGGTTGGATGAGCCAATATATCAATCCAATTGCTCTTTAAAGCCTTCAATATGATGGTTCTGTAAGATTCTGCGGAAAATCCACCATATGGAAGACTGTGTAAAGCTCCAACAACTATATCCAACTTCTTCAGCAACCCTCGACCTACGTTGGGTTCTCCATCAGGCTTTATATCAACCTCCAGGCCCATTAAAACCTTTAAATCCGTGGAGTTAGATTCTCTTAAGGTTAAGATTTTCTCAATGTATTTTTCAAAGCCAATTTTTAGCACGTGCGATGCGTGATCCGTTATGGCTATCGCTTCTAAACCGTTTAAAATAGCCATTATTATGTTGCCGCATATAGTCGTATCTATGCTACACTTAGAGAACTCACTATGTGTATGAAGATCTGTTCTGGGTAGAGGGGCATAAGACCACTTCACTAGTAGTAGCCTCCGTCAAACAGGAGGGGGATTTTAAACTGTTGGGAAATTCTGGAGATTAAAGGCCCAAGTTCTTCTAAGCCTTTAATCTCCCCTTTTAGAAGGGAGCTTAATTTCCGCCTAGTCTCTAAATCTACTTCAACGTTTCGGCTTTTAAAGGCTCTATAAAGACGCTCGGCAAGTTCTTCACCTTCATTGTCAAAATCAGTTAAAACTATGATTCGCTCCTCATTAGAAAGACTCTCAACAATGGAATCTAGACTTCGATTAAGCTTTCTAAGAGCCACTATTTTCCCTTTAAACCCAAGCGTTCTAAGAGCATATTCATCTCTCTTACCCTCAACGACGCAGACGCCGTTTTCACACATCTCATGAAGTTCTTTAAGAATAGATGTTAAAACTTCTACACGCTCAAGATTCCACTTCAACGGGGTCACCTTGTTATCGTTAAGTTCTTCAACCTATTGTATAGTTCATAGGCTTCAGTTGTATGTTCGAAGTACTTTCTAACAGGTTTAAGGCGCTCATTCAAAGCCATAAATACTGCTCTTTTCAGATCTAACGGATGCAATTCCCCTTTAAAGTATAGATCTTCAAGCTCCAGATAATCATTAACTTCGATATCGCCACCATGACGCAATTCCCTTTCAATCTTAAGCGTAAAATCCGGCTTGGAGAAAAGTATGAGCCTGCATATTTCAAGGACGGGGTTGTTCTCCACCATCTTAGCTGGACAATAGGCTTTCATAATCTTCCTCTTGATTTCATCTTCTTCATCGTGTATGAAGAGAGCGGTCTCGGGTTTAGATTTACTCATCTTAAACTTATATATAGCTTCCCCTTTCACGCTTCCCTCCATTCTACCCAAACCTGCGAGACCTATGAGTATAGGTGTATGTAAAGCTACGGGTTTTCTCTTATTAAGTTTATCAGCGACCTCTATAGCTAGTACATGCGCCCTTCTCTGATCCATACCGCCCAGACATAGATCAAGATCTAAGTAGAATATGTCCGCCACTTGCATACATGGATATATGAGTTTAGAGAAGTCCATAGTGGCTTCATCGGATTTACGACCCATTATCGTTAAAGCCCTTTTAACTCTATTCAACGTAAGAGCCTTTGCTACTTTAAGCACTAAACTCCAATAATCTTTTGAGGAAACAAGTTCATCAGCATAAACTGTCCGATAGCTATTCCTGGGAATACCCAACGCCTCTAGACAGTACCCTATATATGCGGCACACATCCTTATGTTTTCCATGTCTCCGCCAAGCTTATCGTTTATCCATGCATGCCACGTAGCCTGAAGAAGAATGCTTTCAATACCGGAGTCGATGAGGTCTTTAAATTTAGAAGCCCATATCATCCACCCTATTGTGAATAAACCAGAGGGTTCTACGCCTATATATGCCCTTAAACGCCTACCCTCTTTAAGCAGAGAGCTAAGTCTCTCTTCAGTTATAATCTCTTCAAGTCCTCGTTTTATAATAGATTCATTCGCATTCAAGGTTTTCATCCTTTACCAATAATGGAAGCTTCAACTGCAATCTTAAAATTCAGTTGGATAAACTTAAACTTTTTTCATAAGCTTTAACCAACATATCAGATTACATCGATTAACGTTAAAGATGAACATGAGTTAGAATCGAAACCACGAAATATTAGACCTGAATTTTCAATTCCAACCTCCAGCTAGTTAATTGGTGGATGTCAGGTTATGGTATATCCCATACGACTAACACCGAACGTCATAGAGAAGGCGTCTACGCCTTACTCAGCCGGCTCTCTCCGTATGGGATCTGACATCCACCATGTAAACAAATGCTACGAGTTTTTATTAAGCGTTTCCCTCAGAATCTCTACGTTAGAGACGTTAATCCGTTAACGATAAAGGTCTCTAGAAGCTTCAAATGGGTTTGGAGTACAGCCCATAGGGCCTGTCCCATGCTTGGGTTAACCCAATCCTCACAGCAGGCCGGACGGCCTCTCAGAAGGATCCGTCAGCATGGGCCCGATTAGGGTTTCTGCCCAAACCCTTTAAACTTCATGATTAATTCTAAGTTTATTTCAAAACCGGCTGAGGGATTTTCAAGTCCGAAGTTTTCAAGAACCTCCGGATGTATCTCACCTAGAAATCCTAAATTCTCACCGTTTGCCATTTCTATAAATCCCACTCGTCCATCTATAAAACTTGGATGATCTCCAGGTCTAATATGGAAATCTACGCCCAGAATTTTAAGCAGAGTATCTACGACTGCTCTAACCTCAGCGTAATCTGCTTCTGAATGAGACGAGACGGCTGCAAGCTTTCTAACATTCTTTGCTCCAGTTTCAGAATTTTCATCTAAGAGTACTACGTCATCTACTTCAAATATCCTCTGAGGATACTCCCTATGCCTATTCCTAGATAGTGTCTTCATAAGACATGGCATGAGCCAACTCCTGCAAACCGTATACTCAATCGTCTTTGGGTTTTCCAATTCTACAGTTGGCTCCGGCTTAACCCGCATGGCTGTAAATAGGTCATATGGGTTTGTTAAGACATCCGTTATAACTTCTTGAAATCCCAAGCCTACCATGATAAGCCTAACTTTCGAAGAAAATCTCTCCACGTAACTTTCACCACCACTCGTAAAGACTTTAGGTATTTCCGGTTTTATACGATCATAACCGTAGGCTATAGCGATGTCTTCTACCAAATCTATTGGATGCATGATATCAACCCTGTAAGCAGGTACTTTTACTAAAACCTCCTCCTCGGAACATTTGACAACGTCATACCTCATTCTAGCTAGGAACTCTGAAACATCTTCTAAAGTTAACTCTTCACCGATGATTTTATTAACAAAGCTTAGTGAAAGCTTGACTTCTTGAGTTTTCAAATCGGGAGTTTCAAAAACAATTCCAAAAGGTGTTTCGAATTGGTAAGAGACTCTAACCTTATATATTTCACCTCCCCTCTCAGCTAACGAAGTCGTCAGTATGTTTAACACGGAGCTAACGGTTTTCCAATCTAAACCAGTGCAATCTATAAATATGTTCCTCGTATTCACATCAACCTTGGTGTAATCGGAGTTTATTATTGGAGGCATTGAAAGCACCAATCCTTCGGAGTCTTCAATAATAGGGTATTTGTTGAAACCAGCCAGTATATGCTCATACTCTACACCCTTAGGATGGTATTTTAAAATTTCCTCGATCGTCATTTCTATATCAGAATCTAGAGGTTTAAACTTGAAGTCTGACGTTTTAACTGTGTATCTAACTGGGGGTTTGAATTTATCTAAATCGTGAATTCCAATCGAGGCTTTTCTACGACTTCTACAATATGAGACGTGAAGCTTCTCTTGAAGTTGAATGATACTCTTCAAAACTTCATTATCCATTGGTATGTTTTTAACTACAGCAAAAACCGAACACGGCCGTATTTCACATACCTCCTCATCAACGTAAACATTGTAGAGGCTAGGTTTAACAACGTACCTAGGCATGCCTTTTTCAATACATATAAAGCCTTTATATGCTCTTGCAAGCCCTTCAGGACTCAGCATGTCTGGTCTATTGGGAAAAACTTCTACTTCAAAACCTTCATTATCATCACGCTCCCAGCCTAAACCAATCATGGGGAGTTCATTTCTTAAACGATGTATTGGAAGTGTTAAACCGACAAGTCTCTCAAAATCCATTAAACTTACTCTTATAACGGGCATTCTACTCACCTAATCCAAATTGGGGCATCTCTGAGAAGATTGAGGTCATTCATAGTAAGCTCTCTCACATCTTTAAGGTTATAGTTTAACATTATCATTCTACCCGGGCCTAAACCCCACGCTAAAACCGGCACCTCTCTTCCAAGGAGGGGTTTAACAACCTCAGGCCTAAATATTCCAGCTCCAGCTAGTTCGACCCACTTGTCCATAGCTGGATGATAAACCTCAACCTCGAGCGAGGGTTCAGTATACGGAAAATAGGCAGGTCTAAACCTAGCTTCTGGAAATCCAAGCCTCCTAAAGAATTCCTTAAGATAGCCTATGAGGTGTTTCATATTGGCATTTTCATCAACTACAATCCCTTCAGCCTGATAGAATTCGCAAAGATGAGTGCGGTCGGGTTTTTCATTCCTGAAAACTTTACTTACAGCAAAAAATCTAACGGGAAGTTTAGCGTCTTTTAATACTGCTAATGTTCTAGCAGATAGACACGTGGTATGCGTTCTCAATAGGGTTCTCCTAGCTTCCTCAGGGTTCCAACGGTACCCCCAACCCGTAGAGCCCGTCACCCACCCGGATTCATGAACCTTGCAAACCTTCTCAACCAAGTCTTTATCCGGAAGTCTACCGAATTTGGGACTTTTAACGTAGAAAGTATCTTGTAAGTCTCTAGCCGGATGGTCCTGGGGGACATATAAAGCATCATAGTTCCAGAAGCACGTTTCGAGCAGCGGTCCTTCCATTTCCGTAAAACCCATCTCAACCCATACCTGCCTAATATTGTCTAGTACTTCCCTTACGAAGTTTAGTCTACCAATAGGTATTCTGTAGCTTGGAAGCGTAACGTCATATTTTTTGAAAACGACATTTCTCCACTTACCTGAAACTATAAGGTCTCTAGTTAACCTAGAGACTTCTTCAACGACCTCGATTTCTGCCCTTAAGGCCTCCCTCCCGAGTTTGCTTAAAGAAATAAACCTTGCGGAAGATTTTTCGATTTTAATGAGCCTCCTCTCCTTTAAAACGTCAACAGCCTCTCTTAAATCAGATGGCAAACTATTCATGTATGCTCTGCCTTCAGACGCTATAAGCTCTATGAGCTTCTCGTCAGCACCCTTAACAGCTTCGCCTGAGATTTCAATTTTCCCAGCTTTTACAGTACCCCATGCTTTCTTTTTTAACCAAGCTAAACCGATAGGTTTCTCCCAATCTTCGATGTTTATGAGTTCATGTACGCTTAGAATACGCTTATCTTTAGCTTGATTTACTATGCGCCTCTCAGGTAGTCCGAGTTCCGCATACCTTAAACCTTCATCGGTAAGCGTTATAATGTAGTCTTCTTTAGTCCTTAGACTTAGGAGATCCTTTGAACTCATGTTTAAAGCTAAGGCAACAACTTTGTCTGAAGTAAGCCCCATCTCTGACGCTATTCTATCGACCGAAGCATCTCCACCAAATTTCTCAAGAATCTTAAGAAGCTTCAACTCATCTTCAGAAAGTTTAATCTTCAAGATTTACACCTCCCCATAGACAATTCTCTTTGCAACTTCGACAGTCGTCTTGAGTTTTTCATGATGGCTCTCTAAGAATTTTTCAACAAATTCTGCCGTGAACAGTTTACAATCACCACATACTATTCTTCCGGCTATACAATCTTCCCATATTTTTCTAAGCCTATCGCTAAAGGGGTAGTTAAACTTAAGGAATTCATAGACTTTACAAACGTTTGGGTTTCCACCAAGCCTTTTCTGCTCCGCAATAGTGGGCTGTCCTCCAGTAAAAGCATTCATGATTTTTCCGGCGGCGACTTTAGGCGGGTCGCCCAAGAATATGCAGGTTTCCGGGTCGCTTTTAGACATCTTTTTACCAGCTTTAAGACCGGATAAATGAACTACTATAAGAGCTGAGGGAGGCTCAAAGTCGTAGGGTAAACGTGTTGCTAAATCCCTAACGGCTCTCATATGAGGGTCTTGCTCAGCGGCGATTACCGTAATCGACGGCATTCTCCCTTCATATTCTGGAAGCTGAGGATGTAGAATATCAGCGTATTGAAGTAAGTTTGCGGCTATTTTACCAAGATCTAAATGCCCATATATAGCTCTAAACGTGCTTTCAGTTATTTTCTTAGAGACTTCAAAAGCAAATTCATAGTATCTCCTCTCCTTTCTACTCTGAACGTAGACGTCTTTCTCATCTAAACCCAACGCTAGGACGTGCGATAGGTTTTCAACGGCATACTTTTTAGCTACTTCCAAAGATGGGACCCTACTATCAGGCCTACTCACATAAGCATCTATATCGCATATGGCGAAGTAGTTTCTTCCACCATTATCCTTAAAAAACTTAAAGATGTCTATGATTACTTTATGACCAAAATGCAATTCACCTGAAGTAGCTATGCCAGTCATATTTATGAACGGTCTTTTAGATACGATGCGCTCATAAACCTTCTCGAAGTCCCTATGCCCAATAACTATATTCCTTTCAAAGCTCAAATGTTTAAGGTTAAGTCTAATCTCTTCTGGAATTCTTTTCAAACCGAACTCTGTAAACAGCTTTTCATAATCTTCTATGATCTCTGAACCCCATGGATCTATACCCAAAGAGACCCCTAACCTCTTTGAGACTAAGACTTTACGTTGACAATCGGATTATTTAAATGTGTTACTGCCTTAAGTATTTAACCTTCCATCAGAAGAACCCCATGACGTACATCATCAGGGTTCTAAGTTAGCAGAGAGAAGTGCTGAATCGTCACCTCTACCTGATCCCTCAGTAAATTCATTGAAGGCTCTTTAAGATCATACCTTTCTGCTCTTCCGTTAATACCGTTACATTCGATAAGTTACGTAACATAAACGGTATTTCTCGTTACCATTCCTCAATTAATCTAATAACAAGTTTATTGCTCTACATATGGCACTTAGAATTCCTCCAATATTCTTAATTTTAAAGCATACCTCCATCAGCTCCAGTAAAGCATCTCCGATACTTTGACGACTTCATTCATATTTATAAACCAGCGATGATTTTGAATTTTCTAGTATCTCGTTAAGTGAGATGATGGATGCTGGAGAATTTAAACCGAAGATTAAAGAGAAAAGATGGATGCCTGAAAATGAAGTAAAACTCTTAGAACTCTGGGAAAAAGAGGAACTGTACAAGTTTAATCCAAATTCTGGCAAAACGATAGTAGTCATAGATACGCCTCCTCCCTACGCATCAGGAAAGTGGCACGTGGGAGGAGCTGCACACTACGCACAGATAGATATGGTTGCCAGAAGCCTTAGAATGCGAGGTTATGAAGTGTTATTCCCTTTCGGAGTAGATAGGAATGGGCTTCCAGTTGAGGTTCAGGTTGAGAAAAAGTACGCTGTTAAAGCATATGAAATCGATAGAGCAAAGTTCGAAGAACTATGTCGAAAGTTTTTAGACGAGGTTGAAGTTGAACTTCTAAACATAGCTAGGCGTTTAGGTTTAAGTTGCGACCTTAAAAACTACTATCAAACAGATAGCCCAGACTATAGGAGGATTACTCAAGCTACTTTCATAGAGCTCTGGCATAGAGGGCTAATTTATGAAGCAGAGTATCCCGTGAACTGGTGCCCATCGTGTAGAACATCGATAGCTGATGCTGAAGTTGAGTATGAAGAGGAAGACACTCCATTTGTATATATGAGGTTTAAGGTTAAGGAGTCTGGTGAAACAATACTCGTCGCTTCTACAAGGCCAGAGCTTCTATGCACTTGCTCAGCTGTAATATTTAACCCCAAAGATGACAGGTACAAGCATTTGGAGGGGAAAACAGCCGTAGTTCCAATATACGATAGGGAGGTCCCCATAATACCACACCCTTATGCTAAGCCTGAGTTCGGCTCAGGTCTTGTAATGGTTTGCTCTTATGGTGATAAGTCGGACATTCAACTATTCAGGGAGCTTGGTTTAAAGCCAGTTGTAGCTATAAACCCTGATGGAAGAATGAATGAGAATGCCGGAGACTACGTAGGCCTCACGGTTAAAGAGGCCAGAAACAAGATAATTGAAGACCTACGTAGTAGGAATCTACTTGAGAAAATAGAAAAGATACGTCATAAAACGCCCATCTGCTGGAGGTCTAAGGATCCAATAGAATTCATCCTTGTAAGAGAATACTATTTGAAGCAATTGGATTTTCTAGACGATATAAGGAGAATCATAGATAAAATGAAGTTTTATCCTGAAAGAGGCAAGCGATTACTTTTGGAATGGGTGGATAGTGTTTCAATGGACTGGCCTATTTCAAGGAGGAGGTTTTACGCAACGGAAATACCCATATGGTACTGTAAGAATTGTGGTAAGCCTAACCTCCCAGAACCTGGAAGATATTATAAGCCTTGGAATGAAAAACCCCCGTTTAGCAGATGTTCTTATTGTGGCGGCTCGGAATTTGAGGGAGAATGGCGGACGTTTGATACGTGGATCGACTCGAGTATAAGCCCACTGTACATATCATCATACGGTAGAGACCATAAGATGTTTGAAAAAGTTTTCCAATTTGTCCTAAGACCTCAAGGATATGAGATAATTAGAACATGGCTCTACTACACAATCTTAAGAGTTTACCAACTCCTGGGAAAGCCTGCTTTCACATGGGTTAGGATATCTGGAATGGGTCTAGATGAGAAGGGTGAAGCTATGCATAAGTCTAAAGGGAACGTCGTTGACCCTGAGCCTGTGGTCGAACGGTATGGTGCTGACGCCTTCCGATTCTGGGCCTCTTCAGAGGTTAAACTCGGATCTGATTATAGGTATTCGGATGAGAAGATTAAATCTGCATGGCTTTTCATAACTAAGCTTTGGAATGTAGCGAGATTTATATCGTGTTTCCCGCAAGTCGATAGGCCGAATAAACTGGAACCGCTTGATCAGTGGATTCTCGCCGAGGCTAATAGACTTATTGAAGTATGTATGAAAGATTTTGAAAACTTTGACTTCTTTGAAGCTAGTAACAACATTAGGCTTTTTACATGGCACGTTTTAGCAGATCATTATTTGGAGGCTGTTAAACCTAGAGCTTATAATAAGAATGGGGTTTTCCAACTGGAGGCCCAACGTTCAGCATGGTATACGCTTCATGAGGTTCTTAAAATCATATTAAGACTTCTAGCACCTATATGTCCCTTTATAACAGATAAGCTATGGAGAGAACTCTACGGTGGGAGCGTCCACTTAGAGAAGATTCCTGTTAAAGAGCCCGTTAACGAAGAACTCACAAAGCTTACGGAAAAGTTGATTGATTTCAACAGCAGTATTTGGAAGCTTAAGAAGAGGCTTAAAATACCTTTAAGTAATCCATTAAAGGGTACCGTTTATGCATCTAAAGAACTTGAGGTCTTCTCTGAAGATTTAAGGTTAATGCATGGTTTAGAGAAGTTGATGTTTACTTCTCCTCCGGCTGAAGCAGAGCGGATAGGTGATTCTACCTACTACTCTCTAGTTTAGCGTGTACCTTTTTCGCTCAGAGGCTTTAAAATTTCAACCCTGTTTAAGGTTTTAACGAGCGGTAACGCTACTATTAACCCTATGACCATTTGGCCAATATTTACGGGGACTTCCGCTAACGCATAGTAGCCCAATATCAGACTTTCGTAAAGATAGTAGCCTAAAACCATCTCTCCTCCTCCGATCAAGATAGAGATTACGTATATGGTTAAATTAGGCTCTGCTTTAAAGGAGAATGTAACCATAGCTGAGAACACTGCGCAGGCTAAAATTGCCCAAATAATCGTTGAAAGTTCTCCTCTGACTATAATGAGTGGACCTATGTATGCTTCTGTAACACCAGTATACACGGTTGAGCCGACGACTCCGAGAATTAGGCTAATGAGGGCTGGTAATGTTATACTCATCGTTTTTAAACCCCGACCTTTTAGTTTAAGCCTTTGAGCTAGTAGACCTACTATGAATCCTTCCACTCCCTTGATTACAAGAGTCCCTGGAGCATAAATATGGTAGCCAAGTACCACATCAGCTAACATGGATCCGATGCCACCAGCCACGGCTCCTATAAAAGGCCCGAGTAATATAGCTGTTGTATAAACCATTACTTCTCCTAAATTGAAATACCCCTTCGTAGCTGGCACGTACACTGAGAAGCTTATGGTGGCTACCGTCGTTAAAGCCGTGAATATAGCTGTCAGACTTACTCTTAAAGACCTCTTAGAGGGTGATGCCATCTCCTAGAGTATAACATGCATTCAGTATTTAAGTTTTAACTTGAATAATGGGAAAACCATATAATGTTGTATGGCTTATTGTATGCCAGATATGGTTAGACTTGGTTTAACCGCAGACGTACATGCGCCAAAATATCTTCCACTCTTCAGAGCATCTATTCAACATTTAAAGAACATAGACCTCATTTTGCTAGCTGGAGATTTAGTCTACAGGAATGCATACGATCGGCTCCCAGAAATTGTAAAAGTTATAAGAGAATTTTCCCGAGCACCTATAATCGCCTGCTTCGGTAATGAAGAGTGGGAAGGCTATGAAGATAGGTATAAAGAAGTCGGAGAAATTACTTGGCTTAATGATGAAAGCTTACCTTTAGATATTGGAGGGTTGAGGGTTCATTTAATAGGTTCAAGGGGTATACTTGACCGCCCAACCTTCTGGCAAAGGACACATATCAAAGATGTGCATCGACGCTATGAAGCGAGGTTTTCGAAAATCAATAGAATGCTTAGAGAAGTTAAAGGAGATGTTGTCGTTATAACTCATTATGCTCCAACCTATACGACGCTTGAAGGTGAAAGTGAAAGTGCTTGGCCTGAGATGGGCTGTAAGAAAGTGGAGAGTATTATGAGGGAAACCAATCCGCTTCTATGGATTCACGGTCATGCTCATAAATCTACTAAGCTTGAAACTTGGGTTGGCCTTACATATGTTTTAAACGTTTCACTTCCAGCTAGAGGGGAAGTCGTAGTTTTAGATCTTGAGAAGATTAAAAGCGAAAGACTTAAGAGAGCTTGGCGTCTTTAAGTTAAGGGATTGTTATGTCGGATAAGGTAACCATATCCGTTATAAAAGCAGATGTAGGTTCTCTAGCTGGACACCACATAGTCTACCGAGAACAAATAGAACTTGCTAAGAAGAAGTTGCAGGAGGCTAAGGAGAAGGGGCTTCTAATAGACTATTATGTGTTCAACGCTGGTGATGACTTAGAGCTTCTAATGACGCATAGAGAAGGAGAAAACAGCCCCAAGATACATGGTTTAGCTTGGGATACTTTTAAAGAGGTTACTGAGAGGGTTTCTAAACCTCTTAAGCTTTACGCAGCTGGCCAAGACCTCCTTGTAGAAGCGTTCTCAGGAAACGTTAAAGGTATGGGTCCGGGAGTAGCTGAAATGGAGATAGAGGAGCGTAGAAGCGAACCAATAATCGTATTCGCCGCAGATAAGACTGAGCCTGGCGCTTGGAACCTAATACTATACAAGATTTTCGCAGACCCCTGGAATACCGCAGGTCTTATACTAGACCCTGTTATGCACGATGGTTTCACGTTTAGAGTTATGGACGTTCAGAAGGGCGAGTGCATAGACCTATCTACTCCAAGTGAAGCCTACAGCCTATTAGCCCTCATAGGTACAACGGGTAGATACGTTGTCGAGAGAGTTTGGAGGAATTCAGATAAACTGATAGCTGCAGTCGCCAGTACCACAAGGCTTTCTCTAATAGCTGGTAGATATGTAGGTAAAGACGACCCGGTTTGCATCGTGAGATGTCAACATGGGCTTCCAGCAGTCGGTGAAGCTCTAGCACCATTCTTTACACCCCACTTCGTAGCTGGTTGGATGAGGGGATCACACTATGGCCCTCTAATGCCGGTAGGCCTAAAAGACAGCAGATGCTCATTCTTCGATGGACCACCTAGAGTAGTAGCCTTAGGTTTTCAGCTTTCGGCTGGAAAGCTAATAGGGCCAGCTGATCTATTTGAAGACGTAGCTTTCGACCACGCCAGAAGAACAGCTTTACAAATGGCTGAACTCATCAGGAGAAACGGACCAATAGCTCCAGCAATACTAGGAATGGAAGAACTTGAATATACCGGTATTGTTGAGACTTTAAAGAAGCTTCAAAATAGATTCTTTAAAGTATAAACTCCCCTTTCTTCTATTTTTAAAACTTTAAAAAATTTAAATACATTAGATATTATAACTTTCAGCAATTTCAGCTCATATACATTTTTCTAGATTAATTAATCTAGAAAAATAGTCAGTTAACCTTAAAAATAAAGTGAAGAGCAATTTTTTGTGGTCAAAAGGTAGCGTCGTCTAAAGTCGAAAGGTCTCGCTCAACGGAGATTGTTATGCGCCTTTAACCCACCCCGAGGGGTGGGTTAAAGGCGCATAACAAATCCCAGCGAGCGGGGCTGAGTAGATAGGTCGTGCAGGGTGTTTTCAAGTCGAAAGACTTGAAAACGGGCTAACCGCAAGGTTAGCTTAAACCTGCAGAAATGACGTCCGTAACCAGCCTTTGGGTTGGTTACGGAAGGTGGGAGGATCGACCTCTCCCCGCTACCTGACAAACACCTTCTAAATACTATATGTCAGAATACTCTGTTGCCCTTTATCTGTTAAAAACCACTTGACGGGTCTACCCTTACGTTTAATTAAAACCCCTTCTTTCTCCAAGTTCTTAATCTGCTTGAAAATCGTCTGATAGCTTAGACCCGTGGCTTTTGATATATCCTTTATGCTTACATATCCACTTTTGAGGGCTTTTATTATTAAGGCCCTAGTTTTGAGAACTCTGTTTACATTCCGTATTACCGTTAGATGAGATTGAGGCTCATTACTCCATTTAAATAACATCTACACCATTAGAAGTTTAAATGTCTATCAGCTGACTCTATAGTAGGTTCTGTCTAGCATTCTCGTAAACTATGACTTTTTTTTAAAAAAAATCCCCTTAAAATTTACCAGAACTTTTAACAATTGCCTCTTAATATCAAAGACAAGCCATCTGCAACGAAGTCGTTAAACCTTTTTAAACTTCTACCTTCTAATAAGTTCTTTTGAGAGACTTCCAGAGGTTCGGATCAGCCTATGTCAGAAAGACTCATTGATGGAGATATTATTAAGACAAAGGACGGATTCATCTTCTACGTTTTCGGCTACGAGCACCCTGAGGATCGCTATATAACGTATTTAAAGTATGTGCCTGAGCGATTTAAAAGCCTCTTTAAAATAGAGTTCCTACCATGGGTTTGGAAGCTTGAGGGGGAAACATATGTAAGACCAGTTAGCCTGTACAGTCCCGAAAATATTCAGGAGATTATAAGGGTTTTTAGTGAATACTTTCCACAATACGTATATGAGTGCCCCTACAATTCTAAAATCTTAGTATCTGTCCCTAAAGACATGGTGGAGCATATCTTCAAACCTGGGGAAGCACTCTCCAGACTTGTAAGTAAAACCGATCGCCTTCCCGTGGAGAATGTAGCCATCGAATGGATTAAGCTGACCTCTTCAGAAGCTGATGTTGATTTAAAAAGCTTCGGCATACATGGCTCCTTATGTCTAGGTATGGTATCTGAAAAACCCGATATAGACGTTGTCGTATATGGTGGGTTAAACTTTAGAAAAGTGAGAAGCACTGTGAGTAGACTTGTTTCTTCTAAAGGTATTATGAGCTACATGTATGAGAACGAGTTTGATAAGCTTAGGAAGAATAAGCTCTCCTATAAGGGTTTTAAAGTAATCTTCAACGCCATTAGAAGACTTGATGAAATAAGAGATGTTTACGGTGCTTACAGGAGAATGCCTATAAAGACCGTAAAGTTTAGATGTATGGTCGAATCAGCTGAAGAGTCGTTCTTCAGACCAGCGATATATAACATTTCAGAGTACCGGGCTGTCAACGAAGAGTCGAGACTTCCTCCCGAAATGAGACCTAAGGAGGTTGTCGTTATGGATAGTAGATATAGAGGCTTAGCGTATGAGGGCGATATGCTCGAAGTTCAAGGGCTGTTAGAACGTGAAGTATCCACTTCAAGCAACATTGAGAAATACAGAGTTGTGGTAGGCTCTGGTAAACCAGGTGAGTACATCCAGGTCAGGAAGTTATACTAGGGCAATTACTCGCGAGTGAAGTCTGTACGTGGAGGAGGAGCTAAGTCTGATGAGGATTTAGTTTATATTATTTGAGGGGGTTTCAGCGGAAATCCAATTTCGCTACATCTGAAGTTTACCAATCTCCATTACCCATCTCCATAGGCTACTGCATATTCAGGGCATAAAAGATGGTAAAGCCAAAACTTATTAAAACCTATCCATTCTCATTCTGCTGTCATAGGTGGTGGTAGGTTTCCTTGGGCGATTTAGATGAGGTTGAGGGATAGAGATTATATAATAGGTTTAAACGGTTTGATATTCAGAATCTTGGGGTACTCTCACCCATCAGATGGATACGTATGCGATCTTGAATACGTCCCATCAAATTTATACCATTCTAATAATACTAGAGCTCCAAGGGGATGCGGCACCATATCCCATTACAAGCTTTACGGCGATGAACCGTTTAAACTAATAAACTGCTGTTTTCCAGAATATAGGGTCTATTATAGGCCTTTAAACAGATATCTACCGGGTGTTCCAGTAAACCTCATAGGTGATGTTAGGCTTCCAAGAGACGGTTTAATGAAGATCATTAGTTCTCCAAGAGATGAACTTTCAACAGCTTTAGAGAATCTTCTTGATATGGTTTTAGAGTATTCGAAGTTGAGTTTAGAAAATTTCGGAGTCTTTGGTTCTCTACTCTTTAACTTCCATAACCCAAAATTTTCAGACATTGACCTCATCGTTTACGGATCTAAGAATCTGAAAGAGCTTAGAGACTGTTTAACTACTCTCTATGATGGAGAACTCCTTAATAACGAGTTTGAGCTTCCTTCTGAAGGCCTAAGTCTTAATTGGAAGTTTAAAAACTATCCCTACAAGTTGTTCATCCATCATCAGAAGAGGAAGCTTATATACGCCGTTTACAAGCCGCCGGGATTCAGACCTGTTAAGGTAGAATTTGAACCCGTTAAAGATTATGGAGAAATAGTGGATGAGTACAACTCTACAAAAAGCATCGTTAGGTTAGGCTGGTTTAAGGCTTTTGCAACAATACTTGACGATTCTGAGGCAGCGTTCATGCCATCCATATACGAAGTTGAAGTTGAGGATATTACAGAGGGATTTAAAGTGGATGATGTAAAACGTATAGTATCCTATGTTGAGGAATATAGACTTCAAGCATTTAAAGATGAACGGGTATATGTTGAAGGATGGCTTGAGAGAGTTGAAACGCCAACTAGAACTTTCCATCAGATAACCTTAACATACGGTTTAAGATACTATGAACAGACATTATACTCTCTTGACCTACTTTCATCCCTCCACAACGATCATATAAGCAGTTAAAAACGTATCTCGTCATTGATAAGTCAGCGGAACTCAAGTCCCGAAGATTCAATAATGTGGATAAAAAGGTTTTTCAGAGTGAATCATGGTATTTCATTACGAATTACACTATGACATTATACTTTGCTACCAAAAATGAGGGGAAGTTTAAGGAGGCTAAACTTGTCTTTGAAAGTTTGGGTTTGAAGTTGACCATGCTGAACGCCGATAAAATTGAAATACAGTCTGAGAACTTGGAAGAAATAGCATCCTATGCCGCTAGGGAATTGGCTGAACGTTTAAGTTTGAAAGTAATAGTGGAAGATGCTGGTTTATTTATAAGGAGCCTTAATGGCTTTCCAGGTCCATACTCGGCCTATACGTATAAAACTATAGGTTTAAGCGGGATTCTTAAGCTTATGGAGGGTTTGAGTGACAGATACGCGTACTTCCTATCGGTCGTAGCATATGCAGAACCTGGAAAGCCAGTTAAAATCTTTCATGGTAGAGTAGAAGGACTTATAACCTACACGTCTAGAGGTTCTAGAGGATTCGGCTTTGACCCTATATTTCAACCGTTGGAGGGGGATGGGAGAACATTTGCCGAAATGACGAGTGAAGAGAAGAATACACTTTCCCATAGATCTAGAGCATTTAGAAAGCTAGCGCTATGGATTAAAGAAAGCCAAGCTTCAAATTTTAAGTTGTAAGCGTGGTTCTACTCTGAGATTGTTAACTTTCCAAGAATTCTAGAAGTTTATCTGCGAAGCTATTATCAAGCTTCTCATACTTCTCCGTTGAGCCTATGTCATACCATGAAGCGTTTGTTTCATACACATATACAACTCCTCTAGCAGTTAATTCGGGGATTAAATGACCCATTAAATCATACTCTTCGTTGACATACTTTTTGGAGACATCAGCCATAATGTCGAAAGCCTCTCGTCTGATTATTAGTATTCCAATGCAGACTGGCACGTTAATCAACGGCTTCTCCTCAAATTTGACAATTCTCGCTCCCTCTATGTAAGCTACTCCTACGGGAACTCTATATCCTCTTGAAACAGCTACGGTAGCCATAGACTTCAAATTTTCATGGTAGTTTATGAAATCTCTAATATTAATATCAGTCAGTATATCCCCGTAATATATTAGAGTGTTTTCAAATCCGTTGAAAAATCCTTGTTCATAAGCATTCAACATCGCCCAGCCAGTTCCTTTAAACCCCTTCCTATCTAAAATGTAGTTTATTTTCACGTTAAATCTCTCTCCATTACCGAAGTAGTTTACAATCTGCTGATACTTATAGCCACATAAGAGGTTTACATTTTTAACACCATTCTTCCTTAATAGAAGAATTATGTACTCGAGTATGGGTTTCTGTTTAGAACCCACGGGTATCATGGCCTTCTGGAAATAATACGTTAAAGGTCTGAGCCTGCTACCAACACCACCACACAATATGGCGGCGCAAACCTCGCCCATATACACCTATAAGGTTTTCTAACCATAGAGCCTTATATGTTTTAACAATCCTGTCTAATTTGAATAGAAAAATAGCGGTAAACTTTCATCACATTTTCCATAGCGTTGGAAGATAAGGTTCAATACAGTTAAAATGTTTCCTCTGGAATTTTGACTGTAGTGGCTTTAAGCGTAAAGGGATCATTATATTAATCAGTGTTACGTGTCTATCAGTGAAGATTATGAGTTATCGTATGAGGTTAACATGCCGTATAAGTGGAACGATAATGGCCGTTTCAACCTGCAACTTCAAAACGCCTTCCCCCAGTCAGATTAGAGGCATACGCTCTCTAGAATTCCGAGACTTTGACGTTGAATCTTTTAAAGTTTAGATGAGTATTGTTGAGTGGTATTATGAGCGAAGAGAGGGAGGCTATAAAAGCGTATATTTCGATCTTAAAGAAGAATCTAGCAGACCTTGTAGAGAGGTATAATAAGGCTAAGGCTGAGTTGAAAAGGTTAGAGGAAGAGTTGAAAGAGCATAAAATTCTCATAGACTGGATGGATAAATCCATTAAGATGTTTGAGAAGGCGAGGAGTATGGATGAGCTGAATAGGATGATAGATAGATCTCTAAAAGAACTTGAGAGGAAACACCCGCATTTTGCAGAAAAACTTAAACAGATAAAACCCTCAGTTGGAAAAGACACAATGATCGTATAGAGCAGGCTTACATAAAGGGTAAACAGCTTGAATGGTGGATTTTTGATTCATTCAGCCGTCATAGTCCTACGATGCCCTTTCCCCCTAAAAAGGAGCCGTTTTAAAGTAGAAGTTTTCATCAATCTAGTAGAGCTGAAACTTTAGGTGGGAGATTTGAGGGTGAAACTATCAGTTCCAATCTTCGGAGGACTTATCCTATCAATGTACTGCTGAATGTCGCTTCTGTATGTATGCCTGTTCTCCGAAGTGGAGGGATTGGATATCCGAGGAAGACCTTGAAAAGATCTTGCGTCAGCTAGCTGGCAAAATAATCCCCAGCCCATATGGATCAGATGCTGTAAGCTTAAATTACGGTCTACATTTCACTGGTGGAGAGCCATTTATAAAGTTTGAACTACTCGTGAAGGCTGTTGAAATGGCTAGTCGATTGAAGATTCCATCAACATTCGTGGAGACAAACTGCTACTGGGCAGTAGACGATGAAACAACAAAGGAGAAGTTGCAACTTCTGAAAAATGCTGGGCTAAAGGGTATCCTAATCTCAGTTAACCCATATTGCTTGGAATATGTACCCTTTGGAAGAGTGGAGAGGGCCATTAAGATAGGCCGGAGAATATTCGCCGAGAATTTAATGGTCTACCAGCTAAACTACTATCTAATGTTTAAAAGGCTTGGAGTTAAAGGGCGGCTTAAACTCGAAGACTATCTTAAAATGTTAAGGAGAGACTATTTAGCGGAAAAAGCCGAAGTTCTTTTAATGGGTAGAGCTGCATACAGATTGAAAGACCTATATCCTAAGTATCCCGCCGATTATTTTCTTGACCAGCCGTGTCAGCCACCTTTCCTAAGGGAGTGGCATAACCACTTCGACTGTTATGGAAACTTTCTCCCAGGCTACTGTGGCGGAATATCTTTAGGCGACTGCCGTAGATTGGATGAAATTTTAAGGGAGGGGTTAAACCTAGATGAAAAGCCTATCTTGAGATTTATAGTAGCTCAAGATTTTAAAGGACTACTTAAGTTTGCCAGAAAACTAGGCTTTAAAGAATCTGATGAAGGTTACATTTCTAAATGCCACCTCTGCTTAGACACCCGTAAATTCCTCGTAGAGCAGGGAGAATTTGAAGAACTTAGACCTAGAGAGTTCTATTTATACTTGTAGTGAATATCAACTACGATCATACCTTCATAATCGTCCATATCTTAGAATTTTAACTACATCTTCTTCAGTAAGATCGTGCCAAAACTCGTAAGCATCAGCTACTGCGAATATGGGTTCTGTTCGAACGTTTAAGCAGACTATTTCATCCACCCACGGTTCCAACAACCTAATAGCACTCTCAGACCCAGTTGGAACGGCGATTACAACCTTTCTAGGCCCTCTCTTCTTAACAGATTTAACAGCTGAAAGCATAGTATACCCTGAAGCGATGCCATCATCAACAAGAATAACCGTTCTATTCGCGATATCTGGAAAAGGTTTATCACCTCTAATCAGCCTAAGTCTTCTCTCAATAATTTCCATCTCAACTTTAACGCATCGATCGACTTCTTCCTCACTTAAACCCAATACCCGGAGTAGAGGCGTATTGAATACTACGATTCCGTCAAATGTCACGGCGCCAAAACCAGCCTCTTGATTCCAAGGGATATGTATCTTCCTCACAACAATCACGTCAAGCGGCAACCTTAAACTTTTGGAGATAACATATCCAACCGGAACACCTCCAGCGGGAATAGCTAAAACATAAGCATCTGACCCCTCATATCCCCTAAGTTTTTCCGCAAGCAACTTCCCAGCATGAAACCTGTCTTTAAATACGTAAACCTTATTTCTAAACGCTACTTCTTCAATAAGCTTCATGCAGATCCACTATAATCATGAGAAAGCTAGTCCTTAAACATTCTAATCTCTAGAAGAAGCTCTTCACTAGTCTTTAGATAAATAGGAATGAACATACATGGTCATGTATTTCCAACAGCTTTGCATCCCAATATTCCAATAAGAGGTTTACGGGAAAACTGGGTGAGAGAATGCTGAGGATCTTGCGAGCGAAAGATTGGAAAGTATAATAGCCATGGCTTAAATACCTTAAAAAATAACGTTTATTAGAGCGATTTAATCTTGCTAATTTAGGTTCTCTCTTCTTCAGAGGGAGACCGACAGATGCTCCCCTAGGGGGTGTTACAAATGGACGAGGAAGGGTATTCTGGTGAGACTTCCCATGGTGTTCCATTGCAGAGGATAAGCGAATACATGTGGCGTATCCCAGAGTCTTATAAGCCAGGTATGATTGTCCCAGGTTTGATACTTGCTGATGAAAAGCTTCTAGAGAAGATGAGGTCCGATAGAACGCTGATCCAATGTGCAAACGTAGCTACGCTACCGGGCATCTACAAGTATAGCATCACATTGCCAGATGGGCATGAAGGATACGGTTTCCCAATAGGAGGAGTTGGAGCTTTTGATGCTGAAACAGGAGTGGTAAGTCCAGGAGGGGTAGGATATGATATCAACTGTGGAGTTAGACTTGTTAAAACAAATCTTACGGTGAAGGACGTTAAGCCTGTTTTAAAGCAACTTGCGATCACGCTTTTCAGAAACGTCCCCAGCGGTCTTGGAAGCTGTAGGAAGGACTTTAGGGTTACGAGTAGAGATTTAGATGAGCTTATGGTTGAGGGTGCCGAATGGGTTGTTAAACGCGGTTTAGGCTGGGATGAAGATTTAGAATACTGTGAGGAGAGAGGCAGTATAGATGGTGCCGATCCAAGTAAGGTTTCAAACACTGCCAGAAGTCGAGGGGAGCCTCAAATAGGTACTCTAGGATCTGGAAACCACTTCTTAGAGATAGATGTAGTAGATCGGATAGAGGATCCAAAGGTCGCTAAAGTCTTCGGCATTGAGTATGAGGGGCAGATTATGGTGCTAATTCACACAGGCTCCAGAGGTCTCGGTCACCAAATATGCTCAGATTACCTTAAAGTTATGGAGAGAGCCATGCACAAGTATGGGATTCACACACCAGATAGGGAGCTGGCATGCGTCCCGGCATTAAGCCGAGAGGGTGAAGATTATGTGAAAGCCATGAAGTGTGGTATAAACTACGCATTCGCCAATAGACAAGCTATAATGCACTGGGTTAGAGAGAGCTTTAGTAGTGTTTTCAAGGTTAGCCCAGAGGATTTAGACATGCATTTAATATACGACGTGGCACACAACATAGCTAAACTTGAAGAACATGTAGTAGATAGTAAGGGAACTAAGAGGAAGGTTTACGTTCATAGGAAAGGTGCCACTAGGGCATTCCCAGCCGGTAGACCTGAGATTCCAGCGAAGTATAGAGATGTGGGTCAACCTGTACTTCTGCCAGGCTCCATGGCTGATTCAAGCTGGGTTTTAGTCGGTACACCAAAATCAATGGAGCTTACATTCGGCTCTACAGCCCATGGTGCTGGAAGATTGCTGTCAAGAGCTAAGGCCAAGGAGCGCTGGAGGGGGGAAGCGATCAAGCGTGAAATGGAGCGGCAAGGCATAGTAGTTGAAGCGGCGAGCTTAAGCGTTCTGAGCGAAGAAGCGTCTGGAGCATATAAACCGTGCGACTTAGTAGCTGAAGTAAGCCATATGGTAGGGATAGCCACGAAAGTCGCCAGATTAGTTCCAATAGCCGTTGTAAAGGGTTAGATTTGACTGTAAAAGTTGACTTGCAATATTTTAGACTGTAAGTTTTTTAACCTTTAAACCCTCATTTTTCTGCTTTAATGTCAATCATTTAAGCATGTGAATTTATGGTATTTTCATCTTTACATGTTTCTCCAAATTCAAATGTAGCTCCTCGCTAGATATCCAGTTTGTTTTAGACATTTATTTCATTATGATTATTTCTACAGCCTTCCTCAGCATCCCTATCTCCTCAAATACCTAAGTAAAGCCTTTAACAATCTTACGTTTACTTTCAATGCTCATACCAGACTAAACGGATATTTGAACTGCCGGCACAACCGTCAACATTAAAGGTTTGAACTCATTTAAATTGAAAACGCAACCACCTCAGGTGTCGTCATTCCATTCATCTCTTACTTGTTAAGGTAGGAGATAATCTTAAACGCTCGAAGAATGCCACTTTAACCTCTAGACACACCTGCTATATCCAATTACACAGTGAAGAAATAAGGCTTCAAATCTACTTATAACTTTAAATATGTTACACGCCTCTAGCTTATGCAAGTCTACTATGAAAAATACCTCTGGATTAAGAACAGCATACGTTAGTATTTTACTCCTTGGAATAGTGAGCTTGATGGGCGATATCGTCTATGAAGGTTCACGAGGTCTAATACCAGATTACCTAAGGTTTTTAGGTGCAACTGCTTTCATCGTAGGTTTCGTCAGCGGGCTTGGAGAATTTCTAGGCTATGCTATGAGATTGGCCAGCGGCTTTCTAGTCGATGTTACGCGTGCCTACTGGTTCTTTATGTTCTTAGGATATGGGCTGATCGCTTCAATACCGCTTCTAGGACTTTCGAACAGCTGGGAAGCAGCAGCACTACTCGTTTTACTTGAAAGATTAGGTAAAGCATGCAGGTCTCCATCAAGAGATACGATATTGGCTATTGTAAGCGAAGGCGTTGGAACCGGTAAAGCGTTTGGTGTACATGAATTTCTAGATCAAGTCGGTGCTGTAGTAGGACCCCTCATAGTGTCAAGTCTAATGTTCTACAGTAGCAACGATTACAAATTGACTTTCAGCTTCCTATCAATACCATTTATGATGCTTTTCATAGTCTTAATCTTCACTTACTGGAAAATAAGGTTCCAGGTGATAGCTGAGCCGAAGAAAATGCCTATAAAAAGCAAGGTTCTTGGAATACCCTTTTACATCTACACGTTAGCGGTCATGCTGAATACAATCGGCCTCATACCAGCTTCGCTGATACTGTACAGAGCTTCAGCAATCCTCCAACCTGAGCAACAACAATGGATGGTACCCCTCATATACCTGCTGATCCAAGGGATTGATGCCCCAGTAGCTTTACTCTCGGGATACCTGTATGACAAGTTTGGTATTAGAATTTTAATATTGCCATTCATCATCTCAGTATTTCCGCCGATATTTACTATGCTTAACGCCGATTTAACGACGTTGGTAATAGCCTCCATATTCTTTGGAGCAATTCTGGGAATACAGGAGTCAACGTACCGTGCGGCGGTCACGAGGTTCACACCAACTTCTTCTAGGGGGACGGCCTATGGGATCTTCAACGCGGCCTATGGAGTAGGCTTTATAATAAGTGGTGGAATTTATGGTATAATAGTGGACCTTCAAATTCCTCTAGTTATAACGTTCTTCTTTGCAGTTTCAACTCAAGCTTCAGCTCTTGTTGCCCTATTACATGCTCATCGAAGCTTAATTAGGTTGAACAAGTGAAATAAACTGTTCGAGTGAGTTGAAACATACTCTACGTTTAAGTTGAACTTAGCAACTGTATAATATGTGCGTAAGTTTAAACTTGTTGCTGTAGGTGGCACGTTTGACATCATTCATAAGGGTCATTTAGAGCTCCTACGTACAGCTTTTGAAGTTGGAGATAATGTTGTCATAGGACTTTCAACGGATGATTTTGTGAGAAGAATGGGGAAGTCTCATGAAGTTAAACCATACTTTGAAAGATTGGAAAATTTGAGAAAACTTTTGATCGACATGCGGGTGGACTCTAGAGCAACCATCACACCTATAGAAGACCCATACGGCCCAGCTGCATCCGACCCAGCTATGGAGGCGATAGTTGTTAGTGATGAAACCCAACATAAAGCGTTTGAAATAAATAGGCTTAGACAAGTTAGAGGTTTGAAGGCTCTTGAAATCATAAAGATACCTATGGTTTTAGCGGAGAATGGAAAGCCAATATCATCCACCAGGATAAGGCTTGGCGAAATAGACGAGGAGGGTAGATTGCTGAGAAAAAATAAATCTACCCGGTAGACATATTATGAGCTGTGAGCCGCACCTATGATCTAGTAGTTGTAGGCGCTGGTACAGGAGGATGTCTGGCTGCAAAAACCGCCGCGAAAAACGGTTTAAATGTTTGCCTCATAGAATCCAAGTCTGGTGAAAAAGTTGGGCTTAAAGCCTGTGGAGAGGCTGTTGGAAGGCATCATTTCGACAACATAGGATTAGCATATCCTACGGGTTCGGAGCTCTGCTGGGAGCTTGAAGGAGTTGAAGTGTTTTCACCAGATTTTAAAACATCTTTTAGAATAGCGGGTTTAGGTGCTAAGGCCTTCATGATCGATAGGGTTGAATTCGGAAGAAGACTTGTTAAAGAGGCGTTAGATGCCGGTGTGGAGTTTATGGACAAGACTACAGTATTGAAACCAATTATCGAAAACAACTACGTGGTAGCTGTTAAAGTTAAAAGTAACTTTTCCAGTGGGGTTTTAAAGGGTAGAATTTTCATAGACGCTTCAGGCGTGTCTGCAATCCTCAGAAGGAATGCACCTGAGGCTCTAGGGTTTGAAAAGACTGTAGATAGTGGAGACCTTGAAATAGCGTATAGAGAGATCAGGGTTTTAGACGATGAGATCCATGATAAAACATTCGGCTCCATATACTTAAGTCAGGAATATGCTCCAGGAGGATACTTCTGGCTATTCCCTAAAGGTTCAAACCTAGTCAATATAGGGTTGGGCGTTCAATTCTCAAGGGCAAATATGAGTGTCAAAAACTACTTCACACGTTTTATAAGGGATAAACTTCCATGGCTTAATAAGGCTAAAATCCTAGATGGAAGAGGGGCATTTGTCCCGACTAGAAGACCGCTAGACAACATGGTCTCAAACGGTTTAATAGTCATCGGTGATGCAGCTTGTCAAGTTAACCCGATTCACGGCGGAGGTATAGGACCATCTATGACTGCTGGTAAAATCGCCGGTGAGACTGCCGTGAAGGCTTTAGAAAAGGGTGATTTAAGCTACAAGGGGCTTTGGAGTTACAATGTGACGTATATGAGAGGTTATGGCGCTAAACAAGCATCTCTCGACGTCTTCAGAGTATTCCTTCAAAACATTTCAGATGATGAGTTAAACTACGGTATGAGTCGAAAGTTGATAGCTGAAGAGGATGTTTTAAAAGTCAGCCTTTACGGTGAGGTTAAACTGTCGATAACTGATAAAACTTTAAGATTTCTACGTTCAGTTGGCAAACTTAACTTTGTTTTGAAACTTAAAAGAGTAGCGGAATTAATGAAGACAGTTAAACTACATTATCAGAGTTTTCCGGAGAACCCTGAAGAGTTTTCAAAGTGGTTGGAGAAGACGAAAGCATTGGTGGAAGAGTATAAAATGACAGTCGGTATGGAAACATTTAACAATTAAGTTGTTTGATTAAAACGTAGTGTAGATATGTCTTCCGAGGAATTTAAAAGGGAAAAAGAGAGGCTTATAGAGATATATATCAGGGAGGGCATTTTAAAGACAAAATCCGTTATAGAGGCATTCAGAAGAGTTCCGAGGGAGAACTTCGTACCTGAGCATTTGAGAGAATACGCATACGTAGATACGCCGTTGCCCATAGGCTATGGCCAAACGATATCTGCACCACACTTCTAGCCTGGCGGCTAGAAGGGTGATACATGGTCTGCATAATGAATGAAGCCCTTGAACTTGAAGTCGGTTTAAAAGTGTTAGAAATTGGAGCTGGCTCAGGCTACCACGCTTGTACGGTAGCTGAAATAGTAGCTCCATCAGATGTCCCTAGGGAGAAGTGGGGTCACGTTTGGACGATTGAGATAGTGTTCGAACTCTATAAGATGGCTGAGGAAAACGTACGTAGAAACGGGTATTCAGATAGAGTTACAGTTGTATATGGTGACGGATCTTTGGGCTACCCTGAAAATGCCCCCTATGACCGCATTCTCGTTACAGCTGCGGCTCCAGAGATCCCTGATACGCTTATCGAGCAACTTAAAATAGGTGGAATAATAGTTATACCTATTGGAGTACCAGGTGGATTTCAAGAACTGGTTAAAGCATATAAGCGGAGCGACGGGGCCATCGAAACAGTACACTTAGGAGGTGTAGCATTCGTACCCTTAAGAGGTAGGAAGGGCTGGCGTGGATTATGGTGAACTTCCAAGTTAGAGAAATCATATTGGCCAGAGGTCATCCAAATATAACGGCTAAGCATAAAACCACGTTTGAAATAACCAAAGATCCCTATGTAACGCTCAGAGGAGATTGTATAATAGCTGTTTCAGCATCTAAAGCAGCCTATGATTTAAGTTGGGAATTCAAACAGCTTGTTAAGAACGAAGATACAATTGTAATATTCAGGCTTGAAGTAGAATCATTTACTTGGACAGTTAGAGGATACGGATCTGAGAAGATGACTTTAACAGATGTAAGATCTATGGTTTTCAGGAAAAGTCAATACGTATGTCCTAGAACTGTTATGGTTAAGGCCGATGCATCAGCGTGTAATGTGCCCAGGGAGATCCTACCACTTTTAAAAAACCCCGATGTGGTTATACGTATAACCCTTGAAGCCCTCAGACAGTAGTCTTATTCGATAATGCACCATCCAGACGATTTTTTCCTGACTTCTACTTAACCACAGCATCGATAGCTATATGATACCTCCTAGGTGCAACTTCTCTGACGATCCTCATTTTAGCGGATTCCACAGACCTCCCAAGATTTTCAACGTTCTTATGGAAATCCTTTAAGACCTCATGCTCTAAATCGCTTTCTGGACGGAACTCGTAATAGTGTATCACTCCACCTGTTCGCTTAAGTGCATCGCACGCGGTTTTAAGAAACGCCTTAGCGTTAGAAGGATTATCCATTATAACTCTATCGAACATCTCCTTTAAACCAGATTCTACGACTTTAGTAACGTCTCCTTCGATCGGTATCACCTTGTCCTCAACTTTATTCTTCTTAATATTATGCTTGAGATATCTAATAGCATTGGGGTTTAAATCTACAGCATAGACTTTACACTTCTCAATTTTCTTAGCGATTAAAATTGCATAACATCCAACACCTGTAAACATGTCCAGTATCACTTCACCCGGTTTAACCATAGACGCAATTCTTAAACGTTCAGAGCTTAATCTAGGACTTACATATACTTTAACGGGGTCTACTAAGTATGTACATCCATGCTCCTTGTAAATGGTTTCCGTCTCACCAGAACCCACTATAGCCTCATAACCCCCGACTCTGAAAACTCCAGATATTGGGCTACTTTTCACCAACACCGTTTTAATATGCGGGTAGATTTTGATAACGGCCTCCCCAATGGCTTTTACGAATGGCCTTAACTCATCTCGAACCTGTATGACAGCAACTTCGCCTATTAAATCCATTGAAGATGGTACTAGGTCAAGCAGTTCATCTGGAATTATATTCTTTAAAGCATCTCTGATATTGGCTGTTTTAAACCTAGGCTCGAATACATCTAACTGCAAGATCGGTTTAACGTAGCTAAATTTTTCAAATTCTTCAACCGTCGGCTTTCTTAAAAGCGGAATTACTACGAAATCACCTGTTCGCTTAATCTTAAAATCTCCATCTAAAAGCTTCATATCTCTGAGAAGCTTGATTAAAGTATTGGACTCTCTCTTATCGACTTTTAAAGCTGATTTTTCAGACATTTGAATTTAAAAATAAAAGATTAGCGGATTTCTACTTTTCTATACCAGCCATTCTACGTATACTTCTACCGACTACTTCAAGAGGATGCTGTTCAATCCTCATAAGGAGACGTTTAAGATTGGGTCTGCCGGCGGCATCTTCTCTAATCCACTCTTCAGCATATTTTCCACTTATGACTTCTTCAGCAACTCTACGCATATTCTCTTTAACCCTATCATCTAGAACCCTTGGCCCCCTAGTTAAACCTCCATGTTTAGCAGTATCTGAAACCGCTTGAAGCATACCAGTTATACCCCGCTCGTAGATTAGATCCATTATAAGTTTAGCTTCATTGCACGCTTCAAAGTAAGCGAGTTCAGGTGGATAGCCAAGCTCCACCAAGACTTCAAAACCTTTCATAATAAGCTCAATTAATCCACCTACTAGTACACACTGTTCACCTATCAAATCGCTCTCCGTTTCATCTTTAAATGTGGTCTCTATAACTCCCGCTTTAGTACAACCTAAAGCCTTAGCCATGGCTAAAACGACCTCTCTGGCATTTCCAGTGTAATTTTGATATACCGCTGTAAGCGCTGGGACTCCAAACCCCTCCAAATACATACGCCTTAAAAGATGACCTGGGCTCTTCGGAGCAACCATTATGACGTCTACATTCGGGGGTGGAATTATCCTTTTGAAGTGTATGTTGAAGCCGTGACTGAAGCCTAAAGTCTTCCCCTCTGAAATATTCGGGGCAATGTATTTCGCGTACACTTCGGGTTGAGCTGTATCCGGTATTAGTATGTGAACGATATCACCGAGCTTGGATGCTTCAGCTATATCATATACCTTGAAGCCGTCTTCGGACGCAAGGCTCCAAGATTTTCCATCACGTCGAACGCCTATGATCACGTTCAAACCGGAGTCTCTAAAGTTTAAAGCTTGATTCCTCCCTTGACTTCCATAACCTATAATCGCCAAAGTTTTATCCTTAAGGGGCTCTAGGGAGACATCTTCATCGCGAAAAATCTTAACCACAGATAACACCTCAACTACTCTTCTACTTTCAAAGATTTAAGTCCTCTTGACATAGCTACAACTCCCGTTCTGGCAAACTCCTTAATACCGTATGGTTTTACCAACTCTACGAAGGCATCTATTTTCGCAGGTGAACCCGTTATTTCAATTATCATAGAGTCTCTGGATACGTCAACTATCCTACCTCTGAATATGGTGGCGTAGTTTACGATGTCACTTTTAGCTTTAGAATCGGCCGTATAGATTTTAACGAGAGCGAGTTCCCTAACAACGCTTTTACCCGGTTCAAGTCTACTAACTTTTATAACGTCTATGAGCTTCTGAAGCTGTTTTACAACTTGTTCAACAGTAGCTTCATCGCCTTGAATAGTTATTGTCATTCTTGCAACATCTTTAGTTTCACACGCACCTACTGTTATACTCTCTATATTGAAATTTCTCTTTCTGAACATATTTGAAACCTTATGTAGTACTCCTGGTTTATGTTCAACTAGAGCCGCTAAAATATACTCTCCCATATCCACCAACCTCTAATAAATCATATCCTTTAAACTCTTACCCGGAGGGACAATTGGCAAGACATCCTCCTCTTTAGGTATTGGAACATCTATTACAACTGTTACATCTGATTTTATGGCTTCACGTAAAACTTGCTCAAGCTCATTTAAGGAATTTACTCTAACACCTCTAGCTCCAAAGGCTTCAGCGAGTTTGACGAAATCAGGCACCCCCCTTAAATCCGTGTGGGAGTATCTCTTTCCAAAGAAAAGCCTCTGCCATTGAGCAACCATGCCCAAGCTTGAATTGTTAAGAACCATAACTATAACGGGTATGTCTTCAACAACACTCGTAGCTAAATCCTGCTCAGTCATTAGAAAACTTCCGTCACCGGCGATATCTACAACAGGTACATCTGGCATTGCTACCTTAGCTCCTAAGGATGCTGGAAAACCAAAGCCCATAGTCCCTAAACCGCCAGATGAAATGAAGGTCCCAGTCTTCAAAACTCTAAAGTGTAGCGAAGCCCACATCTGATTCTGACCAACCTCCGTGGCCACTATGGTATTTTCAGGTAAAACCTTCCGTAGAAGCTTAATAGCGTTTACGGCTGTAAGCTCTTTACCTGGCTCTGAATCTTCACACTCCTTCTTGAGCAATTCAATACGCTTAATCCACTCAGACCTTTCTCTCTTAAAACCTCTCCTGATCAATTCATCTATTATGGCTTTAAGAGCCATCTTAGCATCTGCAACTATGGGCAGATGTACTGGAACATTCTTCCTGATTTCAGAGGGATCTATATCTATGTGTATTATTTTAGCGTCATGACAAAACTCATCAACTTTACCAGTACTTCTATCTGAAAACCTAACGCCCACCGCTAGAATGGCGTCAGCGGCCATTATAGACTTGTTGGCTTCGATTCTGCCGTGCATTCCTATACAGCCCAACGCCAATGGATGATTTTCAGGTATTACACCTTTACCCATGAAAGTCGTTGCTACGGGAGCCATTAGCAATTCAGCTAAAGTCAGTAATTCTTCATAGGCTTTAGACCAGTGTACTCCCCCACCAGCGAGTATTATTGGTCGTTCACTATTCACCAATATGTCTACAGCCTTTTTAACTTGAAGAGGGTGTGGCTCAATATTAGGCTTATAACCTCTTATATTGATCTTAACATTAAAATCTACTTCAGCCACACCAGTCTGCATATCTCTAGGGATATCTATCAGTACTGGTCCAGGCCTACCAGTTGATGTTATATAAAATGCCTCCTTGACTATTCTAGGGATATCCTCCACTCTTCTGACTTGATAATTGCATTTGGTTATGGGCGTAGTTATACCGATTATGTCTATTTCTTGGAACGCATCTTTACCTATCATATGGGTAGCAACTTGGCCAGTTATCGCTATGACCGGGCTTGAATCCATATATGCATTAGCAATGCCAGTGACAAGGTTTGTAGCTCCAGGCCCAGAGGTAGCCATACAGACGCCGGGTCTACGCATAACCCTCGCATATCCATCTGCTGCATGAGCTGCACATTGCTCATGACGCATGAGGATGTGCCTTATCTCCTTCTCATCGTACAATACGTCATATACAGGCATTATAGCTCCTCCAGGTATTCCGAATATTACTTTAACCCCCTCTCTTTTCAGAGACTCTATCAACGCTTGACTTCCACTCATCTTCAACTTTTACTTCCTCCTTTAATCTTCTCATAATCTACTAGAAGCGTATTCATACCGTTTAAAACGGCTTCTACACTCGCCATAACTATGTCTCCCCTAACACCCATAGCTGTAACGACTTTAGCTCCTTTTCTAAGCCTTACTAAAACCTCAACCACAGCGTCAGTTCCTCCAGTTATAGCTTTAACATGATATTCTTCAAGATGAATGGGCTCTACTGCTGAAACGGCTTTTCTTATAGCGTTTATAGCAGCGTCCACAGGGCCTACGCCCGTGGCAGATTCCGTTATAATTTTACCATTTAAAGCAAGTTTAACTGAAGCTGTGGGTGTAACCTTATTGCCAGTTACAACCGTAAGCTCTTTAAGATGTATAGGTCTAACTTTGGGTAGACCTAGAACAGCCTCAGCTATGGCTTGAAGATCTGCATCTGTAATCTGCTTACCTTTATCGCCTAGGGCTTTAACCCTCTTAAGGATTTCTGAAAGCTGTTCCTTCGTCACGGTCAAACCCATACTTCTAAGTACCGCTTCAATGCCATGTGAACCCGCGTGTTTACCTACAACTATACGTCTAGATGCGCCTACGAGCTCTGGTGAAATGGGTTCATAAGTCGCCGGATTTGATAAGACACCATGCGTATGTATTCCAGATTCGTGGGCGAATGCATTATCACCTACTATGGCCTTATTTGGTTGGAGGAATATGCCTGTGAGCCTTGAAACAAGTTTAGACGTTTCATATATTAGCTCCATACGGATGTTGAGTTTGCAACCATATAGAACGCTTAAAGATACTGCTAACTCTTCTAGAGCGGCATTTCCTGCTCTCTCCCCCAGACCATTCACTGTAACATGAGCTTCCTGAGCACCGCTTTTAAGGGCAGCTATCGAATTTGAAACGGCTAATCCAAAATCGTTATGACAGTGAATGGCTAAGGGTACCTTCAAATTCGCTGAAAGTCTACGGACGATTTCACTCGTCTTCTCGACAGTTAAAACCCCTACTGTATCACATAGACATACCCTATCTGCTCCACACTCTATAGCTTTGGTGAAGACTTTTTCAAGAAAATCCAAATCACTTCTACTTCCATCTTCTGCGAGAAATTCTACGGTTAACCCCCTACTTTTAGCGTAAGTTACACATTCTTCTGTGCTTTTTAAAATGTAATCTCTATCTTTTTTAAGCTTGTAGGTTATATGTAGGTCTGAGGTCGGTAAAGTTAGAGTTACGCCGTCTGCGCCAGCATCTGCAGCGGAATCTATATCCGGTTTAACACCTCTACTGAAACTGTAGACTTCAGCTTTCAATCCTTGAGAGGATATAAGCTTTATCGCTTCAAACTCTCCTTGAGATGAAGCGGCGAAACCAGCCTCTATGAAGTCTACTCCAAGTTCATCTAGTTTAACGGCTATTCTGAGTTTTTTCTCAGGGGTTAAAGACACACCGGGTGTCTGTTCACCATCTCTTAACGTAGTATCTAGAAGAAGTATTCTTGAAGGGAAGCCGCTACAGTTTGATGATAAAGTACCACCCCATCGCGACACCTCTAAAAGAGTACAAACCTTTAATAGGCTTGCTTTCAATATTTAAATCTTTCCATTCGGAAAGATAGTTTGTTAAAACTTATAGATCTTCTGTGCATTAAACTGCTATGTGATTTAAAGTTGAACATGATGAGGAGTAGTGAAATTAAAACTGGTTTAGATAGGGCTCATCATAGAGGGCTGTTGTATGCTTTAGGAATCGATGCAGAGGATTTGGAGAAGCCGTTCATAGGCATTGCAAATAGCTATACGGATATAGTCCCAGGTCATATGCATCTTAGACGCTTAGTGGAAGCCGTTAAGGATGGGGTTTGGAGGGGAGGAGGAGTCCCATTTGAATTCAACACGATAGCTGTATGCGACGGATTGGCGATGGGCCACTTTGGAATGAAATATTCCCTTCCATCTAGAGAGCTCATAGCAAATAGCATTGAAGTTATGGTTGAAGCTCATAGATTAGATGGACTCGTGCTTCTGACGAATTGCGACAAAATAACGCCTGGAATGTTGATGGCGGCTGCCAGGCTCAATATACCAAGCATAGTTTTAACAGGTGGACCTATGGGCTCTGGAAGGTGGAGAGATAGGAAGACGGGAATACTCACAGTCGTTGAAGCAGTTGGTGAAGTGTTGGGGAGACGTCTGAGTGAAGAGGAACTCAGGGAGCTTGAAAGAGTAGCTTGTCCTACGTGCGGCTCATGTAATGGGTTGTTTACTGCAAATACTATGGCATGTCTATCTGAAGCGTTGGGTATCGCTTTACCGTATACTGCTACCATTCCAGCATACTATTCGAGCAGGATTTCACTAGCTAGAAAAGTTGGCGAACAAATCGTTAAACTAGTTCATAAGAACTTGACACCATCTAAGATAATGACTTCAAAAGCCTTCGAAAACGCTATAGTAGTTGATATGGCTTTAGGTGGTTCTACAAACACTATACTTCACCTCCCAGCCATAGCAGAAGAACTCGGTATTGAGATATCTCTGGATATATTCGACCAGATAAGTCGTAAAGTTCCCCATCTAGCTAACCTAATAGGTTCTGGTGGTGAGATGGATATGGAGGACTTCCATAGAGCTGGGGGTGTTCCAGCGCTTATGAGTGAATTGAAGGAACTACTACACTTAGATGCTTTAACTGTTACATTTAGGACTATTGGAGAAAACTTGACTAATGCTAAGGTTTTAGATTACAACGTCATAAGACCCATAAGCAATCCTCTGAAGCCTGAAGGCGGTATAGCAGTACTTAAAGGGTCGTTAGCCCCTCAAGGTGCTGTTGTCAAAGCTTCAGCTGTCTCTGAAAGGGCGAAGGTTTTCATAGGCCCTGCCGTGGTCTTTAATGGACAAGATGAAGCCCTAAAAGCCATAGAAAGTGGTGAAATAGGAAGGGGGTCCGTCATAGTAATAAGGTATGAGGGAATGATAGGTGGACCAGGTATGCAGGAAATGCTTATACCAACAGCTCTAATATACGGTATGGGTTTATCAGATGATATAGCTCTTGTAACAGATGGACGTTTCTCAGGAGCAACGAGGGGGCCATGTGTAGGGTATGTATCACCTGAAGCCTATGAAGGGGGACCTATAGCTCTAGTTGAAAATGGAGATGAAATCGAAATAAACATACCTAAGAGAACACTTAATTTAAACGTTGATGGGGAGGTTCTTGAAAAGCGTAAGCGTAACTGGAGGAGGCCAGAGAAAAAGCTGAAAGGTTTTCTAGCCGACTATGTAACAGTTAAAAAATTCAAAAGACGGGTTAAAGGTTAAGCTGGCCTCAATCATAGGCCTGTTAAAGCCCATTGAATAGCATTCCTTAGATATTTTTCTATATTCACTGGTAGCCCCGATAACCCAGATTCCAAAAATCCTCCAACGATTAGAGACACAGCTTCATCTCTAGTAAATCCTCTAGTTTGTAAGTAGAATATTTCTTCCTCTGATATTCTACCTATAGCGGCCTCATGTGTAAGCTCAACGTTTTTAGCTTTAGCCTTCAGTTCCGGAATGGCTATTATCGAAGCGCTATTCGAAACTACTATACCATTACACTCCGTATGCCCTTTAACTTCGTCAACTAAAGCCTCTATCCTACTTCTGACTATAGTTTCAGAAGCACCTCCTCCAACAACTCTAGATAATATCCTACAGTTTGACCCCTTAGACTCTAAGCTAACGCTTGAACCCACATCTATCTTTGAGTTTTCAGATCCTAAAACTATGGATGTAGATACTGCCGAAGCTCCCTCCCCAACCAACCTAATGGATGGATACGTCTGTATAGATGTTGCAGGTTTAAGAACTACGTAGTTACTTATGAAACGCCCCCCTTCCTCTACTAAAACTGCTGTCCTAGGTCTGACGTGTGAGGCTTTACTCCAATTGTGTATCATAGTGAACGTAACTGTTGCATTCCTTCCCACGTAAAACTCTGAAATTCCAACATGAAGACCAAAACTTTCAGGAGCTATTGTACAACCAGTTAACACATGTAGATTCGAACCTTCACCAGCAATCACTATATTATGTGGAGTTTGAAGACTTTTAGGGCTTTTAACGAGCAGACAAGCTTGAACTGGTTTATCGAATTTAAACCCTTTATCAGCAATTATTACGTAGCCGCTTTCCTCATAAAGGGCCGCTAGGGCTGTAAACTTATCCAAATCCACTGGGATAATTCTCCAGTAAAAATCTCTCAGGAAGTCTAATTGCTTAAGTGCTTCTCTAAGATTTAGAACGATTAGACCGCTCACAAGGCTTTGACTATAAATAGCTGTCTGATCGATTTGAACGTAACTTCCCAGGATATTCTTCTCATCTAAGTTCAAGCCCACAGATTCCATACTACTTCCAAGCTCATCGTTTAAAGCTTTAAGACTCCTACCGTTTAAATTCACATGCCTTGGTATGTATTCAGATACATCTAAGTCGATACCATAAGTAGGCTTCTTACTTAAAGCTACTTCAGCCTTCTTCTTTAACTCTTCAGTCAACATCTTAAAGTATTATCCTCCTTTAAATTTCTCATAACAGGATTTACATTTCTCAAAACCGTCTCTAAAAACTCTCTTAATGACATCTTCACCCTTCCCATAGCAGACTATTTCACCATTCAACATTATATATGCACGTGAAGGATTGATGTATTTGGCTAAAGCACCAGTATGAGTCACTATAAGCATGGATCTTCTAGTGCTTAAAAGGTCGTCATCTTCGTGGAGAAATTCATCCAGAGTCTTACCTATTATAGCCAGATTTTCAACATCCACTCCAGAGTCCGGTTCGTCTAGAAGAAGGAGTTTAGGCTTTTGGAGGAGAGTTAGTAAGATTTCAAACCTTTTCATCTCTCCTCCGCTAAAACCCACGTAAAGTTCTCTATCCATGAACTCTTCAAGTTTAAAGGTTGAAATAAGCTTCTTCACGTAACTCTCATGGACGTTAAACCTTTTGGAGACTTCATCTAGAAGTCTGCTGGCTTTAAGGCCCTTTATCTTAGGAGGTAATTGAAAAGATGCAGCTATACCCATTCTAACCCTCTCTTCAGGTTTAAGCATAGTTATGTCTAAGCCTTGCGATATTATCTTGCCCCTTAAAATCTTGTAGGCTGGGTTTCCAAGAACAGACTGGATGAGGGAGGTTTTACCCGAACCGTTTGGTCCAAGTAGGAATACGATCTCACCAAATCCTATAGATAGACTTACGTCTTTTAAAACGAGTTTACCAGAGACTTCAACACTTAAATCCTTAACCTCTAAAATCATAACCTCACGTCTATTGGGACGCCGTCTGACCTATTTAACCATTACTATTCTCAGCTTAAGAGATAGTTAAATATTCCTGTAAGTAAATATTCTTAGGTGTGTGCATGGGTAAACTCGCCATCAACGGCGGAGAACCTGTTAGGAGAAAACCTTTTCCAAAGTGGCCCATATTTGATGAAAAAGAGTATAAGGCTTTAAAAGAGGTTCTTGAAAGTGGAGTTTGGGGTATAGGAGGGTCGATAAAGCCTAAATTTGAAAAGGTCTTTGCAGAATATCAGCATGCCAAATACGGCGTAGCCGTTACAAATGGTACTGCTGCATTGTTAATCTCGCTAAAGGCTTGTGGGATTGGATGTGGAGATGAGGTTATAGTCCCACCCTATACTTTCATGGCGACTATTACCGCCGTTTTAGACGTTAATGCTATACCGGTATTCGCCGATATTGAACCCGACACCTACACATTAGATCCAAGTAGCGTTGAAGAGCATATTTCAGAGCGAACCAAAGCCATAATACCCGTCCACATCGGTGGAAGACCCGCTAATATGGATGAGTTAACTCATATAGCTAAGAAATATGATCTTAGAATAATTGAAGATGCTTGTCAAGCATGGGGGTCTGAATGGCGTGGTAAAAGAGTCGGTTCTATAGGAAATTTAGGAGCGTTCAGTTTTCAATCTAGCAAAAACATAACAAGCGGCGAGGGGGGTATGATAACTACAAACGATAGAGACCTATATATTAGAGCTTGGAGTCTACATAACTGCGGCAGACTACCTAGCGGGGAATGGTACGAACATCATCTACCTGGTGGAAACTACAGGATGACGGAGTTTCAAGCAGCCATACTACTTGTACAGCTTTCTAGGTACGATGAGCACGTTAAGCTTAGGATGGAGAATGCCTCCTACTTAGATAGCAAGCTTTCGAAGATCGATGGCTTAAAACCCATGAAAAGAGATGAAAGAGTTACGAGAAACGCCTATCACTTATACATTCTAAGGTACGACCCTGAAGCTTTTAACGGTTTACCTAAGGCAAAATTCGCTGAGGTTCTGAGAGCCGAGGGAATACCTTTAAGCCCAGGCTATAGTAGGCCTCTATATAAAGAACCCTACCTAAACTATTACGTTAAATGTCCTCTTTCATGTCCATTCTACGGTAAAAGTGTAGATTATTCAAAGGTTCATCTACCTAATACTGAGAAAGCCTGCTACACCGAGGGAGTATGGCTTCCTCAGTACGTCTTATTAGGCTCGAAAGAAGATATGGATGATATAGCAGCCGCTTTTGAAAAAGTCAGGGAAAATATAAACGAGTTGAGATACCTTTAAGGTGTTAGGAAATTCAATATAGCTAAGGTTGCATATAGGGCTTCCTCTGTTCTGACAGTTACAGAACCCTGATGTGGAATGAAGTTTACGATTAAATCGACGCATTCTTTGAGATCCAACCCATCTCTAAGTAATATGTCCGCCAACCCTTCTCTAGGGGAGCCAAATAAGACCAAGGTGCCTGTACTGTTTCTGAGACGTGTAGCTAATTCCTCATAAACCTCCGTTATAGGCAGTCCGTATTTTGAAGTAGCAATTTTGAAAGAATTTCTATACACGTTAAGAACACTTCCAAGAGGGCGGTTAATGTTTAAAACTCTATACCCCCAGTAAACCGGGATATCTCTCTTAGAACATAGTTCACCAATCAACTCATTGCCTCTTTTGAAGATTCTAACTGTAACTCTTAAACCTGGTTTGAGTCTACTAGAAATTTTAACCAATTTATCTAATCCGACATCTACGAAGCTTGAAGAACCATCATGAGATACTACTAAACCCTCTCTAAACTCACCGTCTACAATACCTTCTACTTTTGCAATAGTTGGGTGATGGGGTGTTCTCAAAGGTGGAAGTAGTCCAGCATATAGTAGGTTTTTCTCTATAGGGAATATTTTGACGCGCAAATATTGAGGAGTTTCCATATAGGATAGTAAGGACGATATGAGGGACGCCTCTTTCTCTTGGTCTTTTAAACCGTATAAGTCTCTGTAGATTATAACCTCTTCAACTCTAAATACCGCTAAAGCCCTACCTATAAATCCAGCTTTGATAGTCTTATCTCTCAGGTTTTTGGTTTCACTAAAGATCGATGCTGGTAAGGCTACGGAAAGCTTAAACTTCCTTCTCAAAGGAGCAGTTATAGACATGAGTTCAAGTAAATCTGAGAGCTCTTACAACTTAACTATTCTCTCAAATTGAGCTTAAATTTTTCAGATTTGGGCATGATCATGTATCCTTCAGATGGATCTCCAATGGCTAGATATTCGCCTACACGGTATAAGTAACCTACATAAGCTGCAGTTATTGCATCAAGCTCATGCACTGATAAATCGTCTCTTAACCCCTTTAAACCCAATCCAACGAGGCCGTTTTTTAACCCCTCCGGGTCGTATTTGGCTCTAGGTATTCCAAGGACATCTTGTGCTCCGCCTGGATATACTTCAATAACTTCCAAGCCGGCAATATTAAGCTTCATCTTAAGATTTATCCCTCTAAGTGTAAGCCTCCTCATGGGGCCTAACGTTAACGGGAAAAACCTTATGCCGCTATTTAATAGAATCCTATCACACACTCTTAAATGAGGCCCGGTTCGATCTTCCAGCGAAGATCGACCCTTCGGTAGAAATAAAGGTGCATCTATAGCTGTTACAAAGGGCCTGTACGTTAAAATGAGCTTTATTATATCTTCATCTGTATAAATGAGTCTGGTTTTAACCACTAAATTATCTTGTAATATGCATAAACCTGTCGGCCTACTCTCAACACCAGCTAAATCTAAACCTATTACAACCACATCTATCTAGGAGGTGGACTGTAAAGATAAAGTTTTTAAGACTTTACTGGTAACGATTCTTCCCAAGAGTTTTCACTGGTTACAGTAAGTACGTCGATACCATCTCCGCTTGTAGCATCTCTAGCCATAGCCGCCCGCATACTTTTAATAACTAAGCTTCTAGCCTCGTCTTGCGACATACCTGGCTTATACTCAGCCTCTAAAACACCTAGGGATATCTCGGCTCCAGATCCCACAACTGCATACTCGTCTTTTATCACCGAGCCCAGCGGGTCCAGAATATAGAGGCTTGCTCCTTCTTCATCTACACCTGCGACTAAAGTCTGTGTCAAAAGCGGGAAGAGCCTCCTGTAGAATAAGATTTGAGATGTAAGTTTTGCAACAGCCCTCACGGAGCATGG
Organism: uncultured Candidatus Bathyarchaeia archaeon; assembly: GCA_964463005.1. GTDB lineage: Archaea > Thermoproteota > CALKCG01 > B24 > B24 > DTBU01. The sequence continues at coordinate 12,308 of CAYWZZ010000005.1, read as the reverse complement.
CCTCCCTGTATCTAACTCGTAGAGTTTCATATTGGCCACTATGAGCTGAACTATGGACTGCATGTCTGAAACTAATCCTGCACATGCCACGCCAATTCTATCGGATACTTTGAAAACCTTCTTAACGGCTTTGCTTAGAACGTAACGACCATATGTATATCGCTTCTCAGAAGCTAATATAGCCCCATCTTTAAACACCAAACCGATAGTTGTGGCACCGGGTATAAGTAACTCCGTAGACATATAAGACCGTAAGTATAGAGTGAACGAGATTACTAATAAATGTTTCAGCTGTTTAAAAAATCGGATTTTCCCTGTCTAATATATGTATATTAGAGTTTTAGCTTTAGAACTGTGAGAATCAATGTAATGCGAATAAAATAATGCTTCACCAATCTGCGGCAAGTTAACTTTCCAGTGAAGAGAGTAGAGGTTGTACTGGAATGCTATAGCTTAAAACTGAACTTGTTAAAAGGATTTAAGGTTGAAATGAGATAGCACGTATTGAGGAGGTCATCTTGCCCTCTCTCAAAGGAAGAGATGTGATATCGATAACGGATTTTACAAAGGAGGAGATAGAATACATACTCGATAAAACCGATGAAATTCAGAGGCTTTCAGTTGAAAGAGGAGAGCTTCTTAAGGGGAAGGTGATGGCAATACTCTTCTTCGAACCTAGTACGAGAACCCGAATAAGTTTTGAAACAGCGATGAAGAAGCTTGGTGGAGAAACGGTAGACATGTCCGAGCCGAGGAGAGCTTCCATAGAGAAGGGAGAGAATTTAACCGACACCATAAGGGTCATAGATAACTATGTTGACGTCATAGTGATAAGGCATCCACTAGAGGGGTCTGCTAGACTTGCCGCGGAAATAGCGGAAAATCCTGTTATAAATGGTGGCTCAGGCGCCGAAGAACATCCGACGCAGGCATTACTAGACCTTTACACAATCAGGAGGGAGAAGGGAAGAATAGACGGACTGACTATAGCGTTTGTAGGAGATTTAAAGTATGGTAGAACGGTACATTCGCTGAGTATAGCCTTGACGAACTATAACGTTAAACTGTATTTCATTTCACCGCAGACTCTAAAAATGCGTAGAGAGATTATGGAGTATCTTTCAAGTAAAGTGTCTGTTGAAGAATTAAACGATGTAAATGATATAATAGGAGAAGTGGATGTACTCTATGTTACGAGGATTCAGAAGGAAAGGTTTAGCGATATTTCAGAATACATGAAAGTCAGAGGTAGTTATAAGATAACGTTGGATCATGTCAAAAAGATGAAAGATGATGCAATAATAATGCATCCACTACCTAGGGTGGATGAAATAGATTATGCGGTGGATCGAACACCTCAAGCCAAATACTTCAAACAAGTATATTATGGACTTCTCGTTAGGATGAGCTTGCTAAGTTTGATATTAGGAGCTATAGAATGAACTAAATATAAATTTAAAACCTAATGTCTTTAAACTTCCTAAAGGGCTATTACACACCTCTTTAAGATAATGCTGGAGATAAGCTCTCACGGTAATTTATTATTGTTGTAGTTGCCGATATATTCAAAAGAAAATCAAACATATTCGCATTAATCAACTTAGAGATAGTTTTTAATTTTCATAATTCATAACATAGGAGAACACTTTTTAACGCCACGAACGAAGTACCATTATGCAAGTTTAGATGAGAGACCATGCGCTCACACTTTCCTTTACGGAAATCTTCGTCTGCCAACCTCTATGCATAGAGTTGGGAGGTGCAACATCACCCCAAGCTCCATATTTCGTAAAGCCGAGACTATGTTGATATAAGTAGCTTTGAAAACTTGCATTAATCTATATCATTTTCATGAGTTCTTCTTTACTCTTCTTATCTAGTTTTTCATAATTCTCTATAAGATATAGATTTTCATCAGAATCGAATATCACTATTGTATTGCCGAGTCTAAATATGTTTCTTCTACCCCATACCTTAAAGAGCCGATTGCCCTTATTTGTTTTAACATTACAAATGAAGAATTCTCCAGTATGCGTTATTTCATTGATTTTTATTATGACAGGTATGAAGTATTTTTTGTTTATAACATATTCTAAGTTTTTGAGAGAATTTTCATCGAGTATACGGATATCAGGTATTATGCATATATCTTTTCCAGAAGACTTCGATCTAAGAATTACGTAGTTTGGATTCGATAAGGGAAAGGGTTTAATGGGATCTACATTTCTATAGACTACTCCATCAAGATAAAGGGTTAACGCATCATTGGAATTATCGTAATAGATTTTCATCATATTGGGATCAGTAATTTTAAGAAACGTTTTTACATAATGTTCTACACTAGTCATAAATATCACACTTTCACTTCAACTGGCTTTTCAAGAAATTGAGTATTCCAAAGTTTAGCATACAATCCATTCTTTCGTAGAAGCTCTTCATGCGTTCCGACTTCAACTATTCTACCGTTATCTACGACTATTAACCTATCGGCATCTTTAACCGTGCTGAGTCTATGAGCTATTATTATCGTAGTCCTCCCTGTGGATATTTCATCCAAAGCCTTCTTAATGTAATCCTCTGTAATAGTATCGACGCTACTCGTTGCCTCATCTAAGATCAGTATCCGCGGGTTCGATATGATTGCTCTAGCTATGGCTATTCTCTGCTTCTCTCCGCCAGATAGCATGCTTCCACCTTCACCACATGGCATATCGTAGCCCAGAGGTTTCTGAATGATGAAATCGTGAGCTGCAGCTATTTTAGCCGCGGCTATAATCTCCTCTGGAGAAGCATCAGGTTTACCATATCGTATATTGTTCGCTATAGTATCGTTAAACAGTCTAGGTTCTTGACTTACTATGCCTATTTGTCTTCTAAGACTTTCAAGACGAATCTTCCTTATATCTACGCCATCTATCAATATTCTGCCTTCATCTGGGTCATAAAATCTCATGAGAAGTTTCACTATTGTAGTTTTACCCCCACCAGTTGGTCCAACTATGCCTATCTTTTCACCAGGCTTTATTTCAAAGCTCACGTTTTTTAGAACGTACATGTATGGCAGATACCCAAACGATACGTTATCAAACACGATGCCGCCTTTGATTTTTAAATCTATGCTATCTGATGCATTTTTGATCTTAGGCTCCATGTTCATAATGTTTTGAATTCTCTCACCAGCTGTGCTGGCCCTCTTCACGGGCTCAACCATGCTTACAAGGTTCCATATTGGACTATAGAATTGGCTAACGTAGGAAATGAAGGCTGAGAGCGTCCCGAGGGTTAAAGTACCTCCTAAAACCTCATAACCTCCAATCCACCAGATTATCGCTGTTCCAGCGGACATAACGAAGCCAAGCATTGGGAAGAACTGTAAGTTGAGCTTTGTAGATCTTAGACCAGCTAATATGACATCGCTGAGTTTAAGCTTAAGCTTCTCTTCTTCAGCCTTCTCCATAACGTGGGATTTAACTGTTGGAAAACCGGGTATGACGTCTACGAGTAGAGCCGATACATCAGCCCATCTTCTCCACTCATAGTGATACACCCACCTAGATTTTCTGTTGAAGAGGAATACTCCGAGCCCAAGTATAGGTATTGGTATTAAAGCGATTAAGCTTAATCTAGGCTCCAATATGAAAATCATTACCGATACTGATGCAAGTGATACCATGCTTCTTAAGAACTGTTCAAGTCCCCATGATAGGAACCAGTTAACCCTGCTGACATCATCAGTTATTCTTGATATTAGTCTTCCAGCCTCGTACGTATCCAATATGCTCGGCTGGAAGCTCATTATATGGTTGAACATTTTAACTCTTATATTATACATGGCTTTAAGGCTTACATAGGATAGACAGTAACTACGTGCTACTCCGAGTAGCGAGCTTACAGCTTGAGTAAGTATTATCGCCACGATCACTTGAGGTAGAAGCCCTTCTTTACGCCCTATGATAACATCGTCTATAAGCATTTTCATGAAGTATGGAGGTAGAAGCCCCAAGAAAATGCTGAAAATCCCAGTTAAAATGCCTACTGTGAGTAGGAATTTATACGGCGTAATAAATTTCAGAATGTACAGTATGGGACCAGTTTTAAACCTAGGTTTTTCTTCACCTACTTCCTCGGAGAGCTGCTCTACTTCAACCCTTCTTAAAAGCGTTAAGTTTTCTATGATCCTAGCAGCGTCCCCAAATTTCTGTCTAAGCGAGCGTGAGAATCTTATAAGGGAAACTGTTGAACAATCTTTTAAAACTACCTTAAGCTCAGCGTTTCCAACGTAGTCCTCCATCTTAACGGAGGCTATATCTGACAAGTTTACTGATGTTTTAATACTAAAGTTAGCATCGGATACCACTATTCTCTTGTCTGTGATTATGAGAAAACTGCAACCGAACATTCCGTCTTCGGTAAGATCGCTTTCAAAGCATGCAAGGAGTTTTTCTGCTTCTTGAAGTATAGTTTCAAAGTCCTTGTGTTGCATTTCCTCTTTCTGGAGGAAAGAGAAGGAGCTTTTAAACTTTATTATAACATATCTTGGTTGATAACAAGTTTAAGAGGAGTACTTTATAGCTTACAAAGCTAACCGCTCCATGAGCTTGGAGGATGAATCTCCGCCAGTTTCGCCTAAAGGCTTATCCTCTAATGATTGGAAGACTGAAGCCGTATAAATAAAGCATCACCTTGTGAAATTAATCGCCCATCCTCGGGCCGTGTCTGCTAACTAAAGCATTCCATTAGTCATGAAAAGGCGGAACTACATGGCTCGCCTAATACCACTCGGGAAGGACAAGAAAGAAAAAATTTAACCGTTAGAAAAATCCAGTTACAATCGAAGACCCTATATGGCTGAAGCTTATGTAAAAAGCGTTAAAGTTGAAGTTAGGCGTGGAAGCTTGTTAGAGCTTGAAGTAGACGCTATTGTTAATCCAGCTAACAGTATGCTCACCATGGGGGGTGGAGTCGCCGGGGCGATTAAACGCATAGGTGGAGAAGAAATAGAAAGGGAAGCTGTTAAAAATGCCCCTCTTCCCGTTGGTAGAGCTATAGTAACGTCAGCAGGTAAGCTTAAGGCTAGACATGTGATACATGCCCCGACCATGGAGGAGCCGGACCCTACGACAACTGAAAAAGTCTATAAAGCCATGTATGCGGCTTTAGAATTAGCATGCAATATGAACTTCAGAAGTATGGCTATTCCAGGTATGGGCACGGGCGTTGGAGGACTATCTCCGGATGAAGCAACTAAAGCTATGTTTAAGGTTTTGAAAGATTGGTTGAATAGAGGTTTAACTGTTAAGCATATAATCTTTATAGACTTAAAAAGGAAGTTGTCTATGCTTTTAAGAAGCAACTTGATAGACTTACAAGGGAATAGATACTTGACTTCTTCTTTTACTTTCTAATTTATCTGTAGACGCCAAAGCTCTAATCCTTTCAACAGCCTTTATCTCTTTAATGTACTCTGCTACTGGTTTCGGTACAAGCTCCTCCCAGTTATCGCCCAGTACAATTCTCCTACGTATTTCCGTAGCACTATAGAGTTCGCGCTTAAAGAATGGTATTGGGGATACTTCAAAACGTCCATCTTCTTCAAAAAGTCTTTTGGTTAAAGGTTCGTTTGTAAAGACTGCTCGGAAGCTGGGTACTAGTGAAACGACGTGTTCAACCCAAAGAGAATGAGTATGAATATCTGGGACTGGAATTGTTAGAAATTTTCTTCTATCTATTCCAGCCCACTCTAAAGCCTTAATTATCATTGTTATTCTCTCTCCAGCTGTGAAGGGGTTTTTTAACGAATGGCTGTATTGTGAACTCCCAACAGCTATAATAATCTCATCAACTTTTCCGAGAATCCATTTAACGGCTTCGAGATGACCCAAGTGGAAGGGTTGAAAGCGCCCTACGTAGAGGCCCCTTAGAACACTATTCAATTTAAGGATCACCTTGAAATTGTAAAAATCTACTTAAGTGGAACGTACATGCTGGATCTAGATGCACCTATACCTGGGCTTCCGTGTATAACACGTTTATTAGTGTATGCAAATTCTCCAAGTTTGTGGCCTATCATCTCAGGAATTATTTTAATCGGTACAAACTCCTTCCCATTATGGACAGCTATTGTAAGCCCAACCATCTCGGGAAGCACGACCATATCTCTGCAATGCGTCTTAATAACCTTAGTTGATCCAGTTTTAACAGCCTTTCTGACTTTTTCGAGTAGGGCGCTTTGCTCCTTAGATAGACCTCTTAGTAGAGGACGCCTAGCATTGGAAGGCAAGAGCATTATAAATTTGTCTATAGGCATTCTCTTAAGTTCTTCAATCGTATAGCCTCTATATGTAAACTCTTTAGGCATTTAAGCACCCAAATACCAGAAGACCAAGCATTAATAAAAGGTTTACTGAGAAACGAACTTCCATAAATCTAACGATAGAACAAAACTATGAGCAGGAAAATAACTCTTCCAGAGGCCTCTGTCGAGATAGATGCTTAAAGAAGACCGAAGTTTTTAAGGAGAATATCTTCATTGTTTGGAGCTCTTATGAAGACGGGTACATTTCTACGTTTGGTGGCTTTATAAGATACAAAAAGCCATTCGCCTACATCTAAAGTTGTGGTTTTCTCAAGTACATCATAACTTAGGGAGAATGCATCCGCTATAACCATGCGGTCGTAAAACCTCGGAAGAGTGCTTACAAAATAACTATGCAGTTGTTGTAGAGCATTAACGTTTAAGTGTGCAACCCGCTGAGTGGCAAGCCAGCAGTGAGCTCTATATTTACGTCCTTGTCTAAGCAACATTTCAACTGCTCTATTAGAGTCTTCTGTCTTATCTTCGTTACGGACTCTATCGGGTATATATTCTTGCGCTTCATCTAAAACTACTAAAACTCTAGCACCTAAACCGCTCGTCCTCTTAAGTAGGAGGAGTCTATCTATGAACCTAGAAACGGCTATTCTTGCTTGTATAGGCTCGGGAACGTAAACTGTGATAAGCCTTGGAGTATTTCCAGCCCATATATCAAGGGCGAGGCTTTCAGGTTTACTCACGGACTTTTCATAAGACGCACTATATTCGGTGAATTTTAGAATTGATTCTAGGTCTGATCTTAAGCCAGCTCTATCAGAGAGACTTGACATCAATTCTTTTAAAATGTCTGAAAATATCTCGTAGGTTTCCTTGTTTGCCATTATCTCTCTTAAAGAGGCATCTTCTGTTAAACCCCTATCTACAATGAGTGAGTTGACGAGGGCGCTGTAAGCTCTTTTAGCAGCTATGGCACCGGATCTTCCAGATTCAAAAGTACTTCTGAGGGAGTTGAGTACGTCGCTTAATGTAAGCTCATAAGATTCGGATAACGATAAGAGTTTTAGTCTATCTTCACTCATAAGCTTCTCATAAACGATTTCTATGAAGCGGCTGTCAATCTTCTCTTCAAGTGTTTCAGGTATGACTTGAGACTGTATTAGCCTATCTAAATTTAATAGGCTTCTCTCTGATACGTAGAAGAGGCCATTTTGAAGAACGTCTAAAAGATGTATAGAGTATTCACCAGCTATATCGAAGATTATCACTTTAAGGTCGTCGATAGATTCCATAGCCTTTCTAATGAGAAAAGCGGTTAAGTTAGACTTACCTACGCCTGTAAAGCCGAAAACCCCCATATGGTATCTGACGAGGTTCAGTATATTGATTTTTAGACCTATGTTAAAACCTAAGAGAGAGCCGACTTCAACACCATCATCATAGCATAGGAACAGTTTAACAGCATCGTCTGAAAGTAAATGTACGTAGGCTCCAGTTAGAGGAGTTAAAGGAGACTTTACAAACTTTAATTCACCATCTTTAGTGGTCAATTCATACCCTGTAGGAACCGCGTATACGTCTATCCAAGCTTCTTCACTCTTCTCCCACCCTTCTCTGATTTTATCTAAAAGCTCAAGTCTTATGACCTTAGGTACTGAAGAATCTATACTGGGCATTTGAAAATGTGTGGCCTTTAAACCGACTATCTCATATATTAGATGGGTGAGCCCTTCAGAAGTCTCCCTTTCAATGGCTACAAAACATGGATTGTGGAGTTTATCGAAAACCTTGTAGAAGAATCTAACCTCTATCGTAGCCAGTTGACTTGAAAGAGCTATCTCACCTTCTCTAAGTCTAGTAGACCTTACAACAGTTTTAACATCTTTTAACCTAGCTTCAAATAAGCCGTCTAAATCGTCGAACAGTTTCAGCTTATCCAAACTCTACGATTTAAAATACACTCTACAAATCCATAAATCTTTCTAAGCCTTTAACCACCCAACCTTCGGCTTGCTTCTAAAATTCTACGTAACTCCCGATAGCTTCTAAAGGTGAATAAACTCCTTCTAGACAGTAAGGGTGCAAGCTCAAGTTCAGCTATGGTCTTTAAGGAGCTCTTCATAAATTCAACCTCTACTTTAACCGCTTTATCAGCTAAATAGAGTAGTTGATTATACCCGTAAGCTTCTAAGACTTCAGGATTGTCCATAAGTGAAAGTAAGTACAGTATCAGGTCGTCTAGTAGACTACGCTCCTGCCCTTCAAAAACGGGTCTTACCGTTAAAGTAGCACCACCATCGTCAATAGAAAGGGGATCCCCAAGCCTATCGAATGTAGGGCTGAAAGGCCGGTCGTACATGAAAACCATGGATCGAACAGCCTCCTCTGCTTCGAGACTCCTAAGCTGGAAGTTCACTCTAACGAATAAGGCTTCTCTTGAAACAACCTTCCTCGCAGGCTTAAATCCCTCATCTTTAGAGAAGCTGATTGTTGTGAAACACGAGTCGTAACAGGGTGTTCTCCAAGGCGTCTTGATAAAGTTATAGTTTAGAGAGCTTAGAAAACCTAGGAAGCGTCTATTGTTCCTTATCGAGGGGATAGATTGTTCAGCGTTAATCAAGCCTTTAAAACACATGAACGGAATCACGGATCTTACGATCTCAGAAGCTTCCGTATCTTTAGCTATGCCGATCAGAATAACGTGTTTAACTAATGCTCTACGTAGAAGCTCGTAGAGTAGAAATAGGTTTAGAAGGTTTATATCGTGGGATGTTAACCAAGAATCTCCAATTCTTAGAGGGTAGTCGACTCCGTTAAATATCCTGTTGGAGATTTCAATAGACGCTTCGTAAACTCTATCCCAATACCCTGAGACTTCATCGCTTAATCTAAGTACGTTTCCAGATTCCTCTATTATCTTGGACTTAAACGCCTTTTCCCTAAGATGGATGTGCTTTAAAACTTTCTCAAGCTTTGCAGTATCTACGTTTAAAAAGGTACATGCTTCTTCTCTAGAAAGTTCATGTTTTTCAAAGAGAACTTTGATGAGTGCAAATTCAGAATATGGTCTTCTAGGGGGGACATAGAAACATCCAGGTCCTAGTATACTAGCGATCCAAATATCCGCAAGGGATATCCTACCCTTAGTTGTTTCCATAGATGTTAATACAGAATCTCCAGAGCTGAGCACAATTCTAGAGGATTTTAAAAGGGATGGATATGTTCCGGATAGAGGTCTATCGAGTAGTAGAAGCTTAACAGTAGGGTTTTCAGTAGACTTTAAAGCGAGGAACAGTTCGGCCATTGTCATAATGGATATTGGTATAGCCTCTGCAGTACGTCGAACTTCGTACTCAAAGCTTATAGATAATCCCCGTGAAATACTTAAAAGGTCTTCAACCCAGAGCGGTATAGCCGCTGACGCTGAAAGTTGCATATCTCTAACCGCGTTTTTAACATCTATGAGAACGCCATACTGCTTAACGTGAAGTGGACACTTATAACCCGTAGCGTAAACATAGAAAAGTAAAAGATCTAAGTGTTCATCAAAGTCCATAGAGCCATCTATGCCTACAGCCACCCATTCACCCTCACCGATTAATTTCTTAGCAACCTCCAAACAGTTCTCAGGGTTTATATTCTTGAATATCTGTAGCAGGTCTCTACGTCCCTGAAGAGCCTTAACTCTATCCTCAAAAAGCTCTATTACCTGTCTAGTTTGAACCCTAAGCTTTTTAGAAACCTCTGAACCCATATTTCAACAATAGAAAAGCCGTTGTGAGGCATATAAACTATAGCTTATAGCGATCTTTAACATTTAATCCCCCTTCAACGAGAACCTATATTTTCACCGATTACGTGTGAACGTTGATCTTATGGTTAGTTCTGATACGTAGCTTTAGCTAAGCTTCTGTTCAACATTGTCTTTCAACGTATTAATGTATGGATATGTCAGTTGCGTCTACGTTTCCGCCGCTTAGTTGATGTAAACCTTATGAGGACTGTCAAAACTATGAACATAAATGCTCCAAATAGTATCAAAATCAGTTCAGGCCGTATTACTATCAGTGTATATGTGGCGGTCTCCGTAAACCCACCACCGCTTCCAATCACCGTTATCTCGTATATTCCAGTTGGTGTTGACGGTGGGACTTCTATCGTCATCGTACTTGTAAATGTAGGAGTGCCAGAACTTGGGTTGAGTTGTACCGAAATTTTACCCGTCTTCTCCAATACTGATAGGAAGACCGTTCCCGTTGAGTCTTCAATAACTGTTACCGTAACTGTTGTTGATCCACTGCCTCCTGATAACGTTAAACTGCTACTAGGTGAGGTTGAAATGGTGAATTTGAAAAGCCTAGTGAAAACCGCCGTTTCCATTATAGGCTGTTTAACGGTTATTATTATCGGGTTCGTCGTATCAGAGTATGACCCTATCCAGCCGTTAAACACGTATCCCGGAGAGGGGAATGCAGATATCGTTACGACATCTCCTTCATCATACCAGTGTAGCCCCTCAGGAGGATTTAGGGTTCCAGCATCAACTGGGTTAACTTGCAGTTGAAGTTGGTACTGCGTCTTATACACGGCTACTATGGAGCCGCCTTCAACTGGAACGGTTATGACTCCATTCCTCATAGTCGAAAGACCGTTAGATGAAAGCCAAATGTACATTTTGCCATATCCAGCGTCTATCAGATCGGCCCATGAGAAGCTAATGTTAGAGCCTACTGTACAATTGATAATTAATGGTAGCTGACTATACGTGTAGTCCACTCCGTTAACCGTCAGAACCGTTTCCAACGCATCCGAATTCAGCCCAATTGCTGAAAACGTTATGGTGGTCGTAGAAATTAAGGAAACGTACTCCAAGTAAAATGTGTGGAGGACGTCTGCTATCAAATTTACTGCAAGATTTGAAGATTCTCCAACTCTGTTTACGAATACCGGGTTGCTCCAATTGTAGTTTCTATCCATCCATACGCACGTTAAACCTCCATCCGGGTCAAATGTAGTATCATAGGCGAGGGTTAAAGTAGCGTTATAAGCTGAAATCGTTTCCAGAACCCCGTCAAACTTTAAGTAGATGTTGAAGTCGTCGTAGTAGCTGTTTGTTTTACTATTGACATAGTCTTCATAATCGCTATGATGTCGTTCACTACCCCAGTCTGTATTCGAACCCATTACGTGGCTGAAAACCGCAACATCAGATATGTAGTGTGTCATAGCGCCTAGTCTCATGGAGGCATTCACCCAATCGCCATTCTTTGCATAGGTGAGAGCCATTATATACTCCTCTTGTGCTCTAATGGCAGATGCATCTTCTTGTAGAGAGCCATCTATACGGTAATATACGTGGTGTTTAAACGTATCCCCAATACCATAAGGTGACTTAGAATTATCGGGCAGTTCAGTGCCGTAGAGAAACCATGCAAGATTTTCAATTATAAACCGCTTCTCCTCAGGTGAAAGCCAATCGAGCGCGTGCTCCGCAATCCAATCATGAGTCCCATACTTTATATTCTCTGGGCTTGAGCTGAAACCACCGTTACTCCAAGCATCGCAACGTACTATAGACGTAGATAGAAGTAGCGTGAGGCAAAACATTAGAGTCAACCTTAACTTATACTTCATCTGAAATCACTGGAAAAGTAGTCGAGTAAATGTTAAAAGCATTACCCCGTGAAAAACGCCTCCATAAAGACGAATATAGGATCTACCGAGGTCGAGGCATTATTGATTGAAAGGAGCCTCAACCCGTCTACCCCGTTGCCGGGAAAGCGTCGCATTCTCCAACATAAACACGGAACTAAAGCCTTAAGAGGGGACACTTCGCTGAATTCTTTAAAACGGCTTTTTAAGAACACTGAAGTGCTTATTCGAAATATCTAGTAGAATATCGTACATATCCCATTTTAAGTTAATACGTGAATAATGAGCGGATGTATAGCCCGGGGGAGATTCGAACTCCCGTCGGAGGCTCCAAAGGCCTCCATGC
>CAYWZZ010000004.1:0-99214 GCA_964463005.1 uncultured Candidatus Bathyarchaeia archaeon | reverse complement strand
CACGAAGAGAGGATGGCTGTGTATATTAGAGTGTAAAGTTTATCAATTTGGATGGTGCTTCTCTTTTATATGAGTGAATTGTAAATGTCGAAAGCTTACGTAAAAACCCCTGAGTGCAATATAGGTACAGCGGGGCATGTAGACCACGGTAAAACCACGCTCGTAGAAGCTCTCACAGGCGTCTGGACAAGCAAACACAGTGAGGAAATAAAGCGGGGAATTACAATCAAACTGGGGTATGCTGATGCGGGATTTTATAAATGTCCAGTTTGTCCACCTCCGAAATGCTACTCAACCCAACCGGTATGTCCAAACTGTGGGTCTAAAACGGAGCTTCTCAGAGTTGTAAGCTTTGTAGACGCTCCGGGACATGAAGTACTTATGGCGACTATGCTTTCAGGAGCCGCTGTTATGGATGGAGCTATGCTCGTTATAGCCGCTAATGAGCCGTGCCCTCAACCTCAGACGAAGGAGCATCTAGCCGCCTTGGAAGTGGCTGGTGTTAAGAATATTGTGATTGTTCAGAATAAGATAGAGCTCGTAACTGCACAGGAGGCTCTGAAAAACTACCAACAGATTAAGGAGTTTGTTAAAGGCACGATTGCTGAAAATTCCCCTATAATACCTATCTCTGCCCAGAATAGGGTTAACATAGACTATTTGATAGAAGCTCTTGAAAAGTACATACCCACGCCTAAACGGGACCCAACAAAACCCCCTATAATGCACATAGTGAGGTCTTTCGACGTCAATAAACCTGGAACAAGAGCCGCAGAGCTTTCTGGAGGGGTAGTCGGAGGAACAATAGTTCAAGGCGTACTCAGAGTTGGAGATGAAGTTGAAATACGCCCAGGCATAATATCGACTGATAATTCCGGTCGAAGTGTAGCCCAACCTCTGATAACCAGAATAGTCTCACTGAAACATGGAGGTTTAGATGTTAAGGAGGCTAGATGTGGTGGACTGGTGGGTGTAGGTACAAGTTTAGACCCAAGCTTAACCAAAGCCGATAACCTCGCTGGGAATATACTTGGTAAGCCAGGCACACTACCCGATATACTCGATGAAATAACGATGGATGTTTCACTTTTCAAAACAGTTGTCGGAGCTACAAAGCAACTTAAAGTGGAGAAGATTAAGATTAGAGAGCCGATGCTTTTAAACATTTTAACCGCCATAACGCTTGGTGTTGTAAGAGATATTAGGGAGAACCATGTAACGGTAAGCCTTAGAAAGCCAGTATGTGCTTCAAAAGGACATAGGGTTGCGATAAGCCGTAGAATAAATGATAGATGGAGACTCATAGGATACGGTGTAATCATTTGACGGTTAAATTGATTGTAGATGCTAGCTTTCTACTCGAATGTATTCGAAGAAGGATCGATGTAATTGAAAGATTAGAAGAGATGTTAAATTCAAAGATTAGAGTGGTTGTTCTAAAACCAGTCTACAATGAAATGCTTAGATTGAGCATGGGCTCTAATAGGAAAGGCCATTACGCTAATCTTGCAATTCAACTCCTAAATAGAATTGAAGCGGATTTAGTAGACGTGAATGGAAAAGAACCTGTAGATACGCTCATAGAGCAGTATGCGTGTAAGTTTAAGATACCCGTAGCCACCAATGATTTAAATCTTAGAAAACGTTTAGTGAGATTGGGGATACCAGTCTTATATGTTAGAGGGCTTTCAAAGATAGAAATAGATCATGGAGAATATCTAAGTATGGTTAAGGGATCACAAGATCGGCAATATCAATAGAAATATTGCATATCCTTGTAAATTCGGGGATTAGAATAGACATTCTACCAAGATCGATTGAAGATATTATATTGTTAAACTGTTCTTTCTCACTTCTAGCAAGTTCTGCTTTTCTGAAGTCCTTGGTTAGAAAAGCCTCCATAGACTTCACATATATGCCCGTTAACATGTCTAGTATCTTCTTAACGTTTTCAATCACTACACTATTGAGGCTTTGTTCGACTGAGAGTTTCTCAGATATCGAAACTATGCAGTCAGCTATGGACTCTATGAAAAATGCGACTAAACGATAATCCATACAATCTAATGGTGAGATACCGAGCTTACTGCTTAATGAGGGGTTTTGAATAGCCATTCTTAAAATGCGTACCAGTAGGAAGTATAACTTATCGACTTCATCATCTCTTACAATTATCGATTTGAGTAGATTATGATCTGTTAAAGCATCTTTAAGTTCTTTAAGCATTGCTAGTGTAAGCAGATGTTCTCTCCGCAGAACCTTTACTGGCGGAACTGAAGCTGGTTCTATAAAACATTGGAGCTCTATCGATGATGCAGATTCTTCAACTATCTCTAAACCTATAAGTCTCCTCACCAAGCTTTTAATTCTCTCCCTATCTGATAGGGTTATCCTACCGTTTGGAGATTTTATGATAATCGAATCATATCCAAGCCAATAACGGCTTGTAATCTTTTTCTCAACATCTGGAGAGATTTCAATTAAAACACTTTTAGACGTGTCTTTAATCCTCTCAACTGGATAAAGAACTAGAGCTCCATCATCCCTCTCCTCTAAGAAAAGGGGGGAACCTTTCTCTAAACCGTGACGTAAAGCCCACGGTTTAGGAAGCGATATGAAAAGAGAGCCTGAGCTGAATTGGACTTTTCTAATTTCCACAGAAAAAATAATAGGAAAAAACCGACTTAAAATCTTAAATTACCTTTAATAGCAGATTTGAATACGCTTACCAGTCTCAGCAGACTTAAGTATAGCATCGCACACTACGTCTACCTTCCAACCATCTTCAAACGTAGCGGCGTAAGGACCTACTGGCTTATCGTTGACTACGCAATCTAGGAAATGGAGTAGTTCATTCTTAAAAGTATCCTCCCATCCACCTATATGCCCATGAGGCCAGTAGTATTTGTAGAATGGATGGTAACTCTCCGTTACAAGAACCTCATGCCAACCCATTATATCTTTAACTGGTTCTTCTCTCCAGTATACTCTTAATTCATTTAAACGCTCGAGGTTAAATTCTATGGATGCCTTTTCACCATTTATCTCAAAACTATTGTAGTTCTTACGGCCACCCGCAAACCTGGTAGCTTCAAGTGTTCCAATGGCACCATTATCAAATTCAACTACAGATGCGAAGGCGTCTTCAACCGTTACAAGCCCCTTTTTACTCGGATCTTCAGGTAACGGCCTCTCTTTTATGAATGTCTGCGTAATGGCGGCTACTGCTTTTATCTCACCCACTAGAAATCTAGCTAGATCTATTATGTGTGAACCTAGATCTCCTAGAGGACCGGAACCTGCTACATCTTTCCTTAAACGCCACACCAACGGGAAGTTTGGATCCATAATCCACTCTTGAAGATAACGTGCCCTGAAGTGGTAAATCCTACCTAGTAAACCATCCTCTATGAGTTTCTTAGCAAGCCTGACAGCCGGTACGAACCGATAATTGTAGGCACACATGTGCTTAACACCGGCTTTTCTAACGGCTTCAAGCATTCTCCTAGATTCTTCCGCATTCCTACCGAGCGGTTTTTCACATATTACATGCTTACCAGCTTCAGCGGCAACTATACATGGTTCAGCGTGCATGTTATTGGGTCCGCAGTTGTCGAAGATTTCAATATCCGGGTTTTTAACGAGCAGGCTCCAATCCGTATAGTATCGCTCAAACCCGAATCTTCTAGCGGCTTCAGAGACCGCTTCTTTCGTTCTACCGCATATCGCTACAAGTCTAGGAAGTGCTGGTGGAGGCCAAAAGTATGTCGGTATAGATTTCCATGCGTGCGCGTGAGCTTTACCCATAAAAGCATAACCAAGCATACCGATTCCTATGCTTTTAATTTCCTCAACTCTCCGCTCGACCTTAGCCATTGTGACAAATCCAACTTCTTCACTCACGTACTACACCGTTAGAGAATATAGCTTAAATTAATTTAAATTTTAGCGGTTGACGTTTTCTACAATTGAGCTAGAAGTTGAGAACTTAGTGTAGAGTAGAGCTTAACCCATGCTTTTAAACATGGATACATGTCCAATATCTTTGTAGAAGGGGGGATAAATTTAAAACTTCAACTGAAGATAAAGATTAACGGGGGAAATATGAAGATTGGAATATTCACCGTGCTATACAACGATAAGCCGCTAGATGACGTCTTAAAATTTGTTTCAGAATTAGGTTATGAAGCTGTTGAGATAGCCGCTTGGAAGGGGAGCACCCATATAGACGTCGAGAAAATATTGAAGGGTGGAGCATCCGAGTATAAGAAAAAGATTGAGAGCTATGGATTAACAATCTCTGCTTTAAGTAATCACCTTGAGGGGCAACTTATATTGGGACCTTTGGATGAAAGCACAGATGATTGGTTTAAAGGGTCTCCCGATGAGAAAGTCAAATATGGAATAACCAGGTTGAGAAAGACCATAGAGGCTGTAGCGGCTTTAGATGTACCTGTTGTTAACACGTTCACTGGGTGTCCAGATTGGGCAAAGTGGTACGTATTTCCACCTGCAAATGAGAAGATTTGGGAGAGCTATTGGGGTCTATTTAAGGATAGGTGGCTTCCAATTCTAGACCAAGCTAAAGATCAAGGCGTTAAAATAGCTTATGAAACACATCCACAGGAAATGAATTACAACTTAGAGACTGCTAAAAAACTTCTAGAAGTTTCAGAAAACCACCCGTCAGCTGGATTTAACTATGATCCAAGTCATCTGATGTGGCAGGGAATGGATCCTGTTCAATTCATCTACGAATTAAAAGGTAGAATATTCCACTGTCATGCAAAAGACTCTGAGAGGGTTGCTCATAGTGCTTCAGCATCTGGAGTCTTGTCAGTGGGACCATGGAATAAGATTGCAAGAGGATTTAGATTTAGGACAGTTGGATGGGGTGAAATGCCATGGAGACGCATAGTGACCGCTCTTCTTGAAATCGGCTACAATTACGTTCTCTCAGTCGAGCATGAAGATCCATGTATGAGCAGAGACTCTGGAGTGAAGCAAGCAATATCGTATCTTAAACCTTTACTGGCAGTTGAACCTCCGGAAGTTAAACCGTGGTGGTAGCACCTCATCTTCTTTGACTGCTTTTCAACCACCCACTATTTTTATTTCATTACCGTATATCTCTGACCAAGAAAATTGCTTAAATCTTCTATAAGGATAAGTTTTATTTTACCCCCAATTAAAGTATGAATTGGCGGCATATTCGTGATTTCTATGTCTCATAGTATTCCTTCAGGGGAAACTATTAGACGGCTTAGAAAAGCCGCTGGACTAACTCAGAAAGAGCTTGCTAAAAGGGCAGGGTTAAGTCAATCGTTAATTTCTAGAATCGAAAGAAGCGATGTAGACCCTCGTCTATCGACAATTAAAAGAATAATGCGTGTCATAGAGGGAACGACCGTTAAAGAGGGGCAAGTAGCAAGCCATATAATGCATAGACCAGTGATATGCGTCAACGCTAAACAACCCGTTGAAGTAGTCGTTAAACTCATGAAGAAGCACGATATATCCCAGCTTCCAGTCGTAGACGACGATAACATACCCATTGGGTCGATTCAAGAGTCGACCATCATCCATCGCATGATTAGAGAGAAGGACTTTAAGAAGTTTTTCAAGATGCCCGTTCGAGACGTTATGGAGAGCCCTTTTCCAGAAATAGCTCCCAACACACCCATCCATGAAATCCTTCAGATATTCTTAAGAGGAGCCCCAGCCGTTCTAGTAGTTGAAAATGGTAAAATTCTTGGAATAATAACTAAGATCGATTTGATAACAAGCCTTCTCGGTATAGAAGCAGGGGAAAACCTTAGAACAGAATCTAGTTTAGGTGGAGTCTGAAACACGGGATAAATTCATCTTATTGAGCTTATAAGTCCACATTGCTCGAGAGCCAGATCTCAAAAGGAAACCGCTACTGTGAAGCCTCTGAAGATAGGTGGAAACCGTACTTAATCTTATCTGTTCATTGTATACCGATTCGTATTCAGCTTGAACATCTCTAGATGAAAACCAGCCTACTGCAAGCTTATCCATTATTATTTTCTTAATCCTTTCGAGTTTAGTGGATGATTCAGATTCATCATTATACTGTTTATTATTGGATAACCCACCCATAAGCTCTACAAGATCTAGTATCTGAAGGATCTTACTTCTAGATATTGCTCCTTCTAGAGTTATTGTTAACTTTCCACCAGATTCATCTTCAGCCTCAAACCTTAGCCTAGACTTAGGCATCTGTTAATAGATTCACAGAGAGAAAGTAAAAAGTTACTGGAGAATCTGTGAAAGGAAAAGTTGAAAGACAGCCTTAATTTTAGAAAAAGACAAATTTTTTCAAATTTTCTTCGTTTACAGGTTCACAAAATGCGAATCTTAACAAAAGAAGCTTTAAGAATTTTTCTTAAGAAACTCCAGTAGAAATCAAGGGGTTCTTCATTCACAGTAAAAGTGAATGTTTAAAGGGGCAAATCAGATAGTTTTTAACAGGAAAAGGTCTATTTTCTCGTGGAGTTAACTTGAGAAGAAGATGTGAAGATATGCTGTGTATTTGTAAGTAGCTTCTCAGACCCCTAGATTTCAACTGGAAAATGGATGACGCTAAGAATTCTTCTATTACTAATTAATTTTGTGAAAGAAATTCTCTCCCAATTTTAATGGGAATTGGGACTTATATAAATATTCTAGTTTAATTATTTTAACAAATAAGTTTACATAAGGTTCACAACTTTTCTCATCAAATGAGAAAAGTTGAAAAAGAAATATTAGGGTGAGGGGGTTGTTTAATTAAAGAAACTTAAAGGTACATTTTCTTTTACTAATAAGTTTTTATCATTTCTCTTCTCCCTAAACCTTAGGTGGAAGTCTGGAGAAATCCTCCCTCTCCAATATCTTTGATAGGTATATTGAAGGGTCTACAATCTTCAAGAATAGGGAGTGCCTTAGACATGATTATGTCCCCGATTTCCTTCCTCATAGGGAGGATCAAATAGCAAGGCTTGGGATGATTCTTGCACCGACGCTCAAGGGAAATAGATGCTCAAACATATTTATCTATGGAAAACCTGGTACTGGTAAAACAGCTGTAGCTAGATATGTCCTTAAGCATCTTTCAATGAAAAGCATTGAAGTTGATAATCCGTTGAAAATTTGCTATGTAAACTGCAGGACTGATGGTTCAGACTATAGAATTTTAACACATTTATGTGAGAGTATTGGAGTTAACGTTCCCTTCACCGGTCTTTCAACAAGTGAAGTCTTTAAACGGTTTAAGAATGGATTGAAGATGCTGGGCGCCATTCTCATAATAGTTCTCGATGAAGTCGATATGTTGGTTAAAAACTATGGTGATGAGTTACTCTACAAACTCACAAGGATAAATGAAGAATCGGAGTATGGCAAACTTGCGATAATAGGTATATCCAATGACCTTCAATTTAAAGACTACTTGGATCCTAGGGTTTTAAGTTGCTTGAGTGAAGAAGAGCTCGTCTTCAGACCCTATACCGCTGACGAGCTCTACGATATACTGCAAGATAGAGCTAAACTTGCATTTAAGCCAAACACTTATACTGAAGCCGCTTTAAGGCTTTGTGCAGCTTTAGCCGCATCTGAACATGGAGATGCTAGAAGAGCTTTAGATCTTTTAAGAGTTTCAGCTGAAATAGCTGAAAGAGAAGGTGCGAATAGTGTCCTTGAGGATCACGTTAGAACAGCTCAAAGCAAAATAGAGGAGGATAGAGTTCTCGAAGTTTTAAAAACGCTTCCACTTCACTCTAAACTTCTACTATCTAGTATTTTCCTCTTGAAAAAACATGAATTAGGGAACCGCATGATGACAGGTACCATATATGAGGTTTACAGTGAACTTTGTTCTGAAATCGGTTTAGAGCCTTTAACGCAGAGAAGGATAAGTGGATTGTTAGCTGAACTCGACGCTTTAGGGATAATAAATGCTAAAGTTGTAAGCCTTGGACGGCACGGCCGTTCCAAACAAATAAAACTCAATATACCTTTAAAAACTTTGAAAGCCTTCTTAACTGGAGATCCAAGGTTAGGTTTTATCTTAGAATATTCTCCTAAATCGTTAATGCAATCGTCGATCTTTCATAAAGAATGATAAAAGATATCTATTGGTATCGTAAGATTTTTTTCAATGAAAATTGTATAGAAGGGTTCTAGCGATAGAAGATGGATGTTTTACTGTTGGGAACCGTCTGTTAGATAACGCCATCCTCATAGGCGTTGTTATGAATGGTTTTCTACTGGAAGATATTTTCATAGACACAGTTAAAGTTGATGGTTTAGATGCTACGGATAAGGCTCTAAAGTTTGTATCTAAAGCGGGTATGTTGGATTTGATTCTTCTACATGGAGTGCCGTATGCAGGTTTCAATCTAATAGATGCTCATAGAATATACGAAGAAACTACATATCCAGTCGTATGTATACTCAACCGTAAGCCAGATATTCAACGTGTTGAGAGGGCTTTAAGAATGAAATTTTCAGGCTGGCAGGAACGGTTACAAGTGATTAAGAAAAACGCTCCATTGGAGCTTTCCATAGATGGTATAAAACTCATCGTAGTTGTTAAAGGTTTAACTTTGAGCGAAACTTCTCGATTGTTAAGGGAGATTACGCGTTTAGGAAAACTACCAGAGCCTTTAAGGGTTGCAAAGCTTATAGCTAGAGAGCTTCCGCCTTTGCTTCTAGACCACTTCCTCTGAAATCAATGTAGATTATTTGAAGGGTTTTCAAATTTACGATTGGAATGACGCCGGGTACTGGCTTCAGACCGTTCCTCTTCTGATAATCTGTTTGATCCTGCCAAGCGCCGGAGTTCACGATTAAACTGTTCCTGTAAAATTTATGTTTAGCTACGTGAATATGTCCCGAGTGGAAGATAGTCGGCTCCATCTCTACTACTAGGTAATCTTCTGCTTCAGGTGCTATTGCCGTTCTCAATCCATAAATAGGTGCTAAATGTCTAGCTTTAAGTAGAATTTCCATGGCTTTCTCCGGTTCTCGAAAAGTCAACCCGGGTACGTAGGCTATTACGTCGTCTAGGCTTCTACCGTGATACATAAGTACATCTACACCATGTATCGATATCCAGCATGGATTTCCAAGAATCCTAACATTGTTTAAACTATAGAGCGGCTCTGAATACTTTCTAAAGATCGCGGGTTGAGGAAGCGCCTGTCTAGAAGCATCGTGGTTTCCGGGTATGACAACGGTCTCTATGTACTCTGGGATTTTAGCGAAATAGTCTGCGACGAGTTTATACTGTTGTGTTAAGGAGTCTATGGCAAGTTCTTTATCTTGCCCTGGATATACTCCTATACCGTCAACTAGATCTCCGCATACTAAAAGATATTTGACTTTACTGGCTATCTCTCTGAACGGTTCAGATCCCTCTAAGCCGTTTAACCATCTTATAAATTTTTCAAAGCATTTTTCCATGAAGAGTTTGCTTCCAACATGCATATCTGACGTTAGAACGGCATAGACTTCTTCATCGCTTCTCTTAGTTTTATGATCCGGTACATCTGGAAATATGATGTCATCTGCTAAAACGACGTCTTCTGCCACTTTAATACCTGATACGCATATGACTTGATCCTGTAAAACGATAAGCGCCTTTTCAATTAATTTTCTATCTGAATTTTCAGGGATTATAACGGTTATTGAAGATTCAAGGTCTTCAAGTTGAATTTTGAAACCTTTCCGTTTGGTTTTTTCAGTTACCATTCCTATAAACTTTACATGGCTTTTCAGGCCGGCTTTCAATACGTCGGATATAGTTGTACTACCTCTAACGTCCATCCTCCTGCGTAGTATTTTCTCAAGCTTTTTAAATCTACTTTTAAAATACTTGTAGAAGTTCTCTACACTGTCTCCACCGTGGATTTTATCCGTGGGGTCGAATAAAACCTCAAGCTTCGGCTCTAACTCTCTAGCCAAAACTTGTTTAACGGCTATGGAGACTTCTACCTTTTCCCTCCTTTTCTCAAAATATTCTTCAACGTCGTTAAGAGTTATGATGTAACCTCCCCCCTCCATGACCTTGCTCAGAATCTCATTTACAGCTGTAGATAATGTAGCTTGGTCAAATTCACTGAGCTTTTCCAAAGCCTTTGGCTCTATTTGTAAACCATGTGTTGTAATCATCCGCACTATGTTTTTCAACACCTCAGAATCCATCTATGCGATAGAATATTTGACATAATATCGATTTTAACAGTTTTACTATTTTCTAGTTAACGCTTCCATAATCCACCATCGACATTTTAGAAATACATTTAAGTTTACGTTTCTCCGTAACTTTTTTAAATGTCTCTCATCTTCAAATTCAAACGTGCAGGGAAGTGTAGAATATGTGGGTCGGAATCGCCACTGATATCAAACTACTTAGGAGTTTGTGTGAGGTGTATACGTGAAAATCCTAAGGAAAGCTTAAAAGTCGTTCTAGATGCGCATAAAAATGCTAGAGAGCCGTACAAGTTGCCACTACAACCGTATAGGACACAAAACGGCATTAAATGTAACATATGTTCAAATGAATGTTCTATGAGCAATGGCGAGGTCGGCTTCTGCGGTTTAAAGTGGGTTGAAAATGGACGTTTAAAATCGTATGTGGATGTTGATAAAGCGCTGTTATACTACTACCTCGATCCGCATGTGACAAACTGCTGTAGCGCCTGGTTCTGCCCAGCCGGAACAGGCGCAGGGTATCCAAAGTACGCGTATACTAGGGGTCCGGAATATGATTATTATAACCTTGCCATCTTCTTCTACGGATGCAACTTCAACTGTTTATTCTGTCAGAATAGTTCGCATAAGAGGTTTGAAGAAGCACGAATTGTAACGGTTAAAGAGCTTATTTATGCGACTCTATCGAACACACGTATATCGTGTTGGTGTTTCTTTGGAGGCTCACCAGAACCACAACTACCGTTCGCTATAAATGCTTCAAAACGCGTCATCGAGAACCTTCCCAGTGGAAGGATTTTGAGGATATGCTTCGAATGGAATGGTTGCGGTAATAAAACCCTAGTCAATGAAGCAGGTGAACTATCTCTTAAAACGGGTGGAAATATAAAGTTCGATATTAAAGCATTTTCCGATCTTCTAAGCATCGCTTTAAGTGGTGTTTCGAATAGAAGAGCTTTTGAAAATTTTGAAATGCTCTATAACCGTTTTTACATGGATCGCCCAGATCTACCTATTTTAACTGCTACTACGCTCCTCGTACCTGGCTACGTAGACTCAGAAGAGGTGGAGGGGATAGCTAAGTTTCTAGCAGATCTAAATCCTGAAATCCCATATTCTCTCCTAGTTTTCCACCCCAACTATATGATGAGAGACCTGCCGGTTACCCCCATAGAACAGGTTGTAGAATGCTACAGGGTAGCTAGGAGGTATCTTAAGAGAGTCCATGTTGGAAACTTACACCTTATAGGGTTTTATTCGATGGAAGATTTTGAAAATGCGTATGCTAGATCGATTTAGCTAAGAGGTTTTAGGAATTGAAGGATATTAGTTCACTTGATGTTATTATCCCCTTGTATAAGAATGAGACTTGCCTTATGGTAAGTTTGAGATCGAAATCGTTCAAGGCGGCTATGCAATCCACCGGTAGAACTACTTTAAATCCCCTTAGAGCAGCACTTCCAGCTGTGTGAAGTACGCATATATTTGCCACCACTCCCGTTACGATGACATTTTCAACACCAGCCCTATTGAGGATACTTTCAAGGTTTGTATTAAAGAAAGCATCATAGGTTTCCTTCTTAACTATGAATTCACCTGGGTTTGGTTTCAGTTCATCTATTATCTCCGCACCTTGGGTCTCTGCAATACAATGTTTCGGCCATATTCTGAATTCTACTGCATCCTCAGGATGCCAATCTTGTGTAAAGACTATGGTTAATCTTTTCTCCCTGCACTTGTTTAAAAGATCCCTTAAGGGGGCTATTATTTTCTCAGAACCTGGTACGTAGAGTTTACCGTTACTATATACAAAGTCTTTCTGCATATCTACTATTATAAGGGCAGTTTTACTAGCCGTTAAAACACACCGTTCTAAAACGCTTTCAAACATTATTAAATTTAAAGTACGCAATTATTTATATTCTTTTTTAGACTACCTTCATCCCTTACGCTTCAATCATCTATTGAATGGATCCGTGAACTCTTTAATTTAAAATAGATATAAAATAGATACATTTATTTGTTATTTTAGAACTGATTTCTACTGGAGCTGGTTTATGTGAAGCTTAAAGAGCAACCGAGCAATAGGGCCATTATGATAGCTGGAGCGTTAATGTTTATATCGCTTTTAATACCATGGACCATAATAATAGGTGTGACAAATTATTACGTTCGCGGTGCTTCGGTAGAAGAAAAGTTTACCGTTTTAGAGTTTCCTCTAATAGGCTTCGTCTATTCTAATATGAACGGAGAAGTTTTTCAAGGGTGGATTGAAATATTCCCAGTTAGATCAATAGCCGCTCTCATGGTTCTTGTGAGCGGAGCCATATTATTTAAAGAGTCTAAGCGTAAAGAACTAGATGTACGTTCAATTACAATCGCCGTTACAGTAGGTTTGGCTGCACCTACAATATTTAGCACTATAGATAGCGTTTACGTATCTTTCCCTCAGGCTTCAAACCTCTCTCAGTCATACTGGGTCATACCAATAGGTGTAGTTCTGCCGATAATAGCTGGCGCGTTATCCGTCTACAATATGTTTAAGAGGTCTTTAACGGTCAGCGTAACTCAGCCCACACGTATAGAAGGAGTTTATACTGCTTATAAATGTCCATTTTGCGGGCATCTTGTAACCGTAAACTACATGTATTGTCCAAATTGTGGAGCTAGGTTAACACGAGGCTTTACACACTAACTCCATTTTTGTTTTTTAGAATCATATGATTGAAGTTTGCTTCTTCTCTTCTTCCTCCTTCTTCCTCTTCATCTCTTTCTGCTCTCTCTCAAGCCACATCATCGTTATGTCTCTATCGTACTTGAGGAGCTCAAAACCTATGTTCATAAGGTTTATGACGATTTCTCTTACTAATTCAGGCTCCATTTTCTCCATAATCCCATAATTCGTAAACCACTCATCAAAGCCTTGAAGACTCTGCTGATAGGTCGCTATAAGCTGTCTACCGAATTTTATAACTTCAGCTTTATCTAAAGTCTTAAGTTTCTCCTCAATATTCTTCCTCTCTCTGAGTAGATAATCTATATACCTGTAAAACGACATAAACTAAAACACCCAATCTAACTGGGTATTTTGGTTCTACTTAAAGTTTAGGATAGCGCTTATATACTGGTTAAATACGTTAAAGCTTAAATTTACCTAAAGTTCCACATTATTTATGATATCGGTTAAAAATGACTCAGTTATACTCTAGAAATCTTCCCAGTATGTGGGCAGAGTTAGCTTTCTGAAGGAGGTCAGTAGCTTATTTAAAGCGGTGTAGAGAAGACTCTACAAGGAAAGAATTTTATACGTAGATGTTAGAAGATACCTATAGGGCCCGTCGTCTAGCACGGATAGGACACCCGCCTGCGGAGGAAAGCGTGGAAAGCGGGAAGTCCCGGGTTCGAGTCCCGGCGGGCCCATGGGTGTCCATATGGATGTTTTTGAGCCTTACTTTAAAGCTGGGGAAATCGCTAGAAAGGCGAGGGCTTTCGCCGTATCTATTGTTAAGAGTGGGGCTAATGTCTTAGATTTATGTGAGAAAATCGAGGGTTTTATAAAGAGTCAAGGTGGAGAACCCGCTTTTCCATGCAACATCTGTATAAATGAAATTGCGGCACACTATACTGCTGTACCCATGGACTCGTTGAAGATTCCAGAACAGTCTATAGTTAAGGTGGATTTAGGCGTGCATGTGGACGGTTATATAGTTGATACCGCCATCACGGTGGCTTTAGACGACAAGTATGCGCTTCTTAAGGAAGTTGCTGAGGAAGCTCTGAGGAGAGCATTAAAATGTATAAAGGCTTCCGTTAATGTATATGACGTTGGTGAAGCTGTTTCTAGAGTAGCTGAAGTATATGGTCTAAAACCGATAAAAAATCTATCTGGTCATGAAGTCGCCCGGTATAATTTACATGCTGGTGTTTCAATACCGAACGTTCCATTACAAGGTGGAAAATTTAAACTCTACGGCGTCTATGCAGTTGAGCCGTTTATAACAGAGCGTTGGGCTGATGGAACAGTTGTAGAGTCTGGCAAACCGACAATCTATAGATGTCTATCCTATAAGAAGATTGGAAATGGTGATGCAGGTATTCTTTTAAGAACGCTGTGGAATAGGTTTAAAGGATTGCCTTTTACTGAGAGGTGGATTTACAATTTGAACCTTGAGTGTGATGTTAAAAATGCGTGGTCTAAATTGAAAAACTCTAATATCATAAAAAACTATAGGCCTCTCCTAGAAGTCAGCGGAGGCTTTGTAGCTCAAGCTGAAGAAACAGTGTTGGTTGCAGAAGATGGTGTTATAAAGCTTACAGATTTTCCAGTTTAAATTAGTATGAAGTCATCGTACTTACAACCGTGGCGGCTTACTGTTTCTCCTTTTTAGAGGGTGTTCTATATATTGCAAGTATGACCATGGGTGTTGAACAGTGGGGGCATTTATCACCAAGGCCTAGCACGTAATCTCCATCGGCAAAGCCCCTAGTATTTGAAAATCCACACTTTAAACATCGTAAAAGCGTTTGAACTTCATAGTTTAAAGTCGTTGAGACCGTGGGTCTTCTTCGAACTATTCTTAACAAGGTATATGTTGACATTATTAGACCCATTAGCCCAGCCATAGAGTAATATAATGCGGTCTCTTTAAAGCCTTGATGGTAGGCGTTAACGGCTAGAAGGAGGAAGAATATGCTACATGCGGCTAAGGCGGCCATTAAGAGGAAAACGGTAATAAAACCTATGCTGTTTTTCATAGACATGGCAACCTCCAACATCATTGACCTATGCCTATCGTATTACCCACGCCCACTAGTATCAATGTATCTCCAATATTCGTCTTTTCTCTTATAAGTCGTTTAATTCTATTGATTGCTTTTTCAACGCCGATGTATATGTCCCATTTCATTGTAGATAAAGCATCGGACATAGATTCTTTCACAACTATAGCGTAAAGTGGAACGTTGAATTTTTTAGCAGCTTCTTCTATTTTAAACTTGTCGACACCTATTCCTCCAATAGCCGCGCCAACTCCCTCTGCAACTTCACCGACTTCTTCACCTTCAAGTTTTAAAGCAGCGTCTACCATTATTATAGCGTCTATTTTTCTATCTTCTAAGATTTTTTCAACAGCTTCACCCGGTTTACCGACGTTCCCTCCGGGTCCGAGTGCTTTAACGACTATAAGCTTCCTCCCTTCAAATTCGACTTCAGCCATGACTGTGTCTTCCGATATAAGTTTTTTCTCATTACCGTACATAAAACGTGCAGCTACAAGGCTTCCAACACCATCGCCTATGGGTTGACCAGTACTGAAGGCTTTTATGGCATCTGCCAACGCTTCAGCTTCTTGAAGAACAGTCGGCATGAGCGCTTCTGCCTGATATATTAGGAAGAGGCTCATAGTCTTCTTACCTAGAAGATAGTAGTGTCTCATCACACGATATATCTGATCTAGAGAAATGCCTACTTCAATAAGGTTTTCAATGTTTCTAAGCCTGTTATCGTCAATATTCGGTGTTATACTCTTAAGCTCCCATCTAAACCTCCTCTCTCTTACGTTGAGGATGTGGTCGATTTTACCGACAATACCGAAGGGATCTATGGATGTAGGAGGGATCCAAAAGTATTCAAGCAATCTATCAATCGCATTCTCTAAACCAGGGTCGTCGTTAAACCGTCTCAATAAATCCAATATTGTTTGCCTAGCATTATCCCTCATCTTTTTAATCCTATTGAGTCCAACTTCAACGTTTTTAAGCATCATCCAAACCTGAAGCTTCTGCCCGTAGAATATGCTAAATAGGAATAATGCTATAAATATGGCTTGAAATATAAATCCTAATCTATCTCCTTCGGAAGATAGGATTTGTTGCAATACTATCTCTGAATTCATGGGGCTATTCCTAAATTATCAATGAATTCATAAAAATATAAACGTTCACTGTGATGGTTGCCAGCATCTCCCCCCTCTCCTAGGGTCTCCCACTAGGGAGGAGGGAGACGTGGTGTGGTTTGACTTCCGTGTTCGGAATGGGAACGGGTCGGACCCACACCCTATGGCCGGCAACCGTGTTATAAGGTTACTAAAAACTGTATATAAACTTTAGTTTAAGACTGGTCATGCGATTTCCACTGGGCTATCCCCCTCTTCTGACTTCAAACCTTATCTTTGACATTTAAAAGACCATGTTCCATCATTGATTGATGTTTTTACACAGTAGTTCTTTAAGTAAATTCCATCCACCCTTCTGCTTAGCAAGTATTATTGAAAGTGCTTCTCTTGTTGTTAACGTTTTAGGTTCTTCTCCTGTTACAATTTTAACCAAACTTTTAGCAGCCTTTACAATTCTATCACACAATGTTGAATCGGCTTGATCTGCTAAGTGAGCTATTAATGCTTCAATTGTTTTCGGAGTCATAGGGCCATATTGTCCATGAATTGCTAAAACTGCGTGGATTACCTCCAGTGGAAAACCGCGTTTTATGAGCTCTGAAACTACGAGCGTATGGTGGTCTATTTTCTCACCTAATTGGCTTAAACCTGTTGGCGAATTTTCATCGTAAACGGCGGTCTTGTATAAGTCGTGGATGAGGGTTGCCGCTAGAACAAAGTCGCTGTTCACTTTAGAACCGTACACTTCTTCAACTATCCGGCAGATAGCTAAGCCTATTTTGCTACATGAAATCATATGCTCTAATAATCCACCCTTATATGAATGATGGAAGCCTATAGAGCCTAAACTATCTTCAAATGTTGTGAGTTTAAGCTCTTCTGTAAGCTTGAGACTTGGGTTTTTTAAAAGATCTAGCACAAGTGTTCTCAACATTTCATCAGATATCATATTTACAAGCTTTAAAATCTCCTCATTAAGCTCCGCCAAAATTTACACCGATTTTCACTTAGAAACCTCCTCCTTCTTAAGTTTAAATTCCTCTACTCTACATACTTTATCCGCCAAATCTTCTCTGCCTATTCTGGTATACTCTGATTGCTCTAAGCAGGTCTATTTCACGGAATTCAGGCCAGTAAACTTCTAGAAAGCACAGTTCACTGTAGGCACTTTGCCATAGTAGGAAACCGCTCAACCTTTCTTCACCGCTTGTCCTTATTATCAGATCGGGCTCCGGGTTCGGTAAGTGAGCTGTGTATAGGAATTTCTGTAAAAGTTCTTCATTTATCTCCTCGGGATTTAAGGAACCTTCTTTTACGAATTTAGCTATTTTCCTAACGGCATCTACTATTTCCCTCCTTCCACCATATGCTAGGGCTATGTTAAGCCAGTGTTCTCTATAGTTGGCTGTTTTAGCTTCAACCTCTTCGATGAGTCTTTTAAGCTTTTCAGGTATCAATTCTAGTGAGCCTATAATCTTGACTCTAACCTGATAATCGTGTATTTCACGGATTGAGAGAAGCTTTTCAAGCTTTTCCTCAAAAATCTTGAAAAGATCTTCAACTTCACGTTGAGGCCTCTTAAAGTTTTCGGTTGAGAACGCATATAGTGTGACTGTTTTAACTCCGAGTTTGAGACACCATTTAAGGACTTCTTCAACTTTCTCGGCTCCAAATCTATGTCCCAGCCATGGGGGATAGCCGTGTTTAGAAGCCCACCGTCTATTACCATCAAGAATTATCCCAACATGGCTTGGGATATTTCCATTTTTAACTTCTCTCCTCAACCACCATAGATAAAGCCGGTAGATCCCCAGTGCTTTAAGTAGCAGTCTTACTAAACTCATGGATTTAAGTAGAATTATTCTATCCGGCGCGATATATCATTTACTGTACTTATCTTTACGGCATCGCCTACTTTCAATTGAAAGAATTTGCTTCCATTACCTAAATTTACAGCCAGTTCAAGTCTTCCAAAGCTATCGATTATTGCTAATGGTGATCCTTGTTCAACATCTCCATAGGCTTTTGCGAATTTCACTCTAAAACTGCCGTTAACAGTCTCGATGAGTAGGAAGTCTCCGATTTTAATACCCAGCGCCTTAATGGCTGAATTATCTATATTTGTTACTAGATTTCCGAAGCTGTCTACGTATAGAACTTCACCTAAAATATATTCGCCTGCTATTTTTGGTTTTGGCAGGATAAGTTTAACATAGTCGCTGTAAGGCTTTCCAAATAAATCTGGGCTTTCACCTTTAGATATTTTAGCGGCTATTGGAGCAAAGACATCTCTACCATGAAAAGTTTGAGAAGTATAACTAGTTGAAATTTTACTTAAATCTATCTCATACACTTCTCTAATACCGAGTTTTTCAGCTGCTGGTATTAAAAGTCCATTATCAGGACCTATTAAGTAGCCTTTAAAGCATTCTATAATCAACGGTTTTCTAGCGGTTCCAACACCTGGATCTACTACGGCTATATGGATGCTTTTCTCCGGAAAATAATCGACAGCATATGCTAATATGAACGCTCCCATTCTAACGTTAAACTTGTCTATGGAATGTGAAATATCGATAATAATCGCTTCAGGGTTTATGCTTAATATGACTCCCTTCATAAGGGCTGGATATGGATCTGATAATCCGAAATCAGTTAAAAGTGTTATGACTTTCCACATACAAGATTTCTTTGAAAAAGCCATCTTAAAAATAAAGCTGATAATACTTGTGTAATGCTAAGAGTATTATACATTTCCACAGTAGTTGCTATAGAAATGTATTGAAAGAATTAAACTTCATGGTTTTCACGTTGTCTATTCTACAGTTTCCTTTAAACAATTCATTAAAGAATGCTCATCTCGGTCTATTTACGAGGCGTTTAGAATGTCTATTAAAAAGTGGGATAAAGGTGGTAGAATATTCGAAAGAACTCCTTTAAAGCAGAGGCTTACAATGGCAATTCATAGACTTAAAGTGCAGTATTCGAGGATTGAAGGGGCAGCTATGAGAATGGAGCGTCATGAGAAAGACCTCTTCGAAAAGTGTGTTAACGCTCATATGAAGGGTGATAACGCTAGAGCGGCGCTTTACGCTAATGAGT
The DNA here is from genome assembly GCA_964463005.1 of uncultured Candidatus Bathyarchaeia archaeon. Taxonomy (GTDB): domain Archaea; phylum Thermoproteota; class CALKCG01; order B24; family B24; genus DTBU01. The sequence continues at coordinate 80,000 of CAYWZZ010000004.1, read as the reverse complement.
GTGCAGAAGCACGTAAAATGGCTAAAGTGATTTTAGGGGCACAACTAGCGCTTGAGAAAGCTCTGTTGAGGTTGGAGACTGTTCATCAGCTAGGTGAAACGGCGGCAGCTATAGTCCCAGTAGCTGGTATACTTAAAGCTATTCAGAAAGACTTAGCTGGTGTTATACCTGAAGTCAGCTATGAAATAGGTGCAATAAGCGATGAAATCGGTAAGATGGTTGTTGAAGTCGGTGAAGCTACTGGTATGAGCATCGATATGGAAGCTGCTAATGAAGAAGCTAGGAAAGTGCTTGAAGAAGCTGCGGCTGTGGCTGAACATAGACTTAAGGAGAAGCTTCCAGAGCTCCCGGAGCTTCCAACACCGGATACGTCTACAACTCCCACCTCTCGCTAAACCTTTAAGTTTAAAACCTCCCATATTTTTTGGTAGGTGAAATTGGAGCTAGATAAAAAACGAGTTCTCCTAACTTCTAGGTTGAAAGAAGCTTCCAGTAAATTTAAAAGTATATTGGAGGACGTTAAACGGGTTAAAGAGAAACGTGATAGATTACATGCTGAAATTAGAGGAGCTATTGCGGAAATCAAGATGCTTAAATCAGAGTATAAAAGCTTAAGCTTAGAAATATCAAGTTTAAAGGGAGAATTAAGTTCTGAATATTCTAAGCTTAGGGAAACTAGACAGCTTATAAATGAGGTTAAAGCTAAGATTGGCGGTTCTGGTGTTTCGCTGAAGAAGCTTAGGAGACGCATCTCTGAGTTGGAGTGGAAGCTTCAGACGGCTCCAACAGATTTACAAGTTGAAAAGAAGATAGCAGGCGAAATAGCTAAGCTGGAGAGGGAGGTAAAACAGCAGGAGGAGGTTTTAAAGCTTAAGGAGAATTTAATGGAACTTAAAGCGACTAGAGAAGCGATTAAAATTAAAATAAAATCCATTAGAAGTAAACTTGAAGAGGTAAGTAGTAGAAGAGAGGTTATCAAAAAAGCCATTATTCAACTTGATGAAAGGATTAAATCGTTAAGAAGGGAGGCTGACGATTACCATAGAGATCTTCTTCAAAAGATTAAAGAGTTAAATGAATTGAAAATCGAAAAGAAGATTATAGTTGAAGAACTTAAAACTTTAGAAGCTGAAGAGAAAAAGAGAATTGAAGATGAAGCTAAATCTACTTTGATTAAAAATGCTAAGATTGTTTTAGATAAACTTAGAAAAGGTGAGCGGATTACATCTGAAGAGCTTAAAATTTTGGCTGAAGCTGAAGATATGGGGGTTATTTAATGATGGAAGTTGAAAGGAAATCTATGAAAATTCTTGTTTTATGTATAGATAGAGATGATGATTTGGGTGTTAAAACGGGTATAAGATCTCCGGTTGTTGGAAAAGAGAAGGTTCTTGAAGCAGCTTTAAAGCTTATAATGAGCGACCCTGAAGAAGCTGATGCAAATGCTATGTTTGAAGCTGTACGTATAATGGATAGTTTGAAATCTAAAGATAAGTCTAGCGATTATGAAGTGGCCGTTTTAACTGGTTTTAAGAATGGTGGGATTGAAGCAGATAGACGGATATCTGAATCCCTAAGAGAGACTCTTAAAATATATCCGGCTGATGCGGTTATACTAGTTTCTGATGGATATACTGATCAGGAAGTTTCACCGATAATACAGTCTCAGGTTCCTATAATTTCAGTTAGAAGGTTCGCCGTTAAGCATAGTGAGTCTATTGAAACAAGCTGGTACATCTTGACCAGATATTTGAGTATGCTTATTCAAGACCCAAGGTATACTAAATGGACTCTAGGAGTTCCAGGTTTAATAGTCTTATCGCTTTCAATCCTATACATGTTAACCCTCTTCTACCCTGAAATCCCACTCATACCTTACACATTAACCGTAACCCTCATGGTTATAGGTTTAACACTATTCATTAAGGGTTTCGGCGTAGATAAATCCATAAGCCATGTAGTCTCAGAAGTCTCGTCGAAACCATCAATACTTATAGGGGTTTTCGGGTACGTGGCGTGCTTCATAATGTGCGGGTTAGGTTTTTCACAAGGCTTCTCTTCTGTTATTGCAAACGTCCCCGTGGAGAAACTTACAGATATTCAAAGCTTCATAAGCTTCTTTAATATAATAGTCGCAAGCTTCATTGAAGGCGTCTTAGGCTTCTTTCTAGCAGGCTTCTTAACACTACTCATCAGTAAAGCAATATACGATTACATAAACAGGAGCTTAAAATTCCTAGGAGATATCGTAGGTATTGTTTCAGTAGCTATGATATTTGGAACAATAGCCAACTCAGTGCCTCTGATAAAAGCTCCTCCAACATCCATATTCCACCCAACGGCTATAGCCTTCTTCTTCTGGGTGATACTGGCAACCATTCTCATAGTGACTTCAACACTTATAGCTCATAAATCTAGAGATAGGTTTATGAAGATTTGGAGGGTTGAAGAGGCTTGAAAAGCATACGTCATGTTGTGATCCTAGGATCTGGATTTGAGAAAGCTTTACAACCTCTTGAGACCATTGAAGTCGAAACGCCGTTTAATTTAAAGAAGGTCCTTGTCTTTAGGGTTTCTATCGATGATGTCGAAACTTTAGCTATTTTAAGACATGGCGTTGCTCATGAGAACCCTCCACACATGGTAGAGTATAGAGCTAACATATGGTCTTTGAAAAAGCTTGGAGTTGAGAGGTTACTTGCTGTCAATACTGTAGGCGCCATAAACCCTATTATGAAGCCTGGTGATCTTACGGTTCCAAATAATCTGATAGATTTTACCAAGTGTAGACATTATACGTTTTATGACGCTCAACCAGTTATTCACGTAGACTTTACAAAACCATACTGTGAAGAGCTTAGAGTTCTTCTTGTAAAGTCAGCGCTTAAGTTAGGTGAAATGGTATGGGATAAATCCACATACGTCTGTACGGAGGGCCCTAGATTTGAAACCTCTGCTGAAATAAGGATGTTCAGGCTTTTGGGAGCAGACGTTGTAGGCATGACTGGTTGCCCTGAAGCAGCTTTAGCAAGAGAACTGGGGTTGTGTTACGCTTCTCTATGCATAGTGTCAAATATGGCTGCTGGTATGCAGAGTAGAATAACGAGTAGAGAAGTTTCAGATATAGCTCTTAGGAAAAGAGAAGCAGTCATGAAGATACTTAGAGAAACGATTAGAAGTATATCTCCAGATAGAAGTTGCTCCTGTCCAATTCAAGTTGGTTCAGAATTCAAAATTACCTAGAAGCTTTAGGTAATTACGGAGTGAGAAGAATTAAATGTTGTAATTATGATGTTGCGGTAGTTTCTAGAAGAATGGATGTAGTTTAACAATATGGACTGTAGACTGTAGGATGCTAGGTTTCTACGAATAATCAGAGGAGGTTGAACTGTTTAGGGTTCGTGCTAAGATGATAGGCTTAATGCTTAATGTGGGTACTCTATAAGTAGAGCCTACTAGTGTAAGCTTTACTCCGGATACTATGAATTCAACGGCGATTGCTACAAGTAGGAAGCCAGTCACTCTTGAAATGGTTTCACGCCAAAAATCTCCGATAAATCTGTCAATGTATTCGGAGCATAGAAGTACAAGCCAACTAGCCGTAAGAGAGATTAACGCCGCAATTATGGTTATTATGTATCCATATTCTTCAGTAAAAATCATTGTTGAAACTATAACACCGGGCTCTGTTAATAGAGGTGTACCGATAAGTGAGATGGCTGGTGAATAATCTTCTTTCTCAGCTTTGATAAATGATGTACCGAGTACAAGCTCTATTCCTAGAATAGTTAAGACAACGCCTCCAGCGATTTTTAAAGCTGATAGGCTAACATTGAAAATATCCATGATCTCCCGACCGAGGAATAGAAAAGTGAACAGTGTTATAGATGCAACTCCAATTGCTTGAGAAGCAGGCTTCAACTTATTCTTAACATTTCGCGTTACGGCGAGGAAAATCGGTATACTTGAAAAAGGGCTCATTATCATGAATAGCGATATGGATGCTCTAAATATTTCCTCTATCATAGCATTACTAATATGCTGTAAGTTGTAATAAAGATTATATCTCAACCTTTTAAACATGGAGAATAAAACTGAAAACATTCCATTGTATATCTATTGGATGAAATGGCTCTCCTACTTAAGCTTAGTGCAATTTAGTACTATCGGTTCCAGTTGCAACGCGTCAGTATTTTACAACCATCCTCAAGCACTAGAACCGTATCTTCAACTCTACATCCAAATTTCTTTCTAATGTAGATGCCGGGTTCTACCGTCACCACTTCATTCTCCATCAATATGTCTTTACTGAATGGGTTTAAAGATGGTGGTTCATGTATGTCTAAACCGACGCCGTGGCCAAGGCTGTGTATGAAGAATTCACCATAACCTCTACTGTCGAGGAAGTCTCTCGCAACTTTGTCTACGTCTCTGCATTGAACGCCAGCCTTTATGTAATTTAACGCCTTCTCTTGAGCATTGGCTACATCTTCGAGAATAGCTTCATATTCTGGGTTTCGACCTACTATGAAGCTCCTGGTCACATCTACGCAGTATCCTCCATATTTCACTCCTAAATCTATCGTCACAGGCTCACCTTCTGAAATCACTTTTAAAGATGGCTTAACATGCGGGTTTGACGATTTGAAACCCGAGACAACTATTATTGGAAATGCGTATTCGAGTCCGCGCTCCCTCATAAATATATCAGCCTCCCTTGCAAGGTCATTTTCCCTGATTCCAGGTTTAGCATGCTCCATTAAAATCTCCATAAGTTCTCCGGTAATCTCAGCCGCTTTAACTATACACTTAACCTCATTTTCATCCTTCCTTCTTCTGAGATGAGAGATTTTGTCTGATCCGTCTTTAAGCTTAAAGCCTAAGCTTTCTAAGCTTAGGTAGTCTGAAGCTGGTAAATCGTCGTAGAGTAATATGCGGGGTTTTAAACTATTTAAAACCTTCAAGCTGAAATCTTTCATAGATTCGCTTACAGGTACTCTTTGAATCTGAACACCGCAAGCGGAATCTTCAGCTTCTTCGAAGCTTAAAGCAGAAACTATTAGAAGAGGTTCGTCATTTTGCGTTATGAAAAGCCTTCCACCTTCAAAACCAGTTAAATACAAGACGTTTTTAGGGTCTATTATCATGAAAAGATCTGCTTCTTCAACGGCTAAGATTTCCCTAACGCGTTTAATCCTATCAGTATAGCGCATGATAAATAGAAGAGTGTAAACCTAAGTAAAATGCTTTACTGACAGTAGAGGGTGTCATTTAGATTCTATTTTAATTTCCTGTTGAGGAAAAGGTTATACTGATCGTAGGTCTATTATTACCCAGAGGGTGACCTAGATCGCGGCGGAATCTAACGAAGAAATCTTGTATACGTACGGTAGGCTTGTGAGGCTTGTTGAAGATTTTAAATTTCCAAGTGAAAATACACTGGAAGATTTTAAAGAGGTTTTAAAAAACTCCAAGAGAATCATATGCGTTGGGGTTGGAAGGTCTGGCGGTAACGCTGAGGTTTTCACAAGGTTCTTGAGAAACCTAGGGTTTGAACAAGTCTACGGACCTGATGACATCCCGTATATATTTAAGAATGAAGATGTCCTCGTAGCCTTCTCAGGAAGTGGTGTGACTACATATACACTTGAAACGGCTAAAATGGCCCGTGAAGCCAACGCTAGGATAGTATCTTTAACCTCAAACGTGAGAAGCCCTCTAGCAGAGCTATCAGACATCATAATAGAAATACCCGGTAAGGAGGTTTTAAGCTATCATGCTGAAGACTACTACATAAGGCAGTTGATCGGCGTACAGTATGCGCCGTTAACGCCTATTGGAACACTCTACGAGCTTAGAACTATGCTATTCTCATTAAGCTTCTCAGGTTCATTTATTGAAGGCGACGCCTACGGGTGGTTTAAAAAGCTGATTGAAGGCTTAGGAAGCTATACGCCGTCTCAGAGAGACTTTCAATCCCTATACTATTCTCTACCTAAGCCTAGATCTCCTCTAAACCCTCTGACGGGTAAAACGGTAGTTGTTGGAGAAGGCTTCTCCGGAATAGTCGGCTCTTTCTTCGTAACGAGGCTTAGACACTGCTGTAAGCCATATGAAGACCGTGAATGCTACTTTTGGAAGGACAAGGGTAGTGTATCCGTCGGGTCGAAAGATATGGTTTTAATAATATCCGGATCCGGTGGCCATATACCGTCCCTTATGGCTGAAAAGGCCAAGGCTAAAGGTGCTAGAGTTGTCTCAATAACATCCTATAGTGAAAGCCTCTTGGCGAAAAACAGCAACTCGGTAATCATAATCCCGGGCAGGGTAATGTATAGGATCAAAGGGCTTAGAAGTAGCTACCTTCCTAAAAATCCCTTAGAATCCATCTTCGAGCTTAGAACACTCTTTTTTCTGGAAAGTTCCATCTACCTAATAGCCATTAAGGAGAACGTAACTGAAGTAGATATGTTGCGAAAACACTCAGACTTTACGTGAGCTACCAATTCTGAAAGGATATAAACCTTTATTTCAACAATGAGGTGTGCAAAAACTTAGATGAACTCTTGTGGAAAACAATCCGCGACTACTACATGTATATGCTTCATCAACTCTCATTTTTAGATTTAGAATAAAACTAGTGAAGTTTTAATCCCTATCTATGAAGTCTTCAGCTCTTGGAGGCTCTGGAGATAGTCCTTTACGCTTCCTTATTTCACTTACGAGCTGATGTAGCATAGATGATGGTACTGGAGCCCATCTTGAAAACGGCAGACTCCAGAAAGCCTTGCCAGACGTTGATGATCTTATGACATCTGCTAAGTCGAAGGTCTCAGCGGCGGGGATTTCCCCTTCAACTTGAACAACGTATTCTTTCTGGTCTATCATTAAAACGCGCCCTCTTCTAGACGTAATAATCTTAGTTAAGGCGCCGACCATTTCAGTTGGAGCCTTGCTTACAAGCTTCATTATAGGCTCTAGTAGAATTGGGTCTGCAGATAGGAGGCACGCGTAAATCGCTCTACGAACCATCGGTATTATTTGAGCAGGGCCTCTATGGGCTGGGTCTGAGTGTAGTTCGGCGTTTTCAAGGTTGACCTTTACACCTCTGACGTATTCTCTCGTAAGTGGCCCATCATCCATAGCCGATAGGAAACCTGAAATCATATAGTCTTTAACTTCGTTGAGATATTGTATTCCCTTTGTTCTATCCACGAAGATGCATCCATGTGGATCTATGCTCCAGACGTTTCTAGCTTCTTCGGCGGGCCATCCGTATTCTTTGAGGATATTAGCTATGGCTTTCCGATCTAGGGAATCGTTAAGTTGACCTGAAGTTATAAGTTCTACTATTTGAGGATCTAGAGGTTCAACGCTTATGAAAACTCTGTTATGTTTATTGGGCGACTTCCCCATGAACGGACCCGCTGGTCTTCTAATGCTCTCCCTGTATATGACTGTCGGTGGTGATGTTATAATTTCCAACCCAGTCTTACTTATCAGTGTTAAAGCTATTTCAAGATGCACCTGTCCAATGCCTGAAAGTAAATATTCACCGCTTTCTTGGTCTATCTTAGCTACATAGTTTGGGTCTTCTATCGTAAGCCTATTCAATATATCGACGAGTTTAGGCAGATCTCTACTGTACTTAGGCTCTATAGCTATTGTTACGACGGGCTCTGTCACATACTTGACGGCTTCAAAAGGTACTATGTCTTGAACGGATGATATTGTTTCACCAGCTCTAGCTTTGCTAAGACCCAGTAGAGCTGGTATGTTTCCGGCTGATAGACTGCCAACCACTTCTCTATTGGGCCCCATGTATATGCATACCTGTTGAACTCTACCGCTGGATTTAGTACCTATCATGTAGACGTTGTCGCCGGAGTTTATCGTTCCTGAGAAAAGTCTACCAGTAGCCACTATACCGGCTTGCGGGTCAACCGTTATGTTGGAGATGCACATGACAACTGGTCCATTATCGTCACATTCAAGCATAGCTTTACCTACGTCAGAAGATAAATCACCACGCCAAATCCTAGGTATTCTATACTTCTGAGCGATGTGAGGTGGGGGGAGGTGTTCAACGACCATCTCTAATATTGCCTCATGGAGTGGGACTGTCTTTACTAGATCCTCTACGGTGCCATCCCTGTAAGCTGCTACAACATCGGAAAACTTCAAGCCTTTCTTCTGAGCGATCTTAAGCGTAAAGCCCCACTTGTGTTTAGCAGAGCCTAATGCTACGCTATTATCTACAAGGCTAACCTTCCAAGCACTCCTATACTCTGGCTCAGCGTACATTTCGATTAAACCATTAAAATCCTTGACTATCTTAACAATGACTTCCTGTACTTTCTGCGGGGTGAGTTTAAGCTCATTAATCAACCTATCTATCTTATTGATGTACAGTACTGGTCTAACCCTCTCTTCTAAAGCTTGCCTCGTCACAGTCTCCGTCTGCGTCATTACACCTTCAACGGCATCTACAACAACAACAGCCCCATCTATCGCCCTTAAAGACCTAGTTACCTTTCCAGTAAAGTCTATATGTCCAGGTGTATCTATCAAGTTTATGACGTACGGTCTATTTTCATATTCGTAGTAAAGGCTTACATTGGCGGCTTTAATAGTCATCTGTCTCTGTTGCTCCTCCTCCATATAGTCCAACGCTAAAGCCTGACCGGCTACAGAAGGTGAAAGTAGTCCACAGGCTGCTAAAAGACTATCAGACATGGTAGTCTTACCGTGATCTACATGAGCTATAATACCTATATCTTTCGGGCTTAAGGCTTAGACCTTAAGCCTTTCGAATAAGCTCTTTATCCTTAATTATCTTGAGTATTTCAGCAGTCGTCTTATACCTAGGCATTCCATATCCCCCTTGAGCAGGAAAAGTATCTTCCTTTCAATCTTATTAATCTTTACATTTTATGGAGACGCAGGGCTATAATACCTATGTCGTTATTCAACTAGCATATTTAACTTTTCTCCTTCCGCAGCTTCCAAGCGTCACTGGTGGCTTCAGAAATTGCTTCATGTCTTCGTTCCCATGTCATGTGCTTACAGAAGCACTCTTCACAGAAGATTTTCTACAAGAATCTACATTTAAACTCCTTCTCTAAAACCTTTTTAAAAATATATGGAATTTAAAAACATTTTACATTTCTCTCTTCTTCTCTGCAAGAAGCTTCTGCAGGATCTCCTTAGCTTTATCTATTCTTATAACACGCTCTTCTACCATTCTTTTCGCTACTTCATCTATCAGCTCACCCGTAGCGCCAGCCATTATGGCTATGTTTCTAGCGTGAAGCTTCATGTGCCCCCTTTGAATACCTTCAGTTGCCAATGCTTTTAATGCTGCGAGATTTTGAGCTAACCCTACTGAAGCCATGACTTCCGCCAGTTCACAGGCGGATTTTACACCTAATATTTTCAAACAGATTTTTGCAATAGGGTTGGATCTTGTGGCTCCACCCACAATTCCAACGGCTAGAGGTAGTTCTATCGTACCCACTAAATCACCGTCGCTGTTAACTTCCCAAGTAGTTAATGGTTGATACTTACCAGTTCTTGCGGCGTAGGCGTGAGCACCAGCTTCCAATGCTCTAGTATCATTGCCCGTAGCGAGTGCTACTGCAATTATACCGTTCATAATTCCCTTGTTGTGTGTTGCGCATCTGAACGGATCAGACTTGGCAAAATGGTATGCATAGAGTATTCCCTCAACAGCTTCTTCACCACCTAAAGCCTCCTTATCGAATACCGCTTTTGCTCTTGCAAGCCTATAGACAGCTAAGTTTGAAACTATACGCAGGTATACCTTTCCTCCAGTAAGCTTCTCTATTAACGGTGCGACGGCTTCAGCCATTGTGTTAACAGCGTTTGCACCCATAGCGTCTCTAACGTCTACGAGAAGATGGGTTATTACCATAGGTCCTAAATCCGACTCGATAACTCTAACCTCTATATCTTTGGCTCCACCGCCGAGTTTAACCAGTACCGGGTCCTGCTCGTTTGCCTTACTTAAGATTTCATCTTTATGCGTTAAGATCGTGTACTTGGCTCCATATGGATCTGGAACTTTAACGAGCTGTATTTGTCCGATCATTATAGGTGGTGTTGTAGACGCTTGGAAGCCTCCTTTAACTCTAGCTATTTTCGCAGCATTACTTGCCGCGGCTACGACGCTTGGTTCTTCTATAGCCATAGGCACCATATAGTCTCTCCCATTTATGAAAAAGTTTAAAGCTATGCCTAATGGTATGTGCATTACGCCTACAACATTCTCGATCATTCTATCAGCTAAACTGAGTTCTAAACTTCCGGTGTTCTTGAGTAGCGCACATTCTTCCTCGGTTAAACCTGCAAATTCAGCTACTATTCGTAATCTCTCTTCCAAGCTCATTTTATAAAAGCCAGCTATACGAGATGTTTTCTCCAAAAAGGACACCCATCTAATCTGATAGTTTAATAGTTTAAACCAGATAAGTCTTGCTATAAGGTAACAATTTTTTTAAAGTAGTTAGACATATGAATCTTCTTCTAGGAGCTATTGTTTAAGAGTGCTCAGGCGGTGGTTGAGTTGGTTAAAATGATACTCATATCTGGCAGAAGCCTTGAACAGGGTTTAGGTAAGGAGGCGAGTAAGTTTTCAAAACGTTACATAGACGCTACAACGATATGTCAAATAGATCCTGAAGATATGCGTAAACTGAACATAAATGAGGGTGGAAACGTGAGGATAAGCTCCCAATATGGAAGCGTCGTAGCTAAGGCTGTGAAATCCAAGTATGCTCCTCATCCTGGGGTGATATTCATGGCGTATGGTCCTTGGGTTAACAGCCTAACAAGCCCTGAAACGCATGGGACTGGAATGCCGAGCTTTAAGGGATTAGAGGTGGAAGTTGAACCCGTCGAAGTGGTTGAGCGTTCTCAAAAGGAGGGTTGAACATTGAATGTTATTAAAAATGTGTTGTGTCCATTCTGTGGATGTTGTTGCGACGATCTGGAGGTTGAAGTTGATTCCAATAGAATAGTTAACGTTAGAAATGCGTGTGCGCTTGGGCGCGGTAAATTCTTAAGTCTAGGTGAGCATAGGCTTTTGAAGCCGCTGGTTAGAGTAAATGGTGAGCTTGTGGAAACGGATTTGGATAAAGCCATTGAGAAGACTGTGGAAATGATTAAAGATTCCAGCTATCCTGTTTTCTACGGGTTTGGATGTACTAGTTGTGAAGCTATAAAGCTCTGCTTAGAGATGGCTGATTTATCGGGTGGAATTGCGGATAACATTTCTGTTGTATGTCATGGACCTACGATCCTCGGTTTGCAAGATATGGGGATACCGTCGGCGACGCTGGGGCAGGTTAGACATAGGGCTGACCTAATAGTATATTGGGGTTGTAATCCAGTGGAAGCGCATCCTAGGCACATGTTACGTTACGGTCCACTATCCAACGGTAGGTTTGTAGCTGGAAGGAAGAATAGGAAGATTGTTGTGGTGGATGTTAGGAGGACGTCTACAGCCGCAATGGCGGACGTATTTATACAAGTTAAGCCGAATAGCGACTTTGAGGTTTTAACGGCTTTAAGAGTGTTGGTGAATGATTTGGATCTAGAGATTGAAGAAGTCGGTGGCGTTCCAGTGGAGAAGCTTGAAGAGTTGGCGGATATGATGGTTAATGCGAAGTTTGGAGCATTATTCTTCGGTTTAGGTCTTACAATGAGTTATGGGAAGGAGCATAATGTTGAGGCCGCCATAGCCCTTGTTAGAGATTTAAACAAGAAGACTAAGTTTGTAATGATTCCTATGAGAGGTCACTTCAACGTGACTGGTGCTAATGAGGTTTTCACGTGGCAGACTGGCTATCCGTTTTGCGTAGACTTCTCGATGGGCTATCCGAGGTATAATCCTGGGGAAACATCGGCTATAGACGTTATGGCTAGAGGTGACTGCGACTTGTTGTTTGTTGTAGGTGCAGATCCGTGTAGTCATTTACCGCGTTACATAGTTGAGAGGCTTAAAAATGTAAAGCTCATAGTCTTAGACCCTGCGATAACGCCGACTGTTAAAATGGCGGATGTTGCAATACCGGTTGCCTATGTTGGGATTGAAGCTGATGGAACAGCCTATAGGATGGATGGTGTTCCCCTGCGGTTGAAGAAAATTGTAGACCCTCCTCCCGGTATATTATCGGATGTTAACGTTTTAAATCAAATACTTAGGAGGTTGAAGTAGATGTGTGGGAAAATTCTGATAAAGAACGGTTTCGTCTTCGACCCGATGAATGGTATAGATGGTGAGGTTATGGATATTGCTGTGGAAAATGGTAAGATTGTGGAAGATGTTAAAGGTGCAGACGTTAAGGTCATAGATACAACTGGTATGGTTGTAATGCCTGGTGGAGTAGACGTTCACAGCCATATAGCTGGTTCAAAGGTGAATTCAGGTAGGGCTTTAAGACCTGAAGATCATTATAGAGATTATGAGCCGCGTAAGCCTGGTTTAAGGTCCGGTGTAGGACATACTGTTCCCTCAACGTTTGTGATCGGTTACCGTTATGCTAGAATGGGCTATACGACTGTGATGGAGCCCGCCACCCCTATGCTTAAGCAGAGACATACAATTGAAGAGCTTAACGATATTCCGATAGTAGATAAGGCTTCTTTCCCACTTGTGGGAGATTGCTGGTTTGTGATGGAGTATCTTGAGAAGAGTATGTTTAAGGAGTGTGCGGCCTACTTGGCTTGGCTTTTAAAGGCTTTAAAAGGGTATGCTCTTAAGATTGTGAACCCTGGAGGTTTAGAGTCTTGGGGATGGGGAGGAAACGTTAGAAGCATAGACGATAGTATACCGAATTTCAATTTAACACCTAGGGAAATCTTAAGGGGATTATGTAAAGTCAATAAAATGTTGAACATTCCCCATCCAATACACGTACACGCCAATAGGCTTGGACAGCCTGGAAATTATAAGACGCTTATAGAAACTATGGACTGTGTTAGAGACTTATACGATGGGTATAAGCCAATCATATACCTAACCCACTGCCAGTTCAACTCCTATGCTGGTGAAAGCTGGATTGAATTGACTTCAGGGGCTCCTGAAGTAGCAAATTATGTGAATAAGCATCCGCACGTGGTTATAGATATAGGTCAGGTTATCTTCTCAAACGCTACGACTATGACTGCAGATGGGCCGTTTCAATTTCAACTCCACTTATTAACGGATTATAAATGGGTTAATGCAGATGTGGAATGTGAAACTTCCGCCGGCATTGTACCCTTTAGGTATAAGAAGCGAAACTACGTACATGCGATTCAATGGATCACAGGTCTTGAGCTGGCGTTGATGATTAAAGACCCATGGAGGGTATTCCTTACAACAGACCATCCGAATGCTGGGCCATTCACGGAGTATCCGAGGGTTGTAGGTTGGCTTATAAGCCGTAAGGCTAGAGAGGCTACCATGAAAAAGGTCAATGCTAGGGCTTTAAAGAGGACGATGCTGGATAGTATTGATAGAGAGTATAGTCTTTATGAGATAGCCATAGTTACTAGGGCTGGAACCGCCAATATTTTAGGTTTAAAGTCTAAGGGGCATCTCGGTGTTGGAGTGGATGCGGATATAGCAATATACGACTTTAATCCGCGCATTATCGATTTATCTAGGGATTATAAGCTTGTTAGGAAAGCCTTTAGAAGGGCAAAGTATACGATAAAGAGTGGGGAAATCGTTTGCGTAAACGGTGAAGTTGTTAAAAGTATTGAAGGTTCTATTTTCTGGGTTAACCCGTCAATCTCGCATGATCTTGAAGACGCTGTTGTCTCAGATATACGTGGAAGGTTTAGAGACTACTATACTATTGAATTTGACAGTTACATTATAGATGAGAGTTTCCTCATCAACTCTCGCCCAATACAGGTCAAGGGAGGTGTTTAACTTGAAGGTCTACCAGATAACTCCGATTTACGAGTTTAAGGTTCCAGTAGTGGCGGATGTTATAAAGCCTGAGCTTTTTGAAGAAAAACAGTTATCTGAAGTCTTAAATGTTGAAGTTTACGAAGGCAATAGGAGAAAACGTTTTGGAGAACTGTTTAAAGTGAAGGAAGCTGGTGAAGCTGAAGAGACTACTCTTGAACTCATAGGAGACTTTTCCAAAGTTAGGAGGGTGGGTAGGAGGATGAGTCGTGGAGTGATACGGGTTAAAGGAGTAGCTGGTATAGCTTTTGGAGAAGCTATGAAGGGTGGTAGAATAGTAATAGAAGGTTCAACTGGGTCATGGCTGGGGGTTAAGATGAAGGGTGGGTCTATAGAAGTCTATGGTGATACGGGGGATTTTCTAGGAGGAGCTTATAGAGGTGAAGATGCCGGTATGAAAGGTGGGTCTATAGTAGTTCACGGTAGAGCTGGTTGGAATGTGGGCTATAAGATGAAGAACGGTTTGATAGTGGTTGAAAGTGATGTTGGCGGTTTTCCAGGGGTTCATATGAGCGGTGGAACTGTATACGTGAAAGGCGGATGCGGTAAAGGCGCTGGGGCTTTCATGAAGAACGGTAGAATAGTCTTACTCGGCTATGTTCCGTCGATTTTAGCGAGCTTCAGTTTTGAGGAGATAAGACCTAGCGTTAGAGTTGAATCTGAAAGGTTAAAGGGGCGTTTTTACGTGTTCATAGGAGACCTCAATGAAAAAGGTTCTGGAAGACTATTTGTCAACGCCGATTCTAATAAACATCTATCATTCTACGAACAATTGATAGAAGAACTCTAATAAGCAAATCCTTCTCCCCCTCTTCTTTGAGATGGTACATCTATGTAGATGTTTTAGATTGGGCGTCAGTCCGCCCGTCTGACTTCATAGCTTTACGCTCTGTAAATTTGCGTCTTCTTCATTCGCCGATTAAGTCTACTTCACTACCTATAATTAAGGGTTTCGTCCATCATGGTATTTCCACCACTTTGAACCCCCTCTTTTCTAAGGCTTCGGCTATGAAACGTCTATGGCAGTATTTCTGTTTACGTTCAAGACACATGACGCAGGCTCTTCTTTTAGAAGCCTCCTCGATTAACAGGTTTAGCCCTTTCTCAAAATCTTTAGTCTTCATGTATTCTTCAAACCCTCCATTCCTATACCCTCCCAATAGGTCACCTAGCCATAAGTAAGCTATATTTTCACGTTTAAGTAGTTCAGTCAACGAGTCTTTGTTAAAAGCCTCTACTTTAGATTTTGGAAATCTTCTAATATCTACTAGAAGCTCTATACGGTTGTTTTTAAGAGATTCTAGGAAGTCTATAGGGCTTCTACCGGCGTATCCTATAAACCATACTTCTCTCTTCGCAGTTAAACCGCTCATAATACTCTTAGAGAAGTTTTCCTCTAAAGTTAAAGAATAACTTTGCCAGTAGTGGAAAAGAGCATCGTTAACGTGGGACTGGTAAATAATGGGCTTCAGTTAACGTTTATTTACTTCGATATAGCCTTCTAATATAGAAATGTCGGTGAAATCTGGAAGTCAAATAATCAAACGTATAAAAGACGTCTACGATAGGGATAAACAGGGTTGGAGAGTATTAGCTGGTCTTGACGCTGGGGGAAGATTAGACTTTTACATAGCGCATAGAGATAAAATGCTTTGGAAGCTTAAATCTAAGCCTGTAAACCCCTATAGCTACATAACCGTGGGGACGGAGATACGGGACTTAAACTTTGAAATATTCATGGAGGTTTTAAAGGAAAGCGAACCCTTCGGTTTTCAAGCATTGTTCCCCCAGGATGAGTTGAAGTATATACTTATGCTAGGGTTGGGGAAGTACGCTGTGAAGCGTAGAACGCCGATATTTGAATCTGAAAAACCCATAGATGAAGAATTGGCTAGAAAGGTTGAAGAATTCTTCAGTAAAACTTACCCAGAACGTAAAACCCCCTACGTTTAAGTTTTCACTTCCTACTTTCTAAAGCATAATTGTTCCGTTGAAGATTGTTACGTATTCAAACCTCACTTCTATGAACTTTGAACCTCCATCGTCGATGCCGTTTTACAGTAGAATCCGTCGCTCTCATATCGGAACATCGTCTTCCCTTTGACGTGTATAATATTCTTGGTCTTATGGTATTCTAACTCTACATGTGTTTACTATGGACTTTTGTATGGATGTTGTCCCTCCCCTAGTTTTCACCATTGTATCTCTATGGAGATTTTCCATAGGTTTTCCATGAAACGGGGGATTTTTGAAATCTCCATAGGGGAGAAATTTTGAAATCAGAGTCGATCAAAACTTGGCGCTTAGATTTGTCTTTAGGCCCATCAGAGAAGATAAATGGTACAATCTCACATTATGTCAAACGACGCAAGAGGGTGAAGTATACATAAAGCCGCAGATTGAGGTTACGTGCGCCTTATTCCAACAGTTCACTTATTTATAACGATATTCCTCTAAGAATCGTCACCTTTGTAGTTTATGATCTGCATAGGTTTGACGTATACATTTACAACAGTTGTAGTCTCAAAGATAGAGCGCCTATTAGAAAGAGAATAACGAAATCTTAACCAATCTAGAAGAATATGTAAGAACAGCGCTAGGGGTGAGCTTTACAATATAAACCAGTAAACCTAAGCTGAGGATAGTATGGTGCTACAACAGGGGGCTTTGCTGCTACAGCCCAAGCGGCACATACTTGAAAGTAAATAGGCGTGTGAAGGGGGTAGACTTAAGCCAATCATGGAAAAATAAAAATGAGGGGTTAAACGCGGGGAAACCATTATCACCAAATGTAGAACGCTCTATGTTCAAACTTGTAAAAACCTCAATGAATCGGTGTATAAGGTTAGGTCTTCGAGGAAATTTCCAAGCTCTGTTATCCTAACTATTGGAATTTTATCGTAAACTTTAGACTTTGGTGTAATCAGTGTTACTAATGCTGGTAGAATCTTCCACCCCTCGGATGGTTTAGGCTCTAATCTTAACCTTGGTAGAGCTTGCCTTAAAGCTTCAGCTCTTTCAAGTTCTTCTAAAGCCGCTTTTCTTAGAGAAGCCCATCGTTGCTTGAGAAAGTGTTTACAGTTCAAGCATAGTAGCACAGGCTTTTTTATGGCTAGTACATCTATTTCCCAACGTCTATTTACGCTTTTAAACCTGTAATTTTTATAAACGGTGTATCCATATGCATCTACAATTTTCGCTGTAAATTCTTCAAACTCCCTCCAATCTAAATACCTGGAAATGTATGATGGATCTGCGCCTAAATTAAGGCAGAGTATAGCTATTTTGACTTTTCCATATTCAGTTATGCTGATGGTGTCGTCTTTCACTGTGACGAAATCTGCAATATCCATTAAGACGTTTTTGACGACTTCAACTGGCGTATTGGCTTCTTCGCTAAGTTTAGTTAAACTCCACCATTCAGACCGCTTAATCCTTAGTAGTGCCTTTAAAACCTCGCGTTTAACCCAATCTTCTAAACTCCTCAATTGTTAAGGTATATATGTGAGGACTTTGAAAAATGTTATCTAGAAAAAATTATGAATATTGATACTTTAGACAAGAAGATTTTAAATTTCCTTCAGAAAGATGCTAGGATAAGTTTTGTAAAAATAGCTAAACAGCTTGGTGTGAGCGAAGGTACTGTTCATCTAAGGGTGAAAAAGCTAATTGAGGAGGGCGTTATAAAAGGCTTTTACACGATACTAGACCCTGAGAAGGTAGGATTGCCGATTAGAGCATTCATAGGATTACAGGCAGATCCATCACTGTATGAAAGCATTTTAAAGAAGCTCTGTGAAATAAACGGGGTGTGCGGCATTTACGACGTAACGGGTGAATTCTCAGCTTTAATAGATGTTAAAGTTGGAGATAAGGGGGAGCTTACTAGAGTGATAGATCAAGTCGGCGCTATACCTGGCGTTAAAAACACGGTGACAATGCTTGTTTTAAGGGTTTTGAAGGAAGACTTTGGAGTAACCATACGATAGCATAACGGGGAAGCAGTATTCAAATCAGGTGATTGTTTTAACTGGCTTAGGCAATTTTCCAATTCTACGCTTAACTTCACTAGGCCAATCGTCTAGGTTAAAGCCTTTCTGAGCTAGAAAAGCCGTAACCCATCGGGTTACGCCGAAGCCTGAACATCCAGTCCATATATCTCTACCCTTAGCTTCCTTTATCTTGAAGCTTTTCACATACTTATCTTTGTGGCATGAGAAGGCTCCTCCTATTTCAAGCCATTCAGAACTCTCCCTAGGGCCTCTATAAGGAAGCCAAGCTTCCAAGTCGAGAGTAGGAATCTTATCGCTACTGGATATATCGACGTACGTCTTAGAAGCTTCATCACTACTCATATAAAACGGTGCACCTACAACCATTCTAACCTCTAAATCGAGCTTTTTATCCGCAAGCTCCATAGACCTTTCAGCTACTTCATCACGTATTTCAACGGCTTCTTCAGGGCTTGACAGCCAAACGGCCTCTACCCTATAGAACTCAATGGTTCTCTCAAGTCCCCTAGTAGCCTTCCCCTCCCACCTCCATGTCCAACCGCTTCTATCGAATACTTTAATCGGTAGATCGTCTAAGTTTACGATTTCACCTGAGAAGAACTGGTAAAATGGTGTACACTGAGCCGGCTCTAAGACATAGTTTGGACCGCTAAGCTCCTTCTTTAGAGATTCAAGATCTAATTCGCCTGTTAGTGAAAACCTACGTTTAAACTCTTTCAAAGCCTCCTCCTCCCGCTCCGGCGTGAAAACATAGAGCATACCTTCCGCGAGGTTGTCGAAATAGCCGGGCATTTTAGCCATAACCTGAAGAGGCGTCAATTTGGGAAACATCCACTCTTCAAAACCCATTGGTTTTAAAACATCATCAACTATCATGTCCATTATGAGGTTGATTAAAGCGGTCATTGGTGCTGTTAAAATCCACTGTCCTCTTCCAGGGTACCTTTTAATCCAATTAAGTTTTTCAGCCCACTCTGAAACGTCTCCGTTGAATTTAACGTCCTTCCTAGCCGATTCCTTGATCACATATCCCATTGGAACATACGTCGGTTTTTCAGGCCTCGTCGTCACGCTTACTGGAGTAAGCATGGATTCGACTTTCTTCAAAACCCTATCTATAACACCTTTCTCCAAATTTCTACTGCCAACTTCCTTGAAGACTATTACGGTTTTCCCTTCAACTATTTGAACCTCGGCCAATCCTTCTAAAACTCTTCTTAAAGCATCGCTGGATGCTGTTGAATCGCCGACTATTATCTTAACCTCCTCGGCTTTTAAACCTCTTACACCCAACCTATACCCTCCAAGTTTATCTGCTAGAAAGTTTCTAACCCTTAACAGGGCTGAATGAGCTCTAACAGCTCTCCCAGACTCTATTGTGAGAAGTAATCTATTCCCTTCAATTCTCCAACCGGATATTCTAGCACCTTCTTTTGGAGACTTAGCTCCTCTGAGTAAAACTTCCCTATTGAGTTCATCAACCCAAGAAGTTACGGCTTCTTTTAAACCCTCCAAATTACCGCTTGCTTGAATTTCTCCCTTAAGTTTAAACTCCATGACGTTTTTAGCCCCCTATCTAACTGATGGTTTACAATCTCCCTTTTAAACGTATTAATCTTTTGAAGTAACTTTTTAAGTTATAATTGTTCATAGCTCAGGTGTTATAATGGTTTCTAAAATATGCATATACGGTTTAGAAGGTATTCCTGAAGTCAAACCTGGCGACGATCTAGCTAAACTTATAGTTGAAGCGGCTGAGAGAAGCGGTGTAGGAGTAATGGACGATGACGTTATAGTAGTATCTCAGAAGATAGTGTCGAAAGCTGAGAATAGGCTGGTACGCTTAAGAGACGTTACGCCCTCAAGTTTCGCCCTCAATCTCGCTGAAGCCGAAGGGAAGGATCCTAGACTTGTAGAACTAATACTCAGAGAAGCGAAACGTATAGTTAAGGTGAAGAACGGGCATATAATAGCTGAGACCAGACATGGATTTGTATGTGCAAACTCCGGGGTGGATAAATCCAACATACCGGGTGATGACACGGTTTCACTATTACCGATCGACCCGGATGCTTCTGCTAAGAGGATTAGAGACCGTATAAAGGAGATTAAAGGGGTTGATGTAGCAGTCATAATATCCGATACTTTTGGTAGAGCTTGGCGTATTGGGCAGGTCAATTTCGCGGTTGGAGTAGCAGGTATGAAGCCTACTATAGACTATAGGGGTTTAAACGATCCATATGGGTATACGCTTAAAGTTACAGCTATAGCCGTAGCGGATGAGCTTGCAGCGGCAGCCGAGCTCGTCATGGGTAAGCTTTCGAGAATACCAGTAGCTGTAATAAGAGGCTTTAAGCCAATACGAGGTGAAGGTTCAGCTAAAGAACTTGTTAGACCTATAGAAGAAGATTTATTTCGCTAACGCTTAACCTTTGATATCATGTAGTCCACAATCGCTTCAGCTATATTCGTCTCTGAAACGCTCTGCAAACCCCTCCAATCCGGCTGACAATTCACTTCATTTATGCAGAATTCTCCACTCGGATTTAAAACATCTACACCAGCCACCTCACACCCAAGTACTTTACACGCCTTTAAAACAACCTCCCTCAATTCTTCAGGAAGCTTGTAGGGCTCTGGCTTACCTCCCTGAGCTATGTTCGTCCTCCATGAAGCTCCAATTCTACGCATTGACGCTACAACGTTGTCTCCAATTACAAAGGCTCTAACGTCTTCCCTGGCATGGGGAATATACTCTTGCATGTAGACAACATGACGGTAATAGCTTAAAACAGTCGCCAGACGGTAAAGCGTTTGCCGACTTCTAACCCTCGTTATTCCAAAACCCCTCGACCCGAAGATAGGCTTCAAAACAACTCTTGAATTAAATTTTTTAAAAGCCTCTAAGCTAACCCTCGGATTTTCAGTCACAATAGTTCTTGGAACGGGTAGTCCAGCCTTCTTCAATAAGAAGAGTGAAAAGTATTTATCTACAGCCTTCTCTATGGCTTCGGCTCTATTAATCACGTATACTCCCAGATTTTCCATAGCCCTCAATAAATCCATACGGAAAATTATCTCTTCAAGAGACCCTCTACCTATAGGTCTAACTATTACAGCATCAAGTTCTTCAATAGGTTTACCCTTAAAACGTATACTATCTTCAAAACCTACGTAGGCGGTTAAATCGTTAAAACTAAAACACTCAAATCCACAGCCTCTACGATTTAGAGCCTGTTTAAGCTGAAGACTACACCATGAAAACTCATTCCTAGTTAAAATACCAACCTTCAAAACTCTCCCTAAAACAATAGGGTGAATGTTCAAGCTTATACGGCTTACCTTAAAATCCGTAACTTTGAAGAAACCTTAAAAAGGAGAATTCTTCTAATAGTGATAAGTGGGCCCGTAGCTCAGAATGGTAGAGTGCCGGGCTTTTAAAGTAGAGGACTATTCCACTACTGAAGTAACCCGGTGGTCGCGGGTTCAACTCCCGCCGGGCCCGCCATTTTGCAGCTTAGATAGACTTATAAGAGGTATGGATGAAAATCCATTAAAATTACTAGTATTAGGAGAAAACAAGATTGAAAGGGCTACACCGTATTTACTTTGATTTTTTTAAGCATAGAAGTCATTAGTCCTCAAATTTTTCAAAACTCTTTTGATGTATTCTGCTATTTCTCTTGATTTTGCTGGGTTAAGCAATATGGTTTCCCCCTCTTTTATGCATCAATAAATAGCCATCTCCTAGAAGCTCTTTTACAGCCTTCCTTATTCTCTTTCTATCGTTCTCGACTACGTGTGAAAGCTTGTTTACCAGAGTATCAAGAGGGAAGTAGTATTCTCCTTATCTTCCACGCCTCTGTAGCTGGTCTGCAATCAAACCCTTAAGCTCAAGGCTCGTGTACTTCAGGTCAATTCTTCCCCTCGCCGACTGGTGGATATACGCATGTGAGAGATTCCGTAATATTCATAGCTTCTCTAATATATGGGCCAAGAGTTGGAGCTATTGTAGGAGCAATAGGTGCTGTAGCTACAGATATATACGTAGGCTATCCAAGGTGGTTTGTATCAATACCCGCTCATGGACTTGAAGGGTTTATAGCAGGCTTAGGTAAGGGTCGGAAAATATACATGCAAGCACTCCTTTGCCTGCTGGGCGGCGTCGTTATGGCTTTAATATACTTTTACGTGAACGTATTCATTAAAGGGTTTGGACCAGCAATAATATCGCTATTCAGGGACGTATTTGGTCAAGTAGCCGTGTCGTTAATATTAACGATGGTAATCAAACCAATACTGTCTAAAGCATTCTCTAGGAAGATTTAAGGGTCAAAGTAGCCGTAAACTTAAAGATTTCAATTGTAAACGATGGTTACATTAAGGGCATCCTTAGGTTAAAGCGTCAATTATCATCTGGCAGAACTCCGGTAAGTCGTCTGGGACTCTGCCAGTTATTATATTTCCATCTCTAACAGACGGTTCATCTACGAAAATGGCCCCAGCGTTTACTAAATCGTCTTTAACAGCCTTATAACTCGTCACCCTCCTCCCCTTCACCAAACCAGCAGATATTAAGACTTGAGGACCGTGGCATATGGCCGCTATAATCTTACCCTTCTCGTAAGCTTTCTTAACGAGATCTAAAACTTCAGGTAATATCCTCAAAGCATCTGGAGAGAAGCCTCCAGGTATTATCAACGCGTCTAAATCTTCTAAATCTACTTGATCTATATCCTTTATGACGTATCTACCTCCTTCTTCAAAGACTTCCATAGGTATTGGCGTTCCATAACGTCCAGTTATAGGCTTATCCTTAACTGATGGTCTAGGATGTAGACCAGCTTTAACGGGTATAATTATGACTTCAGCTCCCTCTTCGCTAAGCCTTAGAAATGGGTATAAGAGCTCTACGTCTTCAAATTCATGGGCGACTATTATGGCCACTTTACGGTTTTCAAGTTTACGCTTAGGGCCTACACGTCTAACATACTTAGGCATGATTAGAAGTATATTTAACTACGTATATAAGTTTCACCATACACGTTGTAGAAATTATTTAATCCCAAGCGTATATTTATCAACTTGTTATGAATTCTTGGGAGAGAGTGGTAAAAGCTATGGAGATTTCAACGCCGGATAGAGTTCCGCTTTATGAAATGCACATCCCACCGGTAATAGCCTCTAGAATACTTAGAAAACCTACTAGTTCAATTCTTGTACACAACCCTGAAGCTGTATTCACTCTTATGGTGGAGAATGGTTTAAGCTTAGATAAGATAAATGAATATATGGCTGAAGAACTTCTAACCCTCTACAGAGTAACGGGGCTAGATTGGATAAGAGTTGTTTCAGCCTATACTAGAAAGCCGGAAATTCTGAAGAAGATCGATGAACATGTATGGGTGGTAGATGGAAGAAGGTATAAGTGGAGCGGTTTCTCACTCTGGGATATGGATGAGCCGATAAGCTATAACCCGGATGATATCATAGAATTCTGTAGAGGCTCTACTGTTGAAATAGACCCTAAAATCTTCGGGATTCTGAGACATCTTGTGAGGAAAGTCAAGGGTGAATTCTTCCTATCGTTCGACGCTGACGGGTCATGGGGTCCTATAGTTTCAAACCCGAATTTGCTTAAGCACGTGTTAATCTGGATGTATAAGCGTCCTGACGCCGTGAAGGCTCTCATAGAATTCAGCGTCAAATACGCCCTTGAAGTCGGTAAATGGGCTATCGACGAGGGGGCCGATGCCATACAAATGTGTGTAGATTATGGTAATAAACTGGGCCCTTGGTTTTCCCCTAAAATGTTTAGGGAGTTTATAAAACCAGCTCTTAAAAAACAATGTGATATCTTTAAGCGTAAAGGCGCCTTTGCAGTCCTCCACTCGGATGGAAACATAACCTCCATACTTCCAGATATCGTAGACGCTGGGATAGACGCATATCAAGGTATAGATGTTACGGCTGGAATGAGTTTAAAACAAGTTAAAGAAGAATATGGTGATAAGATATGTCTCGTCGGTAATGTAGACCCTAGAATTCTCGAATTCGGTAAACCTGAAGATGTGATGGTGGAAGTTGAAAGATGCTTACGTGAAGGGGGATTTAGCGGGTATATCCTATCGGCTTCGGCGAATATATCGGTCAACACCAATGCTGACAACTTCCTACTAATGATCGATTACGCTAAGAAACGCGGTGTGTACGCTCAGAGGTAGGCTAGATTTTTAAGCTTTGAAAGACTTCAATAGTAATCTGTATGAGTGTTGTAAAGCAGATCATTTACTTTAAAGAACCCGGTTCAGAGAATACAGATGCTGTTTTAGACTACGTCCTCAAAAGAGTAAAAGAGGGAAGTATTAAAACGGTTGTGGTTGCAAGTACATCAGGAGAGACTGGTGTTAAATTCGCTAGAGCTCTCAAAGGCTTATGCAATGTTGTAGTAGTATCTCATGAGGAGATGAATAGGGAGTTTAAAAGTTTAAAGAAGAAATTATAAAACTTGGAGGAAAACCCTTAGATAAGACGCACCTTCCTCTACACGCGCGTGGAATGGATAGCATTAGGAATAGCTTCTACACCTTAGGTCAAGGGTTTAAAGTCTGCATAGAGGTAGTTCTTATCGCCTCCGATTTAGGGGCCTTGAATATTGGAGAAGATGTTATAGCAGTTGCAGGGACGGGTAGAGGAGCGGATACTGCTATAGTAGCTAGAGCCACCAAAACCAACGACATATTCAGTAGGGATAAATCGAAAAAGCTTGAAGTTAGAGAAATACTCGCCATGCCCCTTAAGAAGATGTGGTGGTAAACCCCAATAAGCTATCTTCCCACTATTTTTATCGGCAATATATGGTTTAAAAGACCTATAATGGCCAGTCCAACTTAAATGGAAAGTCATATCTAAGTCTTAGATTCTATGAGCACTGCGTTTATTACACCGTCTGAGCTGAGCTTACTAGTCACCTTGGCTAGGCCATGCTCCGTTTCAATTATAGCACCTTTAGTTATCACACCCCTCCTATCATAGTCTTTGTTTGACGGGTTTTTAACGACTCTTAGAATCTTGCATTTAACAGTCTTACCTGAGGATGGTATGCTCAAATTGACGGTATTATCTCTAATAACTCTAACTTTTATATTTCCACCTCTAACACGTTCGACTTTTATAGCTCTATCACCTATCTGCGTTTCAACGGGATAACCGCCGCGCTCGTATTTTCTCTTACCCCTATATGGATGGCTCTTCCCACCGGTTCGTTTACGTTTATGAAGATCACCGTGCCAATAGGCCAATAAACCACCTCAGAGAAAGAAGATGACTGTGTTATTTAAATGTTAAGAAGTCAAGTAAGTCTTAGCCCTCTCTTCGATAATTGAAGAAAGCTCCCTTATCGGTATACCTGTGATGTCTGAAATCTTTCTAAGCTCTTCATACTCCGGTTTAACTCTGATAATTCTTCCCTCAAGGTCTTTAGCTACTTTAACCTTAACCGGGAAATCCATACCGTTTATCTGAACATTTATCGTTTTAAACTCCCTGGGAACGATGAATCTAGACGTCTTCGCCAACCTAATCCCCAGCGTACCGGTTTCTCTGAAAATGATATCTACTATACGGTTGAGGTTTTCGCAATCCAAAATCACCTTAAGAATTTGCCCAGGCCTACTCTTCTTACACGTAGCTGGAATAATACATGCGTCTTTCGCCCCGTTTTCAATGAGCTTTTCAATGACATGACCTAAAACTTCTCCTTGAACATCATCTATATTCGTCTCTAAAACATACACATCTTCTTGAATATACTGCGTTTTTTGCTCACCGTAAATAAGTCTTAAAACGTTAGGGGTCCCAGGCAATTCTTTAAAACCAGCGCCATATCCAACTTTAATAGGTTCGATCAAGGGCGGCATCTGTGTAACTTCATCTACAATGTTTACGAGTAATGCAACACCAGTTGGAGTTGCAAGTTCTCCCTCAACAGGTCCGCCTTTAAAAGGATAACCTTTAGATTTTAAAATTTCAAGGGTTGCAGGTGCTGGCACCGTAAGACGACCATGTTCTGTCTCAATAAACCCAAAACCCACTGATACCGGGCTACCGTATACCTTAACGTCTTCAAAGAGACCGAGATTATCTAAAGCTAGCGCAGTTCCCACAATATCCACCAGCGTATCTGGTGAACCAACTTCGTGTAGATGGACTTCTTCCACGGGTTCACCATGTACGACACTTTCAGCGTTTAAGAGTGTTTCAAGAACTTTAACGGCATAAGCCCTCGCCCTATGGCTAGCATCCATAAACTCTAGCGTCTTTTCTAAACCATTTTTTAATTCACGCCCAATCCTATGGTCTTTAGAATCAGAATAGACAACCTTCAGCAAGCCAGCTTGAAAACCCATCTTAGATTTAATACTGTACGAAACCTCTAACCATTCAACACCGTCAAGGCTCTCTACAATAGACTTCGAAAGCTTTTCAAGGTCTATTTTAGCTCCAAGGTTTATTAGAGCCGAAAGCATCATATCGCCAGATATCCCAGCTAGAGAGCAGTCAACGTATAGGATTCTCATAGATACACTTAAGCTAAAACTAGCGTGTTGGAATATCTAAACATTACTTTTAAGCAAGTTGAAATTTAACTTCACTTCCCGTCGAAGCCTATTAAAATATATTAAGGATAATTATCATCTCTTCTTTTAAGTGCATCATTATGGAGGAGATTCTAAGGAAGCTCTCTAAAGGAGAAATCTCCCTTGAAGAAGCGTTAAAAGCCCTCAAACTCTTTACGATAGAGAAGATTCATGAGCTCGCCCGTGTAGATATCGGTAGAGAAGTTAGAAGGGGAGCGCCTGAAATAATACTTGCAGAGGGTAAGAACCTAGAAGATCTCCTAGAGATCTGTCTAAGAGCCATTGAGAAAACCGACCGCATAATCGTAAGTAGAGCCGACAGGCAGATTATGGATAAGTTCAAGAAGTTCTTCTCAAATAAGGGGGTTACGGTTGAAGTATACGATAAAGCCCGCATAATCATCTTGAGAAAGGGAGGTGCCAAGCATAGACATGGGGGTCGCGTGGGAATAATCACAGCCGGGACGGCAGATATACCTATAGCGGAGGAAGCTTGCGTGGTTGCTGAAGAAATGGGTTGTAAGGTTTATAAGGCCTACGATGTAGGGGTTGCTGGATTACATAGGACGTTTGAAGCCCTCAAAGAAATGCTGTTAAACGATGTTGATGTAATAATTGCCATAGCCGGTAGAGAGGGGGCTCTCCCATCGATAATAGCCAGCCTCGTAGACATTCCAGTAATAGGTGTTCCAACTTCTCAAGGATACGGATTTGGAGGTGGAGGGTTGGCTGCACTGCAAGCGATGCTTCAAGCATGCCCACTAGGCTTAGCCGTTGTAAACATAGATTCTGGAGTAGCGGCTGGGGTCGTAGCGGCTCTAATAGCCAATAGAATAGCCCGTAAGTTAGAGTCGGCGGAAAAAATATAAACTATTAAGCCAAATCTTAATTGGTGGTTTACTTTGGCTGAAGAAAAAGCGAAAATATGGATATTCAGAGACTATGAACGTTGTAGCGGCTGTAGAAGATGCGAGATAGTTTGCTCTCTAAAGCATGAGGGAAGAATATGGCCTGAAGCGTCAAGAATCCGAGTCTTCATGCTTATACCAGGGCTTGAAATCCCCCATTTATGTACTCAATGCCCAGACTATCCATGTGTTTCAGCATGCCCATTTAAGGCATTAACCGTCGATGAGAAGACAAGCGCCGTTTTGGTAGACGTGGATAAGTGTACCGGATGCGGTAAGTGTATAGATGCGTGCCCAGGCAAAGTACCCTTCATTCACCCGAAAATGAAGTATGCCGTAATATGCGACCTATGCGGTGGAGAGCCTGAATGCGTTAAGGTTTGTATGGAGGCTGGCTACAATGCACTTATAAAGGTTCCTAGATTTGCATCTCAAGTCTACAAAGTCTATGCTAGAAGACCTGAAGACGTAGTCAGAGATTTGGCTTTAAAGGTTTACGGTGAAGAATGGGAGGGGTGGGTTTAATGCCTTATGGATGGTGGGGTAAGCTTTTAGAAGTCGATCTATCTACGAAAAACGTTAAAGTTGTTAAAATAGACAGAAGCATTATGCGTAGATACATAGGAGGTCGCGGTTTAGCCGTCAAAATTCTATGGGATAGACTTGGTCAAAAATGGGAGGAAGTAGATCCATTAGGTCCAGATAACATACTTCTCATTCTCACAGGTCCTTTAACTGGCTATTACCCAGGAGGAAGAGTGTGCGTATCTGGTAAGTCCCCTCAAAGTAATGGTGTAGTAGGTTCAACTGTGGGAGGAGAGTTCGGAGTCGAACTTAAATGCGCAGGATATGATGGGATAATTGTAAGCGGTGTTGCTGAGAAGCCGACTTATCTATGGATTAAAGATGAAGAGGTGGAAATTAAAGACGCATCGCACATATGGGGGCAGGGTGCTAGGGAAACGTTAAGAACGCTCACAAAGGAGCTTAGAGAAGAAATGTCTAAAGAGCGTCCACTGCATGGTGTCTGCAAGGAGCCGAGCATCCTATACATAGGACCCGCTGGTGAAAATAGGGTAAGAGTTGCTGCCGTAGCCGCTAAGATCACACACGCCGCCGGATATGGAGGTTATGGAGCGGTCATGGGCTCTAAAATGTTAAAAGCCATAGCCGTTAAAGGTACAGGCCCATTACCTGAGGTTGCAGAGCCCGAAGTCTTTAAAAAAGCCTTAGACGACGTATGTAAGAGCCTTATGCAGTCGTTTACGATGAGATACTGGGGTACGGGTTCAGCTGGGTATACCGTTGGTGTTGATACGAGTAGCGAGCCCATTAGAAATTGGCAAGAAGAATGGCATGATGAAACCAGATATGGATCAAGCTCATTTGAGAGTAAGGTTTGGATTAAGAGGTTCTGGGGCGACTTCGGATGCCCAACAACGTGTCTTAAATTGGCCATGATTAAACACGGCAAATTTAAAGGCACTTTAACAGACAATCCAGACTATGAATTACAGGCATACCTGGGTACGAATCTTGGGGTATTTGAACCAGATGGAAACGTATACCTATCGGCTAAAGCCGACGACCTCGGCTTATGCGGTATACAGGTTGGCAATGTACTAGGCTTTGCAGCTGAACTCTATCAAAGAGGTATATTGACTAAGGAAGACTTCGGGTTTGAACTCAAATGGGGAGACTTCGAAGCCTTTGCAAAGGTTCAAGAGATGATAGCACACAGAATAGGTATAGGCAATGTTTTAGCTGAAGGTACTTACAGAGCTGCTTTAAAAATAAGTAAGATGAAAAACGTCAACGTAATGCCATATGCCGTGCAAGTTAAAGGGATAGGTGTTGGAGCGCACGGTATAAGAAGCGGTTTAGATTATACAAAACCCACGGCGTACGTTTGCAACCTTCAAGGTGGAGACCACACGTCCGTCTCAAACTTAGATGAGAAGAATAGACCGGGAGAATGGGAGATAATACTCATAGACTCAGCAATTATATGCTGGTTTAACTTTAGAAAAGAACACGTTTATAGGTTTTTCAAAACCGTAGCTGGATGGAGTATATCCGACGACGAACTCTATAATGAGATAGCTCCTAGAATAGCTGCAATTCAAAGAACACTACTCTTACTAGGCGGTCCAGACGTTTACTGGGACCCACGAGTAGATGATGATAATCCGCCCAGATTCTATGAACCCTTACCTTCTGGACCACTTAAAGGTGCAACCGTTAAAAAAGAAGAAGTCGATAAACTGAAGCGGACTTATTATGAAGCGGCTGGATGGGATGAATACGGTCTACCTAAGAAGGGGGTCCTTGAAAAACTAGGTATAGGTGAAGTCTGGAAGGCCTTGGAAAGGGTTAAACAGCGGCTTCAAATACCATAGTGTCTGTAAGACGCTATTACATACATCCCCTTTTATTTTAAAACTTTACCTGTTTCAAGATACCATAGGAATAAGTCAAGCTCAGCTAATGGAACGTTCAAACAGTTGGCTATTTTCCTCAACGTGGATTCTATTTCTAAATATCTCTTCTTAGTCATGGTTTTAAATCCGTTCATTAAACCATACTTAGATAGTATATTGACTATGTGGAAATCTATTATAGCTAAATCGGAGAAGCCGATATTTCTAAGGAAATGACTTGCCTCTTTAAATCCAATCCCCTTTACGTTTTTAACAAGCCACTCCCTCAGAGAATTCGCATCTTTAAAACGTAAAATAATTTCCTTCAGAGAATCAGCATGTCTTCTAGCCTCTACAATGTACCGTGCTCTAGTTTCAGGATAGCGATGGCCCAATGCTTTAAGCTCTTTCACAAGCTGAGGTAATGGGAGGGTTAGAAAACCATCACCTATCCTCTTCTGAATCTCTATACTCCTCTCAGCGTTAAAATTAGCCGTTAGAATGCAAAAACACAGCTCTTTAAAAATCTCCCTACTAGATTTCCTGCCAGTCTGCTTAAACTCTTCTATACGTGCATCTACCAGCTTTTTTACATAACTATTTTTCAAACGGTTGACTTCTTTAAGTAGCTCATCCACCTTAGCCATAGGAATCCCTATTGTAGAATAACTGGGATGTCTGGGTTATTCAAATAGAATGATGAAGAGCATCGGTCGTAGTAGATACTTATCGCCTTTAAAATACACCCAGTGTTGTAAGCTTTTAAAAGTAGCTTGGGTATTTCCTTGTCCCCTCTAGGATTCGGCTTAAAACCGTTGACGTGTGGCAGTGCTGCTATGAACACTATTATTCCCAAACCACCCCTCTCAGCATACTTTATAATCTCCATTATATGCCTCCTCCCCCTAGCAGTTGGGCAATCTGGATATAAAGCATATCCTTCACTATCCCGTAAAACTGCACTTTTAACTTCGAGGTATGCGAGTCTACCATCCAGCTCTATTAGATAATCTATCAAAGACCCGCCTAATCTACAGTTTCTCTTAACTATTCTATATCTTCCAAGCCAATGTATCAACCCCTTATCAGCCGCTCTTTCGAAAAGCTGCATCTGAATCCTAGTGTCTATAATCGCAGCTAGACCGTCTCCAACGTCTACCGCAAAAAGACGGTACATAGTTTTTCCACCCTGTGTCTTTAAACAGTAGGCCACTCTACCTCTAATCATGAATTCTAGAAGTTTACCGGTATTGTTGACATAGGCTATTGTTGGAGAACCGTCAATGAGTATTTCAACGAGAAACCTATTGATCCGTTTAACTATTTCACATTCAACAGCATCATGTACCATCTCAAGTCGAGAATCAGAATCCTCTTTCAACAATTAAACAATCTTAAAAATCAAATATTTTTAACTTCTCCTCATAGCATTGTTTTCCCGAGCGCGATGGAAAAGTGTAGAAATAGTTTTCAACAAAAATTTAGGAAATATTGATCGTTTTAAACGATTCCCAATCGTTTAAATGCTCTCCTACTCCCCACTTTGAGCGACCGGTGTAGCTATGGCGAATCTTCTACTGATAGAATCTACTCTAACTTTAAGCTTATCTCCAACTTTAGTGTTTTTTACAAATATTACGAAGCCTTCAATTCTAGCTATTCCATCTCCCCTACTTCCAAGACTTTCTATTTCAACATCGTACTCGCCACCTATGACAACTGGTACTCGTCTAGCTGGTCTAAAGCCACTTGTAGCCGGCCGCCTCTTTTTACCTCTTTCCATAATCCAACCTCCCTTTAGTTTATTGGATTTAAGAAGGTAGGAAAGAATCCCTAAAGGGTTCCTCCTTACCCTCTTAATCCGGAGAAGATATGGCATCTGGCGGATATATAAACGTTTTCAACTTGAAGAGATCGCTTCAAGGGCTCTCCTTATCTTACTCTCATTCGTACGTATCCGCTTATTGTACTCGTTTAGAAGTCTCTCATACACGTGTTTTGAAATTTTGCCAGATCGATATCTACTTCTAAGCTCACCTAGACCTACATCACAGATGCTTAAATCGGCTTCAGCCTCCTCTATGCTAGTCAATTCGTCGAGGAAACCAGCGAGTCTAATGGTAGGCTTTAAGTTTTCAATTACCTTATCGAGTTCAGCAATCCTATTCTTAATCTTCATAGAACGCGCTGAAAACTCGGCCTTAGATATATTTCCAGCCAAATAGTTGCTTTCAAGTTCACGCATCTCCCTCCTAAGGTTAAGCTTTTCTTCATAAGCTGAAGCAAACTCTGAAATCTCCTTAGTAGCAACTGGTGCTCTGACTTTAGGTATAACTTCAACCGTCTTTACAACCCTAGCCCTATATACGTAGTACCCGATAACGACGGTTACTAATCCGCATAAAGTCCAGAGGATGGGTTTAAAGGAAGACCAGAGAACGTTATAGTTGTAGTTTAACGTGAGAATAGGTGGCTGTCTAATAGGAGATAAAACAAGACCATGCCCGCTACTTTCCAAAGTCCAGCTTAAAATGCCATCATTCTCCGTATAGTTTTCAGGCTTAACATCCACAATTGTGGAGTAACTCGGTAGCTTCAAATTTACTCGTAGATACTCAGCAACTATGGGTAGAGCCGATCCCAATTCCATGCTTAGCTTATGAGAGTACTTGAATAAGTGGTGTTCCACAATTAAGCCTGCTGGAAACTTGTACGTTATTATTAAAGAGTATCTATCACCCCTCCTCAATTCATACCTCGGTTTAACAGTTAACGTTAGAGTATTCCCCTCGGTTTTCGTTGAAGACTGGAGTCTTCCAAATTCATCTTTCGCATAGACTTCGCAAGCGTTTGCTGGAAGAGTGAAAATTATTTGTGAGGCGGATGAGCCTAAATTTACAATCCTATAGAACTCCTCCACTATTACATCTCCATGTTCTGAAACAGTGATAGTTTTGCTGAACTCTTTAACATCGATTAATGGGCTTTCAGCTATAGATACTGGCTCCACTCTAAAAGCATTTTTCTCTAAATTCTCACGTATAAGCCAGAGTCTACCGGCGGATATGTTGAAATCACTTGGGTAGTCTTCAAATATAGCAGCTCTTGGTATTGTTAAGGTGAAATTCAACCGTGCAATATCCATGTTCAACCCCGGATAGATAGGTACGTATATTGTAAATGTATCAGTTGACCCGGTTAATGCACTACCATTAACTAAGAAGAGCAAAGTTATAGATGAAGAGGTAACATCCATCACTTCTACCATTGTCTCATTTTCCGTGAATTCAACGATTCTCACGTTTAAGTTTAAACCGTCCACCGTTTCAGCTCTATAATCTAACAGGTTTTCCGCAAGCCCCCTCGGAAGCTTCAAAGTGACCGTTCTATTGCTTCCATCAAGTTCCGAGATGCGGTCTTTTAGAAGGATAAGACCAGTAGAATGTAAAGTCACTTCCCTATCGTACGTTATGCTATTGATGGAATATGCGGATGGAATGGATATCGATATGAAGGTTACGACCAGCAACAAGTAGAACTTTACCTTAATCATACTGAACACCAATGTCGACCTTCAACTCCTCATGGTTTAAGAAGAAATTAAATATTTAAGTACTTCCATTTCGACCATTTCAATCTTGTATAAATTTACTTAAACTTGCCTGCACGCCAGTTTTACCGTTAACTAGAAGCGTACATATCTCATCCCTAATAAGCATAAGCCTTTGGTGATAGTAGCTTCCAAGTCTATACTTCTCAACTATATCTTCAGCCATTTTAAGGTATTTTTCAACCCCTCCCTTAAAAACTGTCAGTATCAACGCTCCGCCACACTTCCTACATCTACCGCTTAGAGGCACTCTACGATACCTGGTATTGCAATTTTTACATCTAAACGTCTGAGATGTGAATGCTCTAAGATTGCCGGTTATATCCTTGAGTAAATGCGTTGTCAGAATCTTCTCAGCAATTTTGGCGGCGTCAACGGCTAATATCTTATCCGCAAGATTAAGTTGACTTAGCATTTTCTGATTCATAGTCTTAAGTTTTTTATAACTAGTCTTTAAATTGCCACCTGTTATTGTTGTCGATGGATGCGTATACTTAAACCCTTCAAATTGGCTCTTTAAACCAAGCCTTTTCTCAACTATTTCAATAAAATCTTTAGCTTCTCTAGCGTCAGCTCCCTTAAAGCAGAGATTATAAAACTCTATAGGATATTTATCCGAGACATCTAAATTGTGAACAGCGGAGTCTACTTCGAACGGGTTAATCCTGTAAGTTATCATAAGTGGGGCATCCATTAACCCTCCAACTTGAGCGGGTAGATATTCAGCTGAAAAATTCATTAGACAATCTAAAGCAAGCATAACGGAATCTTCATCTCCATCACAATCTCTCCTTTTACACGCATGCCAATATGGATGAGCAAAGCATACGCTTGCATCGGTGAAACCTATGATTCTACCAACAACGCCGACTGACGTATGAGGAGCTAATCCGACGACTAAATGTCCTATGAGATCGTTTTCATTTTTAACATTATAGAACGGCTTTAAACCGTAGAATTTTTCAAGAAGCTCATCTATGAAATTCGCCACTTTTACAAGATATTTACCGCAGGTCTTTGGAAGTATTATGTCGTGGATTTTAAGCTCGCATATCTGATCTAAACTTTCAAGTGGTTTGCCTTCAAAATCCCTATAGTACCCAAGCTCTCTGAGTTTTTCTATGGAAATATTTATTTCGGATGGTTTGAAATGAGTCAGTGGCGCGTTCGTCATGTCGAATCTGATAGTGCCATCTTTAAACACCGTCAGGTCGTATTTTGCCCTTAATATACCCTTCTCAAGAGGCTCTGGAGTTCTAGTTGCATTCATAAGTTTGATAACTCCCTTAACGATCTCCAATTTTGGAGATCCTACTCTTCTTAAAGCCTCATAAAATTCACTTCTTAAATCTATACGCGTACTTTTATACGGTGAGGAGGGAGCTTTACACGATGGACACACGGCGTCTAAACTTAAAGGTCTTCCACAGACTGGGCATCCATATTGTACAGATGTTCTACCTCCGCATTTAGGGCAAGTGGATTTATACGTTTCAAAACCACATTGTAAACATTTACGGTGAACAAGCTCAACTTCTACTAGATTCTTTTCAGCGGCTTCCACTATATTTCTTCTAGATCCACCCGCAAGACCTATTGGGAACAGACTGTGAACTGAAGTCTTCATAAGTCTTCGGTTTGCTTTCTCCGGTCTACCCATTCTAGCACCTATAAAGCTTACGAATTTAGGCTTAACTTCAAACCCTGAAATCGTGGATATTATGTTGAAAATGTCATCACTATTTAAACCACTCAACGGAGTATTGGGTTTCAGACATTCATATAATACCTGTCCATCATCTCCTATAATTATCCATTCACCTGAAACGCTATGAGGCACAAGAAGTTTTTCGAGAATAATTTTAACATCTTTATCAACCCTAAGCTTTATCCTCTTAATGATCCCATCGGCGCGTTCAATTTCAGCCTTTGAGAGAGCCTTCCGCAAATATTCAAGTTCATTAAGCGTCAGCTCCCCCCATGCATAAGTGAAACGTGGGTGAATAGGTATTCCTAATAAGCGAGATATCGTTAAAACCTCAAATGGGGTGGGTTTAACACATAACGGTTCTTCAATAAACGATTTAAGCCTATCGACGGGTATTCCTGAGATTTCACTAAACTCCACGTAATTCAATCCATATTTTTCCTTTAAACTATTCAGAAGCATTTGACTCCAAAGTTCTTCTGTAAAGCCAGGTGTGAGTAAGTTGGCTTTATTTTCAAGAAACTCGTAGAAACTTAAGAGAATATCGCCTAAGAAAAGTATTTTATCTATCCTATCCTTGACCCTTAAAGCCTCTTCAACTGTTTCAACCCTTATTACGGAGCCGTCTTTAAGCCTTACAATAGGCGGCTCTATGGAATCTACCGAAGCGACTATACCTGCTTTTCCAGGCTTCTCTATTTTTATCTGAGTACCTACTGCTAGAAAATTGTCAACTATCACCATTGTTGCAGGATGTATCCCCAAAGCGGCGAATCCAGTGTTCCTAGCACGGCCATATCTAACTCTAAATCCTCCAAATTTAGATGGGAATCCGAAAACCGGTCTACCAGCGAGTATTTCCTCAAGGTACATTGTTTCTATCGTCTCCGTTTTCCCTCCATTTTCATTGGAATTCCATACATCACCTATCCATTTCCAGTCATCTATACCAAGAGATTCTACGATCTTCATAAGTTTCCTAGCCCTACCTGCAAGCCCGTCATTGAGCACTATTAAAGCTCCCCCTCTAACTCTATTCGTTTCAACCCTAGGTAGGTCTCTGTAAGATGTCACTTCAACCGGGTCTGTTTCAACACCAGTAATCTCAACAGGTAGGTTTCGGATAATCTTTTCCAAGACATGGTCTGGAACTTGGTATTGGAAGGGTCGTACATACCTCTCATACGTTCTAACTTCTTCTATGAGTCTGAAAACTTCTTCTTCAGACGGCTTCCATCTATCCAACATCAACTTTTTCCTGATGAAATCTGCTATAACGATTATAAGGGCCTGCTCAGTCCCCCCAGCGGGTCTTATGGGGCCTGCAAAGTAGATAGCTAGGTATTTAGAACCATCTGAGTTCGTTTTCACAGAAACCTTTGAAATTCCCTGAACAGGTGCTACAGTTACACCTTCAGTGATTATGGCTAAAGCTGTTCTCAAAGCTTGCTCAGCTGTTTTCTCTAATCCAAGTCTACCATAGCCACTATAAATGATCTCTTCCGCTATTTTAAATGCTAAAGCCTCTCTACCCATCGTAGAACTCAGCTTCCTTATACGGTCTGCCACCCCTTTAGGTCCGACTAAAAACTCCACCCGTTCAGCTAAGTCTTCTGAGAGCTTCGGCTCGGGATGTGGAAGCGGGTCTAAACCTTTAGACCTAGCTTCATGTGCAATTTCGTAAAGAGCTTTAATTTGAAACTCTATACTTTTAAAATATTCCTCGTATTCAACCGATGCCTCCAAAGCTGGTTGACGTTTCAATTCACATCTGCCTCTTACATCTTCTGGAAAAACCCCTCTTCACAGCATCTACGAATAGTGGTATCGATTTTTCAATATCCATAGACTCTTCTATCACCGTTCCAGTTACAATTATATCCGCACCAGCGTAAACCCTCTCTTCTACAGCATCTGGATGTTTTAAACCACCTCCAACTATGATTGGAATACTCGTAGTTTTCCTAACAAGGGCGATCATTTCAACGGGAATCGGATTTTTCGCTCCAGACCCAGCCTCAAGGTATACAAACCTCATGCCGAGGTACTGTGCAGCTAACGCGTATAGGGCTGCTATCTCAGGTTTATCGTAAGGTATCGGCTGAGCCTGCCCTATGTACCCCGCTGCACCACCGTCACCGATAATTAGATATGCTAGGGGAAGCGGTTCTAAACCGTACTCTTTAACCGCAGAAGCACCTAAAACCTGAGCACCTATTATGTAATAGGGATTTAGCGAATTTAAAAGAGACATAAACCATATAGCATCCGCGTATGGACTTATACCTGAAAGATTGTTTGGGAAAAGTATTATCGGTATTGAAACATTCTTCCTTACGAATTTCACCACCTCATTCAATTTAACAATAGATGCTACAGTCGACCCGCCTATCATTATGGCTGCAGACCCCCCTCTTTCAGCGGTAACACCTATTTCAACAGCCTTCTCCGGTGATACGTTCTCAGGGTCTATGAGCGGTATATGTAGAGCACCATCTTCTTCAAGTCTCTTAATCAAGTACGTTTCAACCTTTCCCAATCTAATACTCATAGTAATACCTCACCCTAATCTTCGTAACTTATAATTTTTCTCTTGGATAGATTTAACTTTGACTTAGACTTGCCCGCTTAATTTCCTCTAATCTTTTTCCAGATGCTATTTCATCAAACCATGTGCAATACGCATCTACAGCCGTCATCCCCTCTACGAGCGTAACGTCGCCGGAGACCTTGCATGTTCCACATGCTACATGAGCGATGTTTGCTTCTTTCACAATCTGAACGGTTACGGTCCTTTTTCCGCATTGTGGACACACGTAAACCTTTGGTATAGTTCTCTTAAACGTCCGTATAACTTTCCTCCTTCTTCTCCTACCCAAATATATCTAGTAATATTGCGTTACTTCACACCCTTAAATTTTATCCGAGCCCGCTTCTAATTGAAGAATTCAAATTGGTTTTGAAATAGTGAAAAGCTCGTGGAGTTAAAGACTAAGATAACTCTTAATTTATACGAAATGTTTCTAATAGATGTCTCAAGAGGTGTTTGAAGATGAGCTTAATCTCTAGGAGTAGATTTGCAGAAGAGGCTACCTCACTCTTGAATAAGACTGTTACAGTCATCACTATAGATGGGAAGAAGTACACGGGCGTTCTAACCGGGTTAGACCCAGACAGATTGAATCTATCGCTTAGAGATGCTAGGGATGAGAAGGGCTCGGTCATGTATAGGCTTATAATAAACGGAAGTATCATAGCACAAGTATATACTTCTGAGAAGCCTTTAAACCTCAGAAACTTAGCTGAAAGGCTTGAAAGAGTTTTTCCAAGACTTGTTAAATTGTATGAAGATCAAGGTGTAATAGTCGTCATGGATAAGATAAGAGTCACTGAGAAGGGTGTAATTGAAGGTTCAGGCCCCGCCGCTGAAAGGGTTCAAAAGATTTATGAAGAGTTCATTAGAGAAGCAACGGGATAGAATGTCATACTAAGCCTAAAAAATCCTCCCTTAAATGGTCTAGACACCTCTCTAAATCAGTTAAATCTATGTGGAGGTTTAGGAAAACGCTTAACACCTTCAAAACTTCTCTCGTTGCATCTAAACCCATCTCTCCGCTTCTAACTTCTCCAAGTAGGCAGACGCCTCGCATGCCTTTAAATTTAGCTAAGCCAGCTAATACTCCAGCCATTCCATATACCCGTCCAGATAACTCCTTTAAGCCCATACTCTTAAACATCGAAGCATACTCTGAATGGTTTGTCGCATAGTAGATTTTAGGTGGAGTTGAAGGCGTTGGCGTTGAAAACCCGCCAAGCGTTACAACTGTTTCACATTTAAATTTAAAGACTAAATCGAGAATCGTTTCAGCCAACTCATTCTGACCTATAAACGTAGTTGCTTGACTGTTTCCAAATAGCACAATGATATCTCTTCCAGCTTCGGGAGATGTTTTAACATAGTATAGGCTGTTTATCGGATGTCTTAAGTACCCATCTCTACCCATGACGGCTAAGGGTTTGAAAAAAGGCGATTTAATATCGCAAAATTTTTTGGCGTTAAATTTCTCTATAATATAGTGTGTTGCTAAACTGGCGACTAAACCTATTCCTGGAAGGCCTTCTACGAGTATTGGGTTTTCAAGCTTAGGTTCATCGAAAAATCTAACGAAGCTTCTAATATTCACTCTTCAACCCCCTTTCTAACTTTAACGGCGACCCCTCTTCTAAACCTACCCATTTCAAAACCAGCTAGAACAGCTTGGCCTATAGCCAATAGAGAATCGTTCTGGTCTACAACTATAACCTCCTCCTTCGGCACTATTTCTAAGTCACACTTAGTTACAAATCTTGAGAAAACGTCGCCTCCAGATTTAACCATTTGGATGAGTTTATCGTTTCCAGACACGTAAACCCTATACTTTGGAGGTTGCAGAATCTTCTTAAGCCTAAGAGCCCCCTCCAAGCTTAAACTTATAAAGCCATCACTAGGCCTTAAAGCTCCTATAAGAACGTCACCAATCCATATGCGTCTGATCCTACCAGTACGCTTACTTTTCTCTATGAAGACGTCTTCAGGTATGAGCTTTAACCCAACCTCTGATCCGAATTGGTAGTCCGCTATTATCCTGATCTTCTCAAGATCATCGTAACTTTTTCCGTCGAAGTTTAAAATCCCACTTTTAAGAATACTCTGTCCAAATGGATACGTCTCAGATAAAGCCGATGGTATTCTATCGCATCCAAGTCTTTCCTTAACCCTCTCTAATGCTCTTCTAAGCTCAGGCCTCAGAGTTATTTCTTCGCCTGAGTAGAAGAGAGCAGCCCTCTTCCTTATTGGATCTACTGCTTTGAAATAATTCCAGCCATCTTTAAAGACTCTTACGAGAGACTCCAGTAACTTAGGATGAGCCCTCGCTCTCTGTTGAACAAGCTCCCATAACCTATTCTCCCTTATAGCCTGTTTTATAGCGTTCATTTCCCTAAGTATCATGTAAAGGTTATGTCTTGCTAAGAATTTCACACGCTCTTCTTTAGCCATAATCTTGAGTTCACCGACGTTTATGCTTAAACATATGGGGCAATCACACGGCAAGTAGTCTAATTCTTCAATTCGTTTGACACCCCACTCAGTCATATATCTTCCATCCTTAGCATAAATGGCGTAGCTAGCAGAATCAAATACGTCATAACCTATAGCTACTAGTAGGGATAGTACTAATGGATTACCCATTCCAAATGCGTGTAGGGGTTTCTCAGGGGAGATGTTCATCCTGCTGTTTAATCCTTGAATGGTTATAAGCTCGAAATCGTAGCTCATCCAATATTTCGGAGGTACTCCAACGGCAAATATGTCGAAGTCAAATTTAGACATGAGTTTACATGATAATTCTAAAAGCTCGGGATAAGCTCCACCCTGTATAACACCTTCCCAGGCAGTCTCCCCCCTAGATCTTAGGGTAGACCATTCTTCCCCCCTCTTAGCGGTTTCTATGACGCTTTCTCTACATTCTTCAAAGCTCTCACCACGTGATGGCACATCCAACATCACTCCTACATCGACACCTATATTCTCTTGAAATTTGACTATCTCTTCTTGCCTCAGTTCTAATTTACCTCTAAAACTCTGGTATGCACCTGAATCAGTGAATACTACCCCATCAAAGTTTAAGAGGCCATGTATGCCATTCTTAAGAGCCTTCTCTCTTAAAACTTCATTTTTATAGATTATGTAGGCGTTTGTCATAATAGCTTTAAAGCCATACTTCTCCTTCATCTCATTAGGGGTTATGATCGGTATATTGGGATTATAGACTGGTAGGAAGAGAGGAGTTTCAACTACCTTCCCTTTAACTTTAAACTTTCCAAGTCTAGCTCCAGCATCCCTATCTTTTATTTCAAACTCTAGAGTCAATCCACCCTTAAGAGAGAAAATGCTAAAGGCAGTATAATAAGCGTTCTCATAGAAAATCTTCAAGTCTTTTCGGCGTTCTCCCCAACTTTTCATCTTCATCTGGTTTAAGTATAGGTTTACCATAAACTCCGTCGAAACCGGGTCTTATCTTCAAAGAACCTGTCCTCTGAGCCATTATAAGCTCGGCTAATTTAGCATCACCCGTGGCCTTTAAAATATCTTCACGTGAAGCCTCTAGTAGAATAAAGTATTCCCCTCCAAGTTTAGAAGTTAAGCTTCTATAGCTCTCCCAAACCTTTTTAACGGATAAAACCCCCTCGTATGATGGGTCTAAACCGTAGGATAGCGCTATGAGCTCATGTAATGGTAAGGTTGAAACATATGGTATAGCGTTTGGAGGTTTAAACCCTCTAGGCCTATCAGCCAACTCTTCAATCCTACTTTCAACACCTTTCGTAAGAGTTTTTCCACAAACAGGGCATCTATAGTTTATTTTAGATGCTTCTTCAGGTGATAGGGGTCCTACATTACACTTCCTATGACCCGACCAATGGTACATCGGGGGTTTTAAAGCCTTTCCCGTAGGCCGGGTCGACTTCAACTGTCATCAATATTTTCGTAGTGTCTTTATTCTTAATCGCCTCAGCTATTTCCCTATATGTGCCTTCTTTTAAATTGAAGACGGTGGCCTCCCTACCTAACCTATACGGATAAGGGCTATGAGAATCGGAGAAACTTAAAAGAGTATACCTATCTAAAGCTGAAATTCTCCAATTCATAGGAGGGTCTGAGCTTAAACCAGTTTCAAGAGCATTGATGTACTTAGTCATATCCTCATAACACTCCTCCATTTTATCGACCCCGCTCATAGAACCGAATATACCCCACCATGGTGTCCAAGCATGAGCTGGAAAAATAACGATATCTATATTGATCTCCATAAGTATTTCAACGAGCTCAGCTGGTTTAATTGAAAGTAGCGGTCTACCGTCTGCATCCAATTCTCCGTATTTTCCCAGTCTTTCTCTAACTTCTTCAGCCGTTTCTATGTTCGGCATTATTATGACATGATGTACTCTTCTAGCTTTCCCTCTGTACTCGTGAATGGTAGCGACCTCTGTTTGAACTATAAAGAGCGTTAGACCACTGCCTTTACTACTCTTGTAGAGTCCAGAACCATTTAACTCAACAAGTTTACTTTTAAGTTCTTTAAGCCA
Source organism: uncultured Candidatus Bathyarchaeia archaeon (assembly GCA_964463005.1). Classification (GTDB taxonomy): domain Archaea; phylum Thermoproteota; class CALKCG01; order B24; family B24; genus DTBU01. Next base: position 37,593 of record CAYWZZ010000004.1, on the reverse strand, counting down.
AGAGCCATGTAGAGCGTCTCCAGTACCAACTATATTAAGCCCCTTCATAGCGGCGTAAAAATCTATTTCCTCAATCGTCATCTCCCTACTCGTTGCCGCCGAATATCGGCTATGTAAATGTAGATCTGCGTAAAATCTCGCCAATACATGCACCATTAATAAGTGGGGTCTTGAATACATTAAACTTTTCCCCCGGACAAAACCTATAGTATTGTGGTTATGAAAAATGACCTTAAACTATAGAGAATATCCGATTAGACCAGTTGCGGTAGTATCGGTTTTGATTAAATCTGGAAGTAAAGTCCTATTGATTAAACGTCGATTTGACCCATGTTCAGGTAAGTGGTCTATTCCCGGTGGTTTAATAGAGCTTGGTGAAACTGTACGTGAAGCGGCTTTGAGAGAAGTTTATGAAGAGACCGGGTTGAAGGTTGAGCTCGATAAACTTTTAAACGTTGTAGATTATATCGAAGTGGATGAGAGAGGCGCTATACGTTTCCATTATATACTGATATGTTTTCTAGCGCACGTTAACGGCACTCCTTCGGTTAAACCCTCAGAAGAGGTTGCCGATACCTTATGGGTCGAAGAATCTGAAGTCCTAAACTACGACATTACACATAGCCTTAGAATGATATTATCCAAGATGCAGTCTACAGTTTAAAAAGGCCATATATCCAATTCTTTGGAAAAGGTTAATATTATAGATTCTCAGTAGTCTTCACTGACTGGTGGCTTTTACATGTCCGACATGGCTATAAAGCTTCTTGAAAATAGCTTAGGTAAAATAGTGCTGGTTAAACTTAAAGGCGATAAAAGAATTAGAGGGCGTCTTGAAGGCTACGATCAGCACATGAACCTCTTTCTAGAAGATGCCGAAGAAGTCCTATCTAATGGTGAAGTAAAGAGTTTAGGCCCCATAATACTTAGAGGAGACAATGTGGTGATAATATCCCCAGCAGGCTAGGTGAGTAGCAGTGGTTAAAGGAACCCCCTCTATGGGTAAATACGGTAGGGAAACGCTACACATACGCTGTAGAAGATGTGGACGCAGATCCTATAATGTTAAAAGTCGTAAATGTGCTGCATGCGGCTTCGGTGCTTCTAAAAAACTCTTAGACTTTTCCTGGCGTAATCGAAGCATAAATAGGCTTAGGAAAAGCTAGTCCTCAAACGTCTTAAATTGCGGAGATTCTAAGAAAAACCTAACTTCAATTAGAGGGGATGAATCGCTGTTGAGTTCATACACTTATAGCTACTATACAGCCTAAAGCCCTTAATGAGTTAATCGGAGGGGAGGATTAAATAGAAATGAAAACCGAATCCACACTTAACTCAGAACCTTCCCCACTTCGTCGCTCTCTAAATCTGTTAAGTTTGCTTTAGAATCTCTTCAATCCTCCTATTAAGGTCCTCCTTAAGTTTATCTCCCATGTATTTACCTGTGAATGCGTCTATCCTAGCTGCTATAGATAGTTTAGCCGCTAACACCCTGGATATTTTACCCCTAAGTTTCTTAGGGCTTTGTCTTATAATTGGGTGTTGAAATATAAGTCCATGCTTAGGAGGCTTCCCACCAGTTCTTAATGCTCTAAATAAAGCTTTTTCAGCTCCCAACACCTGAATCGTGCTTGACGGCATCTTAGATAAAGCTTCCAGTCCTCCCGCTTGGGCTATGAGTTTAGCCGCAAGAATTGGCCCCACCAGTGTGTAAAGATTTGGAGAAACCTCTTTAATCCTCTCCTCTATATATTTCTCCAACCTCTCTCTAAGGCTTATGAGCTTTAAAACGGTCGAAGCCATTACACGTATTTCTTCAAGGTCCCGCTTATCCATCTCCACACCTATGGACGTTTTCAAAGCTTCAAGAACAGCTGAAGTAGTCTTTTTACTTATACCGATTTTAGATAAGTTTTCGCTGTTGATTTCTTCCTTCCAACCTATTTCAGCCACTATTTTGAAATACTCCTCAGGGGTTTCTACAGCATCACTGAGCTCTGATAAATATAGCCCATACCACTCTCGTAACCGCCCATAGAATAAGTTTATCGTTTTATCAAGTTCTTCTAGTGCATGTACTGCCTGGATTATATACATGTCTCCTTTACTACTACGTTCTCTTATGCCTCTCCTAGCCAGTGAGTCTAAGGCTTTTTGAACGACCTCTAAATACTCACTCCTGCTTTTCGCAAACCCAAGTTCTAAGGCTTTAGACGATAAGTCTTTTCTAACAATTCTCCCCAGACTGCTTGGGCTTTCGACGACCGTATCTACGTTTAGACGCTCCCTTATAAGACGAGATGACGATTCACGCTCAAATACAAAGTATTTAAATCCCCTACTTTTAAGTCTACTGACAAGCTCTATCAGATCGTCTAAAACCCCTCCCGTCTCCATAATGTATAGCTTCTCTGCTAAATCCACTGGGTTTTTCGGGAAAAGTATGTAATCTACAACGTTCATCTTGTCGTCTAAGGCCACCACTCCGAAGATCAACTCTAAAATCGTACACTTCATTCCCATCTATAAGAATACTTCATAAGAAGTTTATAAATAATAATCGTCTTAGTTCGGGTTTATAGGAAAAACTTTAACTTAAAGTGTGAATATTCTTTTCTTTGGTGAGTTTGTGGGCGAACAGAATCAAACTCTTCAATGTCCATGTGGAAGGGTTATTGTAAATCCACAGGAGTTTAAACTACTCTTCCTGAAAATGGAAATGAAGGAAATAGATATTCTATGTCCGAATGATTCATGTTACCTGAGAGAGCTCGGATACATAAAATTTGATATTAAAGATGGTGCTCCCGTGTTTAAGGAGGCTATGTTTTACCCGCCATTTGTAACCTGGAACAATAGTAGACTTGGAAGCGAAGTCGCTATGAAGCTCATGAAAGAACACCTCAAGGTAATCGTTACTAGAGTCGTGGACTGGAAGAGGATTAAAGAGAACATTGAGAAATTTAAACTTACATAGCCTTCCACGTAAACTGAAAGTTTAAGCACCACCTTATAATTTTATTTACCGTTATGGGTGGATTTAAGTTCCTTCAACATATGGGCGACGCTCTCATAGAGGCCTATGGTTTAACTTTAGAAGAAGCGTTTGAAAATGCGGCATTAGCTATGTTTGAGGTGATGACAAATACATCTAAAGTCGCACCTTTGATAGAGGAGGTTATCGAAGTCGAGGGTTTTGACTTGGAATCATTACTGTACAATTGGCTTGAAAACCTACTGGTGATGTTTGACGTAAACGTCAGAGTCTATTCAAAGTTTAAAGTTGAAAAGATCACGCGAACAACTGAAGGCTTTAATCTTAAAGCTAGAGTTTGGGGTGAAGACTACAATCCCGATAAACATGAACAGAGGGTCGGTGTTAAAGCAGTAACGTATCACATGATGAGTATAGAGAAGAAGGGTGGAATGTGGATCTTAAGGTTTCTATTAGACCTCTGAAAATTAAAGCTTGTATTCGCTTCTAATCCTAGAGAGTATTCCAATCGATGAATCGAGTTTCTTCTTTAAGTCTTCTATTAATGAAGTATCCCCGGGATCTACGCCTCTAAGATACGCTAAGTATATGGATGTGAAATCTGCTACGTAGAGTATTGTATAGATGTTTGAAAGTATTGAGCTTCCTAAACCATATAGGTCGTAAATTCCTGAAACTTTCCCCTCTACAATCCTTCTAGTATTCTCAATTCTAGCTGTGATCTCGGGTTGCTCAACTCTTCCTCTTAAAAAGATGATAAACTGGTTTTTAACGTAAGATTCAGGGTTTTGATAGGCCATAATTTCATTATGATTTAACTCTGGAAATTCATCCCATCTAGCTACGATTTTGCTGTTCTCATTGAGTTGATTTTTAAACCTCCTAGCGACAGACGAGAGATATCCATACCCGAATATTGTGGGAATCTTGCCGTAAATCATCCCAGCGAGTTTCTTAGCAGGGTTTTCTTCAATAGGGGTTGCCCTTACGAGCTTGGCTCTAAGTTTTCTCAGGTTTTCTAGAGTTTCATCAACCTCCCATTTAAGATCGATATTGGTCAGTTTTTCAACAATAGGTATTAGTGGTGTAGATAAGTAGGCTATTGCCGCCCTTGGGAGAAGACCAGATGGAACTTTTATATGGGGTATTCTGAGCCTCTCCGACAATCTCTCCATAAAACCACCCGAACTCAACGAGATTACTGCACATCCGAGTTTATGCGCCTTAATCATGAAGCTTAACGTCTCTTCGGTATTTCCAGAGTAGCTTATGGCAAACACTAATGTTTTATCTGAAAGATAAGCCGGTGGATCATAGCTTCTACCTACGTTTATTGGAATTTTAACCCTACATCTAAGCCAATCTCCAATCAGATCCCCTCCAACTGCTGAACCACCTACCCCGACAAATACGATCATACTGGGGTTAAGCTTTTCAAAGTCTATTGTGCTTGCAAACTCCAAGCCAATCCTATAGGCTTCTTCAAACTGTTCTGGAAAAGTTTCTGCAAGACCGCCGACATTAAACCTATCCATCTTCTCATCTTGCATTTGTAAACACCCCTCGAAAACTGACCACCTCTTAATAGGATTGAAATTGAATAAGATTATAAACCGTTGTTAAGACTTTTTCCACTTTAGATACTTGAACGAATCTAACTGGGTTTGACATATTTAAAGCCACATGAACTCCTCCATAGCTTTAGCTACGGCCTCTATGTTCTCCAATGGTGTTGGTGGGTGTATTTCCGCTTCAAGCATCAACCCTCCTTTTTTCATAGCTAGTAGCTCTACTATTCCCTTAATGTAGCTTCTAATGTCATCGGCTTTTCCAAATGGTACTAGGTACTGTCTATCTATGTCTAGGTCTATGCAAACCCTACCCTTACACATGGAAGCTATGTTATCTAAACCGTTCACTCTATCTTGAATATTCAGAATATCTGCACCAGCCTCCATGAGTTGATCCAAAACTTCAACTACATGTCCGTCTGTATGTAGGTATACGTGGGTTCCTAGGCTTCTTATCCTTTGAAATATTTTAGCATAACTTGGAAATATGAATTCTCTGAACGTTCTCGGGCTTATGGGCATTCTGGTCTGTGTACCGAGGTCGTCTCCGAAGTAGAATACGTCTATTCTACCGAAACTTAGAAATTTATCTACGAGTTTGAGATTAAATTCCGTAAGTCTTTCTATTAGCTCATAGATTTGAGGCGGCTTCTGAATGAAATCCTTCATAAGATTTGTAAATCCTCTAAGGTAGTAGAGTCTTTGAAAGAAGAAGCCGTGAGGCATACTTGCAATCACCAGATTACCTTCACTCCTCGCTTTATCTAAGCTTGAGAATACCACATCCCAGTGGATGGGTTTTTCAGCTCCCTCGATGGGAACTCCATCTTCCGGATCGGGCATTTCATATTTCTTAAAATCCTCCCAATTTTCAAGTGGATGATGTACGACTTGACCTTGAAACCCCTCTATGTTGAAACTCCAAACGCATCCAAAAGGATCTCTAATTGTCCGATTGGCTCTTAAAATACCAGGTTTAACGCCATATTTTATAGACCCAGGTTTAAACCCCGGGAAAACCGCTGGATGTTTTAAAGCAACTTCTTCAAGCTTCTCCCTGTAAGTGTTCCATAGGGGCCACATGACCGTTATACGGCATGGTATATACTCAGGCTCTCTGAACTCAACACTTCTAAGATAGTTTTCCCTCCATGATAGTGAAGGGCTTTTTACAAACATGTCTTTCACAAACACATGTCTTACAAAGACAGTCTTTTAATCTTTCCACTTAAACTATTTCCAAATCGTAAGCGTTATTGAGCTTCCCATCTGCAATATTGAAGCCCTCCTCTAGAAGTCTAATGTTAAAACGTTTTTGAACGTAGAATGTCGTCGTAAGAATAAACGTTTATATTGCAAGTGTACGAATGTGAAATTTTCAAGTGGAAATCGAAAATGAACAGACTAAACTGTGGCAAAAGTCTTACTTCAAGTTTTCTATTGACTTCAGCTTTTCTAATGCAGATGCTTACCGGGATCGTTGGAATAGCTGTGCCAATATACGCTGCGGAATTGGGGGCTTCTCCGCTACTACTAGGATTCATAGGAGCTACTGGTGGTTTGATCTACTCCTTCATGCCTCTGGCTTCAGGAGTTCTATCGGATAGATTTAGGAAGAAAACTTTCGTTTTCACTTCCACTTTTCTCTACGGTTTATCTTGTCTCTTGTACAGTATTGTAGAGGACCCTTACATGCTCATCCCAGTTAAGGCTTTAGAATGGATTTCAGTGTCATTGTTCTGGCCATCGGTAGAGGCGCTTCTAGTAGAGGCTTCAGAAGTAAATGTTGAGGAAACTCTTAGAAGGTTCAATCTATCATGGGGTTCTGCAACGATCGTAGGGCCCATGATAGGTGGATCCTTGATCAGCGTCATCGGGGTTAAAACTCCCTTTATAACGGCTTTAATAATATCGCTTACGCTGGCTTTTCTAGCAGTCGTCATGGTTAAAGAGCGTTTAAAAGATGAGCTTGTTGGGGAAAGTGAAACTTTAGCGTCAATTGAAAATCGTAGTGTTTCAATAGTTGGAGCTATAGTGGAGATTTTACTATTCTCATCTATAGGTGGAGTGATATTCAACCTCTTTCCAGCTTATGCAGTCAGCCTTGGAATTCCCGCGTATACTGTTGGCTTGATAATGCTGATCAACGGTTTATTCAGACTCATAGCTTTCTTTGAAACCTATAAGATTGAGGCTAAATTCAACAGACGCTTCGTGTTTTTAACTGGCTCGTTAATAATGGCGTTTGCATCGGCTCTAACGGCAATAGGCTCCACAGCATTGATATTTGCTATATCCTTTGCGTTTTTCGGTTTTGGAGCAGGCATACTTTACGCATCTTCAATAGCAACACTTCTCAAAGACTGGGGTGCTAAGAAAGGCTATGCCAGTGGTTTATTCGAAAGCCTTATAGGCGTAGGATACTTCTTAGGCTCACTAACTGGAGGCTTTGTATCAGAATACGCCCCGAATGCTCCATACATCTTAGGTTTATCTATAAGCTTAATTGTGTGCTTATTCCAAGTTTTTTATAAAAAGTAGAAAAATCAATACTGTGGTAAACTATTATGCCTTCCAAAGATATCTAATACCCTAGAGCTCTCATCTCTAGTCTTTGGTTCAATATTAGAAGTTGGCTATTTAGAGTACTGTTTAAAATACGGTAGGACTTTTTCTCCGTAGAATTTTATAAACTTCACCTCATCGGGGCTTGAGCTTACGAAATATATATGGTTAAAACCAGCTTTAACGTACTTTTCTATCGCTTCAATATGTTCATCGGCTGTTGTTGCAATTATCCATTTCTCAGCTAAGGCTTCATCTCCGACAAGTTTTCCATGCTCTTCTATCTCTCTAGGGTCGTATATGTCGTATTTGAAGAAAATGGGTAGCATAGATCCACACCAGAATCGGCAAGATTTCAATGCCTTCTCATAGTCTTCATCATACGAGACTAAGAGCTCTGCAACTCTCTCCAACAACTCGGGTTTTCTACCAGCTTTCCTAGCCCCTTCTTCAAAGGCATTAAACAGTCTTTCGGCTTTCGTCAATCCCCCAGGGCCTATGAGAATTCCATCAGCATGTCTTCCAGCCAGTTCCGCAACTTTAGGTCCGCCAGCGGCTACGTAAATCTTTATGGGCTTCTTCGGCGTAGTATAAAGTTTTGCCTTCTTCAACCTATAGTATTTTCCTTTAAAAGTTGTGAAGTTTCCGCTCCACAACTTCTTGATAATGATAATTGCTTCTTCAAGCATTTCAACGCGTTGCTTCGGAGTAGGCCAAACATATCCTAAAGGAGATTCATTTAACGCTTCTCCTGCGCCAAGTCCGAGAAATATCCTATCGGGATACATGTAGGCGAGGGTTGCAAAGGCTTGAGCAACTATCGCTGGGTGATATCTAAGAATTGGCACAGTTACAGAAGTCCCAATTTTAATACTGTTTGTCTTTTCAGCGGCTGACGCTATCCACACCCAAGCAAAGCCTCCGGCAGCTCCAGTGTGAGCCCACGGGTGGAAGTGGTCACTCGTCCAAAGTGTTTCAAAACCGTACTTTTCAGCTAAAACTGCATGTACTAAAAGTCTATCGAGTTGATACTGTTCATGGCAAGTTTTATAACCAATTGTTAAAGGGTGCAAATCGACCACTATTTAAACCGAATTTCCACCATCACTATTAAATTTAATCAGTGTGATTGTTGGAATCTATCGTAGAGTTTAATAGGTGATATAATGGAGTTGAGCATAGGCTCCTATACTTTTCCATGGGCTTTCGGTGTTTAAGGCTATCCTCAACCTAAAGTTCCCCTAGATGCTATGGGTTTGCTGGAGAAAGCCGAATCTTTAAGCGTTAATACTGTTCAAATATGCGATAATTTTCCCCCATAAGATGGATGATAGTACATTGGATGATCTTTCAAAAACCGCTCACAATATGGGGATTAACATCCAGGTTGGTACGCGTGGGATTGAACCTGAAAACTTGCTGACACATCTAAAAATAGCGAAAAAGTTAAACGCAAAGCTACTGAGAACGGTATTTGAAGTTTCCGGTAGAAAACCGAGCTTAAATAGGATTATAATGCAAATTAAACAGATTCTTCCCATCTTTGAAAGGGAAGGTGTTTCAATAGCTTTAGAAAACTATGAACAATTTAAATCGAGAGAATTGGCTCTTCTAATAAAGAAGCTAGGTAGTCCTTATGTTGGGGCTCGTTTGGATACGGTCAATTCATTTGGTGCTTTAGAGGGCTTAGAGGATGTTGTAAATAGGCTTGCAGCTTTCACGATAAACCTACATTTGAAAGACTTCGATATAGTAAGAGTTAGATGTAGAATGGGGTTTAAAGTAGTTGGCCGTCCACTAGGTAGGGGAAGGCTGAACGTCGACTGGCTTTTCAAGTTTTGGAGAGAAAAGGGAGAAAGCCAAGTGTAATAGTAGAGTTGTGGGTGCCATTCATGGGTTCAATAGAAAAACTATATTGAAAGAAGAGTGGGCCATCAGAAGTATCGAGTATTTGAAGAGGAGGCTGTTAAAATGAAAGTTGAAGTAGGGGGTAGCGGAGAAAAGCTGAATATTACAATTATCGGTGCTGGGGGGACAGCTGGTAGCTTTATTACAGATAGGCTACTCAGGAAAGATTACAACGTTTTCTTATGTGAAAAAGGCGAAGGGGTTATCAAGCTTCAGAAAAAAGGGTTAACAGCCACCAGAGTGGAGGATGCTATTCCGATAAGCGATGTTATTATCATGGCTGTTCCAGGTGATAAGATAGGTGATTTATCAAAAACGATTGCTCCAACGATGAGGAGAAACGCTACCATGATTCTACTAGACGCCGCAGCCGCATACGTGGGAGATGTATATCTACGGGATGATCGCACTTTCGTTATAGTACATCCATGCCATCCGCAACTTTTCCAAGAGCAAGAGTCAATAGAGGCCTATAGAGACTTCTTTGGAGGAGTAGCCAAACAAGACATAGTAATTGCTTTACTACATGGAAGAGAGGAAAACCTTAAACTTGCCGAGAAGATCTGTAGGGAAATATTTGCACCAGTCGTTAATTGTTACAGATTAACTGTTGATGAAATAGCTATTCTCGAACCAATAGCCTCAGAAATAGTTATAGGGGCAGCATCCTATCTCATGAGAGAAGCATTTAATGAAGCTGTAAGACTCGGTGTTCCAGAGAAAGCGGCCCGAGCTTTTCTACTCGGACACATTAGAATTCTACTGGCTGTTTTATTTGAAGAATCTTCTCATAAAATTTCTAAAGCCGCTGAAAACGCTATAAGATATGGACGTGATAGGATTTTGAAGACTGATTGGAAGGAAGTGTTCAACACTGATGAAATGAAGAAGATAATCCGTGAAATACTACATTCTCCTTAAGATATTTAACCGCCGACATTAGACGATCATCTAATCTCAACTGAGAAATACATCCGCGCATCTCAACCGTTGATGAGAAAAACGGTATATAATTCAATTATAACAATATAATAATAACAAATGATAGCGCATACATCAACCAGAGAGGTTAAGTATTTTTCACTTTTATTATCCAGAGCTCAGCTACGCTTACCCCTCGGCCTCCCTCTTTTACAATCCATGTTAAATTTAATTCTCCATCACTAATCGCTTCTTGAGGGATGGAGCGCTCTATGGTTATGCATTTATTGTAAATGTTGATGAAATCATGAATAATGTATCTTCCATTAGCCAATAGTTTCACCTCACCTTCTGAAAAACCTACATACGTCACTCTAATTTTATAGGATGCTGTTGGGTCTAAATCATCATAAGAAATCGTTAAAGGATGTTGATAGGGTGAGAAAATATTACTAATCCAAGCTAGAGGAACGCCACCGTACTCAGTCACGTACTCCTTCAGATGGAGCAAAGGTGTTGCAAATGTTATCCCCTTAGATGTGAGGAATCCCGGATCCTTCTTCCAATCACTGTCTTTAAACAGGCGACTCGTACTTTTATAATCCCCGAAATTCTCATAGTAGCCTCCAGAACCAGGGTTTACCCTGTTTATAACTTCACCTATTGCCTTCAGCCTCTGATCTTCATCTCCCATTTTACGTATACGGTCGAATTGAGCTAATAACCAGTCAATATTGTTTAATGGTATGTCAATATCATCTATAAACGCTCCTCTCTCCCAGTTTGCCGCTTGATGTCTTTTAACTGAAAGCTGTAGTCCGATATTTTTAAAGAGTTTGTCAGCTAATTCTTCACATTTTTTACGGTATTTCACAGCTACAGGCTCTGTTTGAGCTCTCCTCAATATCTTCTCAGCCTCTTCCATCGCCTTTAAAGAGCCTATTGAATCAGCTGATTCCAGTATTTCAATAGCCTCTTTTTCCAGCTCCGTTTCATAAATCAGCCTCCTTCTAATATAAGCATCGTAGTATGCTCTGAGTAATCCCATTTGAAAACGCCAGTTCTCTAAAACCTCTTGAGGAATAATCTTCTCAAGCTCTTGCCACTGTCTTAAGGTTACCTCTATACCTTCATTAGCTATCGCAGGGCCGATCCAATTCTCCTCTAAAGCCATAAGACAATGTGCTATTTCATCCACCCATTCACTGCTAATGAATAAGCGGGCATAATCTCTTAAAGTCTCTATCAAGGGCGTATTTGGATCCCAATCTTGATCACTCCATACGAATTTATTTACGTCATCATTTACACCTTCTGAATAGCTTATACTTCCAATTGTATATTGTGCAAATAAATTGTGAATGTACTTTTCAGCTTTAGGCCTCGGATTGATGCATTCACGTCCCAATGTTATGGCGAAGGCTAAATCCCAATTTGGAACTGGATATTGACATCTAATAGAGTGGGTAATATCCGAATAATGGCGAATGGGATATTCATCTGGGATTATTTTACGTAGTTCCGGTAGCGGGGTCTTCACTCTAGGTCCAAAAACTATCCCTCCTAACCAATCCGGTTTTCTTTTAATGTTTTCATAAAATTCAGAGTACCAACTGTTTAAAGGTTCTTCTGGGAATTGTGGGGATAGCCAAATTTTAGCATTAGGATGATATTTGTGTAGTATTTTCGCCACTTTCTCAGCCCATTGGAATAACTCGCTCGCTTTCAATCTTCCAGGGTCTCCGCCAGGGATGAAAACCGCATCTATCCGGATGAGTCTATTGAAGATTTCTTCACGTTCAGCTAGCTCCTTTTTTATAATCTCTTCATTTGAGAGCTCTGAGCTAGAGAACAGAGCTCAGGGATGTTGGGATACCAAATCCATACATCTAACCCGTATGAGTCTATTATCTGAGATAATTTCTCCATAATTTCCAAAGGCGGAGCTTTCATAAGAGGACTTACCGGGTCGTCATCCGTCCTAGGCGGAACTATTTCAATCGCATTTGCACCGAAGATCGTTAATTCACGTATATATTGATCGAACTGCTCAACAGACCACGCATTATATGTGTTGCTTTTCGGCCTATAACCTAGTTGATGACCTCTTAAAGGATACACTGGTGTACTGGAGATTTTTAATTTATCATCTATTTTTATAGAGCCTTTCCTCCATACGATTTTACGTAGAAATCTTCCAACTCCATAGAGAACCCCCCGCTCGTCTCTCCCGACTATGAAAATAACCGGATGGTTTTTCGGCCTTTCTACAAGAATCCTATAACCCTCTCTACCTGGCTTTTCCAATTCATCTAAGAGGTTTAAGTAGGGAATTCTCAGGCCTTCTAGAGACTTCTCCGAGCCTACTATAATTATTGTTCTATCTTCACCCTCCCATTGATGAACTACTGGAAGTTTAATCCCAGTTCTCTTCTCCACCTCTTCAATCAAAACTGTTATCGCTTTAGCTTCCACTCTTGAAATATCATTCGGCGTTAAAACAAATGCATCGTAAATGTCGATTAACACCATTTAAACACCCCTATATTATCCAATCCTAGAAGTTAATATTTCAATTTGTAAGCGGGCATCCAATAAATTGATGGAAGAACTTATATATTACCTAGCCTTATATGTTTTCAAGTAATCACCTATCGGGTGTTACACGTTGAATGCTGGTCAGAAGATCAAGAAAACAAAAGGTTTAAAGGTTCTTAGACTCAACCTCCGAACCGTGTTGAGACGTTTAAAGGTAGTGATGTTTGGGATAAACATTGGTGTAAGAGTGCAACTGAACGCATCAACGCTCTCGTCGCTAAAATGAATCGTGTAGTTAAAGCCGCTAGGAAGAACGGTGTACAGATAATACACTCACCTTCAGAAACCATGAACTCCTACATAGATACATCTTATAGGCAGAAGATTGCCAATATTCCTCGCGTTACCCCACCGAGCCCGTCAAACATCCCCTCCCCTCCTCTACCAATCGATGACTCGGATGGCGGTTGCGATGATATCCCACTTTGTAGACCATATAAGGCATGGACTAGACAGCATCCTGCCATCGAAATTATGGAGCCTGACGTGATATCGGATGATGGTTTAGAGATATACAGCTTCATGAAATTACGTGGGATTAAAAACCTCATAATAATGGGCATACACACGAATATGTGCATTCTAAACAAGTCCTTTGGAATTAAGCAGATGGTTAAATGGGGCGTAAGGTGTATTCTCGTTAGAGACTTAACAGACGCTATGTATAATCCCCGTCGGCCGCCTCATGTTAGCCATGAGAGAGGTACGGAGTTAGTCGTTGAGTACATTGAGAAATACTGGTGCCCTTCCATATTAAGCAACGACTTATTAAAAGCATATCCCCTTTACAAATCAGGGGAGAATTATTCATAGAAATCATATAAAGACCGATTCATATCCTTAAGATCGAGCTTCTAACTGTGAGGAGACTATTCTCTGAAGCTCTTCGCATCTGGATTTCACAGTCTCATATATTTTCCTCCTCAGTTCCTCGCCAGTTAGATTCGCCTCTCTAAGCACGCTTAATCTTTTAGCTAGCTCTACATCACCTATGAAGTGGATCCATAGTTCAAAGTCTCTACGTGAAGTGTGAAATTCTATAGATTTCACATCTATATTCTGAATCTTCTCATAGAAGTCTGTTAAAGAGTCCGCTGAAACCATTAACGGTTTATCTACTTCGATGTAAAAGTGGAAGGCCTTCTCCTGCGGTACTTTACTTAAAAACCTTATGGCTAAATCCTTATCGATCTTCGGCAATCCTAAAGCCTCCTTACCTTTATCTGTTACTGAGTATAAACTCTTGTCCGTCATAGATACGTAGCCCATCTTTCTAAGAGTCGAAAGGTGTACAATAATGGATCTTGTTTTCAACCCAGTTTCTCGAACGATACTCTCCAGGTCTACCGGCCTATTTATCCTCCATAATAGCTCCAATATACTCTTCTTCTCTTTACTCAATTGCTTCAAAAATACCCCTCACTAATTGGTGCTCCCCCCATTTAAACGTTTAGGATTTCTCCTGTAAACGGTCATCTAAGCTGATTATGAGGCTTGGAAACTGCCTCTATTCAACATAAAGTTTATCGACTTTAATCAAACCCATTATGTGTACGGTGGAAAAACACTCGGGCTTATATGTGGAGATAAAATATTCAGATGTATATGAGGGCTTCAACTGTTCACCCCGAAAGCCCTCCCATAGAAAGAGGAGGGGGATGGAAGTTGACACTAGACTGGAACAGTTTACATAGATGTAACAAGTTAAAAGCTTCCGCGAACTAATTCTTATTGGTGATATCGTAGTGTCTCAGAATGAACTGAGGAAAGACTATATACTCGACCGGTGGGTTGTAATAGCTTCACAGCGGAGGAAGAGGCCTTCAGATTTTTCTAACGTGAAAAGTTGGGATGTTAAAAATACTGTATGCCCCTTCTGTCCAGGTAATGAACATTTAACGCCACCAGCAACATTGGTATACGTATTAGAAGGTGGAAGTGTCAGAAAAACCTTGGAAAACGGCGAATTCCGCTGTAAGAATTGGGTTGTCAGATGTATTCCAAACCTCTACCCAGCCTTCTCTATGGAAGATGGTCAAAAGCCCACGCAGATATTCAAATCTACAAGTTTTCATAGATCTATGAAGGCTTTGGGTTTTCATGAAGTTCTAATAGAATCACCGATCCATAGTGAACACCCAAGCGTCGCTAGAAGGTCTCAATTAAAGCTTGTCGTCAACGCAATCAAAGATAGGTTCAGTCACCTATCTTCAAGGGAATATGTGAAATACGTATCCGTCTTTAGAAACTACGGTGCTAGTGCAGGTGCGTCTCTTTCACATGCTCATTCACAGATAATAGCAACACCAATACTTCCGAAAATAGTTAAGGAGGAAGCTGAAGCAAGTAAGAACTACTACGAAAGTGAAGGAAAATGCGTCTTCTGCAGTATAGTCGAGGAGGAATCTAAGAGTGAACGCTTTATTTGGGAGAATGAAAGTTTTATAGCATTTACACCTTGGGCTTCATTAAACCTATTTGAATTCTGGGTCTTTCCAAAAAGACATCAATCGTCTATTCTAGAAATGAGTGAATTTGAAGTTGAAAAGTTCGCCGAAATATTAAGGGTAAGTTTGGGCGGGTTAAGGAGGCTATTAAACGATCCACCATATAATCTCGGCTTTCACATTTTGCCTGAAAGCCACTACCATTGGCACGTAGAGGTTTATCCTAAACTAGCCATATGGGCTGGGTTTGAGAAAAGCACTGGCGCATTTATAAACACAATTCCCCCAGAGGATGCTGCAAAGAGTCTGAAGGAGTCTTTTAAATTGGAGGAAAGCGTGCTTAAAGAACAGTAAAGACCTAACTGTACATACTTAGAACCTTTCTTATTCCATCGACTGTTATGAAATACCTTTTAACACCGGAGATTATTCTCACATCCACGTATTTCGCCTTCAAAAGTTTATTCAAGTTTTCCTTAGCTTTAGATGGCTCTACAGCCGTCCAACGTGATATCTCTTCGATTGTAAGAGATTTTTCAGGAGCTGTTATGCCGAGATTGTGAAGCATACATAGAAAGTATATTTCATCTGATATTGGCGTAGAGCCTCTCCTATACATAGCTAAGCCCCTCCAGATGATTTTTCATATACTTCAGCGGTTTTTCTTGCAACAGCATCCCAGCTATATATTTCTCGAACCTTTCTTTTAGCATTTTCCACCAACCAGAATGCATATTTTGGGTCTGATAAAATCCTATTCACACCCCATGCTATTGAATTCGGGTCTCCAGCATAGACTAAAACTCCAGTTTTATCGTGTTCAATGATTTCAGCTAAACCTCCAACATTACTGGCTACAACCGGAATCCCAGCGGCCATCCCTTCAAGAGCAACTATACCGAACGGTTCATATACTGAAGGGATCACAAGGACGTCTGAGCTGAGGGTTAACTCAATAAGTTCCGAATCAGATAGAAAGCCTAGAAACGATATCCTATGGCTATATCCGCTTGAAATTGTAAGATTCCATAAATAATCCTTCAACCATCCATCTCCAACTATCACAATACGAGCATTTGGATGGCTATTAACGATCTTAGGTGTAGCTTTAATTAAATATTCTACCCCCTTCTGAGGAGCCAGTCTTCCTACGAAGAGAACGATCCTTTCATCCGAAGCTATCCCATGACGCTTTTTAACGGCCTCACGGTCGACCTTAACTTCATACCTAGAAGTATCAATAGCATTTGGAATTACGTCGATCTTACTATGTGGTAGATGAAAGTGTTCTTCAACCTCCTTCTTCATAGAATTACTTGTAACAATAATTCTCTTAGACTCGTAAGTTGCCCACCACTCCACACCATCAATAAGGTAAGAGTCTGGATTGCTGAGGCCTGACGCTCTACCAAATTCCGTGCTATGTAGAGTTAGAATAAGCGGTAACTTAAGATAGTGTTTCGTAGCTATACCTGCTAATGCTACAAGCCAATCGTGGATATGAACCATGTCGAATTTAACGTCTTTACTTATCATCGCAATCTTCTTCTCCATAAAATGGTTAAATATAAAAACCCAAGTGATAAAGTTCGGATGGCCAAGCTCTATAGATGTCCGATGAATTTTAACACCTTCGATCTCCTCGTATTGAGGTGCACTTGGAAAATCGAGTGTAATTACATGCACTGTATATCCCATTTTCGCAAGTGCCTTTGCAAGCCCCTCACAGTGCCTAGCTATACCACCAACTATCCTAGGTGGGTACTCCCAAGTTAACATGCAAATATTCATGGATTGACAGCCTAATCCAGCAAGACTACTTAAGCCTTTCTCATATATAGGTTCTCCCACAATATCTCTCCATTAGGAAAAATCATTTGAATTTTTACAGTTAATACTATTGTAAACAATGAACCTATCATCTTAAAGCTTCATCGTATACTCTTAAAGTATTCTCTGCTACATTTTTCCACGTGAATTCTTCAAGAACCCTCTTTCTAGCATTTCTTCCACATTTCTTCCTTAAATCTTCATCTTCTAAGAGCATTATCACAAATTTAGCTATATCGCTTGGATCATAAGGGTTTATATGAAAGCCACATTGATTTGGACCTGATGGAATAACCTGTTCACGCATACCACTAACACCTCTAGCTCCGACAACCACCGGCTTACCCATGCTCATGGCCTCAGCGCATACGATGCCAAAAGGCTCATATTTAGATGGGAAAACGCATACGTCCGCTGCAGCGTAGTATTTTATTCTCAAGTCTTCCGGTATGAATTCGCTTTTAAAGATGACTTTGCCTTCAAGTTTAAGTCTCTGGACTTCATTTTTCAACAATCCTTCCTGCTCGCCAACGCCCACTACCACAAGCTTTGCATTTGGTATTTTGCTTAGAATCTCAGGCATTGCGAGTATTAACGTATCAACACCTTTAACCCAAGTCAATCTTCCTATAAACAGGATCATATATTCATCTTCACCTATGCCTAGGCTTTTTCTGACATTAACCACATCTTCACGTGATACCTTATCTGGGTCGTATTTTTCAGCGTCCACGCCATTATAGACGACGCGTATCTTCCTCTCATCGTAGCCTAAGCTTATGAGATGATCTCTCATGGCGTAGCTTACAGTTATAACTCTACTTGCATGTTCAGCCGCCAGCCTCTCTAAACGCTTAATTGTCTCAGAGCCGTTTCCAGCGCGTCCCTGCTCCGTACTGTGGATATGGAAGATCAACGGCTTGTTTAAACCTTTACTTGCAAGTATCCCACCTATTGAACCCAGCCAATCATGTGAAGCTAATAAGTCGACCTTCCTCCCTTCATTTCTAACTAGGTCGTTCACCAGTTTACTCGCTGAGAGGACATTGTAGAGGAGAATGTCACCAAAGAATTTTCTCCCCTCTTCAGACCAACGCTGTATCTCCTCGGGTATGAACATTGGAAGCAGTAGGCTTATGTTTATATTTTCAACAATAGGTCTGTGTACTTCAACGCCCATGTACACGTCTCTCGTAGGTGCGTTCTTCGTGTGCATGGAGAAGACGGTCACGTCATGGCCCATTTTTACAAGCCATCTGGTTAAATATTCAGCGTATGTTCCAAGTCCTCCAACAATATATGGAGGATACTCGTACGCGAAAAATATTATCTCCATCATAGTTTAACTCTCCCTCTGCTTAGTTAAATGTTTTGTAGAAGCTTACGTTCTTTTGGAGAGAAAAATATTGCTTACTAAAAGATTGCAATTATCCGTTGATTGAATCTCTGGGCTCTAGGTTTTCTAGTGAGCTTGTTTTAATTCCTCAATTCTACTTCTGATTAAGTCTGATAGTGCTTTACGCTTTTCCTCAGAGTCCATTTTAGCGCTTCGTAGGTTTGCTATACGGTCTGCAAGTTCACGGTCTCCGATAACATTTAAAACCCACCTTTCAAAGTCTCCCCTCTCCAGATGGAAGACTATCGAGCTAATATTTACTCTCTTAATGGCTTCATAAAATTCCTCCAGACTGTTAGCTGATAGACCAGTCGGCATGGCAAATTCATAAAAGAACTTAAATCCTTTTTCCCAAGGTACACGTCGTAGTATACGTTTATGCTTAAACTCAGAACTTTCAAATAGCATCTCGCATCTGGCTTCAAAATCCAACAGTACACCTATGTAAGTGATGAAGGCTTCGGCTGGGCTTCCATATGGGTTAAACGAATCATGCACGATACCGCTTTCTCCTCCTCTACTATACATGTAGTAGAAGTGGTCGCTCGTCTGTAGGTAGCGCCAAATCTTCAATAGGTTTGACTCGTTCAACTCTTTAACGATTAAACCGATTTCATTCAATAGATTGAATGAAATGTTCTGTTGATTGTTGCTCAGCCAAGCACCTAGATCCCGCTCAACGTCAGCCCATGAAACAGTCTTATCCGGTGGAACGTCTAACTCTCCACAAGGGGCATGCTTTTGAACAGCCTCAGAAGGTGTAACCCATGAAAGATTATCCCACTTAGAAACTTCTACTGGAAGCCACTTTAAGAAATTGAAAATACCGCTTTCAGCCCAGTAGTGTTCGCCGAATGTTTCGTAGTCTAAGAATAATACTATGACCTGCCCGTATGTATGCGCCAACCAAGTGGCATACTTATCAGCCGTTAAAGGCCACTGATCCCAATCGGCTGATGCAAATCTAAAGCCTATGTCATCTGAAAGCCTATAATTCCGCAGTAGAACCTTAATATTGGATCCTTTCGACTTGTAGATGAAGTTCGGCGACCTCCAATCTAGAATTCTCTCAGCTCCTTCCGTTATAATAGCTTCAAAACCTAGGTTCTTCACTTCTCTAGCAATATCGTTGTTGTAAATGCACTCCGTGTTTTCAAATGTTTTAGGCGTATAGTCGAATAAATCCTTAATGATCTGACGGTGTTCTTCAACTTGTTCGGCGAACTCTGACTTATCCATAGGGTTTAAACTTGCAAGTGAATGGTAATACGTCTGACTGAGTAGTTCAATACAGCCACTTTCAACAATCTGTTTGAATAGTTCTAATAGGTTGGGGTTCCATCTTTCACATTGTTCTAAGAATACACCTGAAAAGCTAAATGAAACTTTAAACGGCTTCTTTCCACCCTTAAACTCATCTATCAGCTCTAAAATTATTCTACTTGCAGGAGAATAACATTTCTCAGATACTCTATTGAAAATCTCCCTGTTTAACGCATTGTTAAAGTATATTTCATAAAGGTCCTTATTGTCTACTCTCTGACGTCTTAGAATCTCCAAGTTAAATCGACGGTTCAACCTCAACGGCTGATGTACTTCAAAAATCATACAGACATCTGTCATTTTTCCACATCACTTTACAATATTACTTCACCGTAAAGAGATCGTTTAGATACACGCTTATGTGGATAGACTTTCGTAGATAAAAGTTCACATCCAGCTTCTAAGTACACATCATCAGCTATAACCGTAGTCTTTGAAAGTATCGTTTTATTTGACATGTTTGAGTCCACAGTTACATGCCTACCCACAATGCTCTCTTTTATCTCAGCGTTATCGCCTATTATACATCTATCCATTACAGCAGACTTCTCTATCACAACATTCCTACCTATCCTCGTGTAGTTGTCTATGCAGGAGTCTACGATTCTAACACCGTCTGATATCTCGCAGTGTCTACCGATTAAGACAGCCCCCTCCACTTCAATTCTCCCATCTTTTATCTTACGTATAATCTCCTCCCTCCTACGGATCGACTCAGGGCTTTCACCCTGTATCCATATCAATGCGTCTTCTGAAACCCTTCCTCCAAAATCTTGTAAAGCCTTTAATCTACCATGTAATATCCCATCCATAGCTTCTAAGTATCTCTCAGGTGTTCCAACGTCATACCAGGTACCTTCTAAGATGTATCCGTAAACATCTCTACCAGTTTCGATGAGATAGGGTATGAAATCGTAACCGAAATCTAAACGCTTATTTTTACGTATCATCTCTTGGACTTTATCTTCTTTAAAAACTTCTCTGACCTCTGGGCTGAAAAGGTAAAGCCCAGTATTGGCTAAGTTTGAGGGGGACTCCTTCAAATTGGGTTTTTCAACAAACTCGGATATATGCATGTCGCTGTCAACTTTGGCAATACCATACCCTGTTACATCTGAAACCCGCATTAAACCAATCGTTAGGAAAGCCTTCTTCTGCTCGTGAAATTTCAACATATTTTCTAAATTTATATCGAATATGTTATCACCTTGAACGGCAAAAACGGGGTCCGTAACATCATAGTATTCAACATTCACTCTGACAGAATCGGCACTTCCACAGTCATCCAAATTGGGCTGATACTTAATATGGATCCGTGGACTAATGCCGTATTTAGCTGAAAAGCCGACTCCAGACTCAAAATGGTCGTGTAAACTCCTATAGTTTACGTATCCTTTAACACCGAATATGAAGTTTCTTACCCCCTGCTTAGCTAAAGTTAGAATGGATATTTCAATAAGCGGTAAATTTAAAAGCCTAATACAGGCTTTGGAAACCTCTGCTGTGAGAGGCAGTAGTCGTTTAGCTATACCACCTATGGGGATTATAACCCTTAAATTTTCCGGCTTGATGTAAATCCCCATGTGAAATTAATGGTTTTCATAAACTTAAAGTTATAAGTTGGCCAAATTGACGAATCTCTCTTAGGTTGGAATAAGAATAAACAAAGTTAATCTGAGATTTTGAATATACGAGCAGCGTTTTCCCTCAACATCTTCGAGGCTGCTTCCAAGGCCTCATCAAACTTCAGATAACCTCTACTCACCATTTCGTATAGTACTTCTGATAATATGTTTTTGAATAACTTTAACGCGCCGTACGTTGCTTCGGCAACCCAGCAATCTCCTCCCCACATAGCTCTACTTGAAAGTCCCAGCTCAATAACCTCTCTTAGTAAGAGTTTGCAGGCTGATGGAGATATTATTGGAAGCCAGCAGAAGTCTATGTAGGCGTTTTGAAAGCTCATGGCTATTGCCGCGGTCTCTCTTATCCACGGGTATCCACCATGGAAAAGTATGAAATCGACGTCACTGTACTTACGTATGATGTTCACTAAGTTTATGGGGTTTGATCCATCTATTAGAGCCAAACCTGTATGGAATTGAACGGGGAGGTCGAGCTCACTTGCTTTACTTAGGATATGATGTAGGATGAAGTCTTGAAACAGCTTAATGTCTTTAGACGTTAACCCTATACCTCTTTTATTGAAAACTCTCTCAACTTCTTCGAATAATATCGGTCTATCGTATGCAAGAGCGGATTTAAGTGCAACGTATCCTCTTCTTTTAGCCTCTTCTAAAACTTTGTTGACGAGGTCTATGTAATCTTCAAACGTCTCAACCTTTAGATTCAACAACTCCTCGAAAACGTAAGGGTTATTTCCATTATGGTCTTTAGCCCCCCTCCCATAGCCGAATAACAACGAGTTTATTCTAAAAACTGGTTTAAAGAGCTCCGGATCAAAGCTTTCCCTCCAGATATCCCAATATGGATCCCAAAGAACCTTATCTATTAAAGAATATTCTGCAAAAACCTTTCTGATCCAGTACTTATTTTCGTAGGCTTCACGAATCAGTTTTGAAGCTTTCATGAAAGCTTCTTCACTGGGAGGATCTATATCCACTCCATATATATCCTTAATGGCAATGCTACAAGCCTTATAAAAGGCACTCCCCGAAATCTCTTTAACACTTTTCACAAGACTTTTAAAATCGTCCTTCTTAGTAGGGGTTTTTGCAATCCAGAATATATACGCGCCTTCAAAAATATCGAAGATCGATGGCTTTCTACTCGCTACGAGTTCTTGAGGATACGTATGTTCATGCGTATCTATGACGTGCATATCTGCTATGATCTCAGAAATCTTCACGTAGATGGAGCTCATAACAACCCGATACATACTATTCTTAAGCGCTATAAAGGCTTCACCATTTCAAGTAAGTCCACGGTTTTCAGTAATGGATGGTTGACTGTTTAAATCGAATAGAGCTTTTAGGTTTTCAATGAAGATGTTGGAACTATTCTACGTTAATTCCATGAAGTTCTTTAAACCTCCAGTTTAGGTAGGTTCTTCTTCAATTCTGTTAAACGTGTATCGAGTTCCTCTGCGCTTTTATATGGCACCATATAAACCTGTACCTTGGCATATCCTTCAGTAGCCCTCCTCATCAGCCTAATATACCTGGCGTTGACAAGCATTGCATCACGAGTCTTCAACCCCCTATGCGCATCTACGGCAATCTCTATGGAGGAGTTCTCGGGCTGTATACGTAAATGCCCTCTATGCGTAGAAATATCGACCCAGTTTTGTGTTTGTTGAAAGTCTCCTCTAAAATGTAAACGCGTCTCTACCAGAGCGTTTTCTTTACATGTGACTTCATCCGTCAATATTAGACCATTATATCCGAAGAATAGTAAAGTTCTCACAGCTCTAGACAATACTTCAGGAGGGTATGCTTTTGAAATATCCAATATAATCAACTTCCAGCCGTTTCCGTGTTTAAAGCTAACGATTTCACCCTTATACTCCCCGCCCACGGCTTGGCTCTTCCCATTTACGAAGATAAGATTATGTCCTTCTGCTCCGCAAATGGGATTCTCATACCTTTTAGAGCTGAAGTAATCTCTCTCGTAAATACCCACGCCTAGATCGCAGATGAAGCTATTCCCGTAACAGTGGTATATGAATTGGCCTACATCTATATGGTTATGAGGCTCAGCATTATGGCCGGCTTTAACCGCTAGAATTGGAGCATCTAAGTCGTTCCAAGAAGACCGTACGACTAAAACGCCGATTCTACGATACCATTTAGAAGTCTCTTTTGGAGGCATCGGCTCTACGTCTACTGGCTCCCATATCAGTCCACGTATAGAGATAACGTTTAAGAGGTCTTCTTCAAGCCGTTGAATGTACCATGCTATGCTCGGCTCTCTATAACGTTTCAGAATTAAGTTGAGAACATCAATGTATACTGAAGGTGTACCTCCCGTATCTCCAAAGTTTACTTGAGACCGTGGCGGAAGATACATCCAGACTGGAAACGTCGTAGACGCTTTAATCCGCGGGTCTTCAAGTAAATCTATACTACCCTCTGTCACCTTGGCAAGTAGATCTGCAAAGTAGAAAACTCTTGAGAAACCGTAAAACCAGTATCCAACACCTTCAACCCAAGCACCATCTGGATCTGCTGTTGACAAAAAGCCGTCGATGCTCTTAAGGATCTTATACATTAGATCTATAGACCAAGGTTCATCCAATGCTACGAGTATTAGAGCACATCCGGAGTTTCCATTGCAGACGCCACACCAATTAGATTCGTAACTTCTACTCCACCATTGTTCATCGTAATGATCTCTTAAAGGTATGAGTACGCGTTGAAGTATATTATAGCGTATCCAATTAAGCGTCTCCTTATCTAAGTCGTTGTATAGTAAATCCCATACATCTGCTAGAAGCATAGCGGTTCCAGAAGAAAATAGATCGACTATACGTTCACATCCAGGTTGAAAGGGAGTTTTCGCATGAGCTGGTATAACCCATGTAAATTCCTCCATTATAGCCCACATGTAATCTCTACAGCGGTCTAAGTAGACGTCTTTCCCAGTGAATATATAAGCTAGGGTTAAATCCTCAACTGCTCTTCTACGTAGGAAGTACGGCTCTTCAAATGGGTGGCGGCGGCCCGTTCTAAAGAAGTCATCGTAGAGGGAGCGTGGAAGTTGCGGTATTGGGTTCTCCAGTAGCTTATCGGAACGTTTCAGCAACATCTCTGTGATGTTTCTCCAACGTCTTCCCATCATTCTAACACGTAAAACTTCAATATTGCCTACATCTGCTAAGAGTAGTGGATGTCTGATGGGTCTTTTAACAAGCTTCTCGAGTTCATGTATTTTGGGGATTTGCATGAAGCTCTAAGATAGCTACTTTACCCGCTTATTTTAATTTTAAACCGTGTACGTAAAATCATTTATATGAGGGATGATTCTTAAAATTGAGAAGCTTGGTTTTCATAGTTGTAACAGGTACTCCCGGGACTGGGAAAACCGTTTTTTCAGAAGCGTTAGCTAAAGCAATCGGTTTTAAGCATTTAGACGTGGGGAAATTCTGCTTGGAAAAGAGGTTAACGTTGGGGTTTGACCAAGAGAGGCAGACGTATATCGTAGATATGGCTGGGCTTAAAAGGTTGATCAAAGGTCTTAAAGATGAAAATTTGATTCTAGATGGACATATAGCGCATTTAATTGCTCCATCTAGATACGTTAAGGTTGCGTTTGTCTTAAGATGTCATCCTAGGGTTTTGAGGAAGAGGCTTGAAGCTAAAGGGTATCCTCTCAGTAAGATACATGAAAACGTTATGGCTGAGATTTTAGACGTATGTTTAATTGAAGCGTTGAAGACTTATAGGGGTAAAATATGCGAACTCGACTCAACAGGTAAACCGGTCGAACAACTTGTTTCAGAGGCTTTATCGTTCTACAATGGAGATGTTAAACCTAGAATAGGCATAGTAGATTGGATATCTAAGCTTTCGGAAGAAGGGCTTCTCGAAAAATACATTAGAGGAGTATTCAAATGAGTAGGAGGCAGTTTAAGATATATAGGTGCCCTGAATGTGGCCGTCTTTCTCTAACCTCTTCAAGCAGGTCTGCTAGATGTCCATACTGTAGTACGGTTGTCCACTTAACACCCTCAAGAATCATAGCTAGATTTCAAAACGTCAGAGAAGCCTCTGAATACCTTAAAAGGCTTAAAAGTAGGAAGTCTGAGTTCAAAACGTTTTAAAACTCAAACATTTACTATAACTTTAAACTTTTACATTGTTTATAGGAGACTTCTATCTAAATCCCTTTACCTAAACTTCCCGGAATAGTTGAAAATGTTGGAATTAGAATTATGACGTCTATGAGCATCGGCAGAAGTAAAAACCAACTCCATATATCCAGCCTGCTAGAAAAATCCTCTAATTATAGATGCAAACGATCCTATGAAGTCTAATAGACCGCTTATCCTTTGAAGTCTACCTCTCTTTTCAGCTGGAAAGTTCTCCCAGTACATCGTGGTGAATGGTATAAATTATGCCTTCGGTAAGCACAAGCTTGTAGATATCCTTTAACGTTAAATTGCTCTCTTGGATAGTCTTTACTTTCTCACGATAAAAATACTTTTAAGAGAACATTCCAAAAATCTCTAAGGGTGTGGAATTGTCCTGTAAGAAGACTAAGAAGAAAGCTGAAAAGAAGGAAGAATCTAAGCCTACATGCGGCAAGTAGGCTAAACTTTTTTCTGATGAATCTTTAACCTATAATCTTTTTAACTCCCTCCTTAATTGGAATGGTGGGGTTGTTGAAACATAGTTATCGTTATAAATCCTTATAAGTTTCTACAGAAGGAAATATTCATATGGATGAAGATAACGAGTTAAAGAAAATTAAGCAGAGAAAGATTAGAGAGCTTTTACGGAGGAACATCGAATCAGTATCTACACCTGTAAGTGAGCCCGTAGAAGTGACGGATTTAAATTTCAATAACGTAATAGAGCGTAGTCGGCTCGTAGTAATCGATTGTTGGGCGCCTTGGTGTCCTCCATGTCGAGCGATGGCTCCGATAATAGATGAATTGGCTAGGAAGTATGCGGGTAGAATTTTGTTTGGAAAACTGAACGTTGATGAAAATCAGATGGTTCCTATAAAGTATCAGGTTATGAGTATACCAACATTTCTAATTTTCAAAGACGGGGTTCTTATCGATAGAATTGTTGGTGCTATGCCTAGGAGAGCCTTAGAACAAAGACTTGTAAGACATATAGAGTCTTAGAGGGCTTCACGTATGAAATTCGGCGTTCATCTTCCAACTCACGGCGAGTACGGTTATGCTGAGATTCTAAAGGTTTCTCTCGTAGCCGATGAATTGGGCTTCAACTCCCTATGGGTTGGAGACCACTTCTACCTTCCAAGAGAGTTTTACGAGAAAACTGGATGGGATCCGAATGAGCCGAATAAACTTGACGCTTGGACTTTACTTTCGGCATTAGCCGTACAGACAAAGAGGATAAGATTGGGAGCTAGGGTCTCACCTCTACCATTTTATGAGCCAGCTAGGTTGGCGAAGATTGTAGCTACTGTTGATATAATCTCTGGAGGTCGCGTTAACTTCGGTGTTGGTGCAGGATGGTTTAAAGAGGAAGCCGTATCCTATGGCGTTTACTGGGGTAAGCATAAGGAAAGATTGTCAAGAATGTTGGAGGCCTTAGAGGTGATACTGAGGCTTTGGACTGAAGACGGTAGGGTCACGTATAAGGGTAAGTACTATAGGGTTGTTGAGGCGCCATTCTGGCCTAAACCCGTTCAGAAGCCTCATCCGCCGATATTGTTTGGCGGTTCTTCTGAAGCAATACTTAAGGCTACAGTTAAATACGGTGATGGATTTTTACCGCCTTCAAACCTCCCAATTGAAGACTTTAGAAGAATAGCGTCTCGTATTACTGAGATGTCGAAGGAGATGGAGCGGCGGGTTTTATTAGCTCCCTCGCTCACGTACCCTGATGGTATTGGTGAAAGTCCAGAAGAGTGGCTTTCAAGGGTAAAGGAGTACTCTGAGGCTGGAGCTGATATGATGATACTAGACTTCTCGATGACAAGAGTCTCACCCAACAGATCTATAAACATGCTTAAGGAATTCTCTAGAACGGTGTTCCCAAATTATTGTCCATATACACAAACTTAGACTGAACAGCCTGCAAACTATTGCACGTCCCTTATAAGAGTACTTTAGTGGAGTAAAAGAAATTCGACGTTACCCTCTTCATTCTTTACTTATTTGGTAGACTCTCCTCCATAGATAAAATACCGGATGGATGTAAGTTTCACTGTTAACCCCGAAAGCCCCTCTATGAAAGGAGGCGGAAGGAGTGAAGGTTAACACTAAACCGGAATGGATGAACTATGAAGGTTTTCGGAAAAACGGGGCAGAACATGGAGAAAATCCATAGAAAATATAATGGAGAAAACTAGAGGGGAGGGGTCAAACATTCATATGATCGAAAACCGTCCATCTTGACTTTCACAGGTGCTAATACTGTAAACCTACACTCACCATTGTTGTCTGTAAAGCCTTTAAACACGCCTGTCTTAGTTTAAACAAGTATATGAAAGACGGCATTCCGGTAAATGTTAAGGAAAATAAAAGTGGGGTATTTAGAATGGGAAGAACCACCTATACACGCCCACTAAACCTGCGAAGAAGTTTATAGCCATGTAGCCGACAATGAAACCAGCTGCGATAGGTATTCCATAATCCTCGTAGAGTTTTGACCCTCCAATTTTAAGCGTTAACCACTTTAAAAACCATGCGATTATGAACGTCGATGCTAATCCTCGTTGAAGAGTTGTATATCCATTAGCCACCAGGAAACCCAGAGGCTCTAGTGGGAACCAGAGGAATCTAGAGCGTAGATACTGAAATACCAGTACTATTATCATTCCGCCAACAAACCATGGCCACCACTCGTTTGGAGGCGTACTAGATGGATGAATATATGGTTCTGTCTGCCCAAAGTACGCAGCAAACCCCCAGGTTTGAGAGAAAGCTGTGCGAGCCCATCCATAAGTAGACCATATGATTATTTGCATGATTAAAGCTACGGGTATTATTATTAAAGCTACTATCGTTACAGTTTTGAATAGGTTTCTATTGGATGTTGCTTTAGTGAGATTGTTCATACGGTATGCGAATGCGGCGCCGTATATTGGGAAGCAAGTGGGTTCATTTAAAGAAGTCATGACCATGCTGAAGCTATGTGCGTGGAACTGTTCATAACTAACATTCCACCAAGGTTCTGGTGGACTAGGCCAAATGAATCTAAAGAAGGTATTTCCCTCCCACCATACATGAGGCGTGCTCACTCTTCCGATATATATCAGTTGAGCTATGGCGTGAAGCCAATTTTGCGCTATTAAAATTATAGCTATTGGAACACTCAAGCCATTCATCATCCATAAACCGATTAAAGCAACGTTAGATACTACAAATACGATCCAGTTAAGCCTATAGCTTCCAGGTTCTTCATAATCGTTTATTTCTGACGGTTTTCCTAGCGCTTTCTTTATTGTTTGGATGATATAACGTCTATGCCAGAATAGTTCCATAATAGCTATCATATAAAGGCCTCCAGCCTCTATGGTGTGCCAGTTAAGTGGTGGTGCACGTGCTGGGCATTCAGGACCCCATGATCTGCAACATGATCCATAGCTTATCAACGCGGTGTAGTATCCTAGATAGTACCATATTTGAACGAGTATCAGTATTATTACAAACCAGCATGAAGCACTAAACAAGATGTCCAACGGAGCAAAGTATGCTGCGGCTACTGTAGCAGGGTTCTTATTTAAGCTACCTAAACCTACTACTGCGGAGTATATGGGATGGGTGGCTATTTCACCAGCATAGACGACATGTGTTCCGCCTAAACATGTATGAGTACGCCAGCCGAAGATATCGGGAAACCAGGGTAGAAGTATCGCTAGAATTACGGGAAGTTCAAAGCATATTCCTAGAATAACTCCTATGAGGAATGGCGACGTCTTTCTGACTTTTTTAGACTCCGAGGCTATTATGGAAGTCGTAGGTATTCTTTTTAGAAGCTCGTGCGCAACCATGACGTGTGGGAATGGTATTCTCTCTACATCGATCCATAAACGCCTGAAAATATTAATTGTAGCTATTAGTGAAATAGCGTATAAATCGAATAGCACTGTGTAGAACACTATGACGGGAATCCATGCATTCCACGGGATTTGACCTATAGATAATCCTCCCTGAGCTAGAAGTCGACATACGTCTGGTTCAGGAGCCCACCATGTCTGCCAGAGACGCATCGAAATATCTGGGTCGACGGTTCTGACAAAGTATATGATTCCTGGGTACCAGAACCATGGAAATTGCATTGATATGTAGGAGTAAGCCATAGCCCCTATTGCATACAGTATTGTTAAATTCTTTAAGTCCAAGTATTTTTGGAATGGTTTTACTTTGGAAAGAAAGAAGGCGATCATTAGAAGCCAAAAAGGTGCCGCTCCAAACCACATAGAGCATATGCTAGGACCCCAGTGAGCCGTGATGGCATACGCCATCGGGGTTGGTTGAACAGCATTCCAGAATGTTCCAATAACTCCTAGAAGTATCGATGTCAGTATTATCATAAGGTATGGCGTTTTTCCGGCTTTAGATTCTTGGCTCATGCTTTCCACAAAAGTTTTTTGAATTCTCAGGTAGTATATATGTTTTTATGTTGGTGGTCTCATGAGAGATCGCATGAATTCTAAGGAGAGAGGTTTAGCGGCATATTACTTGGAAGAGCCTGATAGGGTTCCAATGGATTTTTGGGCTGATGAAAGCGTTTGGTTGAAATTATGCGGAGAGCTGAAGGTTGAGAAGAGAGAGGAGCTTTTGAAGAAGCTTCACATAGATTTTCGACACTGTTACTGGGCGGGGGATCTCGGTGCAGTTGAAAATTATGCCGATGGAAGTTATAAGGATTGGTGGGGCGTCGTCCACGATAGGAAGGGTATACCTAGGGTTAATCCGCTGGCTAACGTAAAGTCTTTAGAGGATTTAGAGAAGTATAATTGGCCTGACCCGGATAAGGTAAACTACTACGATATCGTTAGACTTGTTGAAGTATATACTGAGGATTACGTCGTCTATGGTGGTGCTTGGAGCCCAATATTCTTTGTAGCCTTAGGTTTAACCGGTATGGAGAGGTTCTTCAATTACGTGTTTACAAACCCCGAAATTATACACAAGCTCCTAGACATTATAACAGAATTCTACTATGAAGTGTCTCGTAGAATATTCGAACTCTGCGCGAAGGACATAGATATCTTCTTCATGGGTGATGATTATGGGACTCAAAGGGGGCTATTCCTAAGCCGTAAAATGTTTAGAGAGTTTTTCAAGCCTAGACTAGAGAAGTTGTTTAAATTGGCTAAGAAGTATGGGCTCCTAGTTCAGCTACACTCCTGTGGGAGTATACGGGATATAATTCCAGACTTAATAGAGATAGGTTTAGATGGATTGGATCCAATACAGGTTAGAGCAGCCAACATGTCTGTTGAAGAGATTAAACGTGAATTTGGAGATAAAATATGCATACATGGATCATTGGATACTCAGAGAACTTTACCATTCGGCTCAACAAACGATGTAAAGATGGAGGTACTTCAACGTTTTAAGACCGTTGCTCAAGGCGGCGGTTTCGTATTAGCACCATCCCAGGTATTCCTTCCAGAAATTCCAATCGAGAACATACTCACCATGTATAAAGTAGGTTATGAATATGGACGTTACCCCTTATAAGTGAAAAACGGGGAAACGTTTAATCTTAATTTGAAATAGAGGAAAAGAGGTTGGTCAACTAGTTAAAAAAAGATATAAAAGATATAACGTTAGTATAGGTTTGGTTCTAAATGAACTCTAAAGAACGTGTTTTAACAACTTTTGAACATGAAGAGCCTGATCGAGTACCCATATGGTGTGGCTCTTCACCTGAATTTTGGAGTAAAGCAAAACGTATCTTAGGTTTAGACGATGAAGGCCTGCGTAGAAGGATTGGAGACGACTTCCGCCGCGTATATGCTAGATATGTAGGTCCAGACCTTAATCCACGCATACCTGGAGCAAAATTCCGTACAGTTTTTGGAGTAGAGCGGAGTAGTCTCTATTACGGCTATGCTTTAAACCATCCCCTTTCAAATGCCTCCATTAGGGAGATAGAAGAGTATCCTTGGCCTAAACCCGACTGGATAGACGTTTCAACCATAAGAGCTGAGACGAAGAAGTACTACGATCAGTATGCCATCTTGGGTGGAGATTGGTCTCCATTCTGGCATGACATTATGGAGCTTTTAGGTATGGAGAATATGTTTATTAAAATGCGTACAGAACCCGAAGTTGTAGACGCTGTGTTTGAGCACGTAGTAGACTACTATGAAGCTGTTAACAGGAAGATCTTCGATGAAGCAACGGATCTAATCGACATATTCTTCATAGGCAACGACTTTGGAACGAAAAATGGACCTATGGTGAGTGAAAAGCCTTTCAGACGGTTTGTTCTGCCCCACCTAAAGCGGCTGGTTGATCTCGGCCACTCATACGGTTTAAAAGTCATGCTCCACTGTTGTGGGGGGTTTGCAGAACTCATCCCGGCTATGGTGGAGATTGGATTAGATGGGTTGCACGCAGTTCAGCCTTCATGTAGGGGAATGGATCTTAGAAAGCTCAAAAAAGAGTATGGAGATAAAATAGCTTTTAACGGTGCTATTGACTCCACATGGTTAATCTTCGGTACACCGGATTACGTTCGAACTAGGACGCGTGAAGTCCTTGAAATAATGATGCCTGGAGGCGGGTATATTGCGGGTGCCAGCCACGACTATATTCTCGAAGAGACGCCTGTTGAAAACGTTTTAGCGATGTTTGATACAGTTCATGCATATGGGCGTTATCTATGAGAACGCTGAACGGCATCAAAGTCTACTCTAGACGGCCCAATTCAGCACATAGGTCTAAGTAGAGTTTAACAGCTTGTGGCGGAGTATTCCACGGGATGTGGTTTCCAATACAGAAAGCATAACCTCCGGCTATCTTAGCCGTTTCAACCATTCTCCGAACCATAGCCTCTATTTCAACAGGATTGTTACGCAGTAGTATACGGCAATCTCCCTCACCAGCTAAAAATATGTTGGAATATTTACGAGCTATAGCGCGAATATTCGTGTAGGGTTCGGTTATTATACCTTGAGCGCCACAAGAAATGATATCGTCTACAAACGCGTCTATACATCCGTCTGACATGAATATGACGACTTTTCCAGCGTCTCTAACGATCTCCCAGAATTCCTTATAGCGTGGAAATATGTGCTTCCTCATCCATGAGGGGGAGAGTATGGGCCCGCGGGAAGTAGCTATGTCGTCGTGACAGATGACGAAGTTTACCGGGAGTCTTGCGAAGACGCGGAAGACGCGCCGGTTGATCTCAGCAAACTCCTCCATAATCCTTTCAAACCTTTCATCTAAGTAAGCCCGTAGGAAAAGCCTCCAACCGAATGTCAACAGCGGCCACATAAACATCGTATTGTAGAAACTTACAGAAGCAGTAGAGCCTTCAGGTGCCTTATCACCCCATTCGGCTGGATATAAAGCACGGTACTCTCGGTAGAGCTTCTCCTCGTCGCGGTAGTCACGGGATTCAACTACCGGAATATTGGTGAAGTCTCCCTGCTTTAACGGTGAGAAAGAGAATACATCTTCCAGTGTCTTAAAGCGTTCTCCCCAATTCCAATGATCGCTGAGTGAATGACCCCAGCGGACGTGACAGCGACCATGTTCGTCGATGTAGGAGCTTCGGCCACCCATCAAAGCCTCAGGGCGGGGGAGTGTGTCATCTCTTTCAGGGATAGGTAACTCTAATTGAGGGTGGAGTTCAGCCATTTTTAGTCGGCATAGGCGGGGGTGCTCATAGTAGTCTATTCCAGTGATATAGGTTTCAGCATCTGGGCAAGACCAATGCTCCCAATGTGGGATACGCTTGGGTTTGCCAAGTCTTCCTCCCATGAGGGCTAGGTATTTATCGCTATACTTCATGTTAAACCGCCCTAAGCCCAATATGTTCTCAATTATCTGACATCTAGAATCTAGGAATCTTCTTTACTCCAAACCAGTTTTTCTCACTAGGTCCTCGCTCGAACGACATGTACGATAAATCTATTTCAGTCAAAGGCTTACTTGAAGGCTTCAATAAATAAGCTCCCCCCTTTTCAGTTTCAAATTTTAGAATCCCCCCGCTTAAAATTCTCTCTTTACCCGTTTTCATGTTTATAACTGAAACTTCAGCCTCATTAAATGGGTTTACGACTTCACAGACGTTTCCAGCTTCACTTTCTATGATCACGTACTCTACTCTCCTATCTTTAAGCTTAGATGTTACTAGGAATGCTCCTTCAGCTCTAAGCTTGTGAAAGTATGCGTCCTTCCAAAACTCTGGAATCGCTGGGAAAACTCTTACACGTCCACCCCAGGATTGCAGAAGCATCTCCATTATCGCCGCAACTGCACAGAAGCCAGCTTCTAAAGTCATAGCTTGATATGCGTATGCACATGCGCCAAAACGCCTATAGTCTCCGTTCATGTGGAACGTGTTTGGTTTTATGAAGTAGAAGTACATTTGAAGCATATGCCAAGCCATATTCGGCATTTTTACCCTAGACGCTATAATAGACATCCAGGGGAATGACCAGCCGGCCCATTCTCCAGTTCCTCTAAGCAATAGTGTTTCTATAGAACGGTATATTATACGTCTATCTTCTTCACTACCCTCTATGTTCAATATGCCTAGTGGATGTATCGGTATCAGATGTGAAGGATGTCTATGCGAATGTGTCAAAGGCTGGCCTTTAAATATCTGAAGACCATTTTCATCCTTCGGATAATCCGTAAGCTTTTCAAGTATATCACGCCATCTAGGTTCATCAGGGTCTTCTATGTTCAATATTTTCACAGTCTCTAGAAGGCTTGTTGCAAGCCATCTTATGAAAGCTAAATCGCACGTCGTATCAGAGCCCCATGCCTCAGGACGATTCTCCTCCCATTCTGGTGAATTGCTTAGCGGAATATGATATCGTCCGTCACTCCAGAGTTCTAAGAGGTTTAAGTAGGTTTTCATAAACTCTCTCATCATCGGATACGCCCTTTCTTTCAAGAAGTCTTTGTCCTGAGAATATAGCCAGTGAAGCCAGTACATGTGGGATAGCCAGGCACCGTTTCCAGGCCAAAAGTTTGTAGTCCAATATCCGTATATTGGTGTTCCGTCAAGGGCCATTTCACACCTAGACCAGGCGCCGTCGAAGCCGAAGAATTCACGGCACATTTGTTTAAACTTAGGTAGGTTCTTCCAGGATTGTTCATAGAGCGGTTTACCGAGATCGAGATGATTACTAGCATAAACTGGCCAGTAAGTTTCTTCAACGTTCATATCTAAGTGGTAGTCTCCACTCCATGGAGGTAGTACTCCGTCTTGAGGCCACAGTCCTTGAAGAGGACATGGGTATTTGCCCATAGAGCAGCATGCCAACTTGTAAAGTTCAACGTAGAATAGGTTTTCAAGTCTTGAGTCTGGAATAGCTATGAAAGATTTACTCCAGAAGCTTCTCCAAAATTCTTGATGAGATTCTAGTAAAGCTTCAAAATTCATGTTTGTTGCTTCACTTATCATTTTAAGGGCGGATTCAAGGGGTGTTGTTGAATCGTTGAATGACAGTACCGATATGTACAACGTTTCCTCCGTCAAGCTTTTTTCCACGAGCTTCCAAGCGACTACGTACCCTCCTCCAGCTGCATTTTCAGCCGGAAACTTCTGAATAAGCCAATTATACCCATTTTCAGATCCATAAACCGGGACTGGATAGCCCCAGTTTTTCAAGGCTTTCTTAACTCTTTCATCTAAGTGGTTTAAACCAACTTTTACACTCTTAAGTCTAGTTTTATCTAAGTATTTCAGTTCAACTACTATCAGGTTTCTATTCGAATGTACGAAGCATCTCCACTGTACCATACCGTTTTTAGACGTCATAGACCCAGTTGCAACGGCATCGTATATGTGAAGTCTAGCGGTAAATTCTTCAACGTGATCTGTAAAGTTTAACTCAACCCTTGGAAGCGGTATCCGCGTCGGATATGGTTCTTCTATTCTACCTGAAAACCTCGTTAAATCCATAAATACTCGCCTAGCTTCTTCAAACTTCTTTTCCGATAGAAGTTTTCTTAAACCAGAGTAGTTGTAGCGTGGGTCTGTCGGCTTGGCCGTTCTAAGCTCCCAATTATCATATTTGTCGAGCGTTATCTTCAATGGATTTCCATCACCCCATATCAAAGCACCTATTTCACCATTAGCTAGAGGGATTCCACAACTCCATTCAACTGGAGCTTTTTCATAGATTAAGTCGTGTTGTTTTAAGTAATCTTCCATTTTGGGCATCTTCTCCATAGAAGACACAGAATCGGATTATGAAGATTAAGTATTTAAGGTTTTGAAGATTTTTAAATACCGTCTAAACAATGGCCTTAATATTCCACCGCTTTCTACCGATTTACAAGTACAACTCGCTTCTGAGTTGGGGAAAGATTTATTTTTGAAATGTAGCGTAGAATGGTCTGAGCGAATATTATGGGTAGCATAACGTTAGCTAAGCCGAGTAGACAACAACTTGAATGGCAAGATATGGAAGTAGGACTCTTCATACACTTCAATATTGAAACATATGCTCCTGAATGGGAAAGCCCTCAATCTTTTGAAGACCTCCCAGACCCAGATCTATTCAACCCCGTTAAGCTTAACACAGATCAGTGGATGCAAGCGGCAAAAGCCATAGGTGCAAAATACGCTGTTTTAACTACGAAGCACTCTGCCGGCTTCTGCCTCTGGCCTACCGAGCAGTATGAGTATAGTGTTAAAAGCTCTAGATGGCATGATGGAAAGGGAGATGTAGTTGCTGAATTTGTAAACTCTTGTAGAGGACACGGTATTAAACCCGGCTTCTATTGTAGCTATTGGACAAACGCATTCATGAAGGTTAAGGAGGGGGAGGTTGCTTCCAAGAGGCGTGAAGACCAAGAGAGATACAATAGAGTATTTCTAGGAATGCTTAGAGAATTATGTACCAATTACGGTGAACTGGTTGAGCTTTGGTTTGACGGTGGAATCCCTGAATGGGGTCCAGATATAGGATCGATTTTACGCGAATTGCAGCCAAACGCTATGGTTTTCCAAGGTGGGGAATATTCAACCATCAGATGGGTCGGTAATGAAGAATGCGTAGCACCTTATCCATTTTGGAACGCCGTTCCTAAAGATCAATTTCCACTTTTCGCAACTGGGCTTATTTCTAAAGCGTGGACCGATGGTGTTGGAGAAGTCTGGCTACTAGGTGAATGCGATACTACCATTCGAGAACACTACTGGTTCTGGCGGCTGAATACGGAAAATTCTATCAAGCCCTTAGATAAACTCATGGCGATACATTATAAGTCTGTAGGGAGAGGTTGCAATCTACTGCTAAACTCCAACCCCGATAGAGATGGTTTAATACCTGAACCTGACATGAAGAGGTATTTAGAGTTTGGTCTGGAACTGAAACGTAGATTTAGCAAGCCGATTGCAGAAGGAAGCTACTACGATAAGGATCCAACTCGAATAGCGACGGTTGAATTGATTTTTGGAAGATCCGTTAAAGTCGATACATTTGTTACCATGGAAGACCTTAGGAACGGTCAGAGGGTTAGAGAGTATGTTATCGAAGCATATCTAGATGGAAATTACGTAGATATCGTTAGGGGGAGTTCCATAGGTCATAAGAAGATCGATGAAGTGGACCCGGTCATCACCGACCGGGTTAGAATTAGAATTTTAAAAGCTTTTGCATTGCCCGTTGAAATAAGAAGCTTCTCCGCTTACTGTTATAGTTCATAAACGTTGGATTTAGTTAATCATTGGATGAAAACTTTTTTTACGTATTTGGTCACTCACTGTGACCAGATTTTTCAATAGCGTAACCTCAGACGAACCGTGAAAAAGGCGGATGTATGAAGTCTAGTTGCACAGCTTAAGTGAACGTGCAGATGTGCGAGAGAACATATAGACAGCCGTCATTCTCAATACTTTA
This sequence comes from uncultured Candidatus Bathyarchaeia archaeon, assembly GCA_964463005.1. Lineage (GTDB taxonomy): Archaea > Thermoproteota > CALKCG01 > B24 > B24 > DTBU01. Next base: position 327 of record CAYWZZ010000004.1, on the reverse strand, counting down.
CCGTAGAAGAGCCCATCCCCATGTACAGTATGAAACCGCTTTTAAAAATTCAAGTAAAAATGGGGGTGTTTAGAATGGTGCGAAGAACCTTATTACGCCTATCAATGCGAACACGAAATTCACTATAGCGTATCCTCCTAAAACTCCGCCAGCAAAGGGTACGCCGATTTCCTCGTATGCTCTACTACCGCCTAATCTAAGCGTCAGCATCTTAAGCACCCAAGCCACTAGGAAGGCCAGCCACCATCCAAATAATGGAAAGCTCATAGACCAAGCCAATATAGGGCCGAGGGGATGGGGGAACCAGAGGACTCTAGCATGTATGTA
>CAYWZZ010000003.1:0-109057 GCA_964463005.1 uncultured Candidatus Bathyarchaeia archaeon | reverse complement strand
CCGTCGAGGCTCTTCTCGTTGCAGTCCCAAGCTATCTTACCTTTAACTTCCTTCTCATCTCCCTTGAACCTGAACGTTACCGTTAAGTATTTTTCGCCTAAGACCAGCTCTCCCAATTCGCCCTTTACCCTGCTGAGAAACCAAGCCTTAGAAACATCGATCTCCAAATATTCCTCATACGGCTTTATGCTGACCTTTATCTTTCCATTCCTGAAACTGTAGAGCGTCTCCTTAACCCTAACAAACTTCTTCCTAGCCACTGGCTTCTCTCCATGCCTTTCTCCTTTAATGTAGTTTCTCCTCCAAGATTTCAGCATGGAATACGCCTCCTTGATCGCCGAGTCAACGTAATGCTTCGAGTAGCCCCAGCCTTCCATCAACAAATTTCTTAGATAATGGTTTTTGAAGAGGTTGTCCTTTGGAATTATTGGTATAAGCCTTTTTCTCCCCCTCTCATCATACTTTTCAATCCATCTGATTTCAGCCCATATTTCGTCCACCGCTTTCTGGAGCAGTCTTCTATATGCTTCAAGAAACTCGTTCACATCATATCTGTGCCTTATGTTGTATGCTCTAACCTGATACGAGCTTCCTGACACCTTCGACAACCTCCTTATATTTATGTGATCTCATCCCGTAGAGTTTTCCAGCAAAATGGGACACGATAGTTATCAAGTCTTCAACAAGCTCCTCCTGAGGGGTTTTCTCCTCGCTGTTTATTACCTCTATCGCTGTTCCAAAAGCTTGAAGCATCTTCCTCAGCGTTTCAAAACCGAACCTAGTCAACCTATCCTCGTGTACAATAATCACCTTGGAGATTTTTCTCTCAATAACCATCTCTAAGAGCTTGAGAAAACCTTTTCTTTTCTCGTTGAGACCTGAACCCACGTCGCTTAGTATTTTAATCTCGCCATAACCTTTGTCTTTAGCGTAGCTGTGTATAAGCTGCTTCTGCCTCTCTAAGTCGTCTTTTTGGGTTGTAGAAGAGGCTCTGGCATATCCAACTATAACCCTCTCTTCCTTTAGTCCAAGGATGCGCTTAATTTCGCTTTCAGGTATTCTCCTTCTCCCACCAATCGTCCTAACAACCCTTATCTTCCCTTCTTTATCCCAACGATGAATAGTCTTAGTGGTGACGCCCAGCAGCTTTTTAGCTTCTTTAAGCGTGTAGAGCCTCTCCATCAGCAGAAAATATCACTTAGGTCTATTTAAGTCTATCTATTTTGGAACTGTTAACTCAGGCGTTTTCAGAAGACGCCTCTTCTAGAAACAGTTAAACATCATTTAAACCAACATGTCTTTCTACTAAACGTCGTCATGGCGTCACGATCTTGCAGTTTAAAGAAATTCTACGATGTTCTCCTATGCTCACAAGTTACTTTGACGATCAACATGTGAGTCGCATCTTCAATCCATAGGTTTAATAGCTTCCCATTACAAGTAGTTATTTGATTTAAACATGCCTCCCTTAAAGGTTATTAAAAGGGATGGTCGTGTAGTAGATTTTGAAAGGAATCGTATAATTGAAGCCATTTGGAAGGCGTTTAAAGCAACGGGTTTAGAGGATAGAGTTCTTGCCGAGAAGCTCGGAGATGAAGTAGTTAATCTTCTTGATGAAAAGTTCGGCTTAGGGTATACTCCGCACGTTGAACAGATTCAGGATGCTGTTGAAGAAACGTTGGTTAAACATGGACTTTACGAGGTTGCTAAAGCCTACATACTCTACAGACGTAAGCGTTCTGAAATTAGAGAGTTTAAACGCATGCTTGGAGTTGTAGACGATATGAAGCTTACGGTTAATGCCATTACTATATTGAAAAGCCGCTACCTTATAAGAGATGAAAAGGGCGAGGTTTGTGAAACACCTAAGCAGATGCTCATAAGAGTTGCCAGATACATTGGCCTTATAGATGCCTTCTACTGGAGCGACGTCTACGATAAAAACGGTAGACAGCTAATAAGACAAGTCGGCGATTTTCAATATAAACCCAGTATTGGATTGTCAGATTACGAGCTTAAAATGATGAAAAGACTTTACAATAGACTCGGCGGAGAAGGTAAGATGAAAGTTGAATTTGAAAAACTTCTGTCGATTATAGAAGAACGTTGGAACGACCTCTACGAAAACGTCATCGACGTATTCTTCCAGGTTATGGCTAACCGATACTTCCTACCAAACTCTCCAACCCTTATGAATGCCAACGCACCATTAGGTCAACTTTCAGCATGCTTCGTCCTTCCAGTAGAAGACTCGATGGAAAGCATATTTGAAACGCTGAAAAATACGGCTTTAATCCACAAGAGCGGGGGAGGTACGGGTTTCAGCTTTTCAAGGCTCAGACCTAAAGGTGACACCGTTAAGTCTACAAGTGGTGTTGCATCTGGCCCTGTGAGTTTTATGCGCATCTACGATATGGCTACTGAAGTCATCAAGCAAGGTGGGAAGCGTAGAGGAGCAAACATGGGTATTTTGAGAATAGACCACCCAGATATAATCGACTTCATATATGCGAAAAGCGAGGAAGGCGTTTTGAGAAATTTCAACATATCTGTTGCCGTAACGGATAAGTTCATGGAAGCTGTTGAGAAGAATGAAGAGTTTGAACTCGTAAACCCTAGAACTGGTACACCCACCCAGAAGGTCAATGCCAAGTATCTATTCGACCTGATTGTCTACAATGCTTGGAGGACCGGAGACCCAGGGCTAATATTCATCGATACGATTAACAAGCACAACCCAACCCCAAAATTGGGGGAGATTGAAGCTACCAACCCCTGTGGTGAGCAACCTTTATTGCCCTATGAATCGTGCAATTTGGGCTCTATAAACCTAGAGTTGATGGTGAAGTATGAAAACGACAGATGGGACGTTGACTGGAGAAAACTTGGGGAAGTCGTTAAGGTTGCCGTTCACTTTTTGGATAATGTGATAGATGCAAATAACTTCCCAGTAGATGAAATCGAGGAAACAACTCTTAAAACCCGTAAGATAGGGTTGGGAATCATGGGGTGGGCTAATATGCTATTCCGGCTTGGGATACCATACGATTCAGAGGAGGCCGTATCCCTCGCTAGGAGAGTCATGGAGCATATAAACTACTATAGTAAGCTCGCTTCAATAGAGCTTGCTGAATCCAGGGGACCATTTCCCGCGTTTAAAGGATCGATCTACGATTCCGAAAACCCCAGAATGCCTTTTGAGGTTGAAGGAGAGGTAAAAACCTACAATTTAAACTGGGAGAATATTAGAGGTTTAATAATGAAGCATGGTATTAGAAACGCTACGACGACCACAATAGCTCCAACAGGCACTATAAGTTTAATAGCTGGGACTTCAAGCGGCATAGAGCCTAACTTTGCCCTAGCATACTCTAGAACTGTACTTGGAGGTGTGAGGCTCTTTGAGGTAAACCGGGTTCTTGAAGAAGTGCTTAGGGAGAGGGGGCTCTATAATGATGAATTGATAACTGAAATATCTAAGTCCGGCTCTCTTCTAAACGTCCAAGGGGTTCCGGAAGACATTAAAAAAGTCTTCGTGACGGCTTTAGAGGTAGATGTAGACTGGCACGTTAAGGTTCAGGCGGCATTCCAAGAATTTACGGATAATGCTGTCTCAAAAACCATAAATCTAAGGCAGGAAACCTCGCCTGAAGTTGTTAGAAGGGCTTTTCTATTGGCTTATAAACTCGGTTGTAAGGGTGTGACAGTTTACAGATATGGTAGCAGAAGGGAGCAGGTTCTAGAGGTTGGGGTTAAGCCAGCCAGTAGTTGTCCAGTTTGTGAGGTTGAATAGTCTATGGGTAAGATCTTCCTCTACTATGGAACTGGTGCTGGAAAAACAACCAATGCCTTAGGGTTGGCTTTAAGGTGTGTAGGCCATGGTTTAAGGGCTATAGTCATCCAGTTCATGAAAGGGCGTAAAGACATAGGTGAGTATAAAGTAATGGAGAGGCTTAAGCCATACTACGAAATATACCAATTTGGTAGAATAGATTGGGTGGATTTACGAAATCCATCTGAAGAAGATAAAATCTTGGCGAGAAGGGGGCTTGAGAAGGCTGAGGAGGTTTTAAAGCGTAAACCGCATCTACTGGTTTTAGATGAGATCTGTCTTGCAGCTTTCATAGGTCTCATAGATACTGAAAGCGTTCTCAAGCTTCTAAACAATATTCCAGATGAAACAGACATCGTATTAACTGGCAGGTATTGCCCACCAGAGCTTATAAACAGAGCCGATATAGTGAATATGGTCGTCGAAGTTAAAGCCCCGAGAGAAATATATACTAGAATAGGAATAACCCATTAACTACTCCGTAGATAATACGACAGCTTTATAAGACCAGTCTTGAGGCAATCTTCCGATGGCTTTATAGTACTTGGAAAGCCTGTATATTTTCGCTTCTATTATTTGAAGCGATCTCTTGTTGGATTTATCTTTCTTATGTGTTTCAATATGCCTCCTCAACCTCGTGGCTTTCCTCAAGAGGTTTGTCAAATCCTCAGGGATATCGGGGGCTAAGCCGTGTTCCTTAAGTATCTCCATAACGGTTTTTCCAGTTATGTATTTAACGAGGGGTATGCCATACTGGTCTCTTAAAATGCCCCCTATCATGCTTGGCGGTATCATGTCCTTGCCTAGTTTAACGACCAATGCCTCTACTTCCTCAGGTTTATAGTTGCACCAGGGCGGTGGTCTTTTAGCAATAGGCCTGATCGAATGAGATTTACCACGGGCATGAGCTCTCTTCTTCAACCTACCTCTAGCCCTTTAGAGTTAACTTACAATATAAAGATTTCCTTAAGAGAAACAATTTAAGCAACTCTATAGTAAGGTAATATGACATGCCCATAAGAATCTACAATACTATGACTAGGCAGAAGGAGGCTTTTCAAAGTATAAACCCCAACGTCGTTAAGATTTACGTTTGTGGTCCAACCGTTTACGATAGCCCCCATCTGGGACATGGTAGGGCGAGTGTCGTTTACGACGTCCTCATTAGGTGGCTTGAATATAGAGGCTTTCACGTCAAATATGTTCGAAACGTCACAGACGTTGGGCATATTCTTGAAACAGTTGGAGAAGACCGTATGATTTTGGGGGCTAAGCGGGAGAGGCTCCACCCCATGGAAATAGCTGATAAATACCTTCTCGAGTACTTGGAAGCTATGGATAAACTTGGGAATAAACGACCTGATATCCAACCTAGAGCTAGCGGTCACATCATGGAAATGATCGAAGCCATCGAGAAGCTTCTGGGGAAAGGCTATGGTTATGTTGTAGACGGAAACGTCTACTTTGATGTTTCAAAGTTTGAAGATTACGGTAAATTGTCCGGTGTACGGAGGGAGGAACTTGTAATGCATAGGGTTGAACCCGACTATAGGAAGCGTAATCCCGCCGATTTCGCGTTGTGGAAGGCGGCTTCGGAAGAATATCCGTTGAAGTGGAGGTCTCCATGGGGTTATGGTTTTCCGGGATGGCATATAGAGTGTTCAGTTATGTGTATAAAATACCTTGGAGAGCAGATAGATATACATGGTGGTGCTAAGGAGTTGATCTTCCCCCACCATGAAAACTCTCTAGCTCAGAGTGAAGCATATACTGGCAAAAAACCTTTCGTGAAATATTGGGTTCACTGTGGACTTCTAACGATAAACGGTGAGAAGATGAGTAAAAGTAAGGGTAATATTATCAAGCTCACCGATGCTTTAGATAAATGGGGTAAGGATGTTCTACGTATGTTCTACATATCAGCCCACTATAGGAGCGATATAGACTTCAATGAGAATTCTATTAGAATAGCTGAAGAGAATCTGCGCAGATTGTCAGACTTCATTGAGAATGTGGAATCTATGGAAACTACGGAATCACCCTTTGATGAACGCGAGAATGAATTGTTAGAAATTACTAAAAAGGCTAGGTTTGATTTTGAAGAATGTATGGATGATGACTTAGACACTCCGGGTGCTCTAGCAGTCCTATTCAACTACGTGAGGACTTTCAATAGTTTAATAGCAACCACTTCTAAATTAAACATAAAAGTTAAGAAAGAAGTTTTAGAATTCCTAAATACTGTTAAAAGGGTTTTCGGAATACTTGAAGCATATGAACCACCGCCTTCAATAAGCATAATCGAACAGACGATTCAACTTCTAGTAGAAATTCGTGAAATCTTTAGAAGAGAAAAACGCTATGATATATCAGATATGATAAGAAATAGACTTAAAGAAATCGGTGTAGAACTTGAGGATGTAGCTGGAGGAACGAAGTGGAAAATTAGAAGGGTTTAAACATAATAAGGAGATTTACTGTCCATGTATGCATTTCATTTTTAAATTCATGTTTAATATTGGGATCCACACGATCATAGGGCCTGGCTCTCTATTAGCCCACGCATAGTAGGGTATTGCCGTAAATTTAACTGGTTTAAGCCTTATCATGCCTTCTTCAAGACTATAGTAGAGAGACTTAGGAGTACTTTCAAACGTAAAGCCGTCACATTGAATCGCGCAAATACCGTTAAGTACATCTGGTCTTCGCATGACATTGAATGGTGAGTCTTGAGAAAGTATTAAATCCCACACGTCAAACTCTGGGTTATCCGCTTGTTCTACGCAGTAGATGATGGGGCCTCGCTTCAATACGACTCTGCAAGTATTCTCTAAAACATGTGGATGGGATGATAGAGTGCTTACTCGCATATCCATGTCTACCGATATTACGTCCCCCTTCTCCCAAGCCCTCTTAATCTCCAAATACTGTGGAGGTTTTAGATGGTAGTCTAAAGGTTTACCGTTTAAGGCTACGGTTGTCTTCAAACTCCACCCCGGAATACGTAGGAATACTGAAAACTCCGACAGTTTTTCAGGGTACACGGTTATCTCAACGTGCCCACTCCAGGGATAATCTGTACTCTGAGTTAATTTTATAAGTCCATTGTTAAAATCTATGAAGGCTTCGTTGGATGCGTAAAGGTGTATCCATACCCCATATTGTGAAGTACTGTAGAAGTATCCCGGAACTGACGCCATAAGCCTCGCTATATTCGGCGGACAGCATGCACAATCAAACCACCTACTTCTCCTATGCGTTCCTCTATCTGCCAATGGGTTGACGTAGAAGTATGTCTTTCCATCTAAGCCTATTCCCGCTAAAGCTCCATTATATAGAGCTAACTCCATTACGTCGGCATATTCCGCTTTACCGGTTGCCAATAACATACGCCAGTTCCACATAACGTTCGCGATCGCGGCGCATGTTTCAGCATAGGCACGTCTATTTGGTAGCTCATAGTTTTCCCCAAACGCCTCTCCCTCATATCTAGAACCCAGCCCACCAGTAACGTACATTTTGCAATTAACCATATTTTGCCATAAACGTTCTAAGGCCTTTAGGAGCCCTTCATCTCCAGTCTCCATGTAGACGTCTGTGGCTCCACAGTTTAAGTATACGCTTCTCACAGCATGGCCAACTATTTCATCAAGTTCTCTGAAAGGTCTGTGGTCTATGTGATATGGGCTTCCGCCGATTAAGCCTCTGCCACGGTTGTCTATGAAGAACTTTGCTAGTTCTAGGAAGGAATTTGTACCAGTGGTTCTATAAAGCTCCACAAGTGCCATTTCAACCTCAGGATGACCTGGTGCTCCCAGCCGCTTATCCGGGCCGAATATGCTGAGTATGTGATTTGCCAGCTTAATGCTTACGTTTAAAAGACTCTCCTCACCAGTTGCTCTATAATGTGCTATGGCGGCTTGAATCAAGTGGCCGGAACAATACAATTCATGCATATCGCGTAGATTAGTCCACCGTTGGGCTTTTCTTTCAAACGTAAAATACGTGTTTAAGTAGCCGTCTACATCCTGGGCGTCTGATATCTCAGCGATTACATTATCCAAGATCTTTTTCAAACGGTTATCACCATTATAACCTAAGACATAAGACGCCGCTTCGACCCATTTATATACGTCTGAATCGTTGAAAAATAACCCCTTAAACTCCGTTTTTATCTTCCCAGCCGCCCTACGAAAGTTATCTATTCTCCCCGTCTCCTCAAGCAGTTCATACTGTGTGGGAAGCGTCTCCTCTACGAGCGTCTCTATCCTAGGCGCCCAGAAGCTATCCTTGAGTTTAACAGAATCTAAGGCTACGGGCTTAAGTAACGAATACGGGCTTTGAGAGCTATCTACTATAACACGTCTATGCTTCAATTAAAACCCCATTTAAACTATTCACCCTTTACAAGACAAAAGCTTATAGGTTCCCTTTAGAGCCGTGTGATGAATACTCTATTCGACACCTTAATGTCTACCTTCAAAGTCAAATTTCTACTGGGCTCCAGCCTCTTAAGATTTCCAGAGCGTTAGACGTGCCTATACGTTCAACACCCATCTTGATGAATTGTAGGGCTTTTTCAAAAGAAGATATTCCGCCTGCAGCTTTTATCTTCGCCCCCTTAACGCTCTTCTTCATGATTTCAATATCCTCAATCGTGGCGCCGCGGGGGCCGAAACCAGTACACGTTTTTACGTAGTCAGCCCCTGCCTCGTCAATCATTCTGCACGCTAATGCTATCTCTTCAACAGTTAAATATCCAGTTTCAATTATCACTTTGACTTTCACATCCATAGGTTTTGAAACCTTTAATACGGCCTCTATATCGGATTTAACTCTCTCGTAAAGCTTGGATTTAAAAAAGGGTATATTCATTACCATGTCTATTTCGCAAGCTCCATCATCTATAGCCTGTTTGGCTTCCAACACCTTCAACTTGGTGGTCGATGAGCCAAATGGAAACCCCACAGTTGAACACACCCTCGTCTCAGACCCTTTAAGTAGTTTAGCCGCGTATTCAACCATAACTGGTAGGACGCAGAGAACACCTATATAATTCTCTCTTGCGGCTAAAGCCGCCTCCTCTACATCTATGAGGCTGTGCGTAGGCTTTACTAGAGCGTAATCTATCATAGATGCTAATTTTCTACGTGTAAGGATCATACGGAGATTAAATTTACCGCGTAAGAAATTAAACCTTCACTTTCCAGCTCTAACAGTGGACCATACTTATCGTTAAAGCTGAAAATTGAAATGAAAGATTTATTTGAATTCTCACGTAGATACGCGTTGCCTTAACGGTATCTACCATATTTATGAACGAGTTCTATTACGCGTTTGTAGTTTTGGAAGCTTACGTTATTTGGAACAGAGTGGTCTGAGTGGTATATGTAGCCTCCGCCCTGCTTCGCGAATACGACCTTCTTCTTAATCTCCTCTTCTATTGGTTTGGGGTCGTTTAGAGCCATGAGTCTAGTATCTATACCGCCCATGAAGGTCATCTCATCTCCATATTTTTCCTTAAGCTCTATTAGATCCATACCTGCCTTAACTTCTAAAGGCTGTAGAACTTCTATACCCTCTTCTATGAAGTATGGTATCAAGTCTTTTACGTTACCGCAACAGTGGAGGAATACGTACATGCCTCTAGACTTGAAAAATCTACAAAGCTCTTTGAAAACCGGATGCAACTGCTCTTCATAGTGCCTCGGCGAGAAGAAAAGCCCCTTCCTATAGCCCAAGTCGCAGTATAGGAATGCCCCGTCGAATTTGAAACCCCCCCTTATCATTATATCACACATCTCCATGACCAGTCTAGCATCTGTCCAGTACATGTCTTTAACCCACTCCGGGTCTCTTATTACAGCTTTGAGGAGCTGATCTGATTTAACGTAGTTTTGAATCTTGTCGTAGCCTACAGCGGCACCATACATTATAAACCTCCCACGGCTCCTCTCTCTGTGATATGCGTTTAATGCTGAAACCCAGTCAACCCTCCTCTCACTCGGCTGGAGTCTAACCTTGATCTTCTCCCAATCTTCCCTAGTTTTGCAAGGCCAATCTATGATCTCTGGAGTCGTAGAGTAGTCCCTATGGTTCCTACGTATACCTCCAAATGACGTTCTTTCCACAATATACTCTGCATCTTCACGTATGACTTCTACAGGGAACATTGGTGAGGTATCTGCACTGAATTGGGCAATTTCATAGCCGAAATAGTCTTCGGGAGACATCCCATCAGGCAACCCCTCTCTTATCCATCTGCTAACAGTAGCACCCCAAGGGCTATCCTGTATCGGTATCCTATCGAGCCTATCCTCCCTATGCTCTAAAGCTGCAATAACTCTTTCACGTGGTGTCAAATCAATCACATCGATATGTTTATCTAAAGTTTGCTTTAAAATTTACCTAAGCCGATATTTCAGATGGCAATTGTCGCTATTCAACCGGAGGACTCGCTATGCCTCATAAAGGCTTTCATAAACTACCGATAACACTATCCAGTAGATTTTTGAGAAAAATTTACATTTCTTACCCAGTTTAACTTCTAATCGGTGTTAAAGTGCCGACCGGTTTAAAGTTTGGTGTTGTAGGTACGGGTGTAGGTAGTGGCTTCATATCCGGAGCTGCGTCTGAACTCGCTAAAGAGGGGGTTTTAGAGCTTACTGGGGTTGTGGCTAGGAGTAGAGCTAAAACTGAAGAATTCGCCAGAAGATACGGTTTTAAAAAGGCTTATTCGAACATCTACGATATGATCAGTTCAGAGAAGCCTGACATAGTAGCCGTGTCCGCCCCCCACTATGTACATTTTCAGATAGCTTTAGAGGCTATAGAGAGCGGCGTTAACGTGCTCGTGGATAAACCTATGGCCATCAACTTGAGGGAGGCTGACGAGCTTATAAGAAGGGCTGAAGTTAAAGGTGTTAAACTTGGCGTAATCCTTCAATCTAGGTTCGACGACTCCTTTAATTTCGTAAAGTCTCTTGCAGATAAAGGTGCTCTCGGAAGGCTGATAATGGGTGAAGCCGTAGTCGAATGGTATAGAACTGAAGAATATTACTTAGGTAGCTCCTGGAGGGGGAGGTGGGCTACGGAAGGTGGCGGTGCCCTTATAAACCAAGCAATTCATACAGTAGACCTACTTTTGTGGATTATGGGTGAGCCAGAGTCTGTCTGGGCTAAAGTAAGTACGGTAGGTCACAATATTGAAGTTGAAGACTTAGCCGTAGCCGTAGTTAAATTCAGAAACGGTGCACTAGGTGTTATTCAGGCCAGCACCGCCGCGTACCCAGGTCTGCCTACGAGACTGGAAATTCATGGTTTAAAGGGAACCGTTATAGTTGAGGGAGATGAAGTTAAATTTATGAAACTTGCCGAAGAAGCTCCAAGTCTAAAGCCTCCAGTTAAAAGGACTGAGGGGCTTAAATCGTGGGAGAGGCCTGAAGCGGTTCCGATAGAAAACCATAAGCGCCTCTTAAGAGACTTCGTTAATGCAGTTTTAGAGGATAGGAAGCCGCGGGTGGACGGCTATGAAGGCCGTAGGAGCCTAGAAATAATAAGGGCGATATACCGTTCTTCAGCTACCGGAGAGGTTGTAAGCCTTCCTTTAAAGGAGTAGCGTCTCACTCACTATATATTGAAAATTCATCTAAACGTTAATTTACCCCCTCCTAGCTTACTGTCTTTCAGAATGGATGTGTTAAGTTATACGAAGCTTACGCTGGAAGACTTCATAGGTAAATATAGATGTCTCCTCAAACAGCCCAGCATTTCAGCGAAAAACGTAGGCATAAAAGAATGCGCCTCCCTACTGAGGGATTTGATGGAGGACTCAGGTATATACGCTGAAGTATTTCAAAGTAGAGGTAATCCAGTTGTCTACGGTGAAGTAGAATCTAAAGAGTCTGATAAAATCCTCCTAGTCTATAGCCACTACGATGTTCAGCCACCAGACCCTTTGAGTGAATGGATATACCCGCCTTTTGAAGCAGAAGTAGTCGATGGTAAAATTGTAGCAAGAGGGGCTTCAGATTCAAAAGGCAATATAATGGCTTTTCTAAAAGCAGTTGAATACTACGTTAAAAGCGAAAAGTCAGCTCCTGTAAACGTTAAGTTTCTCTTTGAGGGTGAAGAGGAGATTGGAAGCCCCAACCTCCCAGACTTCGTGGAAGCACATAGAGATCTTCTTAAAGCTGACGCCGCCGTGTGTTGGGATGGTGGCCTCCACCCGTCAAATAGGCCGTCGATCTGCTTGGGGGTTAAAGGCATCTTATACGTCGAGCTTAGATGTAAAACTGCCAAGGTGGATGTTCACTCCTCATACGCACCAGTAGTCATCAATCCGGCTTGGAGGATAGTGTGGGCTTTAAACTCCATAAAGTCTCAAGACGGCCGGATAAGGGTTGAAGGCTGGTATGATGACATTCGCCCCCTCGCGTCAGAAGATGCCAAGCTTATTTCAGAGATACCTCCCGAAGATGAGGATATTGTAAAAGAGCTTGGAATAAAAGAGCTTCTCGGGGGAGTTAGAGGGGTTGATGCTCTTAGAAAGCTGATCTGCGAGCCGACTGCTAACATAGCTGGTTTGAAGTCAGGCTACATTGAAGAAGGGTCTAAAACTGTTCTACCGTGTGAAGCGGTTGTGAAATTAGACTTCAGGTTGGTGGTTGATCAAAAACCAGATAAATTGTTTGACCTGCTTAGAAGGCATTTAGACGATGAAGGTTTCAGAGACATAGAAATCGTTAAATTGGGCTCTCTCCTACCGTCTAAAACACCCCCCTCTGCACCGATAGCTCAAGCCTCCTCACGGGCGGCTGAAGCCTCATATAATGCTAAGCCAGTAGTTTATCCAAATGCCGCGGGCTCTGGACCAGACTACGTATTCACAAACATCTTACATTTAGACTCTGTCTGGACTGGATGCGCCCCACCGTTCTCCAAAGCCCATGCACCTAACGAATTTAACACAGTCGACTATTTAATTAAAGGCATCCTATACGCAGCTAACATATTACGTGAATTTAAAAAACGTTAAGTTAAAGAGGCAAGTGGAAGTAAACACTTAAATCCCTATGTGAGTTTTTATAATGGTCTCTATGAATATTGTTGAAAAGATCCTATGTAGGGCTTCCGGAAGAGGTAAAGTGGAGCCCGGTGAGATAATAAGCGCTAAGATTGACCGAGTGATGTTCCATGACCTCACTGGTCCTTTAACCGTTAAAGCCTTCAAAGAGATAGGTGTTTCTAGAGTCTGGGATCCAGATAGAGTGGTCGTCATATTTGACCATCTGGTGCCTCCGAATACTGAGAGGGCTGCTTTAAACCAGAAGATCATTAGAGAATTCGTCAGAGAACAGAAGATCAAGTGGTTTTACGATATTGGAAGAGGTGGGATATGTCATCAGGTTATGGTTGAGAAAGGTCATGCGAAGCCAGGTGAGCTTATAGTAGGGGCAGATTCGCATACATGCACCTACGGTGCGGTGGGAGCTTTTTCAACGGGCATGGGGGCTACAGATGTAGCGGCAGTTCTAGCTACTGGTGAAACTTGGCTTAGAGTCCCTGAGACAATCTGCGTGAAAATTGACGGTGAGTTGGGAGAAATGATCACTCCTAAAGACGTAATACTCTACGTCATAGGACGTTTAGGCGCCTCAGGTGCTGTCTACAAGGCTGTCGTTTTTAAAGGCTCTACAGTTGGGAAGATGAGTATAAGTGGACGTATGACCATGTGTAACATGGCCGTTGAAATGGGCGCTAAGACTGGAATTGTCGAACCAGATAAGGTTACTGAGCAGTTTTTCAAGTCTAGAAATATGCCATATAGCCCAGGATTCGTCAGCGATCCGGATGCTAAATTTGACGAAACCTACGCGTTTGATGTTTCAAAGCTGGGGCCTCAGGTGGCGTGTCCAAGCTCTGTTGACAACGTTAAACCTGTATCTGAAGTTGAAGGTGTTAAGATCGACCAGGCCTATATAGGCTCTTGCACTAATGGGCGCCTCGAAGACCTGAGATTAGCCGCTAGAATAGCTAAAGGTAGGAAGGTTAAACCCGATGTGAGGGCGATAGTAGTCCCAGCATCTCAGGAAGTTTATCAAGATGCGTTGAGAGAAGGTCTAATAGACATACTTCTACAAGCTGGTGTTCTGGTATGCAATTCAACATGTGGCGCCTGTATAGGAGCACACATGGGCGTTATAAGCGAAGGTGAAACATGCATAGCCTCAATAAACAGGAACTTTATAGGACGTATGGGAAGCCCTAAGGCTAAAGTTTACTTAGCCTCTCCTGCAACAGTTATGGCGTCTGCTTTAACCGGCGTTATAACCGATCCTAGGGAGGTGGTTGCTTGATAATAAGCGGCTCAGTTGTAAAATATGGAGATAATATAGATACAGATGTCATAGTGCCAGGTAAATACCTCGGCATAACAGACTACGAAGAGCTTGGAAGACATGCTTTGGAGGGGATAGACCCAGAATTCCCAAATAAGATTAAGCGGGCTGGCATCCTAGTAGTTGGTGAAAACTTTGGATGTGGATCTAGTAGAGAAGAGGCTCCGGTGGCTTTAAAACACGCTGGCGTCAAATGTATAATTGCTAAGTCATTCGCCAGGATATTTTATAGAAACGCCATAAACGTAGGCTTACCGATAGTCATATGTCCGGAGGCTTCAGAGAAGCTTAACAACGGTGATACAGTCACAGTAAACCTAGCCGAAGGAACGATAATCAACACGTCTAAAAACGAAGTCTATAGAACTAAAGCACTTCCAGAATTCATACTGGAGATACTTAAGGATGGTGGTTTAGTGGCCTATCTGCGGGGGAGGTTAACCTGAAAACGTACGAGATAGCTGTAATACCAGGCGACGGTATAGGCCCGGAATTAACAGAAGCCACTACAACTGTTTTAAACGCCGTTGAAAATGCTCTGGGACTCAACTTCAACTACACATTCCTTGAAGCCGGAGATAGATGTTTACAGAAGCATGGTGTTGCGTTGCCTGAAGAAACGGTTAAAGCCATTATGAAAGCAGATGCCACGCTAAAGGGTCCCGTAGGAGAAACAGCGGCCGCGGTCATAGTGAAGCTTAGACAAATGTTAGACCTCTACGCAAACGTTAGACCGTTTAAGTCTTATCCAAATATCCCGTGCTTAAAGCCCAACATAGATTTCGTAATAGTTAGAGAGAACACAGAAGACCTCTACAAGGGCTTCGAATACGTGTTGGGCGATGTGGCTGTAAGCCTGCGGGTAATCACCAGAGCTGGGTCTGAACGTATAGCTAAGTATGCATTTGAAGAAGCAGTCAGAAGAGCTGTTAAGCGTAAGGTTACAGTAGTTCATAAGGCCAATGTTTTGAAAGCCACGTGCGGCTTGTTTGCAGAAACCTGTAGATCTGTTGCCAAGAACTATCCCAATATTTCATACGAGGAGCTCTACGTTGATGCCGCGGCTATGTTTCTAATAAAGAAGCCCGAAGACTTCGACGTACTCGTTACTACGAACATGTTCGGAGACATATTGAGCGACGAAGCTGCGCAACTCGTAGGCGGATTGGGTGTGGCGCCCGCCGCTAATATCGGAGAAAAGTATGGTCTTTTCGAACCCGTTCATGGAGCAGCGTGGGATATCGCGGGTCGGAATTTAGCCAACCCAAGTAGCCTTATATTGGCGGCTAAAATGATGTTTGAATGGTTAGGCTTTAAGAACAACGATGAAATTTGCTTAGAAGCGGCTAAGATCATAGAGAAGTCTATCATAGAAGCCTTTAGAAGAAGATATGTAACCCCTGATTTAGGCGGCCGTCTATCAACCAACGAAATGGGTTTAAAAGTTGCCTCTCTGGTAGAAGAAGCGGCCTCTAGGGAAACCTTTTAAGAAAGATTTTTAATGTCAAACTTTTATCTATTCAATCATGCCCTCCCGATACATAAGGATATTTGACACTACGCTACGGGATGGTGAGCAAACACCAGGCGTAGCTTTAACGGTTGAAGATAAACTCACCATAGCTCGTCAATTGGACAAACTGGGTGTAGACGTTATTGAGGCTGGTTTTCCAATAACATCTAAGGGTGAGGCTGAGGCTGTTAAATCGATAGCTAATGATGGTTTAAAGGCTGAAGTTTGCGGCTTGTCTAGAGCTTTAAAATCCGACATAGATACTGTAATAGACTGCCGTCTAAATAGTATACACCTCTTCATAGCGACGTCTGACATCCATTTAAAGTACAAGCTTAAAATGAGTAGAGAAGAAGTCTTACAAAGAGCCCTAGAGGCTTTAGATTATGCTAAAGCTCACGGTTTAACCGTTGAATTTTCAGCTGAGGATGCCACTAGAACCGATGTAGGTTTTCTCAAGGAGTTTTATAAAGCCTTATGCGATTCTGGTGTTGATAGGGTGAACGTTCCAGACACAGTAGGAGTGATGACTCCTAAGCGCATGTACGAGTTAATATGCGAACTGAAAAAGGTGGTTTACCGGCCTTTAAGCGTACATTGCCATGACGACTTTGGAATGGCTACTTCTAACAGTTTAGCCGCTTTGGAGGCTGGAGCCGAGCAGGTTCACGTAACGGTCAACGGTTTAGGTGAGAGGGCTGGTAATGCTGCTTTGGAAGAAGTCGTAGTTGCGCTCAAGTTAATCTATGGTTTTGAGACGAATATTAACACTAAGCTAATATATCAAACTTCTAGACTGGTTTCTAGGTTGACAGGTATTCCAGTGCAGCCGAATAAAGCGGTGGTTGGTGAGAATGCCTTCGCCCACGAATCTGGCATCCACACACACGGTGTTATAGCGCAACCATTAACCTATGAGCCTATACCGCCTGAATTCGTAGGGTGTGAGAGGAGGATTTTAGCTGGTAAGCATGCTGGTACACATGGTTTGAAAGCTATACTTAGTCAAATGGGTCTTGAACTTAGTGAGGCTCAGACTAAGGAAGTTTTAGCTAGGGTTAAAGAACTGGGCGACAAGGGTAAACAGGTCACTGAAGAAGATTTAATGGCGATAGCTAGAGTTGTAGCCGGAGAATTGGTCAGGGAGGAGAGAGTTTTAAACTTAGATGAATTGGCCGTTATGACGGGTAATAGAGTGATTCCCACAGCTTCAGTCAGGGTATCTATAGACGGTAAGGATTATGTGGCATCTAAGACGGGTGTTGGACCGGTTGACGCCGCGATTAAAGCTCTCCAAGAGGTTTTAAACCCAGTGGTAAAAGTCAACTTGAAGGAGTATAGGCTTGAAGCTATAACAGGAGGCTCAGATGCTTTAGCTGAAGTTGTTGTCAAAGTTGAGAATGATGAGGGTCACGTTGTATCAGCGAGGGCTGCTAGAGAAGACATAGTTATGGCTAGCGTAGAGGCTATGGTTAATGCTATAAACAAACTCCTACTTCGGAAACGTGTAACTGGTTCAAGGGGCTAAATGCTTGGACACCGTCTCTTTCATACTATACGTATCTGCGATTACGGTATCGGGTGCGTTAAGCCCAGGTCCTCTAACAGTGGCTACGATTATTCACGGTGGTAAAGGAGGGCTTAAAGCGGGTTTAGGTTGCGCACTGGGACATACCATCGTAGAACTCCCGCTTGTCATACTAATATGGTTTGGACTACTAAGCTTAGTCAGTCAAACGGCGAAACAGTTTTTGGGAATAGTGGGAGGTTTAGCTTTAATAGTTTTCGGTGTACTTCAACTTCGAGGAGTTTTAAAATCGAGTCAAACGTCTTCGAATAATGTAGCTTTAGTAGAGAGAGGTTCTATCTTAACAGGGGTTATGTTGTCGGGTTTAAACCCATACTTTATCCTGTGGTGGTTTAGCATCGGCTCAGCCCTCATATATGAGGCTATGAGCCTAGGCTTGATCCAGGGATTAACTGTTATGTATCTATCACATGTTTGGCTGGATTACCTATGGCTGGGGTTACTAGCATACCTTTCGAAGTATGGGAGGAAACTAATCGGCCTCAAAATCTACCGTTATGTATTAGTGCTTTTCAGCCTAATACTGATATTCTTCGGAGTCTCTTGGATCTACTCCAGCATAAACGGTCTATAGCTTAAAGTTGCAAAGAATAGAAAATACTTTAAACGTGGTCGTATAATCTAGTTCTGATGCATATTAGACAGTACATTAGACTGCTTAGACCCGTAAACTCATCCATGATGGGTTTAGCCGTTCTAGTAGGTCTATATATGGCTGAGCCTGATTTGAATTCATGGGCTACCCAGAATATAGCATTAGGATTCATAACTGGTTTTACTTTAACGGGTGCTTCTATGGCTTTAAACGACTACTTCGACCGTCACATCGATGCTATAAATGAGCCTAGTAGACCGATACCTAGTGGAGCTGTGAGCGCTCCGCGTGCATTAGCATATGCGGTTGCGCTGTCAATCATGGGCTTAATAGCATCAGCTTTTACGTCTATCAGATGTCTCCTATTGGCGCTAATATCCGCAACTTTATCGACAGTCTACAATTCCCGAGGTAAGAAAACGGGGCTATTGGGTAATATGATGGTTAGCGGATGTATAGCTATCCCCTTCATTTATGGTGCTTTGCTCGTAGATAGATTGAAAATGTCGAATCTTCTAGCGGCTTCAACGGCCTTCCTATCCAATACTGGTAGGGAAGTGACGAAAGGCATAGTGGACGTCGAGGGAGATGGAAGGTACGGTATCAATACGGTAGCTGTAAAATATGGAGGTAGAATGGCTTCATACGTGGCTGCCGCCCTATACTTATCTGCCGTCTTAATAACACCGATACCTATTCTAATCGGCAATCCACCTTTAGGCTACTTATTTACGGTAGCACTCACGGATATAGGTTTCATAGGTTCCTCTATAATCATTCTGAAGAATCCATCTAGAGAAGAGGCAAGAAAGGTTAAAAACACCGTCGTATTTTGGATGTTTTTAGGACTCCTAGCCTTCCTACAACTACAATTGTAGGAGAGGCTTTAACGCTTTTGCAGTCTTGGTTTTAAGGATTTCCCCAGTAAAATAGCTGTACGTAAACCAGTAAGCGTTTTCACTTATGGGTGTAGTAGAAAACCCAACAGTCATTCTTTGAGTCTAGTTTGACGAAGCCGAATCGTTCGAATTGAACGACTTCACCTAATTCAACTGTATAACAGTTGTTTTCAACAACTCCTTCCAGTTCTGTTGCATCCGGCATTATGACTCTAGCCTTAATATACTGACCTACTGGAAGCCAGTGGATGAGCGGCATGTTTAAACTCCTAGCCTCCTCGTAGGTTTCACTGTGAAACATGGCCTCCACTAGATTCTCTGAAAACCTTATCAGTTTAACGTTGAAAAGCTCCATAAGTCTGACCATACCTCTATCCTTCAGAATTTTAGCGTCTTCCGGGCATATGAGTAGACCAGCAGAACCACTCTCGGCTCCAACCTTTATTCTACGGAATCCCATCTCAGGTTTAGATGGGTGAAACCTCACCTTCACCTCATACTGCTTCGGTAGTCCATAAACTAGCAGTTTAACCGGATTATGTACGAAAAACAGCCTCTTGGCATTAGGCTCGACTATTCGTCTGTTGTAAGCGTAGAGGTTATCCCAGCTCAAGGAAACTTCAGACTGTTTAATGCCTACTTCCAAAATCATCTGGTGAATGGCCTCTGGCTGAACTCCCCTACGACGTAGAGCAGCTAGAGTCAGTAGTCTAGGGTCGTCCAGCCCTTTGAAGAGGCCAGCTTTAATGGCTTTAAGGGTTTTAGACTTGGACATGGCTCCTCCCTTTGGCAGAAGCCACCTACCATAGTGTATGGCCTCTGGATAATTCCACCCAAAATGTTTGTACAAGTATAGATGCCTATCCAAAGTCGACAGAAACTCCTTCCCTCTAATTATGTGGGTGACACCCATTAAATGGTCGTCTAAGCCATTGGCGAAATGATAGGTTGGCCAGAGAATGTACTTATCTCCAACTATGGGATGTGGGCTTCTAGATGTATCTATTATTCTGAACGCAACCCACTCTCTCACGGATACGTTCTTATGCTGTAGGTCTGTTTTAACTCTAAGCACGGCTTCCCCCTCTCCGTAAAAATGCCCGAGCATCTTATCCCATCTCTCAAGGTTTTCTTCAATCATCAATCCTCTACATGGACATGGTCTGCCAGCTGAAACCAGTTCTTTAAAAGCCTCAGGATCGCATGTGCATACGTATGCCGCTCCAGCCTCTATGAGCTTTCTCGCGTACTCGTAGTAGATTGGTAGACGTAGACTTTGAATATACTCTTTATCCCATTTACATCCAAGCCACTCTAAATCCTCCCTAATAGCGTCGTAGTATTCTAAGACTGGCTTCTTATTCTTAGGGTCTGTATCCTCAAATCTAAGTATGAATATACCGTTGTACATTCTCGCGTAATCGTGGCTTAAATATATAGCTCTGGCCTGGCCGAAGTGTAGGACGAAGTCTGGGTTAGGCGCATACCTCGTCACAACCTTAGGGTATTTATCTACGTTCGGGAGAGGCGGCAGGGTTTTTACAACTGGTTCGACCTCCTTTTCGGCTAAAAGCTCTGGAAAGCTGTCTTCTAGAAGTTTCCTCTGCTCTTCTAAACTCATCCTGTTAACTTCATCTACGATTTGCTGGACCATGTCCGCTAAGTCCTTAGCTATTGATCTAAGCTCCGGTTTTTCAGCTAAAACTTTACCCATGACCGCTTTAGATTGTGCTTTACCGCCGTATCTGTAGGCGTTTTGTAAGGCGTATTTACGTACAAGTATTCTGATAGATTCCTCCATAACTCCTTCAATCCTCTTCCTAGATAATTTATAGTGGGCGTTAAAAAGTTGTCTAAAAATCAAATGTAATCTTAAACGGAACCCGTTTAAATTTAGAAAACTCTATAAGTGGACTGGAGAATAGTAGTGAAAGAGTATGGATATTGGAAAGCAAGAGAAAACGATAAGACAGCCTATAGTCGTCGTCTTGGGGCATGTAGACCATGGTAAGACAACGCTTCTAGATAAGATTAGGGGGACTGCTGTCGCTTTAAAAGAGCCCGGTGAGATGACCCAGCACATAGGCGCAAGCTTCTTTCCCCTTGATGCACTGGAGAAATCATGCGCATCTCTACTGGCTAAAACTGGGTGGAGGATAAAAATCCCAGGTCTTCTAGTGATAGATACTCCCGGGCACAGTGCGTTTATGAATTTAAGGATGCGTGGCGGCTCCGTAGCTGATATAGCGGTCTTAGTGATAGATGTGATTAAAGGCGTTGAGGAGCAAACAATCGAGTCGATAGAGCTTTTAAGATCCAGAAGAGTGCCGTTCTTAGTAGCTGTTAACAAGATAGACCTCATACCTGGTTGGAAGCCAAACTACGATAAACCATTCAATGAAACATTCAAACTTCAAGACCCTTACGTTAGGAAGGATTTGGACGCCAGGCTCTACATTATCATAGGAGAGCTTTCAAAACTAGGACTTCAAGCGGATAGATATGATCGGATTAAAGACTTTACCAGAACAATAGCCCTCGTTCCGGTTAGCGCTAAAACTGGTGAGGGAATACCCGACCTTCTCTTAGTCCTTATAGGTTTGACTCAGCAGTATCTTAGAACGAGGCTTGAAACCACTAGTGGAGCAGCTAGAGGAACGGTGCTGGAGGTTAAGGAAGAAGTTGGACTGGGAGCTACGGTAAATGTGATAATCTACGATGGTATTTTAAAGGTAGAAGATACGATAGTTTTAGCTGGTAAAGAGAAGCCCATAGTTACTAAAGTCAGGTCATTACTACTTCCCAGACCTCTCGACGAGATCAGGGCTCCAACTGGAGGGTTTATGAAGGTTGATAGGGTAGCGGCGGCTATAGGGGTAAAGGTGGCGGCTCCAAACCTTGAAGATGCCATTCCAGGTTCGCCGCTCTACGCCGTGCCTGAAGGGGCCTCCGTAGAAGAATACGTTAACAAGCTATCTGAAGAAGTAGGTAAGCTTAGGATAAAAACCGATAAAATCGGAGTTGTAGTTAAAGCAGACACCTTGGGCTCCCTTGAGGCGCTAATAACCGAGCTGGGTAAGAGAGATGTACCAGTTAGACTGGCGGATATAGGCGACATTTCAAAGCGCGACTTCATAGAAGCTAAGGTTACAGCTAAGGAAAAGCCGGAGTACGGTGTAATCCTCGGGTTTAACGTTAGGATTCTACCTGAAGCTGGTGAAGAATCAGCCGGGGTTCCCGTTTTCATAGGCAACATAATCTATCGAGTGGTTGAAGATTACATTGCTTGGTTCAAGTCTAAGCAGGAAGAGAAGACTAAGATGATAGTTAGTGCCCTGGTTTTCCCAGGTAAGTTGAAAATACTTCCCGGTTACGTATTTAGGAGGAGTAAGCCAGCTATAGTCGGTGTGGAAGTGTTGGCTGGTAGGATCAAACCCAGGGAAGAGCTTATGAAAGATGATGGGGAAAACATCGGTTTAATCCTTCAGGTTCAGGATAGGGGTAAACCCATCCCCGAGGCTACTAAGGGCATGCAAGTAGCAATATCCATAGATAAGGCGATAATAGGTAGGAATGTCGATGAAGGCAGTATCCTCTATATAGACGTCCCCGAACAACATTATAAGATGTTTAAACAAACATACGCCAATATTCTATCAGCCGAAGAGCATGCAGTACTTGAAGAAATCGCAGAGGTAAAGAGGCGGAGAAAAGCTTTATGGGGTTTTTGAATCTACCTTAAATTTCACGTAAACCCATTGCTCTCCCAATTCTTGGGGAGAGAAACGTTTATAGTGGCGTAAGTGTCATAAGAAGGGGAACACCATGGCTAAGTTTAAATTAATCCTGTGCAATCCTAAAACGGGGAAGTCTAAAACCTTTGAAGTTGAAGGTGCACAAGCAGTTCCACTTCTAGGGCGTAGAATAGGTGAGGTTGTAGACGGTTCAACTATGGGTTTGGGGAAAGTTAAACTCCTCATAACTGGCGGTAGTGATAAAGATGGAATACCTATGAGGCCTGAAGTCAGAGGAGGAGTGAAAAAGTACATCTTAATATCAGATGGCCCCGGTTTTAAGCCTAAGAAAGAGGGGGTTAGAATTAAGAAGCTTATTAGGGGGAATACTATAACAGAAGATACTTTACAAGTAAACCTTAAGGTTGTCGAAGGAGACCCCGGCTTCTAACTGGATTTCACCATAAGATTTTAACAGAATATCGACGAGTTGACGCCCACGTCTGAGGCCTATGCTTTCCACCCTCCGGCCATACTGTGGCAGAATCTACAATACTACGACTAGGCAGAAGAAGGCCCTTCAAAGTATAGATCCAGGCTGATTAGGATTCAGCCTCCTTGAGCTTCAGACTACTCTATATTCTCAACGATTTCCATGAAGGCTTTGGACGCGGAGAATCTGCATGCTCTAAGATAAATGGCCCTATTTGATAAAAATACTTTGCGTTTATAAAACAAACTTAAGAAGAGCCTTAGACTATGTTAAGCAGGAAGATTTATTTCAAAGCTCTAGTTAAATGAGAGGGTAAAGTGGAGGAGTTTGCGGGTATTACAGGGATACTAAAGGGGGCTGTTGAAGGCTTGACTACAGTATATTTTTGAATTTTGCTTAGATGATGAACTCTAGTCAATAAGCTGTTGACCAGTATTCATTGTGGGAAAAGCTGATGCGCAATGTTTAAATTAAACGTAGAGCTACTACTTCAAAGCTCTGGAGGATTGTCATGTGTACATCTCAAACTGGACAGGTTGAGGCTGCTCAGCCTAGGATCCTTTCGCTTTGTCAGGAGGTAGCTGAGCATGAGAATATGGTTTGGGTCTGTGATGGCGCGGCGAATGTGGGTCAAGTTGGACATGAAGTTGGAGTTCTGCTTACGAATATGGGTAAAGCTAGGATGTGCTGTACAACCGCTATTGCAGCAGGTTCGAAGCCACACCTCGGGATAGCTGAGAGGGCGAAGAAGAACATAGTTATAAATGGATGTGGTAACAGATGTGCTTCAAAAGTTTTTGAGAATGCTGGGAAGAAGATAGACTATGAAATAGTCATATCGAAATACCTGAAGAAGGTTCCGACGCTTGACATATACGTAGGTGACGTGAAGAAAATAGCTCAGACAATAATCGAAGAAGCTAAGCTCTAGGGATATACGTTAACCTTTCCACACCAATACGCCTAAAATCCTTAAGAAATTTAGAAAGGACCTAGACTATCTAGAGGAAGCAATTGTCTAGGTATGTATTTGAACAGTACCCCTTCCATATACATAACACTTATATATGAGACACTGTTATATACTTACGTGATGTGTGAGTCAAAAGGTTGCGGTTGCTGGCATGAGTACCCTGAGAGAGGCTGGATACAATTCTTAATAATGAGGATACTTTACGAGAAGCCGATGCATGGCTATCAGCTTCTGGAGGAGATTAAGGAGCGGAGTTGTGGATGCCACAGGCTTGAGCCCGGCTCAATGTATACGCTTTTAAGAAGGATGGAGGCTCGTGGTCTACTTGAGTCGAAGTGGGAGAAGGTTGAAGGCGGCCCAGATAGACGTGTCTATAAGCTGACCAGTAGGGGAGTTGAGGCTTTGAAGATGGGGCTTGTATCAATAGTTAGGCGGAAAAGCCTCTTCGACGATCTTGTAAGGTTCTATCGTGAGAATTTTGAGAAAGGTGAAAAAGGAAGTGAGCAGTAAAATGTGCGGGGGCTGTTATCTACAAGGTAAGCATCGTATGAGCTTTCCATGTCTGACAGTAGATGTAGAAGGAGAAGTTAAAATGTTGAAGGAGTATAGAGAGGCTTTGCTGAAAGAAGCACCTAGAATTCTTGAATGCTAAAGGGTGAGAACTATGAATATAATAAAGACGAATTTAGATGAATATGCAATAGTTGTTCAAGGTTTGACGAAGCATTATGGAGATGTTACAGCAGTAGACCATATAAGCTTTGAAGTTAGGATTGGTGAAATTTTCGGTTTTCTAGGGCCAAATGGTGCTGGGAAGACGACAACTATTAGAATGTTAACTGGTTTAATAAAACCTGACGAAGGAGGGGCATTTGTAGCTGGGTTTGACATTTTAAAGAATCCAGTCGAGGCTAAGCAACGTATTGGAGTTGTCCCGGAGGTTTCAAACGCATATGTAGACCTCTCTGCATGGAGAAACCTGATTTTAATAGGTAGGCTTTACGGTGTTCCACAATCGAAGCTTCAAGAGAATGCTATAAGCCTCTTGAAGGAGTTTGGACTGTACGAAGTTAAAGATAAGACTGTTAGATCCTTTTCTAAAGGAATGAGGCAGAGGCTTCTACTATGCATGGCTTTAATCAACGACCCAGAGGTCCTCTTCCTCGATGAGCCAACATCTGGTCTTGATGTTGAGAGCGCAAGACTTCTACGGGATAAAGTAGCCCAATACAATAGGGAGGGTAGAACGATTTTCCTATCCACTCATAACATGGAAGAGGCAAATCAGCTATGTCATAGGATAGCCGTGATAAATCATGGGAAAATAGCTGCTATAGATTCTCCTGAAAACCTGAAGGCTAAAAGCATGGAGCTTCAATACATTGAAGTCGTCTTTGACAAGTTGGTTGATCTACGGGATTTCTCAGATAGTCCAGATATTGTTAAAATTTCCCCTTTAGGAAATAGGCTACGGGTTTACACGGCCAATCCATCAGCGGTGGTAGAGTTTTTAGTAGATTTTGCTAAACGCAATAGACTTAAAATCTTAAGCATAAACACTATGATGCCTTCTCTTGAAGACGTTTTTCTGAAGCTCATAAGAGGGGAGGGGGCAGTTGTCAAATGAACCGCCTTATAGAACAGTTTAAACGCTCTTTAGTAATAGCTGGAAAAAACATAAGGATTTACTATTTGAAGGGGCCTGTCATAATTTTCGGATTGGTTTTCCCCCTCTTCCTAACACTAGCCTTCATCATAGGGAGAAACATATCTCTAAGAGAGCTGTTACCCGGTTTAATCGGTATGACGGCGTTTTTCACTGCCACAGCGGTCGGCCCCTCCATTGTTCCATGGGAAACCCGTTCGAGGACTCTGGAGAGGCTTTTATGCTGCCCGGTTACACTATGGGCAATAGTGTTAGGGGATATTCTATCTTCTTTCGTCTTCGGAATAATAATATCTACAATTCCGTTACTGTTAACGCTGTCTCTTGCCGTTGGAACGTTAGACTTCGTGACCTTATTCCTCGGTTTGATCATCGCAAATTTATGCTTCTCGGCTCTAAGCGTCCTCCTCTCCGCATACCCGCCGACAGATGTACCAGCAACATCGATGATGCTTTCATCTCTCGTTAAGTTTCCACTGGTATTTGTAAGCGGAGTATTCATACCATTAGAATACCTCCCCCAATTGGGAATAGCTGTGGCCTCCCTCTCGCCGCTAACATACCTCGTAGACCTAGCGAGGCATTTAATATTGAAAACTGGCTTCTATCCGTTAACGTTGGATTTCGTAGTAATTATAATCTTTACAGCACTATTCATGTTTGTAGCGGTAAAATTGCATGAAAGAGGGCTCGTAAAACGTTTAAGCTGACCTGCGAAATCTATCTTCAATTTTAGATTAAATATGTGGTTTCAAAGCTACAGTTTCTCGAATAGATGACCGAGGGGTAGATCTTTATTTTCTGTACATAGCTCCGATTTGCGGAAATACTCCATTGACCTTCAACTTAACGTAGCTAAGGAATTGTTTCAGACACATACGTACAAGTAGTAGATGGGGCTCTCTTAGATAAAAGTTAAACATTATATCATCAACCCAGTATAATGTATGGTTTAGACATGTCTCCATAACATCTATATGCTTTAATTTAATAGCGTTCCTATTGAACTGGTTGTCTCCCTTAAGAGCCCCATAGGTACGAAGAACGTCGGTATTATTATGCTCCGAGTAGGCTCTTAACATCCCGGGAAAGGCTGTTATCGAAAAGCGATGCGGATATACTGTCTTAACCTTGAAAATTCTATAAGGTAGGTAGCGTCGTAACGAAAGAGTTAATTAAATGCTCCTCTCATTATTAGCTGGATTATGTTCGATGTTTTGACCCATCCTATAAGGGAGAAGGTAATTCGAGTTTTAGGGGAGCTGGGTCCTCTAACTTACTCTGAGCTTAGAGAGAAAGTTGGTGTTGAAGAAACTGGTAAATTCAACTATCATTTGAATAAAATATCTCCCTTCATAGAGAAGAAGGGGAAGCTTTATTCTTTAAACGAGGAAGGGTATAAGCTTTACAATTTTTTAAGGCTTAAAGAAGAGTTGGGAGTCAAATATATTGGCGTAGTCGAACCCGCACGTGTCTCTAGGATTGGTATAGCGTTTTGTCAATGTCATGGCGAAGCTTCTAAATTTTTAAACTTAGAAGATCTATCGTTAGAGCTCTCTAAATCGGAGAATATTGCGGCTGTTGAAACATTTGGAAACATATGTAGCCCTGAGAATATTCAAATGGTGAAAAAGTGGGCAAAGAAGAACCTCTTAGACGGATTGATTGTAGTAGGTTGCTCCCCGGAAGCACATAAAGGGTTGAGCGATTTCCTCTCAACAATAGACATCCCCTACGAAATCGTAAACGTTCTTGAAGGCTGTATTAGAGTTAACAGAAGTTCTCCGAAAGAGGCTTTTGAGAAAGCTAGATGCATGATTAACGGGGCGGTTCAAGCCATAAACTTCAAACCTACATCTTCTAAAAAATCCGTTCATATTCCTAAGTCTGTAGCGGTTATAGGAGGGGGAATAAGCGGTTTAACCGTTGCTAAATACATGGCTTTAATGGGTTTTGAAACATACCTGGTAGAAAGGGAGTATACGCTAGGCGGTAGAGTAATGGATTGGAGTAGTATCTACGGTGTAAGCGATTGCGCTAGCTGTATAATAGCTGAAATGCTTTCAGAAGTCTTAGGGTTAAAAAACTTGAGAATATTTACAAACTCTGAAGTCGCTCAGATTTCCGGAACTATTGGAAATTTTCAACTAGTAGTTAAGAGTAATCCTAAGTATGTGAATCCTGAACGCTGCTCACTATGTGGACGTTGCGTTGAAGTATGTCCTGTAGAGAAGCGAGATGAACGCTTTCTAGGTCTCACTGTTAGAAAGGCTATTTTCCTTCCACCGTTAACAGCTTATCCTAAAGTAGCAGTCATAGATGTGCAGAATATTCAGCATTGTCTTCTATGTCGCAAGTGTGAGGAGGCTTGCCCAGCGAAGGCTATAAATTTCGACTTAAAACCTACAGAAGACATACTTAGAGTGGGAGCAATAGTCATCGCAATTGGCTGTGAGAACTACCATGGCGAATTGCTAAAAAGATTTAAACATCGCTCAGTCATGGATGTTATAACGAATTACGAATTAGAAGGTTTACTATCCCCAGATGGGCCAACTAAGGGTGTTGTATTAAGGCCGTCTGATAAATCTCATCCTAAAAAGATAGCGATAATCCAATGTGTAAATGAGGGGTTTTGCTCAAAATACTGCTGTACTTTAGCTCGTAAGTATTATGAGGTTTTTAAGAGGGAGGACCCAAACGTAGATATAAGGATATTCTTCGAGGAGGATAGGATACCTGTGAATCCACCCCTAGGTGATGTGAGGGGTCTTCCCATCTATATCGTTAAAAGCTTAAGCGTCGAGAACGGTCCTAAGGTTTTAGGAGATGGGTTTGAATGGGATTGCGATCTAGTTGTTTTAAACGTGGGAGAAGATCCTAGGAAACGTATAACGGAACTGAAAAGTCTTCTTAACTTCTCCACGACAAATGATGGCTTCTTAAACCCCGACACATTATCTTTCGGCATTTTCGCATGTGGATCCATAACAGGCCCAAAAACATACAGAGAACTCGTCTATGAAGCTCAATCTACAGCGTTAAAAGTCGCCTCCCTCCTCATAAAGGAGGAGGTTATAGTCGAAGAGAAAGGGATTTTACTGGATGAAGAGAAGTGTGGAGTTTGTGGCCTCTGTAATTCAGTTTGCCCATTTAATGCCGTGAGGTTTTCTGAGGGTAGAATAGTTGTCGATCAGTTTAACTGTAAGAGTTGTGGCCTCTGCGTATCTACATGCCCAACAGGTGCTTTACGTTTATCTTCTAGTAGTAGGGAAGAGTTAATTGCATTTATAGACGAGTATTCTAAGGCATTTTTTAAACCGAAGATTTTAGTATTGGCTTGTGCTAACTGTGGCTACCCGGCATTCGTAGATGCTGGTGTTAAAGGTATTGAGTACCCTGCTAACGTATTTACATTGAAAATTCCATGTGCCGGACTAGTAGATTCGGAGCTTATGGTATATGCGTTGAATAGAGGCTTCGATGGTGTATTGGTGGTTGGATGTAGGAGGGACTCATGCCGCTATGGTTTAGGGGCTGAACTTGCCGGAAAGAAGATTGAAAACTTTCAGCTACTTGAAAAGTATTTTAAAGGACATGTTAGAATTTCCCATCTATCTGCAGTTGAGGGGAGGCTTTTCGCAAAAACTGTAGAAGATTTTGTACATGATTTAAAGGAGGGTCTCTAGCTATGGGAGGAGGTGCTATTAAAATAGGTTTTCTTCAACTCATTGGATGTAGTGGTTGCCTAACATCTATAGTAGACTCGACTGCTTTCAGGGATTTATGGAATAAAGGTTACGTGAGCTTCTTCCCAATGTTGAAGGACGATAGGAATATAAGCGGTTGCGATGTGGTATTCGTAGAGGGGGCGGCTTCTAAAAAGGATAGAGCGTTACTTGAAAGAGTTCGTGCAGAAGCTAAGAAGATAATCTCCGTGGGATCCTGTGCATGTTTTGGAGGAATTTCAAGTAATGTTAGAGAGCTTGGGCTTGAACCAGTACATAGCGTAGTGAAGGTTGATTTAGAACTTTCTGGATGCCCTCCTCCTGAAAATTTGACATCGACATTGCTCTATACTTTAACTACGGGTAGGGAATTTAAGTATAAGATTGCTAACCTATGCTCTGAATGCCCATTCCACCCATGTAAAGCTAAATACCCAATAGTTATTCGAGAGCTTTCTCCAAAAGAGAGGCATGAAAAGTGTCTGTTGGAAGAGGGAGTACTATGTCTCGGACCTGTAACTAGAGCTGGATGCGAGGCTAGATGTATAGTTTGGGGTTGGAGCTGTTATGGGTGTATGGGCTTGATTAAACCAACCTCTCTGGTTGACTTTTTAGCCCTGCTTGTAATACCTAAGGAGTTAAAACATAGCGTTACTAACCTTTTAAACCTATACGGAGAAGTTGAGTATGTCTCTTAAACGGGTGCATCCACTTACGAGAGTTGAGGGGAACGCGGAAGTTACCGTTAAAATACATAGACGAAAGCTTCAAGAATTAGAACTTAATCTTCCAACTTTGAGAAAATTCGAAAACCTCCTGTGTGGAAAAATTGTCGACGTTGTGCCACTACTTGTAGCCAAGATATGCGGTGTCTGCCCGTTCTCCCATCAAGTAGCGGCTTCTATAGCATTGGAGAAGGCTTTAAATGTCGATGCTCCACCATTGGCATCTAATGTACGGCGTCTAATTTTAGCCATGGAACACGTTAGAAGCCACGCATACAATGTTTTCCTGATGGGGCTTCAAGATTCCGCTAGACTTCTCGGACTTAATGAAAAAGAGCTGGTTTATAGGCTGTTTCGTAGCGGCTTAAATATCATAAGGTTCGCCAACAAAGTTTTGTCGTCAATTGCAGGAGGCTCTATATCGCCTGGCATATCGACAGTAGGGGGTCTTCTAAAGATGCCGGACGCAGGGCTTTTAACAAACCACTTTAGGAAGGAGGCGCAGAGGACTTTAGAGGGTATGTACTGGGCTTTAAACCTTTCCAAGAATCTGACGGCATCGAAGTATAGCGAAGTATTCAATTTGGAGGAAGTGCCCACCCTAGTTACAAGCGTCGGCGAGGATTATGACCCTATAGCTAATACGCTTAAGATACATGAGGGAGATTATTGGAAAGAACTAGCAGATATTAAAGGCTTACTAACCGGAGGTGTCTTTACAGGACCATTGGCTAGAGCTGTTTTCACCAATTTACGTTTAAAAGTCGAGTGGCAGACTTCCAATCTGCTTAACCTTTACATGCTGAGGATTCTGGAGATTATGAATGCTCTATCATATTCCGTGAACCTGTTGAGAGATTTAAAAGACTTGAAAGCACACTACAGGGAAAACCCACAAGGGGAGAGTGGCTCTGGAAGATGTTTCGTTGAAGCCCCTAGGGGGACGTTGATCTATGAATGTGAAGTCGAAAAAGACGTCGTGAAGAATATCAAAATAATAACCCCTACGGAAATAAATCTACCTTTTATCAAGATGTTCTCTAGAAAAATTGTTGAAAAATCTCTTGCAAAAGGTTTAGCGTTGCAAGAGGCTATAGAAAATCTTAAAACCGCTATAAGGATGTTTGATCCTTGTGTATCCTGCGCTACACACGTAACGGTAATTGATAGTTAAAAACAATCATAACTTTAAATGACTATAATCTTTTTCAAATATCTCTGAAAATTTTATTTACATTAAAGTCTGCCTTTGATGGTATCTCTTTAGTTCTCTAAATTTAAGGTTTAAAGATTCCTTAAACCCCCTGAATTATGTAGATTCTAATGATTTTTCCAAGACATTATAGTGATCACAAGTTTATTTCTAGCTTTGAAGTAGTTGTCCTCCCCCGTGAAGACAGCCTCTAGGGCAAACGTATAAAACTACTCTCCCGGTCTTCAGCCTCCCCTCCCTTATACTTTCTAAAGTCTTTCTAACCTCTTCCATTCCTACGACTTCGACTTCGTGTTTATTTGACGCGTCCAGTTTTACTTCATCAAACTGGGTTTTGGTTAGCGAGTTTAAGTCCATAGTACCCAACAGTCTGATGAGCTCCCTAGTCGTTAAAATGAGGCTTCCACTAAGCTTTCTAGCTATACAAGGGGAAAACCAAACTATACAATTATCCTTTATTCTAGGAGGCGGAGCCATGTAATCTATGAGATCCGGGTAAAAACGTTGTACGAATATAGCTTCAGCTTCACTACTTGGAATTATGGTCAGCTGATCAGAGGTGTTAAATTCTGTCTGAGGCTTCCAAAGCACGACTTTTTCAAATCCAATCTTTTTAAGAGCGGTAACAAGCTGCCCACCGACGTCTGATTTTAAAGCTTCACTAAGAGCTATCAAAACCTCTGGTTCCACATAGGCTGTTAAATGCATTCCTGAATTAAGAAGTTTCCAGACCTCTGCTACGTAGCTTTTCTCCATTATGGCACTTACGGGACAATACAATATACACTGACCGCAACTTATGCAGGTAGACTCGTCCAATTTAACTTTAAAAGGTGTTGAAATAGCTGTTTCAAGGCTTCTATTTATGTAGTCTATTGCAGACGTCATCTCCTGACATATTTTAACGCATCTGCCGCAGACGATGCATTTCTCTCCATCAAGTGAGAGCGCTACACCCTCAAGATTAAAAGGCTTCTCGCGGAGGAATAGAAACCTCCTCTCCTCCTGCTTAAACCACTCATTCTGGGAAAGCTTTTCCAGAAGATTTAGAAGCTCATACTTATTTATTGGGCATCCCCTGAGGTAGTAATCCACCGTTACAAATTTGCTAAGAGGCAATGCGTCACCAAGATGGGGAACATAGACTACGTTGTATACATTCCTCAATTCCTGCTCAGAAGTGAATCTTCTAAGGCTTGGTACACCGCCTAAAACTGCACATGATCCCATCGCGATCAGAATCTTAGACCTTCTCCTAATACCTTTAAGTCTCTCAATGTCTTCATCTGATACAATAGCTCCTTCGATAAGGGAAATGTCAAAGTTTTCAGTCTCTTTATCTATTCCTAGGAGTGTTGAATAAACTATTTCGAGTCTTTTCTCGTTTACCATTTTAATTAAAGTATTACTTAAGTTTAAAACTTCATGTACACAACCGGAACAGCTACCAAATTTGTGTATGGCAATTTTCAGCTAACAACCCCCCCAGTTTTCTATAGTTGCATTTTCACTTGTACTTCATTTATCAGCTTAACAATAGTATTGTAACTTTTGTGACCGGAGTAATACTTCCCCACTTTTTCCAAAACCTCCTCTATACTTATACTGTAATTGTCGTAGAGTTTTAAAGCGTCTTCAATCACGTCACTTCGCGTTATCGGTCCGCGGCAGCCTTCACAAACTCTACCATTATACATGCAAACACCATTACAACCAGCGATTGTTATCGGGCCGAGGCATATTTCACCTTTAACCAATAAACAGTCATGTTCATGCAACGGGCATTCTGCACATACTGGTATCCCCTCAACACCATACTCCTCGCACAGTTTTAGCAATTCGCATTTTCCTCCCTTTCTTATATAGGACTGACATTTGATCTTGTGAATTGCTAGAATTGCTTCTAAAGCGAGTCTACGATTCTTCCTAACTCTCTCATTATTTGTCTCTACAATTAATCCTTCAGATACCGGAAATGCGCATGAAGGAACCATAGCACCAGTTTTTACGACTTCTACTACACATAATCTACAAGTAGCATCTTCAAATATTCCGGGTAGGTAGCATAAGGTCGGTATCTTTATACCAATTTTTTCAGCAGCTTTAAGTATTTTTGTCCCAGGTTCTATGATCACTTCTTTGCCATCTATTACTAATTTCACCATGACGGTCACCCTTTCACAACAGCGCTTCTAGGACAGAGTATAAAGCATTGCCCGCATCTTATACACTTGTCGGAATCTATAGAGTATTTGCCGTCTGCGTCTTTCACTATCGCTTCAGATGGACACTGCTTTGCACAGAGACCACAGCCTATGCATATGTTTTTATCTATCGTATAGCTTACCAGTTTCCTACATATTTTGGCTGGGCACATCTTCTCTTTGATGTGCACTTCATATTCTCCTCGGAAGTATCTAAGTGTCGATAGGACTGGATTTGGTGCCGTCTGGCCTAAAGCACATAAACTTGTTTTCGCTATGAACCTGCCTACATTTTCTAGAGTATCTAAATCTTCCTCTACACCATTACCCTCTATTATTCTAGTAAGCGTATCATACAGTATTTTAGATCCGACTCTACATGGCAGACATTTACCGCAAGACTCAGCCATGGTAAACGTTGTGAAGAACCTAGCGACATCAACTATACAGTTTCCATCATCGATTACGACCAATCCACCAGACCCCATTATAGCTCCCGCGGCCGTTAGACTTTCGTAATCTATTGGAAGATCCATCATAGATTCTGGCAGACAGCCTCCAGATGGCCCACCGATCTGAACTGCCTTAAGTTTTCTCCCCTCTCTAACCCCACCGCCTATCTTAAATACGAGGTCTCTTATCGTCGTACCTATTGGAACCTCAGCTGCTCCAGTTCTCATAACGCATCCAGTAAGACAGAAAACCTTCGTTCCTTTACTTCTCTCAGTTCCATATTTAGCAAACTTCTCCCACCCATCGGCCATGATAGTAGCCACATGTGCTAATGTTTCAACGTTATTGATAATTGTAGGCTTACCGAATAAACCATGTGTAGCCGGATACGGTGGGCGCTGTCTCGGCATAGCTCTTCTTCCTTCTATTGCCGCTAACATCGCCGTCTCCTCTCCACATACGAATGCTCCCGCACTACGTACAACTTCTACATCAAAATTCATGTGGGAATCAAGTATGTTTTCTCCCAGAAGGCCATACCGTCTAGCTTCAATAACGGCCTTCTCCAACCTATCAGCCATCAAAGGTTTCTCAGCTCTTACGAAAATATACCCGTGGGATGCACCTATGGCATATGCCGCTATAATAAGCCCTTCTAGAACTCTATGGGGATCCGCCTCCGCAAGCATTCTATTCATGAAAGCTCCAGGGTCGCCTTCATCGGCATTACATATGACATATTTAGGTTCGCCTTCAGCCTTCCTACATATATCCCATTTCAACCAAGTCGGAAAGCCGGCTCCCCCTCTTCCTCTCAAACCAGATTTCTTAACCTCCTCTATAACATCGCTAGGCGATAATTCTAAAGCTCGGCTAAGACCTAGATATCCTCCGTGAGCAACATATTCTTCAATAGACTCAGGATTTACAATGCCGCAGTTCCTAGTAACCCATTTCACTTGATATTTGTAAAAGTCTACTTCTTCTAAAAGAGGGACATTTAACACACCCTTAGCATCGCCCTTTCTCTCCCTAAGAGCAAAAGCGTTACTGACGTCTCCGCTTAAATACCTATCTAAGATCTCCCCTACTGCTTCAGGTGCTACCTTACTATAGATAGCGCTGGGCAATCCCCTCTTACGGATTTCAACAAGGGGCTCTGCATAACATAAACCCATGCAGCCCACGGAGACTATTGTAGCTTCCAATCCTCTAATTTTAACCTCTTCTTCAACACTACGGTAGACTTCTCTAGCGCCTACGGCTAAGCCGCAACTCCCCATACCTATAGATATCCTAATTCCACCTTTACCATTCTCCAACTCGGATATTCTCTGCTGTCTCTTCTTTTTACAGTCTTCATCCTCATGGCATAGTGGACCGTTTACTCGGCATTTTATGTAGTTTCTACACGGGTTCTCAGCTGAATGTGTGCAGCGGTTGCAACACTTATCCATTAAAGTCCATTCAGATTCTACTCGCAAGAGCTGGTCACCTAGTCTCTCTAGAGACTACGTGAAGCTCTCTAGTAGCTAGGCGATATTTAGAGATTATTCTGCGAATTGTCGAGAAATCCACTTTACCGTATATGTCGTCATTCACTTTTACAACGGGTGCTAAACTACAGCATCCAAGGCATCTGACTTTAAGAACTGTGAACAATCCATCCTTAGAGGTATTTTCACCGGGATCTATGTTAAGTAGATTGAGCAGGAAAGCATAGTTTTCGGAATTACCTCTAATATGACATGCCGTACCCATACAGACTTGTATAATGTTTCTACCAGGGGGTTTAAGATTAAATTGATGGTAGAATGTGGCAACCCCGTAAATTGTACTAAGCGGCATTTTTAAATGGTTTGAAACAAGCTCTAAACTCCACCTTGGGAGATAACCCAAACTATTTTGAATCTTCTGGAGGGTTAAGATTAGGGCTTTCCTAGGCTCATTATATTTTTCAGCTATATTCTCTATTATCTTTTCAACTAAGTCTATCCTCTCCTTCTCAGGTTTTTCCGACAAAGCCCCCTCCTCCGATGCTTTGGTAAGATCAGCGGGTTTAGCTACGGCATTACAGTTGCATCCTTATGAAGTACCATATGTTTTCAGAGTATTCTGCATATTGGCTTGAAGCTAGGAGATTTCGTACCTCTTCTTCAAGATTTACTGGCTCTATCTCTACAATCCATACTTCTTCTGAATGCTCGTTTAAGATCACTGGGTTAGCTAAAACCCCCTCATTAACCTTCTTTATTTTACCAGATATTGGCGATGAAAGTTCAAATGTTATCTTCTTCGTTTTCACGATTCCAAACGGCTCCATCTGCTTAACATCTTCACCAACGGGCTTTAATTGACAGCTGACAATTCCCTCACCATCTTCACTCAATGTTTTAAGACATTCACAGACTTTATGAGTTAACCCAACCTTAACAGTTCCATTGTCAACTACCCTAGCCCATGTAAGAGAGGGTGCATAGAGGATTTGTGAAAGAGATTGACTTCTCTGCTCAACCATTTCCATAACCCTCTTCATTCAGAAATGCTTAAATTTTTAAAGTTTTAGACAAGAATTCTTGTCTAAAACTTAGATAAGATAATTTTTTATAGTAAAGAAATCTAGCAAATATTTGTTGATGCTGTGACGACTAATATTGTATAGCTAATAGACATTGGACTTAGTTAAACAAATTGTGCGTCGGAAATATTTATTGGGTACATGTTGACCATATGTACTTATGGTTGAAATAATTAAAGCTGAAGTTTCAGGGGCTCTGGTCAGAAAATTCAGGAAGAAAGCTATGGAAATTTATGGTTGCAGGAAGGGTGCGATAAAGGCGGCGCTCGAGGATTTGTTAAGGCGTTTTGTCGCTTCAGGTGAAGTTGACTGGAAACCGTTGAAGGGTTGCATCAAATCTGATTTGACGTCTGTAGAGCTTCAACACAGGATGTGGAAAGGAGTTGATTAAATGCTTCTAATAGATACAAACGTTTTCCTTGAGCTTATTCTTGGACAAGAAAAGGCGGATGAATGTGAAAGGTTCCTGGAGAGGGTTTCTAATGGAGAGCTTGAAGCAGTAGTTTCAAAATTCACAGTGCATGCAGTTGAAGCCCTGCTCAATGACTCAAACCTAATACTTACCTTCTTAAAAAATATTCAAAACTCCCTAGGGCTTGACGTGTATGAGACAGGCTTAGACGATGAAATCGCAATATCCATGATTATGGGCAAGATGAAGCTGGATTTCGATGATGCGTTACAATACTACGTGGCAAAAAGCTTGGAGTAGAAGCCATAGTAAGCTACGATAAACACTTCGATACAGTTGATATAGATCGTAAAGAGCCTTCAGCCTTCCTTTAATCGTTTGCTCCACTTTTCAACCTTTTCCAAACTTAACACTCATACCTCAGATAGCATCACGTACATATGACAGTATTGGAAGAGAAGGCAAGTTTTGACCTCTTTCAAAAATGGAAGTGGACCGGGCGGGATTTGAACCCGCGACCACCCGGGTGCGAGCCAGGTATTCATACCAGGCTGAACTACCGGCCCACAAAATTCAGTTAACTAAACGGTTGATAAAAACCTTTACGTTCTCTTAAAATGTTCCCATCCTTTAGCTTCGACCTTTACACCTTCGACTGTATAGACTCCATCGCCTTCCTCTACGATGCCTATCCTGTAAAGCGAACCGCCTACGCTTCTTACAGCTCTTAGAGCTTCGGTCCACATATCAGGTTTGATCGCGAGTAGTAGCTCGTACTCTTCACCACCTTCATACAAGATGAGGTGTTCTACATTCAACCTATACATTTCCGCAAACGCTTCGGCTTCAGGAGCTACTGGAAAAGACTCCACTAATATTTTTACACCATTAATTTCAGCGAGTTGGTTTAAACTGAGGGCTAAACCGTCGCTTATATCCATAGAGGCTGTTACAGCTCCGGAGCCAGCTAAGGCTAAACCTTCTCTAAGTCTTGCACCCGGTCTATAAACCGACTCAACGGCCTTAGTTTTTATACTCTCTGGAGCTTCAAACCCTTCTAGAAGTATTTTAAAGCCTACGGAAGTAAGACCTAGAACTCCTGTCGTAGCAATTATATCACCTGGCTTAGCTCCACTCCTAGAGAGGAGTTTTCCTCGATGCGTCATACCGATTATAAACCCAGCTAGAGCTACTTCATTACTCACGCTTAAATCTCCGCCAAGTATATGGGTTTCATATTCGTCGGCACCATCTCCAATACCTTTAACCAATTCGTTGAACGATTCAAGGGGGAAGTTCGATGGTAAACCTATGCTGAATAGGATTCCTAGCGGTCTAGCTCCTTTAGCTGCTATATCTGAGATATTAGCTACAACAGCCTTCCTACCGGCTAAATACCAATTCATACCTGGCAGTAGATCCGACCTTTCAACCCACATATCAGTGTGGGCAACTAAAACAAGCCCCTCACCTACTTCTTTAGCGACAGCATCATCCAAGCCTGCACCTAGAAGCTCTTCAGGGTCTACTTTGACGATTTTCCATATATGCTTAATGAGAGCTCTTTCACCTAAATCAGATATTTTCAAAGACATTTTAATCTCCCAACCCTACTTCAACACACGATTCATGAAAAATTCTACGAAAGCCTCGTTTTTCACGTCAACGCATACATTCGCATTAGGCTTTCCTTCAACCGGAACCGTAAACCCACGCGTATACTCGCCTCGGACTTCTACACGTATACGCATAGGTCTAACTGCGACGAAACTTTGCGTAAAACTCGTAGCTACAGCTAAAGGATCGTGAAGAATCGGGTTGGTGGATTTCGTGTGGCTCATCCAAGCATCCATCATCTTCGATACAAACCGTACTTCGGGAAGCACTGATGACTTGAACATCTTAACATACTCGTTATTCATTACGCATTTAAGCGTCACATCTAATCCAACCATTGTTAAAGGAATACCGGATTCAAATACTATTCTAGCCGCTTCAGGATCTCTACTAATATTATACTCAGCTATCTGCTTAGAGAAACATCCACCCATCATAACGAGCTTAGCCTTATCAGCTATCCACGGATTTAAGGCTAAAGTTAACGCTATGTTAGTCAATGGACCTATACTTATGATCACCGTTTCTTCAGCAGATTCTTCTATAAGTGAAGCTATGAAGTCTGCTATACTCCTCCTATCGTTTTGCCACCTATCTAAAAGCTTCCCCTCCCAACCTTCAAGCGTTGCAGCTTGATTAGGCTTTTCAATTGATCTGTCTTCGAGTAGAGGCTTAGAGACGCCAGTTTTCACAGGGATGTCTCTTATACCCATCTCCTCCATTATTCTGAGAACCAACATAGCTCTCGTCTTCACATCTCCATAGACGGTTGAAACTGCTCTAACGTTAAGCTCTGAAGATTTTAAAGCGAGTAGGAGTGCTAAAGCATCGTCAATGTCGTCGCCTATATCTGTGTCTAAAATGACATTAACCATACTGCTTCAACATAATACACAGTGTAGAAGTACTAATATCTTTATCTGAAAGACTCAAACTTATGTTCAACGTTTCTAGATTCAACTCGCAGATATTACCGTAAACATTTCCTCTCGCAGATAGACGTCCAATTCTACGGAACAATATAGTTTAAAATTATGGAGGGCTTATGAAAAAGTAAAATTATAAAAAGACTCAAGTAGTATTGATGTATCTAATAGGGTTGGATGTCGGTACAACTGGATGCAAAGCTACGCTTTTTAGTGAGGATGGACGTTTAATCGCTCAGTCGTATAGAGAATATCCTCTTTATCATCCAAAACCAAGCTGGTCTGAAGAGGAGCCGGAGGACGTCTGGCGAGGGGTAGTTGAAACGATAAAAGAGGTTATAGTTAAAACTGGAGTTCAAGCTGAAGAAGTTAAGGCTTTAAGTGTTTCAGCTCAAGGAGAGGCTTTCATGCCTTTAGATAGAGAGTTAAATCCATTATATCGTTGCATAACGACTTGGGACGATAGAGCCGTTAAACAACATGACGATTTTATCAGGCTTATGGATAGAGCTGAATTGTTCAAGATAACAGGACATCCATCTTCACCCGTCTATACACTGTTCAAACTAATCTGGTTTAAACAGAATAAACCAGACATCTACGAGAAAACTTGGAAGTTTCTTCTATGGGAGGATTACATTAACATGATTCTCTGCGGAGTCCCAGCCATAGACTACTCACTGGCTTCTAGAACCATGCTTTTCGATATCAGAAAGCTTAACTGGAGCCATGAAATACTCGAGCTTTCAGGTTTAGACGTGGATAAGCTTCCAGAACCTTATCCATCAAGTATGGTAGTGGGAGAAGTCTCTCAAGAAGCTTCAAGAGAAACAGGCCTTGCCAGAGGCACCCTTGTCGTTACTGGTGGGCATGACCAAGCATGTGGAACATTAGGAGTAGGTGCCATAAATCCTGGAATCACGTACGTGGCCACTGGCACCGTTGAGAGTATAGTAGCACCCCTACATACACCTATGCTTCGACAGGAAATGATACCGATGGGGTTTGCAAGTTACTGCCACGTGGTTTCAAACCGTTATCTTATACTTGGAGCCAATCCATCTGCTGGAATACTTTTAAGATGGTTTAGAGATAAATTTGGAGAGAAATACATCGAAGAGTCTTCAAAGAAGGGGGTTAGTGTCTACGACCTTATGATGGAAGATGCATCTAAAGTTCCCGTGGGATCTCAGGGGCTTCTAATCGCTCCATACTTTATGGGCGCTGGAACGCCAAACTGGGATACCTATGCTAGAGGGTTGATCGTAGGCTTAACTGTAGCTCACGGTAAGCCTGAGATCATAAGGGCTATTGTTGAAGGAATAACATACGAGCTTAGACTCAACATTGAGATGTTGGAGAAGTTTAACGTTAAAATTGAAGAGATTAGAACTGTTGGTGGTGGGGCAAGGTCAAACTTTTGGCTTCAGCTTAAAGCAGATGTAACGGGGAAACGTGTTGTAGTACCTGAGATAACTGAAGCCTCATCAGCAGGAGCAGCTATGTTAGCCGGATTGGGAGCTAAAGTATATGGAAGCGTAGACGAAGCCGTATCTAAGTTTTACAGGGAATCTAAAACTTACCAGCCGAATTTAAAAGTTAAAGAAGTTTATGATAAGTTTTACAACGTGTACGTTAAACTATATCCTGAGGTAAAAAGTATATACAAGGAGGTCTTTCAAATACTAGAAGAATTAGGTGGACGATATTAGGGAAGCAACGATTCTAGGTAAAATCTCAAATGAGAAACCACGGGACAATCTACATTTATATTGACTTGTGAAGACTTAATTTAATGCTATGAAAATTCTACCTTTAAGTTCTGATTCCATGGGCGTTAGAAGTATGGCTACTTTCATAGAAACCAAGGATTTAAAGGTTTTAATAGATCCAAGTGTTGCTCTTGGACCTTACAGGTATGGGCTACCGCCGCATCCCATTGAGTGGAAGAAGCTTGAGGAGGATTGGAAGGTTATTGTTAACCATGCCATTAAGGCAGATGTTATAATAGTTACACATTACCACTACGACCACCATAATCCATGGGAAAATCTTGAAATTTACGAGGAGAAACTCCTAATCTTAAAAAATCCTAGAGATAACATAAACTATAGTCAAAGAGAGAGGGCACGG
This sequence comes from uncultured Candidatus Bathyarchaeia archaeon, assembly GCA_964463005.1. Classification (GTDB taxonomy): domain Archaea; phylum Thermoproteota; class CALKCG01; order B24; family B24; genus DTBU01. The sequence goes on along the minus strand of CAYWZZ010000003.1, from coordinate 67,375 downwards.
TTCTTCTTAAAGCAGATCGAGAAATTGCCAAAGAGGATAGAGATAGCTGAAGAGTTCAAGATGAGCATTGGGGAAACTACGCTTAAAGTCTCTAAACCCGTATTTCACGGTACGAACTCTAAACTCGGGTATGTGGTTGAGGTTTATGTACGTGAAGGTGATGAGAGCTTTTTATATTCGAGTGATGTTGAAGGGCCGAGTTTAAATGACCAAGTGGCGTTTATACTTGAAAATAAGCCTAAAGTTGTTATGATAGATGGATCTATGACGTATATGTTGGGTTATAGGTATTCTATAACCAGTTTAAAAGCATCCATAGCAAATCTTCGGCGGATTTTAGAGTCTGGTGTGGAACAAATGATTCTAGACCATCATCTACTGAGGGATCTAGCATGGAGAGAGAGGATATCTGAACTCCTAGTTGAAGCTGAGAATAGAAGGGTAAAGATTTTAACTTCAGCAGAGTACGCCGGAAAGGAGTTAAATATGCTTGAAGCTAGGAGGAAAGAACTTTATGAGCGGAATCCAGTAGACCGTTCCGAGCTGAAGAGGTGGATAGCTGAGGAATAGAGGTTCGTCAAATAACCTAGAATAAGTGTTTGAAGTCTCGTAGATGGGTGCAATTAACCTGAGAAGTTTATATTACTCCATATGTCAGTTATCTGGGAGGAAGATGCCAATAAAACTCGTAGTGAAGAATCCGGACAGATGCATAGACTGTGCTACATGCTTATTCTTATGCTCAAGAGAATTGACTGGCGTCATATCGGTTAAACATTCAGCCATAAGGATTTCAAGAAGTGGGTTAGGCTTTAAAATTACTGTGTGTTCTGGATGTGAAGAGCCGGACTGTGCTTCAGCATGTCTATATGAAGCCTTAAAGCCGAGAAGCGGTGGAGGGGTGGAACTTGTGAATCCTGAGAAGTGTGAGAAGTGTGAAAATAGACCATGCTTAGATGCGTGTTCGTTAAAAGCCCTAAATTGGGATGATGAGCGTAGAAGACCAATAATATGTATAGAGTGTGGAGTATGTGCAAAATTCTGTCCACACGACGTCCTTTACTATGGGGAGGTTTAAGAATGTTTGGAGATATACTTTTCATAAACTTAACCGATGGCTCAAGTTGGGTTGAAAACAGACGGGAGCTCGTTGAAAAGTACATAGGGGGGTCTGGACTAGCCATAAATCTATTAAATGAATTATGCCCAGAAAAGGTCGATCCATTTGCACCTGAAAACCCGATTATACTGGCACCTGGACCATTTATAGGTCTCTATTCAGCGTGTTCAAAGACAATCGCGATGTTTAAATCGCCGTTGACCGGGAATCTCGGTGAAAGTCATGCTGGTGGAAGATTAGGCGTAGCTATAAGGCTTGCTGGTTATGACGCCATAGTCATTATTGGAGCCTCTTCAAAACTAACATGGCTTGACATTAAAAATGATGGAGAGGTTAAAGTTAACGGTGCATCATCTCTTCAGAATATGAGCAGTTTACATACGATCATGTCATTGAATGCTTCTAATCAATATGGCTTGCAATCGGTTGCAGCCATAGGTCCAGCTGGAGAGAAATTTGTCTTCTACGCTAATGTTTCAGTGGATGGATATAACTTTTTCGGAAGGACAGGTTTAGGAGCGGTAATGGGTGCTAAAAATCTTAAAGCCATACGTGTTGTCGGAAGCGGTGAAATATCCGTTAAAGACTTGGATGGATATAAGAGGACTTTTGAGAGAATATATGAGGATGTTGTTAAAAGCGGTAAGATGCGTAAATACCACGACCTTGGAACTCCTCAGAACGTTCTAACGTTAAACAAGATTAAAGCACTTCCAACGATGAACTTCAAACGCGGATATTTCGAATACGCTGAGAATATTTCAGGAGAGTACTTTGCAGATAATCTCCTAGTTAGGAAGAATACATGCCCTCTATGTCCGATAGGCTGTAAACATGTAGCCATACTGAAGAGTTTCTTTGCAGAAGAGCATGAGGTGGAATCCATAGAAGTCGGATATGATTATGAACCCATATACGCATTAGGCTCAAATCTAGGTATTGGAAATCCCTTAGATGTACTTAAGCTTAGAGCCGCTTGTGATAGGTATGGGTTAGACGCTATGATGACTGGAACTATGCTTGCATGGGCTACTGAAGCGTATGAGAAAGGGCTGATAAGCTTAAATGAGACAATCGTTGAACCTAGGTGGGGTATTGCAGATAATTACATAGAGATGATCAGGCAAATCGTAGCAATGCCGAATGAATTCTACGTATCTATGGCTCAGGGGAAAGCGTATAAGAATCTTGGCGAAGAGTTTTTAATTGCTATTGGAGGAAACGGTTTAGCGGGTTACCATACTGGATTGGCTTTCATAATAGGTACAGCTATAGGAGCGAGACATAGCCATCTAAGCAATGCCGGATACAGTTTGGATCAGAAACTGTTAGGCTCAACGATAGATCCTATAAAAGCAGTTGAAGCCCTCATAGAAGAAGAGGTGTGGAGGTGTATATTGGAGAGTTGTGGTGTATGCTTATTTGCTAGAGAGGTATACGATAAACGTATAGTGTTAGAGGCATTAAATACGATAGGCTTTAATTACGATGACGAGGAGCTTTTAAAAATCGGAAGACTGATTTACGGTTTAAAGTATAAGTTTAAGTTTAGAGAGGGGTTTGAATTTCAAAACCTTAAAATTCCAAGTAGAATATTCGAAACGCCTACTGCAAATGGTAAGATAAATATGGAAGAAGTTCAAAAAGGCTTGAAAGCCGCAGAGGCTAGAATAAGAGAGATTGTTGAGGAGATCAACTCCTACCATGGAAATAATGCTTTGTAAGGAAGTCGGCTATATCCTTCGAATTAAATGGACCTATTAAAACCCTCCAACCGGTTGAATCCTCGATCTCCCCGGCTAGTTTAGCGGCTCTACCTGGAATCACAAGGGTTTTATGACTTACTTTAGCTTCTAGATTTGTCTCATCGATTATCTGTTTAATGTATTCTGGCTTAAGTTTGTTACCAGCCACAGAGCATGCTACTGAAAGTCCTCCTGTATCTACAACCAGTAGGTAGCAGTTTACATTTTGATTTCTTAAGTCGTTTGCCAATATGTGGAAGGTTAAAGCGTAATTGGTTGTCATTAACACTGGGCTGTTATCCTTGGGTTCGCCTATCACGTATAAGCCTGGTTTGACGGATATTGGCGCCCTCGGATCCATCATTATAGACTGTCTGAGAATTAACGGTGGACGTATGAGGTCTAAAGCTTCAGGCTTAATGACCACTATGCTTGCATATCGAATTAGTAGTGCTGAAATTACCAAATGCTCCGGAATGTTGGACCTGATATCTCCTGAGAAGACTATAGTGGGGTAGCCTAATTTCACGAATCTTTTGTCTATGGCGAGCCTACGTATGAGAGTTAAGTTCTCCACAAGCTGTTTGATAGTATCGCCGAAAGGCTGTATGACTATCTCGGAGATGCCTAATCCCCTAAGTCTATCAATACTGGATAAAAGCTCACTCCACTCGGATGCTTTTACAGAAATAGGGCAGTTAAACCTCTTAGCGAGTAAAGCCATCGCTGTTATGTTTTTTAAAGAGACGCCATGTAAGAGGGGGCGTTCACCTTTAAGAATATCTAAAACCCTGCTAGCTAACGTGGGTTTTTCAGTAGAGACTACCAACGGATAGCCTGCACCTTTAACTGTTTCCACAAGCCTTATAAATACATCATCGTCATTTGATAGGTTTCTAAGAGTCAGCATATTGATTTTTAAAGTTTGACCCATCCTCTTAATCTCACAGTACCTGATGGCTTTCAAAATATTCTGAATAGAATTCACATCTGTAAGGTCGCTTATTTCAACGGCTATAGCCGGCTCATTGTAGAACTTATCTTCGTGTCTAAAGGAGACGCGTTCTCCGCCTATTCTAACCCCTTCACTTCCACGACCTATGGTAACTAAAGCTATGGGAGGAGCCGTTAAACCAGTTAGAGTACGTTTGGCTTCATCCGTAAGGAATGGACATTTATCGACTTCAACGGCGCCTTGAGCTAATTTAAACGCAAAAGCCATACACGTCGGTAGACCACATTTTCCACAATTAGTTTTAGGTAGGAGCTTGTAAATGTCCATGGGGTTAAGCTTTCTCTCAGAGATTTTCACCACCTCCCCCAAGGGAATTCCCTTAGAAACGACCTAATCATGTTCAGACTTTCAACGTAGAATAGCGACACCATATCTGCTCCAGACATCAACCCCGCTATGGCCGCCGTCGTCTCGTAAAGTGGAAGTTTTGATGAGTCTTCCTTAAATTCCACTATAAACGCATTTTCCGATGCGAAAAATACCATGGGACTTCCAGCCATTCTATCCCCCTGTAGAGCTCTAAGTCTAAGTCTCTCCATGGTAGAGAGAGTGTATTCGATTCCGTAACCTAATGCTCCAGTTGTAACGTCCATGACGATGCGGTCTGTTGAAATACCTTTAGATAATAAGAGCTCGTTAAATCTAATGGCTTGGTTAACATCCATGTTTGTCTTAGCCAGTAGAATATGGTCGTTGATTAAAGCGGCCTCTGCAACTGTCTCGTATGCTTCAGGTGTTACAGGACCTATGAGAAGTCTTTCACCTTTAAAGCTTTCAGCGACTAGTTTTAAAAACTCCGTGTTTCTAGGTAAGTCTTCGCTGTGAATCGGATCCATTATACCAGTAACCATTATAGGGCGGTCAGTCGCCTGCAGAACGTCTTCCACTAAACGTAGAGCATTTTTAACCCCTCTATTTAGAGTTAGGGGAGACATCGATCTAATGTTGAGGTTTATGACATCTGGGTTAAACTTATCGACGACTTTAACCCACTCTACGGGATCCATTATAATATCGCCGAGAGGCTTTGCAAGAGTGGAGTGTTGGTTTAAGTAGTCGTATACTTCAAGAGCCAATATAGGCGGAGGGTTTAAACCTTCAAACGTATAAAAGGGTAGTGTGTTGGCTCCGCCTATGGTGATAGAGTACCTTCTCGAACCTCCCTCAGACTTTGTAGTACCTATTTTGACTCTTGCTACGGATCCTCTATACGATTCAATTGGTAATGGAAGGGACAGCGTGAAACCTCCTGTTAGATTAAACCGATTTTTCGACAGATGTTTTTAACAGCTTCATAGGAAGGTGAGGAGTCGGGTATCTTTAAGAGCGATAGACCTTTCATACTGAAGTTTAGTATTTCAGGGTCTGGAGGTACTACTCCGATAAGTTGAAGATCGAACTCTTCGACTTTTTTAGCGTAGTTCTCAAATTCTTCATAGGGAATCTTATTGCCGATTACATAGAGTTTCCTTATTTCAACGTGTACTTCAGGTATGAGTTCTTTAATCCTCTTAGCCGTTTCGAGGCTCATTCTGGATGGGTCTGTTACGACGAACATAACGTCTACATTTCGGTCAGTTCTACGGCTTATATGCTCCAAACCAGCTTCCATATCCATTATTACGACATCGTAATTGCTAGTTAACTTATCAAGTATAGAGGTTAGAACAGAGTTAACGTAGCAGTAGCAACCTTCACCTTCACCTCGACCCATAGCCAGTAAATCGAACCTAGGAGATTCCAGCAGAACCTCCATGATTAACTTCTCGATAACTCTGCTCTTGTCAATACCCAACTCCGTGCTGTCTAATACCGTTCTTCTAAATTCCTCTACTACATCACCAACGGTTTTCTTCACAGGTATGCTCAGAACAACTGGGGCGTTTGTCGATGGGTCTGCGTCTACGAATAAAATGGTCTTATCGGTCTCCTCGATTAAAGCTTTTAAAATTAAAGCTGCTATCGTAGTTTTACCAGTTCCACCTTTACCAGCTACTGATATAATCACTTTGAGCCTCCAGCCTCCCAGAGCCTCTTTCCATACCAGTTTTCGCTCAAAAACTTAGAAATTTCTGACGAGTCTAATGGTCCTACAAGGACTTTCCAACCAGTAGCTTCCTCGATTTCGCCGCTAAGCTTGGAAGCCCTACCTGGAATTATGAGGTATCTATGTCTAACCAAGTTTTCAATACCTGATTCTTTAATAGCCTCAGCAACTTTATCAGCTGTAAGCTTTCTCCCCGCTACAGCTGAGGTTACTGAAAGCCCCTCTGTGTCAACAACAATGAGATATGCGTCTACTTTAGCAGCTTGTATATCTGAAGAGACCGTGTAATAGGTTAAGGCGAAGTTTGACGTGAACATGACTGGGCTGTTTTCATTGGGCTCACCTATCTTGTAAAGTCCAGGCTTAACTGAAACTGGTTTTCTGGGGTCTGTGTATATGTTATCTCTCAGTATGAGTATCGGTAGAAGAACCCAACCGTCCAGACTATGCATTATGAGAATATCAGCATACCTAACTATGAGCATACTAGCCAGATAGCATTCCTCCCACTTCCTATCCAATGGTCTACCTCCTTCAAGCCAAACGGTCATAGGAACTCCTAGAAGCGGAAAGCCTAAGAGAGAATCGTTTGCTCTGAAGACGGCTTTACGAAGCATAGTGAAATTAACGATAGTATCGTAGAGGCCTTCACCGCCCATACAGCCGGGGTCTAGAACTAAATCATCTAAACCGCATTCAAGCATCGTCTTAACCAGGCTTTTAAGCGTAGCAGGGTTATTTGGAGCAGATACGACGAGTGGACAGTCATATACCAGAGCTAATTCAGCCATCTGCCTCCAGTTGTCTACAGTAGCGGCGTATATGAGCGGTTTATCTCCAGACATTTCAGCAAGTCCCACTTTTAAAACATCAGGGTTTAGCGAACACAATACTACTGGTAGGCTTGAATTATCCAATACAACTCTAACCGCTTTACGGAAACTTTCAGGGTCGCCGGTAACGGATCTAACTGCTATTAAATCCAGCTTAAGCTCTTTACCAATATATGGGTAGGATAATGCCTCTATCTGTTTAACGCGGTCGATTATAGAATTGGGTGGCATATCGTCAGATACATCTATGGCTATAGCGGTGGGGCGTCTGTAGGTAAACTCATGACGGTAGAGAACATACTCTCCACCTATTCTAACGACTTTCCCCCCTCTAGTTATCAATACTTCTTTAACGGGAGGCTTTAAAAGGTCTTTGAGTTTGAGATAATTCTCCCGATATTTCGCCTCTTCAACTAGAGGAGGACACTTTTCAACCTCAACTTCAAGGTTTACGAGCCTTGTTGCAAAGCTTAGACAGTTGGCTTCACCACACTTACCGCAATTCGTTCTAGGTAGAAGGTTATATACCTCTAATGGGCTTAAACTTTTAGCCAATTTACACGCCCTCCCTGGTTAAACGCTTAAAGATACCCAGTTTAAGTAGCGAGATGAATCGAACACACCTCCGCTCACGAATCTTTCAATAACTCGTTTAGTCGTTTTAACGGCCAATGGATGCATCATCATGAAATAATCCACACCAGCCAGTAGAAACGTAAGAGCTGTTACAACTTCCCAGATAGGCCCTCTCAATTCCCTAGGCCCCCATTTAGACTCATCGAGTTTCATCCAAGCTTCTCTGGCAGCCCAAGCATTCGTCGTGCCTGAAGAGAGAGGATGTTGAAGTTCAACATCTCCCATTAAAGCGGCCAATCTAGTTCTCTCCATAACCGTGAAGGCATAATCTAAACCATAACCTAAAGCTGCCGTTGTAGTATCGATTACTATGCTTTCCTTGGGAAGTATTTCGTAAAGCTTCCTGTTGAGTTCTCTAGCCATATCCATATCCATAGATGTGAAGGCTATAACGGTATGGCCATGCTTTTTAACAGCTTCTGCAAGCCTTTTATAATCCATGTCCAACGTCACAGAATTTATTAGTATACGTTCTCCCTCCGTAACTTCACATACCTTTTCAAAGACCTTCAAATCTTTCAGTGGATCCCCGCAACCACCGACGCATATCGGAACGTCAACTGCTTGGAGAACATTTTCAACAGTTTTAGCGGCTTCAGCTGGGGGAGTATCGTTGAGGAGAGGGTCTATGCTTACAAGGTGGAGGTTAACAACTTCAGCTTCAAACTTGTGAACCGCCTTCTTAGCCCACTCAACCGGGTCGTTTAAAACGTCCTCAACCTCTGTTTTAACAGCTTTAGCTAGAGGTATTCTAGTGTCGAATATGTCGATTGATACGACTGGGGGGTGCGGGTTTAAACCATCGAATACGTATAAAGCCGGAGCGACTTCACCACCGAGAATTATACTCTTACCTCTAGTACCGCCTTCACTTTTAGTAGCCCCTATCTTAACTTCAACTACACGACCAGGGTATTCGCTCGTCGGAGGGGTGAATTCAGCCTCTAAAAGCTTCTCTGGAAAACGTTTAATGGCTGGTTTTTCAACTGCTCTGGGAGCCGGTATTTGAGCCATAATGGCTCGAACTATAGGCTCTAAGTCTATTTCATCAGCTTCTATGCTAACGTTCTGCAACTCTATCTCTGCATCTTTAAGGCTTTGAAAAAGCTGAGAAAGCGCTTCAAACAACATCGCTTCAAGCGTTTTTTTAGAGGCTTTATTTGAACCCATATGTATGCCTCCTAGCGGGTTGAAGTGCTACGCCTAATTATCACTTTGTCTATATTTATCCTAGCACCTTTCAAAGTTATCTTAAAACCTCCAGATGTCAGGGGAACCCCGGATAAGGGTATGCCCTCCATAACTGTAGCTTGAACTGGCTGAAGCGCGCTTATCCCGGCATCTTCTACTTTAACCTCTGCGGGTTTAACTTCAGCCTCTATTTGCTTCCACCTCTCGACTATAGGATGCCCCTTAGATTTTAGAAACTCTTTAAGTTCATCTATAGTTTTGACATCCTCATCGGTTGCTATTTTATCTCTGACTTTTTCAGGTATGAAGTCTTTAACTCTTTCATATACTACTTTTGGAACCCAGACGACTCTCTCCCACCCACCATCAGCCACTAGAAATTTAGGAGAGCGCATGTACTCTATGGATATTCCGTGGAAGCCATCCACTTGTCTGCCCCCACCAGTAGTATCGGCCATCGTTGAAAACTTTAACCCGTTTACCGCTACACCTTTGAAATCTCTATGTACTATTCCAAATCCGTCAACTTCCGGTATGTAGAATGCTATAGCTTCGAAACATCCGCAACTGGTATGTGGATATTTGAAAGCAGTATATAGTTGAACACGCTTAATAGCTCCAAGTGATTTCTCTTGTACAATCTTATTAACCCCAGAATACTCTCCTCCAACTGGATCTAAGCACTCACCTTTAGGTATTCTGAATATTGGACCTTTAGGGTCTACCTTAGAGGCCGCTCTACCGTCAAACCAGCTTATAGCTCCACAGTTTGAATACCGTTGGGGCGTGATTACACATACGTGTGTTGGAGCGAAGGATTGGCAAAGAATACAACCGTAAAATTCATCAACGTCTTCATCTTTAAGTCCTCTAGCTTTTGCATCCCTAGCCTCATATATCTTAAGGGCTTCATAGTATATACGTTCAACTTCCTTCGGATCCGTTATGAAAGTCACCTGAATTTTTTCAATTATTGGAAAGTCCGCTTTGTACAATCTGACTAAGACTTTCCCCAAGTATGTGAAGCTGTTAAATCCTTTCTTAAAAGCCTCCTTACTAAGCCTACACCATATATCATAACGTTGATTTAGATGCATAAATCCATGCACGTAATTGGTAAACTCGTGAATACGACGTTCTATTATACCTTCAAGCTCCTCCTCAAGCTGACTACCTGCAACTTCAACGATTATACCTAAGGGTACACTACTCCCTTCTGGAATATCCTTGATATCTGGACCTATAATAATTATCTCACCGTCTTTGACTTCCTCTGGTTTTCGAACTCTTGCAAGTTCAAATTTAAATTTAACATCCGGTCCGCCGAATTCAACGTACATCTCAGATCTTCTGATTCTCTCTCCTTCATAGGCGACGCCTACATCAACCGGTATATCTTGGAACATGGACAATTTTCCCTAACCTCCTATACGTGAAGATAGTGGATATTAGCAGAAGATAAAGTTTTATTAAAGTAAAGAACAAAGTATTTCAACCAAAAAAAGGTGATTTTTAGTGGGTAAGAAAGACCTTTACGTTAAATTGAAAGAAGCCACTACTACGCTTGGAGTGCTTCGAGACGTCGAAATTGCTATCGACCGTGTAATCTATGAGGAGTTTGAAGAGCCCATGGGCCCAACCCCGATGCCTTCAATAAAAGACCTTAGAAATTGGGACTATACTCTTCTCAAACGCTACAGACCATTCTACATGCCCTTCTGCGAATTATGCTGCCTATGCACATTTGGAAAATGTGATCTATCAATGGGTAAACGCGGAGCGTGTGGTTTAGACATGGCATCTCAACAATCTAGAATAGTGTTACTAGCTTGCTGCATAGGTGCGTCAACTCATACAAGTCATGCTAAACATTTAGTTGAATATCTAATCGAAAGATATGGAAGAGACAGCCCAATAGATTTGGGTGAAGGGGTCGGTGTAGAAGCTCCAATAACGAGGCTCGTTACTGGTATAAGGCCTAGAACTTTAAGGGATCTTGAAGACGTGCTCAGCTACGTGGATAATCAGCTTATACATCTACTCGCATCTACACATACTGGTCAAGAAGGAGATGCTTTAGACTTCGAGTCTAAAGTCCTTCATACTGGTATGTTAGACCATCTCGCCATGGAGGTTGCCGATATAGCGCAAATATCGGTTATGGGTTTTCCGAAGTCTGACCCCGATGCTCCATTAGTTGACTTGGGATTCGGAACAGTTGATAGGTCTAAACCAGTCATAATGGTCGTGGGACATAATGTCCCCTCAGCAGCCAGTATAGTTGACTATCTTATTGAAAACGGTCTGCTGGGTCAGGTTGAAGTAACAGGTTTATGCTGCACCGCTCATGACGCTGCGAGGTATAATCCTAGAACCAAGATAATCGGACCGATCTCCTGGCAAGTACGTTACATCAGATCTGGTCTACCGGACGTCGTGGTGGTAGATGAGCAGTGTATAAGGACAAACTTAATAGATGAAGCTAGGAAGGTAGGCGCTGTCTTCATAGCTACGAGTGAAAAGAACTGTCAAGGCTTAAGAGACCGTACAGAAGACCCTGCTGATGAGATAGTAAAGGATCTGATCGGGGGAAGAGAGGATGGTGTTTTAATCTTCGATCCTGAGAAGGTTGGAGAGGTGGCCGTTAGAGTAGCCATGACTTTAGCGTCGAAGAGGAGGAAGTATAAGGAGGGGGCTATTTCCAAGGATGCCATAGTAGAGCAGGCTAAGCGGTGTGTAAAATGTATGGAGTGTTTGAGGACGTGTCCAAACAATTTACCTATAATGGATGCTGTAAATGCCGCGGCTAAAGGAGATCTATCACTATTGAGCAGTCTATATGAGCAATGTATTGGATGCTTGAAGTGCGAAAGTGTATGCAGAGTTAAACTCCCAATACATAGCATGATCGTTTGGGCTGATAACGTATTTGAGAGAGAGACGTTTAAAATAAGGTCTGGAAGAGGGGCGATAAAAGATACTGAGATAAGAGCTGTAGGTGGGCCGATAGTTTTCGGCGAGATACCTGGTGTTATAGCTTTCGTTGGATGTGCAAATTACGCATACGGTGGAAGAGACGTCTACGAGATGGCTGAAGAGTTTGCTAAAAGACGGTACATAGTACTTGCATCTGGATGTGCAGCTATGACATTGGGCATGTATAAGGATGAAGAGGGGAAAACGATCTACGAGAGGTTTCCGGGAAGTTTTGACGCTGGGGGAGTTATAAACGTAGGCTCATGCATATCAAACTCACACATAGCAGGTGCCGCCATCAAAATAGCAAACATATTCGCGAGAAGGCCCTTAAGGGCGAATTATGAGGAAATAGCAGACTACGTGCTTAACAGAGTTGGAGCAGTCGGTGTTGCTTGGGGAGCTATGAGTCAAAAAGCAGCATCAATAGCTTCAGGCTTCTGGAGGCTTGGAATCCCAGTTATAGTTGGCTCACACGGCTCAAAATATAGGAGGGCGTTGCTGGGTCGTAGTGATAGGGAAGAAGATTGGTTTATCTATGATGCTAGAACAGGTGAGAAAGTCTACTGTGGACCAGCCCCTGAACACTTATTTTACATGGCTGAGAGTAAAGAGGAGGCTATTGTTATGATAGCAAAACTATGCATGAGGCCGAATGATACTACTAAAGGCAGAGCTATAAAACTTTCACATTACATAGATTTATACAAGAAGTTCTACGGTGCGCTTCCAGAGGATATACATCTCTTCGTTAGAACAGTGGCTGATATCCCGATCACAATGAAAGATGAAATATTAGCCTTCCTAAAGGAGAAGAGTTGGAAGGAGAAGACAATACCAGACCCAACTTTACTACCAAGACTTATAAGGAGGCGAGAATAACCTTGTGGCGTAGTGAGCCTTGGATAAAGGCGGAAGTCCCAGGCACTAGGAAGGCAACGGTAATTGAAAAACCAGAGCTAGCCGCAGATCTTCTTAAGCAAGCTGGAAGGATTCTAATGATAATTGGCGATGGCGTCTCTATGGATCTGTCAAACCGTCCCTTGCTAGATTACGTGGTAGAGATATCTAGAATTTTAAACACACACATAGCGACATCGTCTACAGCCTATGTTGAGATCAAGAAGAAGCTCTCAACCGTCACTTGGATCCCACCGATGGAAATTGCCCATAGAGCAACAGATCCGGAATGGATGGGCTTAGACGGGAAGGGACCCTATAAGATGATTGTGCTCATAGGTCTTCCGTACTATATGACATGGTTAATTTTAACTGGGCTTAAGAACTTCGCTCAATCCATTAAAACTATAAGCCTTGACAGGTTTTACCAACCGAATGCGTCTTGGAGCCTTAGAAACATGAACATCAATGAATGGGAGCAGTTTCTAGAGACCCTTGTGGATAAGCTTAAAACTTAAACCATTTTACTTCTGGGGTTTTGTTAAAGTATTTAAAAGCTTATCATAGATTTCTCTTATTGCCTTAAGGGCTTTGGAATCCGTCTTGTAATCTATTAAGGCGAGGCCTTTTTCATCTGCTTCAATTACAGATTCATCAAAGGGTATAACGCCTAGTACCTCGAAGCCGATTCTCTCTAGCACATGTATAGGTGCAATTGAGGGGTTTGTAACTCTATTAAGAACTGACATTAACCTTTTAACATTTAAGTCTTTGGAAAGATGGAAAATTTTCTCAGCAGTACTTATAGACTTGAGGGATTGATCCGTAACTACTATGACAGCATCCATATACTTTGCAACGCCCCTTCCAAACGGTTCCGGGCCAGCTTGTAAATCGACTAAAATTACCTCCCGTCTTTTAGCCATTATGTAGGCTAGAAGCGTTTTAAGGAAAGCAGTCTCAGGGCAAAAACACCCTGCACCACCATAGTCTATAGAACCGATAACTAGGAGGTTAACACCATCTGGGCCTCTTATTGAAAATCTATCAACTATGTCTCTAACGTCAGGAGCAACGTTAAATATTACACCCCATCCAGACCCTGGAGCTACACCAGTCCGCTCCTCTATTAACTTTGAGTTACGTAGTAAAGGTGTTATTTTAAACGCATCTGAAGCAGGTATTCCCACAGATACGGCCAAATTTGGATTCGGATCCGCATCAACTGCTAAAACTTCAAAGCCATCTCTAGCAAAAAGTCTAGCAAGTGTACCTGTTATAAGTGTCTTGCCTACACCTCCTTTACCAGCTAAACAGATCTTCACGAATATCCTCAGCAAGTTTAAATGGAAAACTCAACATTTAACTTTATTTGTGAGTTTTAAGTTGGAAAACTCTCCCAAAATAGAGGTGTTGATTGGAGGTGTTTAAGAGGAGTTGGAGGTTAAAGCTGAGTGTATACCATGTCTTGTAGACGTTAGGTGCCGTGAAGTTATGAAAGTGTTGGATGATAGCCCTGAGGCTTGCGAGATATGTTTAGAGATTATTCAAAAGTTTTCTGAGCTTCTTAAGGAGACTAGGCATACGACGAAAATAGCTACAGAGTTATATAGGCTTGTACGTAGAAGACTTGGCGTAGACCCCTATAGGGTGGATAAGAAAGAAGCGACTAGGTGGGCTTTAGGGATATTACCTAAAGCTTTAGAAATAGTAGATGGACTTGACAGCTTCTTTGAAAGGTTTAACACTGCCGTGAAATTCAGCTTAGTCGGGAATGCTATAGATTTGGGAGTATCAGGGTACGCATTCGACTTAAATAAGTTAAATAACGCCTTTCAGAGCATAAAACTGGACATAGATAACGTTACAGAAGCATATGAACTTGCTGAAAAAGCATCCACCATACTCTACGTATGCGATAATGCTGGGGAAATAGTTTTAGATAGACTTTTAATTAGAGAATTTAAAAAAATGGGTGCTAGAGTTACAGTAGTCGTTAGAAGTGAACCGTACCAGAATGACGCAACTATGGAGGAGGCCGAAGACTCGGGGATAGTGAATGAAGCTGATGAGGTGTTAGCCGCCGGAGATTGTACTTATCTAGCTCCGGAGGTTTTACCGGAATATGTTTTAAGGTTGTTTAAGAGTGCAGATCTTGTCGTGCTCAAGGGTATGGCGAATTATGAGAATTTAGAAAACCTGTGGAGAATAAGGAGAAAAGGGTACTTCATTCTTCTAAGGGCGAAGTGCAACCCCATAGCGGGAACTCTTAAAATCGATAGGGGAGGATATGTAGCCAAGGTCATATAACGGCAAAGACTAAAACATTTTAAGCCGTTTAATACCGTATTATTCTTTGATGTGATTAAGGAATTCAAAGATCTGCTTGCTTCCACAGCCGGTTTTAATATAGATGAGAAAATTAAGACTCTTAAGAAGACTTTAGGCTTAAGAGTAGATGAAGCTCTTAAGATAATTCAACAGGATAAGGTTAGGAAGTGCTTATTCAAACCAAGTGGGAGAATTGTATGGATAGTTGAGGGGAAGGAAGATGTTTACGAAGTTTTACCAGAAGCACCATACTGTAGTTGCGACGATTTTTACTTTAGAGTTTTAAACGGGAAAATACCTTTATGCTATCACCTCATAGCACAGGGTTTAGCTGAAGCAACAGGTAAATACACCACTGTAGAAAGAAGCGACAGTGATTATAACGAGTTTATAAGTGTTTTCAGAAGGACTAGAAGGCTTGGGAGGCCAAAAATCCATGTGAAGTATGGGGAAGACATTAGAGACTTTGTAGAGTCAATACTAGTAAGTAAGCCTATGCATATTAGAGAAATATACCGTGAGACGCTAGCAGCCGGTTTTGAAATACCGAGCCCTAGAAGCCTAGCCAATTTCTTAGTAAATGATCCGGAGAAGAGGTTTGTCTGCGAAAGAGGATTGTGGAAGCTTAGAAAACAAACCCACATATCATAAGGTTACTCATAGTCGTATCAAGGTATTACGATGGCTCTCCTTAGGAACTTAAGATTCCTTAGGGGCGTATATGCACCGATGTTGTGAATCGAATCTATTAGATATACTTTCTTTGACATTTTAGAGAAGATATGTTAAAAATTTTGTGGAAGACCAGGGGGAAATTCTTTAAAACTTCTAGAACCTATATGTTATGGGCGTCTATTATGGAGGATTATATGTTAGCCGTCGTCTGCCATGGCCCTGAAGACTATAGAATTGAAAGAGTGCCTAAGCCTAAACCTAAAAAGGGGGAGGTTTTAGTTAAAGTTTTAGCAGCTGGAATATGCGCAAGCGATATTAAATGCTACAGAGGGTCTCCTAGATATTGGGGTCCTCCAAAGCCTTATGTTAAGGCACCTGTAATACCTGGTCATGAGTTTATAGGTAGAGTTGTTGATGCAGATCCGGAGGTTGCAGAGAAGTATGGAATTAAGGTGGGGGATAAAGCTATTGCTGAGCAGATAATACCGTGTTGGAAGTGTAGGTTCTGCCTTAGAGGAGAATATTGGATGTGTGAGCAACAGATGGTTTTCGGCTTCCACGGTGGTATAGATGACGGTGCTTGGGCTGAATATATGCTTTACCCGAGAGGTTCCATAATACATAAAATTCCAGAGCAGATACCGGATAAGTGGGCTGTTTTAATAGAGCCCCTTGCATGTGCAATACACGCTGTTGAAAGAGCCGATATAAAGCTTGGAGACTATGTAGTTATATCTGGGATGGGGCCGCTGGGACTATGTATGCTTCAAGTAGCGAGGCTTAGAGGCCCAGGCAAACTTGTAGCTTTAGATGTGAGAGATAGTAGAATTGAGAAAGCACTTAAACTTGGAGCTGACGAAGCTTTAAATCCAGTTAAAACCGATGTAGTTGAGTATGTTAAACGTGAAACCGGGGGATATGGATGTGACGTATACATAGAGGCAACTGGCCATCCTAGCTCGGTAGTTCAAGGTTTACGTATGATTAGAAGGTTAGGTAGGTTTGTTGAATTCGGCGTATTTAAAGAACCTGTTACGGTCGATTGGAGCGATATAGGTGATGGGAAAGAACTTACAATTTATGGGTCTCACTTAGGCCCCTACTGTTATCCACTAGCCATAGAGTATATTAAAACGGGCAAAGTTAACGCAGAGAGCATAGTTACGCATGTTTTTAAACTTGAAAACTTTAAGATAGCCATGGAGTATTCCGAGAAATCTCTAGAAGGTGCTGTGAAAGTAATCCTAGCCCCACCTGGTACAGAGCTTTGGAGTAAAGCCTTATGAAAGTTGTTAAAGTTTCAGATGTAGGATTTGAAAGGGCTGTTGAAGAAGCTGTAAAAACACTTACAGATGGAGGAATTGTAGTTTATCCTACGGAGACATGCTATGGATTAGCGGCGGCTGTTGACGACATCGAAGCTATTAGAAGAGTATACTTGGTTAAACGTAGACCTTTCAATAGACCTCTTACAATACTTGTAGCCAGTGTTAGCATGTGGCATGAATACGCCTATTTGACAGACGATGCGATGAAACTTATAAAGCGTTTTCTACCTGGACCTTTAACAATAGTCCTTTGGAAAAAACCATCGGTACCCGATATTGTAAACCCGGTACGGATTGGCGCTAGAATTTCAAGCCATAAATTGGCTCAAGCTATAGTTGAAAGGCTTGGAAAACCTATAACGGCTACCAGTGCAAATATTCACGGTGATAGGGAGCCTTATAACATTACCGACGTCGTTAAAAATGTTGACTTAATCTTAGATTTCGGTGAATTACCTAGAAAACCGCCTTCAACAATAGTCGATTTAACAGTGAAACCGCCAATTATTCAAAGGGTGTATCCCAAGGGCTCATTTACGGAAGAAGAGATATTGAGGGCAATTAGTGAAGATTAAATTCAATGAACGTTTAAATTCTAAAGACCTAAATTTTTTATAAGGTTAAATGGAACGCCTGCTATGTCTTGGTATAGAAGGTACCGCACATACATTTGGAGTAGGTATAGTCTCTTCTAATGGAGAAATAATCGCAGAGTCAAAGTCATCATATATACCTCCTTCGGGTAGAGGGATTCATCCTAGAGAGGCGTCGCAACATCATAGTAGAGTTGCCGATGAAGTATTAAGGGATGCGTTTAATAAAAGTGGTGTAAAACCTAATGAAATAGATCTAATAGCTTTTTCTCAAGGGCCTGGGCTTGGACCGTGCTTGAGGACGGTTGCTACAATAGCGAGGGCGTTATCGGTCTACTTAAATAAACCGCTTATAGGAGTGAACCATTTAGTAGCTCATATAGAGATTGGAAAGCTCATGAGTGGAGCTAGAGATCCGTTAATACTAGTCCTGAGCGGAGGAACCACTCAACTATTAGGTTACGAAGACGGTAGATATAGAGTCTTCGGTGAAACTTTAGATATAACTCTAGCGAATTGCATAGATACTTTTGCCAGAGAGACAGGTATAGTTGATGCTGGAAATCCTTGGCCGGGTCCGGCCTTCGATAGAGTTGCTGAAAAAGGGAGGAACTACATACCTCTGCCTTACACAGTTAAAGGTATGGACCTCCAGTTCTCTGGACTTCTCACAGCAACCCTTAAATTATTTAAGGAGAAGGCTGCACCACTAGAAGATTTATGTTTTAGTCTTCAAGAGACTGCTTTATCAATGGTTGTTGAAGTCGTTGAGAGAGCTTTAGCTCAAACAGGTAAGAGAGAAGTTCTTTTAACGGGTGGATTTGCGAGAAACCAGCGTATTAGAGAAATGCTTAGCGAAATGGTTAAACTTCACAACGCCACTCTTCACGTAGTTCCACCGGAGTATGCTACGGATAATGGTGTTATGATCGCTTGGACTGGTGTTCTGATGTATCGGAGTGGATTAAGGTTGAGAGTAGAAGATAGTTTAGTTAAGCCTAAATGGAGGATAGAGGACGTTCAAATAATCTGGATGAAGAGATGAAGAGTAGTTAAATTCTTTAATGAAGAGCTACAGATTTTTAAGAACGGATACTCATGCCCGGTTTATTTCATGAGATTAGGGAGAAGTTGGCTGAAATACCTGTGGTCGATATCCATACGCATATAAACCCCAGAAAACCTCATGCAGAGAAGCCTGAGGATATCATCCTCTACCATTATATAGTGACGGAGCTTGCTACGGCTGGGGTTTCAAGAGATATTTTGGAAAGAGCGGATATGAATGAAATTCTGAAAAAAATGAAGCTTATTAAAAACACTTCGACATATTGGTGTCTACTTAAAATTATGAATGACCTGTATGGATTAAGTGAGAGGGAGCTTAGACCAGAAGAGTGGGGTGAAGTTAGAAGAATCATTGAATCATCTTCTAAAAGCCCAGGATGGATTGAGAGGGTTCTATATGGGAAAATCAAGGCAAAAAAGGTCTTTATAACTCTAGACTATGCATCTCCAATACCGAATTACGATCCCACAATATTTGTGGGGGGTCTTAGAATAGACCCGTTAATAAGTAGATTATCGAAGGAAAGCTTAGATAAACTCGGGAAAATAGTCGGCGTTCAAATAACTACACTTAAAGATTTAGATGAGGGTTTGGATGAAATTTTTAAAGCTTTTAGTAAACATATTAAAACAGTAACTGTTAGTTTACAACCTGAGGATGAATTTAAACTCGTAAATAGTGGAGAGGCTGAAGATTCTTTAAAGCGAATGGTTGAAGGTCTTCCACCAACACTACAACAGCTTAGAAATCTTTCATCATATGTGATTCACAAGGTTTTAGGTTTATGTCAAGAGTATGATGTTGCATTTCAAATGATGTTAGGTGTTAGACGGCCTGTAGCGGGTGCATCACCGCCGGATTATGCGATAGTAGCTTTTAACCCAAATTCTTTGACAAACTACTGTGAAGTCCTATTTAGCAGGTTTAAGAACGTTAAATTTGATTTGATTTTAGCCAACAGTATTCAATCCCATGAAGTAGCCGTAATAGCTAAAAACTATCCTAACGTATATTTCTCAGGGTTCTGGTGGTATAGTTTCTACCCTCACATTATCAAATTGGGACTTTTTGAAAGAATTCAAATGCTTCCCAGGAATAAGATCAACGCGTTCTTCAGCGATGCATATGTAATTGAGTGGATTTATGGGAAGAGTTGCCTCCTGAAAGAACAGTTGGCTTACGTATTAGCAAACATGGTCGAATATGGATATTACGATAAGGACTTTGCATTGGAGATGGCTGAAGACCTTCTATGTAAGAATCCAACTATGATATACAAGCTTTAAATGCCTTAATGCGTTTTATTCATGATTAACGTTTTCTTTCGTAATCGGTGTATCCGCATCCTCCACAGGCCCATCTATTTACAGGAGTTAGATGATGAGCCATAAATTTCCCACATCGTGGACACTTCTTACCCTTAAAGGTTATACGCATAGTTTTATAGTCAACTTCATAAAGCTTCCAAAGCTCTTTAACCCTCTTACCCATGTTTACTTCCCCTCCCTAAGCTTTGCCCTCTCTTCAGGCGGGAGATTTTTTAGAAGGATATGTTTGGGAACAAGATATTTAATGTTTTCTAAATTATCGTATATATGGCATATTCCTTCTGAAACATTCAATCCGGTTTTAGAAAACAGTCGGATAACGATAAGTTTATCCAAGTCTACGTTAAACTTTTCTCTAAGAGCTTGCCTAACTTTGAATCTTCTAGGAGTTGCTTCTCTAGAATGCTTTACGAGAAATTTAACCTCCCGCCGTTCTAATAGAGGATTGTAAAAATCTCCTATAATCTCTATGTCCATCTCAAGACTTTAAAGAAAAGTTTGAGCAAGTATTTTAACTTTGTCTTATTCGCCAGAGCGTTGTCTTTGCCCGGCACCACCCCAAGCTACAAACATAATCCTTTTACTAAGTTCTCTTGGAACGTACATTCTTCTAAATGGCATACCAGCACATCTAGACGTCACTTCTTTAATGAGGTCTTCTAAAGACAGTTCTTCAATACAATCTTCCTTCAAAGTTGACATGTCTCTTATGACAACTGGAAGTTTACCTGTTTTAAGCTCTTTATCACCTATAACCACTATGAATGGAATCCATCTAGTTTTAGCATCCCTGACTTTCCTAGCTACCGATAGTTCTCTATCGTCTACGCCAACTCGTATATTCGCCTTCTCCAGTACATCAGCTATCTCATTACATTTTGCTATATGCCTCTCAGAAACAGGGATAAGCCTAACCTGCTCTGGTGAAAGCCATACAGGTAGCATTGGAGGTTTACCTTCCTCCTCCATTTTAGCGGCAACTTCGAGAAGAGCGTAGAGGGTACGTTCTATGCTTCCGAATGACGAAGCGTGGATAATTACGCACGGATGTCTTTCACCATCTTCACCCGTATACATTATTTGAAATCTTTCACCGTTTTTAATATCGTATTGCACCGTCGCTATCTGTACGTTAGCTTCATCTGCTCCTATGACTTGATATTCATTCTTAATAGCGTAGTAATGGCTCATCTCAGGGCTGAGTTTGAAGAATGCAGGTACACCTATTTCAACTGTTAAATTTCTAAGCCATTCTTTGTTCTTCTCGTAAAACCATTCTACACCTTCCCATCCCATGACCCATGAATTGGGAGCTATCATATTCATGAGCTCTTTAAACATTAAACATAGTTTTCTAAACTCATCCTTAGCCTGCTCTTCATCACGGCAAAAGCAATGTTGATCTGTCATTGTAAAACTTCTAAGCCTACGTAAACCAACAACTTCACCGCTTTTTTCCCGGCGGAAACACTGAACCTCCTCGTATATTTTAACAGGTAGATGTTTATAGCTGAAGACTGCTTTCTGCATAAATGGAAACGCCCCCGGATCTGAGGCAAACCTTAAAACAAAGTTCTCCCCTCCATAGCTCATCCTGTAATCCCTTTCATGGAACTCTCCCATGAGCTCGCGGATTTCTTTGACGCTTTCACGATATATTAGAGGATTTTGTATCTTCATAGCACCCCATGGAAGAGCTACTTTGAAAAGTGCGTAGTCCTTTATAAGGTCGGCTATTAAAACTCCATTGGAGTAGAATTTCATATTTCCAACGTCGCTTTCAGGACAGTAGTCTACCAGTTCTAAACGACGCATATACTCTACGTGCTTAGGTTTCTTCTTAGGCGGGTTCCCTTCAATCTCATTCCTGACAAAAATCTCTAAGAGCTTGTAGATTCTCCCCTCTTTTTTAAATATGGAGCAATTCTTCCAATCATTAACCGTAACCTCATATACAGACCCGTCAACATCCATTATTATAAACCTGTGGAATTCCTTCAATTTAGACGGTGGGCCTTCAACTTTCTCAGGTTCTACAACCTCCGGTGTAGCCGTTATAGACTTTGAAAGCTCGGCTAAGGGGTGGCCTTTACAACTCAGCGTAAAACTCTTGTACCATCCAAAGGGACTTCTGTAAACGGTGAAGCCTTCTTCCTTTAAGGATTTTTCAAATGATTTAAGAACGGTTAAAGCTTCCCTGGGATCTGCTAGGTTACTGCTTAAATGTGCATAAGGGTATATTAGAATCGATTTAACGGCTATTTTGTCGGCGACATCCTTTACATTTGAAACTGCTGTTTTTATAACTTGAGGAGCGCTGTCGCCGTTTTCAATAGTTGTAAAGACTACCAAAAGCTCTTTAAAAGAGCCCTGCTTCATTTGTTCTGATATTGGCTCAGCCATATCTATCGCTTTACCTGTGACTCTATATTCAAAGCT
This sequence comes from uncultured Candidatus Bathyarchaeia archaeon, assembly GCA_964463005.1. Taxonomy (GTDB): domain Archaea; phylum Thermoproteota; class CALKCG01; order B24; family B24; genus DTBU01. Next base: position 45,149 of record CAYWZZ010000003.1, on the reverse strand, counting down.
GTCAGCATGCACTAAGAGAAGCCTCAAATTTACATTCCTCCCTAGCGCGCAGTAACATATTATGTTTCTAGCTTAAATATTACGTTTACTTGCGTCTTTGAAATATAGAATCTACCTTAGGAACTATAGAAGATTGAATTAGATAAAAATGGTCTATTAAACTTCCTCCATACCTACTACTACGTCAACTCTCTTTTCAATTCTATCTATTTTACCGTCGCGTATCCAGACGATTCTATCAGAGACATCTATCATCTTTAGGTCGTGGGTAGCCGTGAAAATCGTTACACCCTTCTCGATATTAAGCTGTCTAAGCATGTTTATAATTTCCAGTCCCGTATGAAGGTCAAGGTTTCCAGTAGGCTCATCAGCTAACACTATGACTGGGTCATTAGCTAACGCTCTGGCAATTGCAACTCTCTGTTGCTGTCCTCCGGATAATTCAGCCGGCTTATGATGCAATCTATCTCCCAGTCCAACTCTATTAAGGATCTCCACAGCCCTCCTCATCCTTTCTTCTCTAGGAACGCCAGCGAATATCATTGGAAGTGTAACATTTTCAAGAGCTGTTAAAACCGGAATTAGGTTGAAGGTTTGGAATATGTAGCCTATTTTACGACATCTAAGCCAAGCCAACTCATAGGCGTCAAGCTTAGATATGTCAACCTCATCTATGTACACTCTCCCCCTGGTAGGTCTATCCAAGCCGCCGATCATGTTGAAAAGCGTGGTTTTACCACTTCCAGAAGGCCCCATGATGGATAGATATTCTCCACGCCTAATCCTTAAGTCAATACCATCTAAAGCTTTAACGACTACTTCACCCATCTGGTAGTACTTGGCTAGGTCTTCTGTTTCAACTGTATACTCATACCGCAAGTTTTTTCCACCTCTATTTTTATCACTAAAAATATCAATAAAAGGTTTTCCTTTCTCTGTAAACTTTAAAGCTCAAATCTTAACGCGTCCGCGGGGTCCATACTGGCAGCATGGTATGCTGGATATATCGTAGCTCCAACGGTTAGAATCATAGCTATCGCTATGCCCTCGCCCATCCTCATGATGTAACTTGCTAGCAGCGCGGGGGAGAATATTATATTCATGTATTCTCCGATGTATATGAGGACTCCGGCGAGCCAACCAATTACAGCCCCTATAATTCCTCCGATAATACCTACCAGTATGGCTTCAAACATGAATATCATTAGTATGTGACCATCCATAGCTCCAAGACATTTCATGGTACCTATCTCCTTGGTCCTCTCTGTAACGGCCATTAACATAGAGTTTAATATCCCCACCGCGCATACGATCAGAGATATTATAGCCATCCAGAGCTGGTAGCTTTTAGCAGCTTCGGAAGTCCCATATATAAAGATCATTATGTCTGACATAGTCCTGAGACCTACGTAGAAGGCTATCCCTAGAACTATTGAGATGGCTGTTATTAATGCTCTTACAAAACGTCGCCTTATACTTTCAATGCTAAACTTAAAGGCTTCACCTGGTGGAAATTTAACCTCTCTCGATTCTACAGTACTTTTGCTCATGACTAAGTCAAAAATTATAAGCAATTGTACTTTTTAAATTTTATGGGGCGTACTATTTGTTTTTCACTTCCTTTTTTCCTGAAGGTTATCAAGTCTAGGCTTTCAACATCTCCATGGTATGCCTTCAACTCTGCAGAGTATGAGACTTAGAGCAATTTTACGTACTTCAACTCCATGCTTGTAGGTTTAACAGAGAATATTAGGAGGTTGGAGAAATGTAAGTTTTCCTTCGGTTCCCACTTCAGTTCATGCAAGGAGAGCCCCGCCGATAAGGTTAAAAGTTGGGAGAAGATAGAGGTAGTAATGATGGAGCTATTACTATCAAGTGCGGCTACAATCATGTGGATACTTGTAATGTTGACTGTAATAATATACTTAGTTATCGTCTTCATACTTGGGGAGGAGGATTAACGGTCGGATGTCATTTGAAGGTTTATCAAAGCGATTACTAGAGGCTCTCAAAGACATTGGTTTAGAAGAGCCTACACCGATACAGAAGAAGGCGTTACCTCTTATTCTCTCAGGTAGAAATGTACTGATAGTTGCACCTACTGGCTACGGTAAAACTGAAGCGGCTTTAATACCAGTATTTGAACTATATCTTAGACTTAAAGATAAGCCTAAAGGTATAGCTATACTCTACATAACACCTCTAAGAGCTTTAAACAGAGACCTTTTAAGAAGGATTAGAATACTATGTGAAAAATTAGGCTTAGAAGTGGATGTTAGACATGGAGATACGGATGAGGGAGCTAGAAGAAGGCAAGCATTGAAACCTCCTAAAATGTTGATAACGACACCTGAAACGCTTCAAGCCATTCTTCCGGGTAGAATTATGAAGGAGCATTTTAAGGGCTTAAAGTGGGTTATTATTGATGAAATTCACGAACTGCTCGATAGTAAACGTGGAGTACAGTTAACTGTAGCGTTGGAAAGGATTAGAGCTATTAAAAATGGAGATTTCCAATTAATCGGGATATCTGCCACTCTAGCGGACCCAAAGCTTGCAACTGAATTTATAAGCGGGTCTAAATCGATGGACTTAGCCGTAGTCGAAGACCTTAAAAACGCTGAAGTTATCGTAGACAACCCTCAACCTTTAGACGTAGATTTTGAAAAATCTATAGAGCTTGCTCTACCAGCTGATGCTGTAGCGAGGATTAGAATTTTGAAAGAGTACGTAGAGAATAAGTGTTGCCTCGTATTCGTTAATACGAGGGAGCATTCTGAAGTTTTAGCTTCAAGGTTAAAGGTTTTAGCGCCAGAAGTTAGGGTTGGAGTACACCACGGTTCTCTATCTAGAGATGTCAGGCAGGAGGCTGAGGAAGATATTAGGAAGGGTGGGCTTAATGCTTTAATCTGTACGAGCAGTATGGAGCTCGGCGTGGACATTGGAAGATTGGATATGGTTGTTCAATACATGTCTCCGAGACAAGTTATTAGACTCATACATAGAGTTGGTAGAAGTGGTCACGGAATTGGCAAAGTAAGCAGGGGATTGATCATAACGGTATCTCCTGAAGACTCTCTTGAAGCTGCGGTGATAGTTGGGAGAATGTTTGGAAGATTGCTTGAAGAGGTCAGAGTGCATGAGCTGGCGTTTGATGTTTTAGCTCATCAAATAGCTGGCTTAACGCTCGATTTTAAGCGTATAAAAGCTGAAACAGCTTACGAAATAATCAAACGCGCCTACCCATATAGAGGGCTTACACTAGACGACTTTATTGAAATTCTCAATTTTCTAAACAACATTGGAGTGATCAAATGTTTAAATGGTGAATTGCGAACTACTCTTAAAACCTACAGCTACTACTTTGAAAATCTTTCAACAATTCTAGGTGTTGAGCAGTACGCTGTTAAAAATGCTTTAGATGGAAGGATTATTGGCGTTTTGGATCAAGAATTTGTGGGTGAGAGAGGGGAGGTTGGTCTCATTTTCATAATGAAAGGGCAGACTTGGAGGATTTTAAGCATAGATCATGAGAAGAAAATAGTTAACGTTGAACCAACAAGAGAAATCGTTGGTGCAGTACCTTCATGGGAGGGTGAGCTGATACCAGTATCAAGAGAGGTAGCATCTGAGGTCTATGAAAGCATCAGTAAGATTTACGATGAAGTCAAATATGGTGGTGATCCTTTTAAACCCCTGCGAGATTATAATTTGACGGATTCCGCCAAGTCTAAAATTGTAGAATATGTAAAAGAACAGAGTAGGATGGGCATCCCTGTTCCTAGTCCTAGGAGAGTGTTGGTTGAGGGTTTTAGAGAAGCTGTAGTTATACACTCACCTTTTGGAGATCTAATAAATAGAACATTAGCATTAACGTTGACGGCTGTGCTCAGCAATAGATTTGGACGCTCAATAGGCTTTCAGTCAGACCCGTATAGGATTTGCCTCCTAGGTCTATTCAACATATCAGTTCAAGACGTTGTTGAGGAGATTAAAAGACTTAAACCAGAAGAGCTTACCAGATTACTTGAGGTCGTTTTACCGGAGACCGGTCTCTTTAAATGGAGGTTTTGGCATATAGCGAAGATGTTTGGCGTAGTAAGTAAGGATGCGGATTATAGCTCTTTAAAAGTTAAAGCACTTATAGATGCTTATAGAGGAAGCCCTATTTTCCGTGAAACTTTTAGGGAGATATTAACTGATAAACTGGATTTAAAAGGGGCAATGAGCATCTTAGAGGGAATTGCAAAGGGGGAGATCGGCGTAGACGCTCTACCTCCAAGTTTAAACCCATCACCCATTGCTATTCCCATACTTGAGAAAACTCTACCGCAGGATATTCTTAGACCAGTATACTCGAATAGTGAAGTTTTAAGGTTGCTTAAACTCAGGCTTATGAATACGCGTGTAAAGCTCATATGTATCTACAACAACGATTGGGAAACCATAGTTAAAGTTGCAGATTTATCCGATAAGATTAGATGCCCACGGTGTAGGTCGACGCTCATAGCCGTCACTAAACCGGGGGATCAAGATTCTAGGAAAATAATTGAAATGTGGCTTAAACGTAGAAAAATGAATGGAGAGGTTAAGAATGCGTGGATGGGGCTGTGGCGAAGTGCTAGTTTAGTTCAAAGTTTGGGTAAACTTGCAGTCATGGTCATGGCTGGAAGGGGGATAGGGCCTACGACGGCTTCAAGGATATTGAGTAAGCCATTCATAAACGAAGAGCAACTCCTCAAGGAAGTTTATAGAGCTGAAATGGAGTATATTAGAACGCGGCCATTTTGGGATTAAGTTTAACCAAGTATTTCTTCAACTTTAACTGGTCTTTTTCTCCTCCAAGACTCTACGGTGGCTAAAGTTACGGCTAAAGTTCTTAAACCCTCTTCTATTGGAACCTCTGTTTCGGTGTTTTTAACTATACTCTCTAGGAATTTCCTATCTTCTTCAAGATATGGATTTACCGAGTGTCTAATTTCTGTAGATTCCATCCCCTTGTAGATTTTTGTATATTGAGAACTTATTTCTAATTGAAGGTTCTTAGCAATAATCTTTAACCCTACAGCTCCACCCGTAGGTTGAGCGGCGGATGTATTTGATATCACCCCTACAGCACCATTGGTGAATCTGAGGGTGAAAACTCCAACGTCTTCTATAGTGAAACCGGATATATCCGTGTGTAAAATCGTATCCATTTCTGTGTAGACAGTTTCAATTTCACCGCATAGGAATCTTGCTAAGTCGAATATGTGAGTGGTTTGTTCTACAACTTGACCACCGCTCATATCTCTTTTAATCCACCACCCTCCGATTGTTGAGGGAATCCAACCCCACCAGTACCCTTCAACCAAACCTATTCTACCGCCTTCTTTCATCAAGACCGCACGCGCCCTTTTAACATTGTACTTACGGATAGCTTCGACCATAGACTTAGCGATAGATATGTCTAAAGCTATGGGTTTTTCTATGAAAACGTTAACGTTTTTCTCAGCGGCTACAACGACTTCATCTTTATGGGCGAAGGGTGGGATACATATCCAAACGGCGTCTAAGCGTTCTCTTTCAAACAAATCACGGTAGTTTGTGTAGATGGAGCCTGTTCCAACTCTTTGAGCAAACGATAACGCTCTAGATTTATCTATATCGCAGAAAGCTATTGGTTTAACGCCGAGGCTCATAAGTTGGTTTAAGTGATGAGAGGCTATACCTCCACATCCTATGAATCCTACCTTGAGGTCTGTTATGTTCATTATTGGACACCTGGTTAAAGGTTAACGCGCGAGTTTACCAGTTAAACAACTACTGGTTTAATCCCTAGGAATTTACATGCATCTTCTATTTCGGTTACGTAATCTCCATGAATCATACTGGCGTGATGTACAAACCCTTCCTCTACTAGAACTCTGTAAAGCTTATTTAGGTCTTTGACTTCAACCCAGCCGTATGAGCCTCTCGTATAAAGTGGGTCTTCCACAATCCTACCGCGTGTTATGAGCATCTTAAATTCTCCCTTATGCTCTGTAAGCCTACTTATAGTTACAGTGTTTGGCTTGAGCTTAAACTCGGCGGTTCCATAAGACCTCTCTACACCTACATCTCTGAAGAGAATACTATGGTATCTAAGGTTGATCGGACATCCGGGACATACCAGAGAAGGTGGCGCGTTACCACAATGCCACATTAGAACGAGGTTATCCTTCTCCGGATGACTTATAGTCCAGTCTACGAAGTGCGGGGGAGTTGTTTCAAGCGAGGCTAGGTATTGTATTAGCATTGTTAAAGCTCCGTATATGTCAGATTCACAGGCGCACAGCATCCCCGAATCCGTTAATCTTCCCAAGATGTGGCAGACAGCTATACCATATATGTGTTGGAATTCAACCCAACATCTAACACCCGTAGCGGAAAGCCGTTTATCTTGAAATATTCTCCTCAGAACTGTTTCAACTTTCGCTATGAGTTTGAGTTTTTCAGGTGGAACTTCTGAAGATGTAACATACTTATTAATTTCTTGGATTGTTTTTACAACATCGGGATCACTGTCGCTAAGAGAGTTAACTAGTAATACTACTTGGGATAAATCTACTGGTACGATTTTCTGACTAAAGTGTCTTAACATTTCAGCTTCGTTAAATGTACATGTTTCGAAGCGTTCAGGTCTAGGGCCGATAAGCCCTATGTTAGCCCATTTAAACCCGCTTACTATGGCGCACGTCCTTGCAAACGCGTTGACAGCCTTGAGGAATAGTTCATCTTCCGGAAAAACTATGCCTAGAAACTTAAACGGCAGTTCTCTACGGTATAGGGCTGATGTTAGGGATAATGTACCACAGAAGCTGTCTGATTTCCTGAAACCTTCGGGACTTATAGTGGGCTCTTTGGTTGCGAAAACCATCACAGGTACTCTTAAACTATCTGCTATTCTAGCACCCGCCACCTCATCTCCAAAGGTCATGGTGCCTAAGATCAAACCTTCGACGCTTTCAGCTTTAAAAAGTCGTACGACTTTATCAGCATCTTCATCGTTTCTGACGAGGCCGTTTTTAGTCAAATTCTCAGACGGATATAGGAGCGTTATATTCTCAACTTCAGACAACGTTTTAATGAAACGTTTTCTAAGTTCTATGGCCCAATCTTCGTCGAAGGGTTCTCTGTGTAGAGGGACAAAACCTATTTTAACCTTCCTCATTAAACCACCTCCCTTTTCAACTTAAAAATTCCCTCAGGAAACGGACACCGTTCACTATTTCATATTCTACTTCGAGGAAGTCTATAAGCTTATGCTTTAAATATCTTGGTGAACATATTTCATACGAAATATACCTGTTATAGCCTATGCTTTTCAAAGCCTCTACAAACGGCTTAACTATGCGTTTAAACATACCAGTCCCTATAGGAGCCCTCTCAATCCTCGATGCTCTTAGTATAGAGCCTCCTCCTGTGGGGATCACTATGAATTTACCTGGCCTTTCAACGGAATCACCGACATGAACATGCACCAATAGTTTTCCAACCTTTCCGTAAATAGTTTTAAATCTTTCTAATACATCTCCACCCGATGGGTCTACGTCTCTAACCCATATTAAAAGTTCAGGGTCTATACAAGCCTTTAACGCGTCCGAACCGACTTCTTCTATCATATCCAATACGTCCTCGTAGCTTTCCATAATTGGTGGATGATTTTGCAAAGCTAAAGTTACACCGTAATCTTCGGCGAACTTTGAGACCTCTTTAAACGCCTCAACGCATAAACGCCAGTGCTCATGATAAGGTATGGAGGCGTCTACATCAGTCATACCCGCTGCGAAGACGCGTACAACATCCGTCTCAAGATCTCTCGCGAGTTTCACAAGTTCTTTGACGTACAGTATGTTAAGTTCTCTTTTAAATGCATCGGAGCCTGAGAAATCGTTGTAACCAGCTATAGCAGCTATCTCAACACTATTTGACGAAGCTAGTTCCTTAAGGTTTCTCCTAGATTCCGTAGATAGATCTCCTGGGTTTGCATGAGGCCTCTTACCCATTAATTCAACCCCGTCGAAGCCGTACAGTTTAACTTTCGGTATAAGCTCTTCAAGGGTTACTGGGCTTCCTCTGTAGAAGAAGCCGGACAAGCTCACACTATGCAGGGAGAGCTTCAAAAATCTCAACCACCTAAATTAAAAGTATCCTTAATACTATTTAACGTTAAGAAGTGCAACTTATGTGAGGTTTCCTCCCAATTATGAAATCTTCCAAAGATATCGATCTCAAAACAACCACGGCAGCACGCGTACGGAGAAGCTCGAGGAGAGCAGAATCAATCATCAAATTGTTAGATGTTTTACCGAGATATCTGAAGGAAATGGTTTACAAAAATTGAAGCCTCAGTTATATCCTCTGGGTACCTTTTAGTCCGAAGTGGCTTGTAGAGGAATGGACTTAAACCTATTATGGGAAAATCAGTTGAATACGGGGGAAGTTCTTGATAATTTAAGTCATTTTAATCTTTATACGCAACTACAGCCAATGCCTTCGGTATCCTTCTAACCGTAAAGCCAACCATTTCAAGCCTGTTTTTAACACCAGCCATTATATCCTTCCCACTTTTATAACCTGGCTGACCAGTATAGTGCACGAGTATACCTTTGGATTTAAGAATTCTGTAAAGTTCACGGTAGAATTCTAGTCCATACAATTCTCCGGCTAATGATAGCCTAGGAGGGTCATGCATAATCCTATCGAAAGAATTATCGGCTAAATATTTAACGACTTTTAAAGCATCTTCAATAACTATTGTGATTCTGCTATCTTCAAGCCATCTACTCCATGGATTGAAACAAGCGATTTCAAGCACGTTAACATCCTTCTCCACGGTCAGTACTTCGCTAGCTCCATATTTTAAAGCCCATATAGCGGTATATCCTAATCCAGTACAAATATCTAAGACTCTACAACCTCTTCTAACGGACAATAGTTTAACCTTGATCTCTGAATCCTTCCAAGGGGTGGTGTCTAATATACGGTGCATATGAATACCATCTATCTCTATTGTAGGAGCGGTACTTGGAGCCACAGGCTTAAGCTTGTAGTAGTGACCTTCACAAGCTTTAGCTATTTTAACGAGAGAACAATCTAAAATAGCGTAAACTGCTTCTTCATCTAATGCCTTTTTAAACTCTTCAACATGAACTCTTGAATCACGTATTATAACGTAGTCTTCATCTACGTAAACCTTCTCCTTTGAAAAGCCCATGTCCAAGGAGGTGTAGATTTCACTAGCCGGAGTAGAGCTTAAGATTTCTCTAATTGTCCAAGGTGTTAAAACTGGAGCTTTCTTAAAATGGTACTTGAATGTTTTAAAAAGCGTGAACATCGTTTTTCAGCAAATATGTATTGAGGGAAGTGAAGTTAAATAATTTAACTTTCAAGGATAGTAAATCCTCCTAATAGGAGTGTTGTGAGAGAATGAAGATTTATATTTTAACGGATATGGAGGGGATCAGCGGCATTTGGCGCCCTGAACAAGTGCAGAAAGGATGCCCAGAATATGAGAAAGCCCGTATACTACTTTGCGAAGAGGTTAATTCTGCTGTTGCTGGAGTCTTTGACGGTGGAGCTACGGAAGTCGTTGTATTGGATGGACATGGTAGTGGTGACAATTTTATACTGGAGATGTTGGATGAAAGAGCGGTTTATGAGACCGTGAAGAGCCCGTTGGAGGTTATGCCGAGTCTCGATGAAACCTTCAGCGGACTGATATAGATTGGTTGTCATGCGATGGCTGGAACTTTAAATGCATTTCTAGATCATACTCAATCATCTTCGTGGTTTAACCTATACATTAACGGGAGAAGGTTTGGTGAAATCGGTCAAGCGGGAGCTTATGCTGGTGCCTTCGGCGTACCAGTCATCATGGTTACTGGAGATACTGCCGCGTGTAAGGAAGCGCGTGATTTCTTTGGAGACGTTGAGTTTGTTGCTGTTAAAGAGGGGCTTGGTAGAAATAGGGCTAAGTGCATAGCTCCTAAACGTGCTCATAAAATGATACATGATGCCTCTATGAGAGCTGTTCAACGAGCTAGGATCGGTACTTTTAAACCATTTATTCTTGAAGCGCCGATTGAGATGAAACTGGAGCTTTGTCGAAGTGACTACGCTGATGAATACGCTACTAGACCCGGAGTAGAACGTTTAGATGCATGTACTGTACGCAGGATCGTTAAGAGCGCTAAAGAGATATACTATTGGTAGCTGGTTTCAGTAGAGCGGTTCGCTAATTTGGTATTTAATAAGAGGGGATGTTGAATAAGGATGTTAGAGTTTTATCAATTAACGAGAGAAAAATGAACGTATAATTGTTCAGGATATAAATTTAAAAGTTAGTTTATCATTAAAATCTAACGGTATATCGACGTGAAGATCAGTTCATTAAAAGCATTAATAGTTATCTTAATAGTGATTATGGTTATACAAACCATTTTAAGTACTTCTTTGGAAGAGAAACATTGCCAGAATATTACAGTGTATAGATGCAGAAGCTTAATCAACTACGCCTTAACTGAGGGTACTCCAAAATCTCATAGGGATGATGAAGCCGATGAATTTGTACATAAAATCAGATGGAATGAGACAAGCGTTAGTGAGTTGAATTTCCCAACTATACGCGAAGCCTTAAATTGGGTTTACGAAAACATCATTTACTGTTACGATGAGTTTTCCTATGGATGCTTAGAGGCTTGGGCAACCCCGGAAGCGACGCTAACGCTTAAAACCGTCAACGGTTCGGAGGGGTTTTATGGAGATTGTGAAGACTTGGCGATTTTACTGGCATCTTTGATAAAGTTTCATACGTTTGAATTCAACCCTGAAGAAGATGAAGTTTACGTGATGTGCGGCCTCCTCGAGTTAAAACCTGGGGTAGCAGTGCTACATGCATGGGTTATCTTTTACGATGGAGGTGAACATAAGTGGTATGAAATAGACCCTACGAGGAATTGCATGAAAACCATAGCTTATCCGATGAACGGTACACTATGGTTTAACGACGTGGGGGTGTTTGGCTTTCAACCTGGATACTACCCGGAGTATTATTAACTATTCTCCACGTTATGGAAGTTGTTGTTACCATTAACATCCATCGGAAGATGTTGATTTGTTAAAAAGTTTTAAGTAAGTCTTCCAAAAGAAAGTTTTGGAAAGTGATTTATTTGAAGAAGACGTTTTTGATGGGCATACTTATTTTAGTGGTCGGACTCATAGTTTTAGCGGTTGGCCTACCCATAGGCTATTCAGAAGCACCACTAGAGATGAGTGAGTGGAGGGTCACTTGGTTTAGGATATTTTCAGCCCCTACTGAAATTGTACCTATTGATACCGTAGGGATAGCGGTAAATGAAACGACCCTACCAGCCAGCTTTGACTTCATCATGAGCGACCTTGACTTTGCACCCTATACGGGCTCTATGGATGAAATAGGACTCATGGCCAAAACGGAGGTCTATGTTCCAAGTGATGGGAAAGTCCGCTTTGAACTGGGTAGCGATGATGGTAGTGCCCTCTTTCTAGACGGAGAAATTGTAATAGATAACTGGGGACTCCACGCTTATCAACCAATGTCCAAGGTAGTTAGTTTGGAGAAGGGAGTTCACACGTTAGAAATATGGTGGTTTGAATGGCATGGATCAGCCGTGCTAAGTTTCAAGATGGATGAAAAGGTCACCTCTAGCGACCCCTTATACGGTCGAGTTGTAGGCGGAGCGATTGTTATCGCTGGACTTGCTGTAATGATAGTATTTAGACCTGAGAGGAAGAAGTAGAGCCTATACTAGGTCTTTTTAGGTTTAAGTAGGAATCCTATTAACGTTAAGATAACCCCTAGGAGTACTAATGCCCCTCCTCCTGTCATTATACCCATGGCTGTCTGTTGTTCAGGAATCGCCATGTTGAATAAAGCGGCTGCGTCATCTTCTATTAAAACCTGGTAGTATTCGATTGCAAGTGTATGTCTACCAGCTGTTAAATATGCTTCAGTAGATTGTTGAACGTTTGGGTCTGGGCATGGAAGATTTAACAATACCTCAGCATCTAGAAAAAGTGTTATATCACCGTCGTCTCCACCTATGGTGAACTGGATGGTCACATCTCTGGGAACGTTTATTTCCAAGAACGCTTTAAATCCTATAGGTTCATTCCTATAGGAGTATTCGAGGGGGTCATAACTGAAGATTGTTGGAAACCTACCAGTTGCTATAACGTCACCCCAAACTCCGTAAGTGTTCTGCATAGAGTACCATGTGACCTGCCATTCACCAGCTTCTATACTAAATTGCTGACTAAGTTGGAAGCCGAAGCTGATGATGACTGCGCCTAAAATTATTAAAATTAAACCGGGTATTAAAATAGGTTTTCGCATTCAAAAATAGATTTGAACTACGAATATTTAAAATTAATGGAAGTTAGTATCTTATGGAGATTCTTTACGTTTTGAAAATTCAATTCTATATTTTATGGAGAATTCTCTAAACAAACGTTTTTAGCTATTATCATAGTCTTTACGGATGTTTTGCTTCGCATGCGGCTATTTGATTTACTGAGAGTTAGATTAGCTGATTGACCGGCTGTATTGAATGGATTTGAACAAGTTGAAAGAATAAGTCTAACAACTAGGATGTTGTGTTTAGATTTTTACGTATAAGTTCTGTCTCATCGAGTACAAGTTTACATACTTTTCTCATAAGATCCATAACCTCACGCCCCTTCTTCTCTATACCAATCCATCTATTGAACATACCCTCTAATGTAACAACCCATGTTATGCTTTCAGGAGATTTGTAGAATTCAACCATACCCTTTACTGCAGCATCCTCATCTCTCGCAAAAGGCTGGTATTCTATTGGAAGTGATAAGAGGGATATCGAGAATTTATCCGGCTTAACCGATTTGATTAAACTCATTATCTCAGTGTTGTTGTTAAGCCTATCTATGAGTCTATTGGATACCTCAAACTCTGGAATTAAGCTTCTCATTTTCTCCAAGTAGGGTGATGGCGCGAAAAACCAGTTTTTACGTATAAAGCCTCTGCGGACAATGTTACATTCTAAAGGTTTAAGCTTCCTATACAGTTCAGCTTCAAAGTTACCCATAGACTCTTTATTAACGTATTCTAAAACGCCAGAAACTATCCATATTCTATCGAAGAATCCTACGGTTCTAGAGGAGATTAAAAGCCTGGTGTAACCGAGCATCTTCTTAGGAGTGCAAACGACGAAGCCTTGATAGTCCTTCCAGTCTTTGATATAGTCTTTGAAAAGTTGAACTAGGAATGGGGTTGTTGCGGAAATCTTCTTTCTACGACCCTTACGTTTTTTAAAAACCAATAATCCTCCCCCTCTAGCGTGTGGAGATGGGAAGTTTAACAGTATACTAAAATACTTGTTTTGAGTTTAATAATTTAAAGTTTGAGGGCTTCAGGTAGTTATGGAGTATGTAGACTTTAGAATACTCAAAAGGGGTGAGGTGGTTTAGACTCGGAAAAACCTAGAAGGAGGCCTAGGAGGAGAAGGGCTAAGACGCGTCGTGAGAAGCTACAAGCCGTATTTATATCTATACTAAGGGCTATGTATTTGGGTCTTAAATGGTCTGGATTATGGCTTAAGGAGTTTTTGCGGAGAGTTGGATTAGTTGCCTTTAACCCATTTAAAGCCTTTACGGAAATCAGTGAAAACCCTGACATAGGAGGCCCCATAGCTGTTTTAGCGATACTTATAATAGCCGATTTAATTAATAGGCAACTTTTTATGCTCTTTAAAACAAACCTCTTCATCTTTAAAGGTTCCGACGTCTTAGAGCCTTACAAGTCCTCCCTGATGGATGCTACAACCGCCACGCAAATAGTCGTAATGTCTCTTATAAACTACGGCTACTACATTCTCAGAAACACCATAATATACTATGTGATGGCTTGGATACTTAAAACGGAGAAGCATTTCACGAGCATTCTAATGTCCACCACATACGCCATGTTCACCTACGTGATTGGGAAGGTTATAGAGGCTTTTGCCATATTATTCATAATTCCCCCGCTAACAGTGGTGTTGGCAGTAGATACATCCGTCGCTATGCTTTCATCATCTGTGACGCTTGTTTTAATAAACATAGGTAATATTGAAACTGCTAATGCTATGACGAATACGTATAGGGAGGCTTGGGAAAATCAACTGGCACCTAGAGTTCTCTCAAACATGGCATATGTCTTCTCAGTATGGGCTTGCCTAATATGTACAGTAGCTCTCTACGTTATGTTTAAAATGCCTAAGAGTAAGGCGTTAATCGCCGGAGTAACTCCTTTAATTATAGACGCAGTCCTCAGAGTGGTTTTACTTGGGAGGTTCTTCTAAAAACCATGAATATGGATGTTAGTAGAATTACAACAGCCGCTACTACCGGAATAGTTGGAGGAGACCTACTGGCCGTTAAATTCGGTATGTTTGTTGAAGATATTAGCATGCTTGTAAAATAGCTTTGGGGAGTCTTTCCACTTGAATCTTTAAACTCTATCAGGAAGCGAGAGCTCACGAGCACACCAGTTTCACAATCGTAGTTTCTTTCAATGAAGCCATCCATTGTCATATTCTTTAGATCACCAATGTTAAGCCCATTTATAGTGAAAGTAGCATTTGTCAGCCAGCAAGCTCTATCCACGAATATCTTTGAAGAGACCAGCCGTAAGTCTACAACAGTCGTCGATAGGTTTTCAAGTTGAATAATATCACCCAATCTTGGAGTGTAATCTATCCAGAGGTAGTTTGTAACGTTTTCTATTAACTTATCGTCTATCGCCTTGATCTGGTTGGATGATAGGTCTATCTTGAACGTTTTCTCAAAAGACATGTCTTCAATACGCATTTCATAGTAGATGAAGACGTATCCATCCGTCAGGTTTATGACAGTCCACTTGAAGATCCCCGTTGTCGGAGCGTAAGGAGCACCCTTATACACGGACACATTGCAACTATACTCCACATATGTGCCCGGGTTAAGCCAACTTGGTTGCGTAGAGACTGCTCTCTGAAACCTGGGGATACTAGTTATGGAGAATGCCAGTATGATTAGCATAGCTATTGTTAATCTACGTCTCAAAATAAAACCCTAAAAATGAAGAAACTAAGTGAGTCTTATAAAATTATTCTGGAGCGATTATGCGGCTAGATTGGTTTCGACTGAAACTTTTCATAATCTGATGATCGTTTTTCGAAATATTTTACTAGCGTATGATGAAAGTGCAACATACTTTTAAACAACCTTTGTTTAGCTGTAACGGTAGAAGAGTCCAAATTCCTTAGAGGCGAGTGGATATTGCTTAAATATAGCCTATATAACAAGTATTGGGGAGACCACTATGAGCGTTAAGTGTGGCGTTGTAGGTTGTGGTGTTATAGCCAATGAAGCCTATTTGCCCGCTATTAAGAAGTATGGAAGGCTTGTGGCAGTATGTGATATAGTTGAGAAGAAGGCGGAGAGGGCGGCTAAACTATGGGATGCTGAGGAATATTATACAAATTATGAGGAGATGCTTGAGAAGTCTGATGTTGAAGCCGTATTTATACTTACAGACATGGGCGATCACGCTAGGCAAGTAGCTATGGCTGCTAATGCAGGTAAACACGTCTTAGTTCAGAAACCCTTAGCTACAAACATGGATGATCTTAGAAGCGCTGTAAATGCCGTTAAAAAATCCGGTGTAAAAGCTCTAGTTGAGCCTTGTGTTCAAATGTTTCCAGAGTATGTTAAGGCTAAGGAAGTTTTGAAAGACATAGGTGCGATCTTCTGGTTTAAAGCTGGTCTTGGACGGGGGCCACCCATATGGGGTGCAGAGACTTTCTTCACCAAGAGGGCTGGAGGGCCCCTATTCGACCTAGGCGTCTATGAAATATCTGCTCTAACGTTTCTACTTGGACCTGCTGAGAGAGTATCAGGTTTAGCGAGGATATCTATACCCGAGGTAGATATAGTGCCAGAAGATTGGTTTATTGAACACTTGTCCAAGTTCGACTCCTATAGAAGTGTGTGGCCTTTATTGGGGAGAGCACCTAGAACTCAGAAAGTTAAGGTGGAGGCTGAGGATAATACGTTGACCCTTATTGAGATGAAGTCTGGATGCTTAGGTGTTGTAATAGCCAACTTCGTAACGCCTGATGGCCTTAGAAGCGACGTCGGCATGCTCCCAGACATAGAAATCTACGGCTCAGACGGGGGTGTTCTCATAGGTAGTGGAGCTTATGCTATTGCCTATAAGACTGTTAAAATGCGTGAATGGGTTAAAGTTGGTTGGGATGCCATTAGCAGGCGTGGCTGGAGCTACTATGAGACTTCAACTAAACATTTCTTAGAGTGTATAGTGAAGGATGAAGAGCCAATACCCAACATAGATTGGGGAGCACATGTAAGCGAAATAATGATAAAGTCTATAGAGTCTTCAAGAACTGGTAGGATTCTTAAAATGGAGACTACATTTAAACCATACTGAAACTTAGCCATCCCATCTTACTAATGGCATATGGGGATTTTTCATGCAGAGGGTTAGCGAACTCTATGAAAACTGGGGTAGAAATGCTAAGGTTTTAGTGCTTACCGAGCCGTTATGGAGTATCCCTATGAGCTGGGTCTTCTTTTATAGACCGGTATTTATGCGTAGTTTGGGTATTACAGAGGTTGAAATAGGTCTGATGATGACTTTATACTCTATTCTGCAAATTTTCCTACCTCTATTTGGAGGTTATTTGGCTGATAGATTTGGGAGGAAAAGGGTTCTTATGCTGTTTGACGTAGTAGGTTGGACTGGCGCTATGAGCTTATGGATCTTAGCTAGAGAGCTATGGCATATGATGCTCGCTATAATATTTGAAGCCCTTATAACAGTGATATACCCTGTATGGGAGTGTATGCTTATTGAGGATACTGCTCCTGAATATAGAGCCAGCATATTCAGCACTATAAACTTGATCTACGTGATCGGAGGTCTTCTAACACCTTTAGCTGGACTAATACTTACGATGTATGGTGTTGAAGCAGGATGTAGAATACTCTTCACGATAGCTTTAGCCAGTCTATGTATAATGTTCACAGTAAGACAGATATTTCTAAGAGAGACAGAAATAGGCAATTTGATTATAAAAGAACGTAGCGATTTATCTGGTTTTAGAGGCTACAGAAGAGCTATTGAAATAGTCTTCAAAACAAAAGTAATCTTCTTAATCTTCATATGCACCGTTTTAGGAGGCTTCTATTATACTGTCTTAAGCACTTATAACGCACCATATCTTACCGACCCTAGGGGTTTGGGATTGAGCGAGGGGCTTGCATCAGCGGTTCCAGCATCTTCATCGATAGTATCCATTCTTTTACTAACCATAGTCTTGCCTAGGATAAGGAGAGAAGAGGGTCTTCTTAAAATTCTAGTTTTTGGCTACACTTTAGCCGCGTTATCTATGATAACCCTTATTATGGCTCCTAGCGGATGCTTAACCTTAGCCATTATCGCAGGCATTTTAGGAGGTTTCTATACATTCGTCTATCCGACCATAAGAACAATTCTCGTAAACAGGATAGACCTAGTAGATGAAAAGGCTAAGGCCAAAATACTATCTTTAACTACAACATCTTCAGCTCTCGTAAACTGGCTGACGCCTACTTTAGCGGGATACGCTTATGCGGTAAATCCTAGAATTCCATTTTCAGCATCAGTCGGCGTCTTATTAACGAATGCCATAATAGCGTTTATGATTAAAACTTTAAAGAAGACATCCTAGGTTTATAGGCTTGGGTAGAAAAAGGTATTGGATTTGATGGAATTCTCTAAATGGTTACTTTTGCTTTGGGTTTTAGTATGAGGCCTATCACTGTTATTATGGCTCCTATGAATATTATGCCTCCGCCCGCTGTCTGCATGGTCGTGCCGATGCCCCACTCTTCGACGTGTACTTCGAAGGAGGCTGCCTGACCTCCCTCCCACTCATACCACCACAGCTCCAGCTCGTGTGTTCCAGCCGTTAGAAACACGCTTGTCTCATCGACTGCGTAAGCCCTTAAAACCCAGCTGTTTATCACAGGCGTGCCATCGACGTAGAGCACTATTCCGTCGTCGCTCCCAGCCCTGAAGATGACTGTCTTGTCTTCTCTGAGAGTTATGTATAGTTTCGCTATGAAGCCGAAGTGGTCGAACCAGTCTTCATAGCTTATAGGGTTGTAGTAGAAGTTTTTCGGAAACCTAGAAGAACCTATTACGTCGCCGAAAGTGCCGAAGGAGTCAACTACGCTGTACCATGTTACATCCCACTCGTCAGCTTCGATCAAAGCCTCTAGAGAACTCGCATAGTGGAAGCCGTAAACCGTTAAAGCAATCCCGGCGAGAAGTATAGCCAAACCAACTATAAGTACGGTTTTATGCATAAAACCACCATTAAACAGTACCGAACTTACCTATTAAAATTTTGTCATCTAGAAATTCGGTGGGAAAAGCATAAAAGTAAATTCATATAATTTTTACTTGGCGTGTCTTTAAATGGGTTTAAAACCTTATGAAAAAATCGAGAAGGTTTCACTGCCTATCGTTATCGTCTTCAGCGTTCTCTTAGCCTTTGTAAGCATCGTCTGGATAAGCTTACTTCCATCTGGGCTTTGGCACTTCTACAATTTGGGTATTGTCGCATGCCCCCTACAACTCACATCAGCACCATTCATATTGATCCTATTGTCAGCTGCTATTAGCAGAGTTGGGTTTTTAAAGAAGCTTAAGACATCTACGGTGGTTTACTTATACATGGCTGCTGTTTCAGTCGCATGGTATACGGATTACGCGGCTACATCTGAGTGGTATGCAGGCGTATGGCATAATAGGAGGTTTTACCCAGATGTTACAATGCAGTATGTACCGTGGTATTTAGCTCCCCCAACCGACTACGTTGAAAAGCTCATAACTGGAGGAATGATAGACTGGGGTATATGGAGTATACCGATCCTATACTGGACAGTATTGCATGTAGTGTTTTACCTATTCATGGCTTCAATAATAACCATATTTAGAAGGAACTGGATAGATATTGAAAAGATTCCGTTCACGCACGTCTTAGCTTCACATGAAATCTTAAAGCATACATTTAAAGAAGAGGGCACGACCTCTAAACTCGCTAAACCATTCATCATAGGTGTACTACTGGGGTTAGTCGTTCAAATTCCAATATATATGACTGTTATGTTCCCCTGGTTCCCCGACATCTACGGATGGCGTGTAAACACGTGCGGTCATGGAGGATACTGGATACCCGCCGGTTCACCTTTATCTTCCGTCGTCGGATTGAGCATGTTCCAGAAGCACCCTGTATTCGTAGCCATAGGATATTTAGTGCCTTTATCGACACTTTTCAGCACGTGGTTTTTCCACCTAGTCTACATAATAGCCGTTCAAGTGGCATTCATCCTCGGTTACTATACTGGTTTAGATACGATTGGCGGATGCGGTAGGGCTTGGTGTGGAACAATTACACCAAACTTTGGAGAGCCTTTTAAGTTTATGGCACTTAGCTACGTAGGTGGATCTACTGCTCTAACAGTGATATACTTATTGTTAAACTGGAGGTATATTAGGGATACTCTACTTGCAACATTGGGTAAGGGTCCTCTGAAGAGCTATGAGGGGGAGGAGGCTATGACTTATAGGCAGGCATACATCCTCCTATTAGTATCCATAGTGTTGATTATGGTGGTTCTCCTGGGATGGGGTATGGGACCTACAACGTCGATTATCCTAATATTTACGGTCTTCATCTTCTGGATTGCTAATACCCGTGTCTGGGGTTTGGCTGGTTGTACGCTTCAAGGCGCTGAACATGGTAATGCCTTCTACAGACTATTTGTGTGGCCTCAGGCTCCCCAACCTCCAACTATGGAGTTTATGGCTTCAGCCTATCTCTCAGAGTGGCTGGTTGATGTGCCTAAATCTTTTGGAGGAGCTACGCTATCGTTTGCAGCAGGCTATAAGATGGCGAGTTTAACAGGTGTAAGGACTAGGGAAGCGTTTAAAGCGGTGTTGATCGCTGGGATTTTAGGCTATCCAATTGTCATGGCAACTTACGTCTTCATGTGTCACACATTCGGATTGGCAAAGCTACCAGTATGGGCTGAGAGCACATATGATTCTCTTATAGATAGATGCGGCAACCCAGACAATTGGAATGTAAGACCTGGCACCGAGCCATGGTGGCCTAATTTTCTAGTAGGGTTCATCATAGTGGCTTTGCTGAGCTGGCTCCACGCGAGGTTTATCTGGTTCCCACTTGAACCAATAGGATTTATACTTGGGACGAGCTACATGTCTATACTCTGGGGTATATGGTTTCCATTTCTGATCGCCTGGATTATGAAAACACTGACTCTGAGAATAGGGGGCACTAAAGGCTATGAGGAATTTGGAATACCTGTAGCTGTAGGTTTCATAGCTGGCTATATGATTGCCGTACTCATCGGTGGACTCGTAGGAATAACGAGGTTCTTCATACCGTTTTAAACCCCCTATTTTTATTTTCCAATTTCTTGGGGAAAAATATTAAATGTAAATTATGCGAGTATTTTAAGTGTATGGCTAAGTTAGCTTTGAAGGGTGGTTCGAGAGAAGCTGAAAGGCTTAGGGAGCTTGTTCCACGGTGGCCGATTTACGATGAAGAAGATGAAAGGGCGGTTGTTGAGGTTATACGTAGTAGAAGATGGTGTAGGCTTTACCTAGGCTCCAAGGCTGAGATGTTTGAGAAGATGTTTGCTGAGTATCATCAGGCTAAGTATGGGATAGCCGTTGCAAACGGCACTGTTGCTCTTGAGCTTGCACTTAAAACGGTCGGCGTTGGCATTGGGGACGAGGTCATAGTTCCAGCTGTAACGTTTATAGCTACCGCTTCGGCTGTAAGCGAGGTTGGAGCCATACCGGTCTTCGCAGACATAGACCCTGAAACAGCAGCTATAAGTGCGAAATCGATTGAGGAGAATATAACGGAGAAGACTAAAGCCGTTATAGGTGTTCACTATGCGGGCTACCCGATAAACTTCGATGAAATCCTCCCGGTAGTTAAAAAGCACGGTCTGTTTCTGATAGAGGATTGTGCTCACGCCCATGGTTCTGAATGGAGAGGGCGTAAAGTCGGCGCTATTGGCCACATGGGAGGCTTCAGTCTTCAGGAGAGTAAAACGTTAACAGCTGGTGAAGGCGGTATCGTTTTAACGAATGATGATGAGCTCGCTGAGAAGACTAGGCTCATCCACAATATAGGTAGGGTTTTAGGTAAGCCAGGCTACATGCACTATATCCTGAGCTCAAACTATAGGCTTTCAGAACTTCAAGCTGGGTTGCTTATATCACAGATGAGGAGGCTTAGAGAGCAGGTCGAGCTTAAACACGAGACTGGTGAATATTTAGCTTCAAAGCTCAAGAAGATAGGGGGTGTTGAACCGCTTAAAAGAGACGATAGGGTTACTAAGAGGGGATACTACTTCTTTGTGATAAGATATAACTCTGAAGAATTCTATGGACTTCCAAAAGATAAATTTGTAGCGGCTTTAAACGCTGAAGGTGTACCGGCCGGTGTGGGTTACGGTATGCCCCTATACAAGCAACCAGCGTTTAAGAAGGAGAATCTTAAAGGGATATTCCCAGAAGACTGGAAAATACCAAACTATGAGGGTTTAAATTTTCCAGGTGCTGAGGAATACTGCATGAGGGAGGTAACACTTCCACATCAAATACTGCTCGGTGGAAGGGAGGCCGCAGACCTCATAGTAGCCGCTATAGAGAAGATAAAGAAGAACGTTAACGAGCTTTTAGGTTAAAGTTTCCCTATTTTTTAGGCTCTTTTGTAAGTCCGTACATTAGGATTAGAAAGCCTATAGCCATAGCCGCTAATCCAATAGATAGTATTTGATTTCTAAATGCTGATCTCTCTTCTTTAGGCTCTTCGAAGCGTCCTGTAATATATCCGATTTCTAAGTTTACGGTTTTCGGATAGCATGATGGGTAGTTGTAGATGAGGAAGTAGTACGTGGATGTTTCATTATTCTGAATGACGTGCCTATAGCATTCTCGGTGTGACCAGGAGATAGGTTTAGATATGTTTTCCATAATTGTAATGATACTTGGATAATCTTCTACGTCAAGCTCTTCAACTGTTTTAAATAGTTCTTCGAAGGCTTCACCAGTGTAAATCTTAAAGCCTACACACATATTTGCCCCTATATTGGCGATTATCGTAGTGTTTCCTGGAAAGGTGAACTTGAGGAGTTTAGCTTCTTCACGGTTCATTTCAAACCTCTTCTTGTAGAGTAGGGTTTCCAATTCAAGAGAACGAACTTGAGTTTCCACAGTGAGAGATGATGTGAAAAACGCCACTCCAATAGACAGCAGTAGCAGTCCAACGATGAAAAAACGCTTAAGCATTAAATAGCCCTGTTGAATAGATGGAACAACAATACTTAAACGTTGCTTTAAAAATTAAAAAAAAGGAGGGTTTATCTCTAGAATGGTATGAAGAACCTCACTGTTCCTATTAGGTAAGCTATTAGGTTTGCGAGCGCGTATCCGGCTATTCCTCCGCTTACAAAGGGTACACCGTATTCTTCATATGCTTTGCTACCGCCTATGCGTAAAGTTAGGAATTTAGCTATCCAAGCTCCTAAGAAGGCATTCCACTCTCTCATCCAGTTGGGTGCCACACCCGTCGCTAAGATAAAGCCTACTGGATGTAAAGGCCACCATATGAATCTGGCTCTTAGAAGGAACAGTACCATAACTATTATAAAGCCAGCAGCTCCAGCCTGAAACTGGAATATGGCTGGCGGAGCCTGTTCGTATCTTGCAAAGTCGTTATCGCACCAGGTTGTTACTGAGCAACTGCCCCATATTGGAACTCTACCAACGCCTAGAAGGTTGATTATCCAAACTCTAGTAGCATTTCCCACGAATATTGCGACTATACTGGCTATAGTAGTCAATATGAATATGTCTCTAAGGTTTATCTTAGCCATGTCTCCGATCTTAAGGTTCTGTATTGTAAGGTAGGCTCCTGTTTGAACGCCGTGGGTTACGTGGTTAAGCCCCGTATGCATGAATACGTGACTCATAATCCAGTCTGCACTGTAAGCCTGTGGTGCCGTTGGCCATATCAGTCTTAGAGGCCAGCTCGGCCATAAGGCTCTCTCATGTATGTATCCGCATCCGCTTAATCCTAGTACGTATGCTGCTGCTACTGTGTTTATGAATGCCCCTACTATTAGAACTGCCAGCGCTGTTCCTATGCTTAACCCGGCTGAGAAGCAGAACGCTAGCAGTATTATAGCCGATAATATTATGAAAATGTATATCTGCCTGTAAGTGAACGGTTCACGAGCCTCCTCAGGCGATCTACCTCCACGCATAGCAAGCCTCAAAGTCTCAGCAATATAGCCCCTAGCGTGAAACAGCATCATAACAGTCACAGCAAGCGTTCCACCTATCATAGTCACCCACATCCAGTAGTACGGTGGACCGAAGAGTGGAGATATATCTGACCCAGCCCATCCTAAAATTCTACAGCAACTTCCCATGTCAAAGACACCAGTATAGTATCCCATTACGTAAGCTATCTGAGCTAATATCACTATTATGATGAAGAACACCCAAGCTGAAAATAGCACTTCTAAAGGAGCTAGGTAGTATACTAGGAATGGTAGAATGTTCTTCGTATAACCGGGCCACCATACTAGGCTACTTTCAACTGGGTCTGTTGCGAATACACCAACGCAACCCTGAGGGCTCGTGGTCGTTGTTGCAGTACCCCTCCAAGCCAGTAGATCGGGCCACCAAGCCCAGACATATGTACATAGAACTTGTACTTCAAAGATCAATGCTACGAGGAAGCCTATGAGGAACCATCTCATAGTCTTCTTTGAAGCAGGTTCTTCCGACACCCTGCTTACGACGTCGTATGTCGCTATTACGTATGGGAATGGGACTCTTTCAACGTCGAGCCATCTGCGTCTGAGTAGAAGCATTACGCTTGAGCCGAAAAGGTAGAATACTAGAAGGTATAGGGACCAGAATACTATGCTTCCAGCCCAAGCACCCCAATCCGTAGCCGCGCCTCCAATGTTTATACGTTGGACGACTTCAAGCGGAGGCATCCACCACCAGCTCTGAGCCATAGGCAATATTTCAGGCTCCGTGTACAAAAGGGTTCTGCTAAAGCCGACTGGCCAGCATGCAAAGGTTTCGTAGTGACCTATGCCGTACATTCCAACAGCGGCACCTACTACGTATATTGATGTTAGAAATGATGGTGATAGCTTACCTTTAAAGTATTTAAACGGGTATGCTAGTAGGAGGACCAGTAGGGATATTACTGGTATTCCCATGGTTTTTGAAACAGTACCCCACGCATAACGGCACATGAATGCACCACCTACTGAACCGTTTAAAGCAATCTCCACGGTACCTATGAAGCTCAGCAGTGTTGCTAAAATGGCAAGTGGAATTATTAGAGAAGGTTTAATTCTAAATTCTTTAATCTCCTCAGCCATTTTCCCAACATAATTAATGTGAGCTGGCCGTTTAAAAGCTTAACTATACCAGAATATGGGGAAGAGTCTTTTTAAGAAATTTGGAAAAAATGAGGGGTTAGTATGGTAGTAGCCACATGCTCCTACTGACTAGGATCAGTAGTGCACGTATAGACTCCATTAGGCTCCAGCCTATGGCGCCGCCCATGTAGAATCTGTTTACGAAGACGCCGTAGGGTATGTTCGACCTCCTGCTTAAGATGCGGCTTACGACTTTATTTCCAATTATTGAGCCTATGAGCATAGCCATTGTTCCCTCAAGTTGCATAGTGTATCCTAGGTAGGAGCCGAATGCACCCGTTATGAAGGCTACTAAGAAGTACGGTTTATGGAATAGTAGAGACGTTAATAGGTATATAGCCGACCCAGTTGCAAACCCTCCGATGATAAGGTCTCTTCTGAAGAAGTAGCCCGTCCAAAGCCACACTTGCCATCTAGCCCAGTTCATCGCATCAACAGGCCAGAATATTATCGTCGCCGGGTATGCACCCGACGGAATCGGCGATAGACTCCATAGATACGATACGAACAGTAGTGTCACCAGTATTCCGGCGAAGAACACAATTATGTACGTTTTAATGTACTCTGACTTACTGGCTTGGAGTATATCCGCCTGCATGAATGCTTGAGCTATACCGGGTCCTCCAGTATAGATGCTCACGGGAGCAAACCATATACGTTTATCGGCCCATCCGCTAGAATATATCATCAGCTCTCTGAGCATGGGAACGTTGAAACCGGTGATCGTTACACCAGCTGCACTGGCTCCTAGGAATGATGCGAAGAATGAGCCGCCGATCATGAATAACGCTAGAATCCATATTGGGAATCCGGTTAGGAAGCGCACCAGTAATACGCCTCCGGAACATGCTCCTATGAATGCTAGCAGCAGTAGGTTGAGCGGGGGGCCTTCACCCTCCCCTCCCTTAGCCTTACCTAGAGAGCTGAAGGCTCTTATGAACGTTTTAGGCCTTATTATGATCGGTAGGAATGCTGCTGCTAGGGCAAGCCCTATTGTAAAGCTTGCGTAGAAGTAGAGTTGAGACCTTTGAACAAGCATCATCATCGGCCATGAAATGTCGTATGGGCTTTCCGCAGGCCATAGGTTGAACTTCGTGATCAGGTAGGTTCCTATGGAGTAGTAGGAGAATGCTCCTAGGAATTGTGCTAGACATATATCTAAAGGCAGTAGAAAGCCGGGTATAAAGTACATCAGGTTTAACGTGAAGCTGAAGCCGAATCCGGGTAGGAAGTGGGCGAGTATAGGTGTCATATCATATGTTCCAGCTATTGGAAGTATTGTTGCGTATATTGCGATTCCACCGCTAGATAGATATGGTCCTAGAAGGTACGGTAGGAAGCTTACGAACATGTTATATAATGCTCCGAACAGTATTGAAAGCATTAGAATTCTCATATGTACTGGGTCTCTTTCCCCGAGTGTTAACACCGTTTCCGCGGCTGCTCTAGCGGCTGGAAACTGAAGCTTCTCTATTTTAACGTACAGTGAGTATGTGAAGTATCCCATAGATATGTCTGCGATGAAGCCAAATATCATTGCAAGCAACGTTATACCCAATGGGACAAACCATACTGGGTCGAAGTATAGGAATTTAACGTCTCGATATATTCTAAGCACCTCTGTCTCTGGCGGAATCCACCATGATGGAACATACTGAGCAACGCCTAATGCATACGACGGTTGGCTATAGGCCATGTACATGTTTTTCAGAAAGTCGTATGGACCACCCATGCTGTAAAGAGCTGCATAGTATGAAGCCATCCACTGGAAGCTGAGTAAGATGAAAAGCTCCTGCTTAGTTAGCGGTGAACCTAGGTAGTGGGCGATCTCAGACCATAGTAGGATTACGATCCAAGCCTGTAGTGGAAACCACTGTCCGCTTATGAGATAGTAGTATATCATAACGGGCTGTATTAGGACGAGTGAAAATATTAGAGCAAGCAAAGACCTCCATGTTAATCCTCGACGAATTTCACCCTCCGAGGACATTCAACCACCTCTTCCCTATATCGAACCCTTCTTAAACTCTTCAGGACTTATGAAACCCTTCTTCTTAAATATTTCTAAACCTGTTTCAATGTACTTCTCCTTAACGTCAGTCTTCAACGTCCTCCAGATCAAAAGCTGTTTTCTCATACTGTCTATAAACGGTCTGTTTGAGTTAACCCAGTCGCTCAGTAGACCTGTAGTTCTACGCAAGTACAAGGTAAGCCCGTAAGGTCTCTTCCTATGAGATTCTGCGATTAGTGAAACCTGTTGGGTGATGCCTACGTCGAAGGGTGCAAGCCTGACGTTTGCCGTAAGTAGTTTAAGGTCTTTATCTTCGGCTATGTTCTCCTCAGACTTCCATTCTATATCGCCGAAGGTAGCAAATGCACCTACTCCCTCGGTTCTATGAGCGTCGAAGTATTCATGTACAAACGCTAGAAATCCATAGATCTCTCGACCCGAGAAGACGAATGGCATTTTAATCTCCCATTCATCTCCACGAGGCGGTGGAACCTTCCACTTACGCTCTAGGGATGGTGTTACAAGTCTAGATGCCTTAATAGATGGATAGACTGTTGAAAGTATTGTCACCAATGACGTCGATCCTAGCACTATGAACACGTAGAATGATGAGAAGTTCGGGTAGAATCCCTCAGGGTACATGTTTGACGATGCGAATAGCCAGCAACCGATAACCCCGTATACGTAGCCCATTACCGCTCCGAGTAGAGCGTATACTAGAGACTCCGCTAGGAATAGTGTTGAAACGTGTAGCGGCGATAGGCCTACGGCCATGTATATTGATATTTCCCTCGTCCTATAGTACACGTTAGCTAGCATCATGTTTAGAATCGTAAAGCTACATATTATCGTTGGGAGTATAAATGTCTCAAAGCCTGTGATTGTAAACCACTGCCTATATCGGACTATTCCAAATTTGTTAGAGGCATCGCTGTAGTATATGTCTGTAGCTATTCTTAAAGCCAAGTTACGCGCTACATCTCTTATAATTGCTGTATCATAGGGTTTGTATGCTATACTCACTATGTAAGCCCTTTCCCTTAATAGAAGACAGGCCTTAAGAGGCATTATCATTATCTGACTTCCAGGGAAGTGGAATGGTACAGCCCTACCAGCACCAGTAGTTATCAGCGGCATTAGTGGAGTTATGGGCTCACCATCTAAGTCCACTATACCAGTGCTTCCGGACCACAGTAGGTCTCCGTCAAATATTCCTATAACTCTAAGCTCCATACCCAAGAACGGCAACGTAGAGCCTATAGTTATCTCTCTACCAAGCTCTTTCGTCAAGTTGTCAGCTATTGTCTTACTTATCAAACATGTATATACGTCATCTGGGCCAAACCAGTCACTACCAGGTAGCAGTATTTCATCTATGTGGGATATTTCCTTCTCCTCAGGACTTAGAAAGAGGACTGCACCGACTTTAGTTATGAGTTTATCTGAGAATGCAAAGTAGCCTAAACCCCTTTGCGGTGGCGGTGGGAATAACCATCCTCTAGCCGAACATATCCCCGTGTCTTTAAACTGGTTTATGATTTGGTAGTACATTTCCTCCGGTATTGCAGACCATACCGGTCTCCTTATCAATATGCCTTGGTATAGTGGCGGTTCTTCACCCTCGGAGATCACACGCACGTCTTCCACCGGTCTTGGAGCAGCCATGAGCGACGTAAACGTAACCATTGAGAAGACTAAGATTATCACCGATGTCAGCGTTAACCCAGTCATAAAACGTCGCCTTCTCATATTGCTTATGGATAGTGAGAATGCTTGGAAGGCTATTGCCGAGCGGCTTATCTCCGCCGTGTGCATACCGACCATTTTCTCCTTCAACGTTTTAGCACTCATCATAGCCTCTCTTACTACGAAGCCCAATAAGGGTAGTATCACTATAGCTGTACCGAACGCTAAAATAGCCATACCAGCATTTGTAGCTAGGTGGAATCCTGGATGGAATGTATTCAGCACGATCAACATGATTCCGAAGACTATTATAGTTGACGCTAACAGTTTACGTTTCTCAAACCCTACGAGTCGGCTTATAGCGTAAGCAAACGGTATCACAGCTATCGATATTACAACTATCGTGTATATGACTTGCCATATTAGATCCATCATTGAATAGTATGCCTGTTGCTCGTAAGCCCAAGACGCGTAAGCCGCTGCATAGCTTAAACCGTAATCTCTCATACGGACTGCTTTTATGGCTTGGTTGAGATATTGAGTAGCTAATTTATGAAACATTATCGTAACGGGGTTGAACGTGTAGTATTGTGCAGCAAGCCTAACCCTACCATCATTCATCATATATATGTCTCTAGCATATATCAAAGGTGTAAACGGTATCACTAACGTTTCCCCAGGTTTAACTGTATAGCCGTATCCAGCCGGGTTCTCAGGGGTACTGTTTAGTAGAAGACCCATTGGGAATCTACCTCCAGCTCCACCTCCTCCAAAGGCTGCACCTATGAATCCGAATGTCCCAATTGCTACGCCACCTCCTCCTCCACCACCAGCGGCCGCTCCATACGCACGTCCCCTCATTACGAGTATTTCAACGGGTGTATTGGGCATTACAAAGCCCATGACATCTCCATATGGAGAGGCTAAAGCGCTCTGCTGAATTAGAGGACCGTGGGCTAATCTATTGTACAATGCTAGGCTTGGCATTGAGCTTAGGTCTGACGGGTTGAAGAGGGCGAATAAGACTATGCTGGAACATCTGAAGATAGATACTAGGTATGATGCGTCTATTGTCGTTACAGAGGCGTAGTTCGACTGATATGGCGACCAGACACCTACATCAGTAGCCCACTCTATATGCCCGTTTGTACTGTTGACTACAAAGGCATTTACGGTACCGCCAGTGTATGGTTTAACGCCTTTAATCACGACTTCACCATTACGATTGGGTTTGACTACGACGTCTAAGATACCAGCTAGGAATGCTGCACCGAAGGCGGCGTAAGATGGGACTGCCGTAAGAGCCGGCGCTGAGGCGGATTGGTAGTGTACGACAAGGTCATCTATGGCCTCGGGATGTCTAGATTCATCGAAGGGATCCCAATAGGCCGTTGTCATATTATAGCTGACGACTTTTATAGTTAATCTGCAGTATCCCCATTCGCCCGTAGCCTCCATCCTCGAGGGCGACTGTGGAAGGTCTATTCTAGGCTCATTTAATAATGCATATAATGACGCGAATATGAATTGTACTTGAGGCCAGTAGTTCTCCCATTGGATTTTATCAAACGTATCGGCGGGTGTCTTCATGAAGTGTCGAACATCGTTTGTCGTATGGAATGCGAAACCTCCACCGTAGCATGCAGCTACATAGGGTTCAGAGTCGAAGTACGTAGCACCCATGAATTCTGTCGGTGGGCATGCACTTATCCATGGAGGATACGTTAAAAGTATTTGATCTAGGAAGTATTCACCATATCTTGCACCAAGGATTTCCTTTAAAGCCGGCAGGTATGTTTGGAATAGTAGGGATATTAATTGAGTGTATCTGCCGTTTAAAACTTGGATGTTTGTGTAAGAGTATACGTTGCCACGGTTGTATACAGCCAGTTGCTGACTTCCAGCTGAGAGGTCGAGGCTTACGAAAAACTTCACATTTCTAAACATTCCAAAGTGTTTATCAACCCACTCCCTAGCACCCCATAAGCTCTGCCAGTGTCCAGCGAACACAACGAACATTACTGAACGTTTAGGTGGGTTTTGAGCTAGAAGTTTGGCTAGGTTTAGCAACGCGGATACACCTAAGGCGTCTGTTGCACCCGGAGCTAGAGCCGGTACTATAGACCAAGAGTCTAGGTATGCCGTTAATACGCATATTTCTTTTGGATTTGTCGTTCCATTTATGAAGCCGACTATATTTGGTACACGTATATTCTCCCACTTCATAAGCGAATCTATCCATATTTTAACTTCACCGTTTTTCTCACAAAGCTCCTTTAAACGGAGACCGTCTTCAGGTTTCAGATATATTCTCGGGAATGCTACTGGTAAGTTATAGAGCTTCTGGAAAGCCTCCATTCTAGACTCTCTCCCACTACCGATGTATACGACGCCTTTAGCCCCGAACATCATGGCCAGTCTGAAGAACCATCTACTGTCGTCGAAATCCATTAGTACAATTCTACCAGTAACGTTAACTTTTGATAGGTCGTCGAAGTCTCCCTTACCAACGTAAACTAAGGTATCGCCTTCGCTTGGGCTCTTGTATGGGGATGGATTTACAAGATTTGGCCAGAGGTTGTATCCTTTAATCGTTTCACCATTTTCAAGGACTATCTTAGCACCGTAATCTACTGGTACTGTTATATCAAAGTGTTCAAAGTATCCGTCATCTCCATAGGGTTGAATGCCGTAGCTTTTAAATTCAGACACAACATAGTCTACAGCATTGAAGAAACCCGGGTAGCCTGTCACTCTAGAACCGCAGCTTGTGAAGAAGGCGATGTGACGCATTATTTCTTCCTCGTCTATATTGCTTAAGACGTTTCTAAACATGGAGATGAGTTCTGCACTCCGGGTTGGTGGTTGTGAATATGCTGGCGATATTATGGTAGATTCTACTAAGGCTAGGACTATTACGGCCGTTAGGAATACTGAGAGGATTTTTGACTTTTGAATTCTCAGACTACCAGTTAAAAGCTTTAAATTTTTCAACACGAAACACCTGAAATTAGAGGTGGAGAAAAGATATATAAGGGTTTTCTCTTAAGGCAGTTAATCTATAAACATCCTGCAGTCACGAGAAGCGAAGGAAAAAGGTTTAAATTTGCAACTTTATTCTATTCTAGTCTGAAGTGGAACGGAAGATCATATATTTAGGTGTAGCTGTCTTAATTGCAGGTATATATGTGTTGTTAGCTGCACAATCTTTATCTACTATTGTAAGTGTAGATAGATGGATTTATGATGAAAACATAGATTTACTCGAGAATGAAACATATGCTATAGAAGTTAATTTCGACCCAAACATGACAATAATTGTAAACATTATAACATATGAGCATTGTATAGATTTTAAGTTTATGGATAAAATAAATTATGAGAAATTCATACGAGGTGAAAATTACAACAGTATTGTTAACGTTGAGCATACAACTAACTACATGCTGACACATTGGAATAGTGAGATCAATGGGACATACGTCATACTTCTAAGCAATGTTGGCCAATGTTTAGAAAAACTTGTTGAAGTGAAGGTGGGGGTGAGTAAAACACCTCCTAGAAACCCCACTGAGGAGAAGGCTATACTTACAAAAGTTGGTTTCGGAATGTTAGCCGTAGCTTTTTGGACAGTTATGTACGGTATGCTTAGAGAGAAGAGGAGTTAACGACTCTACTTATATCTTTTTCCGAAGGCCATCCCCTTAAATACTTCATCAAGGCTTTTATCTCATCTTGTGTTAAACAGGTTCTTTCAACTTCAACTTTTGAAATTTCACCATTCCAAGCGCTTTGAAAGACCTTTGTAACGTTTCTCATACATTCTGGGCATGAAGACACTACACCACTCCACTGCTCTAATCCGTCTTCTAATTCAAACTTGTTAACGACAATAACCGTTTTATCGTCGGATATTACTATTAAAGGTAGTGGAGCCGTAGTACTTTTGACTTGAAGGCCTAAGTCTCTAGCCTTTTTCTCAAGCTCATTACTTTGAACTATGAGTTTAACATCGACACCTTTCTTAGATAGATTTGAAAGAGCCCGTAGAAATTTGCCATGTGGAATTAACTCGTAAGTTGGTAGTGATGTTGAAATGGATTTGGATGCTCCAGAGATGATCTTTGATAAGATATGGCTTATACGGCTTTTACCCAACACATTTATACGACCGTAAGACCTCATCTTAGATATCGCAGTATAGAGAGGTGTAAATTCAGATATTAGAAAGTCGGAGGTCTTCTGGATGTCTTCCATGATTCTATCTCTGAGCTCTTTTAAGGATTTTGACGGTGGCTCAACTTTAAACGTTAAAGGTCTCTGCTCAACCACGCTCACCAAGTTGAGGGTTTTAAGTTTTTCAATGGATGTGTAGACCTTCGGATATGGAATGCCTGTTATTGAACTGACTTCAGAGGCTGTTAATGCACCGAATCTTAAAAGAGCAAGGTATGTTTTAGCCTCATAAGTTGTCAATCCTAGCTTCCTTAAAGAAGCCAATATGTCGTAATCCATTCTAAAAAGGTTTATAGAAAACCTTGCTAATTAAATTATCGGAATGCAGAGTGGAAGTGCAAGCAGAGCTGAAATCGTAGAGCCGAAAGTAGCAATTGAAGCTAAAAATCTAACCAAGCGATATGGAGAATTCACGGCAGTAAACAATTTAAACCTTAGAGTTTACGAGGGTGAGTTTTTCGGCTTACTTGGACCTAATGGAGCTGGTAAGACGACGACTGTTAAAATGCTTACGGGGCTTACTAAACCAACTGAAGGCGAAGCGCTCATCATGGGTGTGAATATAATGGAGAGGCCCCTCGACGTTAAGAGGAGCATAGGAGTTGTGCCTGAGGTCTCCAACATATATGTGGAGATGACTGCATGGGAAAACCTCATATTTGCAGCTGAACTCTACGATGTTCCTCGAGACGAAGCTTTTGAAAGAGCTAAAACACTCTTAGAGGTCTTCGGCCTATATGAGAGACGTCACGATAAGTCCGCCAACTTCTCTAAAGGTATGAGGAGGAGGTTGGCCATAGCTATGGCATTGGTTCACAATCCAAGGGTTTTGTTTTTAGATGAGCCGACGAGCGGATTAGATGTTCAAAGTACTAGAAACATTAGGGAAGTCGTTAGAAGACTTAACAAGGATGGTGTAACCATTTTTATGACTACGCATTTCATAGATGAAGCTGACAACTTATGTGGTAGAGTCGGCATAATAAATAAGGGGCAATTGGTGGCTTTAGATACGCCTGAAAGACTTAAACAGGCAATTGGAGGAAGGTTGAGCGTTGAAGTATCGCTTCAGCCTATGCCAAGCCTAGAAGAGCTTAAGGAAATTGCGAACGATATTATGAAGACTGGAGACAAGTTCATAATTTATACTGAAAACCCGTCAACAACGTTGTCTGAGCTGGTTAAACTGGCCAATATGAAAGAGTGGAAGATCGTATCAGTTAGAACTTTAACGCCAAGCCTTGAAGACGTATTTGTTAAGCTTACAGGGCTTACAGCCGTTGACGTTGAACGGCTTGAACTTATCAGACCTTCTGGGAGGGGGAGGGGTAGAGAATGAGTAAAGGTCTATCTTTAAGTTTGAAGAAGATATTTGTCATAGCGGCGAAGGATATTAAGACGTACTATGGTAAACCACCCTCACTATTCTATGGCGTTGTCTTGCCTTTTGCACTTTTTGGAGCATTCCTCGCCGGAAGACCATGTGTGACGGAGGAGTATAGAGTAGTTGGAGTTACGGTTTTATCTACTTTCTTCGGAGGAACAACAATAGCAGCTGTCATCCTCCCTCTTGAAAGAAGGAGTGGAACAATAGATAGGCTTATCTTGGCACCCATTTCTTTCAAAACGCTTTTACTTGGGAAAAGCTTAGCCAGTTTCACATTCAGCTTTCCGATAACACTTTTAGTCCTTTCAATAATACTTCCGTTCACTGGATTCTGGAATCTTAACCCACTCTTACTGGTGTTTTCCATAACCTTATCCGTAATTTTTTCATGTGCCTTTGGCTTAGCGTTCTCAGCGTCAGCCAATGACGTGGCCGACGTTATGTGGCCTATGAACTTTGTAAGATTCATCATGATATTCTTCTCAGGGGTTTTCATGCCTATAGATGAGATTTACCTGTTCATGCCTTCCCTAAAGTTCATAGCCTACCTACTGCCTTTAACGTATTCTGTAGATGCAGTCTATCAGTCTATAGTTGGAGTAGATGATGTAATGATGTTAATCATAGATTTCACAGTACTGATAGCAATAACGATAGGACTCTACTACATAGCCTATAGAAGATTTCTTAAAACTTTAACTTGAGAACTTAGTAGAGCCGTTAGGTCGATTCAACTTAAGCCAAAATTGGAGCTATTCGCCATATTCCTGTTGACCATTGCAGAGAAGTCTGCATCTTCAAACATTTATAGGGCAATGGATATAACTGGTTAAAGAAATACTTATATAACTTTTTAGAGTTAAACTTAAACAAGTGATGAAGCGAAAATTTATAGTAATCTTCCTCATAGTGTTGATCGCTGCGGTTGCCTACTTTATGGTTTATACAAAACCATGGATTACTAAAATTTCCGTGCTCTACCCTGAAGATGCATCCGACATATTTAACGAGTTGAAGGCTAGGTTTGAAGATGGAAACTGGTTTACGGGTGTGAATCTTAAAGCGTATACTGACAGTGAGAATGTTGATGAAGTTTTAGGTTTAGAGAGGGTGGACGTTGTTGTCTTAAACCGTGTCGATGTTGCTGAGGGTTTACGTAGAGATGGATATGTAGACTGGTTCATAGAATTCGCCAATAGGAGTAGAAGTGTATACTGCATAGCCGTGGTTAAAGGCTCTACCCATCAAAGTCAAGCCTTGGAATTCATAAGGTTTGTATTGGAAAACTCTAAGATCTATGCGGATTTATGCACTGTTGTAACGCCAGTCAGAGGATTTGGAGATGTTCCTG
The DNA here is from genome assembly GCA_964463005.1 of uncultured Candidatus Bathyarchaeia archaeon. Taxonomy (GTDB): domain Archaea; phylum Thermoproteota; class CALKCG01; order B24; family B24; genus DTBU01. Next base: position 9,842 of record CAYWZZ010000003.1, on the reverse strand, counting down.
AAGAACTACAACAGTTTGTTGCAAAGTATAAGGTTATTGCAGACTGGGCGAACAGAAGCGTTGTAATACCTGAGAACATTAAGAGGATTGTAAGCCTCGTACCAGTGATTACGGTTTCCATAATCATGGAGGGAGCAGGGGACTTACTGGTTGGTGTTGATAGAATCTCTCCGACTTCTGAATTCTTACAGATAGTTTATCCGAGGATTAAGAATATACCCGTGGCTGGTTTTCTAACGGAGTTTGACGAAGAGTACATATTAAGCCTAAACCCAGACGTCGTCTTAGTGAAGGATTCCATAGTTGTTGATAGGTTTGAAAAAATCGGAATACCCGTTATAGTAATCGACATGGGGGATCTTAATTACGAACAGCTTTACAGTGCTCTTAGACTCATAGGCGGCGTTGTCAATAGAAGGGATGCGACAGAGGAACTGGTATCTTACTGTGAAAGCGTTGTAGAAAGCTTGTTAAACGTAACGTCTAAAATTCCTAAGAGTGAAAGACCGAAGGTTTACATAGCCATGGGTGATGGATTGACGACTCATGTAACACGTGTTTCAAAGGATACGATATGGGTCGCTGGAGGAATATGTGTAGCTGAAAACCTCACAGCACCCGCTGGAGCGCCGAGAGTACAGGTCTCTATGGAGACTATACTCGAATGGAATCCAGACGTCATAATAGCTTGGGATCCCAAGGTTAAACAGCGCATTCTATCAGACCCAAGGTGGTCAGTTATAAATGCTGTTAAAAACGGTAGAGTCTACGTGTTGCCTAGAGGTATTAGAGAGTGGATTATACCTGAGCCTGAAGCGGTCTTAGGTGCTAAGTGGCTTGCTGCAGAGCTCTATCCAGATGTATTTACTTTCAGCAGAGACGACGTTAGGGAGTTTTACAGCAGGTTCTTAAACTATACGGTTTCAGAAGAGCAGATCGATAAAATTTTGAGTGGTACATATGTCACAACTGTATAGACGGATACTTGAGAAAATTCGAGGAAGAAAAACTTCGAGTATAGTTTTAACTCTACTACCCATACTTTTTTTCTTCACATCGCTGTTTATAGGTAGGTATCAGATCCCCCCCAGCATGGTTGTCATGACCCTTATTTCAAAAATACTACCGATTGCACATTCATATAATATTCCTAAGCCAGTTGAAATAACGATAATTCAGGTTAGACTGCCAAGAGCTATAGCAGCAGCATTGGTAGGTGCTACTCTAGCCCTTTCAGGGACCAGCTTTCAAGCTTTATTTAGAAACCCTTTAGTCTCCTCTCAAATACTCGGTGTTGCTTCAGGTGCAGGTTTTGGAGCCGCTTTAGCCTTACTACTATCCGGAGACCTAGCGGTTGTCCAGATTTCAGCCTTCGGATTTGGAATAGCAACTGTGGCCATGTCCTATGCGATAAGTAAAGTACACAAGGAGACGCCAGTTCTCACGCTTGTTCTAGCCGGGATGGTTGTTGGAGCATTATTCTCCGCTTTAACATCGCTTGTGAAATATGTAGCCGATCCGTATGAGAGGCTCCCCTCGATAGTCTTCTGGCTTATGGGAAGCCTTGCAGGGGTGTCGTTTAAAGAACTTTCATGGAGTTTTATACCGATGATATCCTCTTGCATAATAATCGTCATGATAAGGTGGAGGTTGAACGTCCTCTCCTTGGGAGAAGAGGAGGCTAAAGCATTAGGTGTAGACGTTGAAAAGATGAGGATGCTTGTAATAAGCTGTTGCACGTTGATGACTAGCGCTGCCGTTGCCATAGCTGGCGTAGTCGGATGGGTTGGACTAGTTATACCGCATGTATGCAGGATACTCGTAGGTCCAGATCATAAGGTTCTAGTGCCAGCTTCAATATCGATAGGAGCCGCATACATACTAGCAGTCGATACCGTAGCTAGGGCGGTGTCGACCGTTGAAATACCTTTAGGCATATTGACTGCTGTAATAGGTGCACCTTTCTTCTTCTATCTTTTAAGGAGGGAGAGGTTAGGATGGAGATGAAGGTTGTAGACTTACATTTTTCATATCCTAATGGTAAGGAAGTCATTAAAGGAGTATCCTTTGAAGTGAAGAGTGGGGATATTTTCTGCATACTCGGTCCAAATGGATGCGGTAAAACAACTCTTCTAAAGTGTTTACGCGGTATTTTAAAGCCTACTAAGGGTTTTATATTTTTAGACGAAGTGGATGTAAACTCGATGTCTAAGGCTGAGTATGCGAAAAACGTCGCCTACCTACCTCAAGAGCATAGGTCTGTTTTCCCCTATAAAACCATAGACTTCGTAGTCATGGGTAGAACCCCACACCTAGGCATATTTTCAACGCCTTCGGATAAAGATTATAGGATAGCTGAAGAAGCTCTTAAAGAAGTAGGGGCATATCATTTAAAGGATAGACCATACGTCGAGTTAAGCGGTGGTGAAAAACAACTCGTATTGATCGCCAGAGCATTGGCTCAACAACCTAAAATCTTACTCTTAGACGAACCTACTTCTCAATTAGACTTGAAAAACCAGGCTATAGTGCTTAAAATATTAAGTAGACTTGCGCAAAGAGGCTTAATAGTAATAATGACTACGCACTTTCCAACCCATGCCTTCCTCCACTCTAACCGAGTAGGTTTAATGACAGCTGGAAGATTTCTAACCATAGGAGAACCGGAGCATGTTATAACGGAAGAAAACCTTAAAAAAGCGTATGATGTTGATGTGAAAATCTTAACCGTGAAAAGTCCGATAGATGAGGACTTTGTAAAGATGTGCATTCCAACAGAGGTAATTCTGGCACGCCGTTGCCTCTGCAGGTTTGAACGTATGGAGGAGGATGCTGGATAAGAGGATTCATAGATTATGGACTATTCCAACTCTAACGTGCTTAGAGAAGAAAACTTACCTAGTCCTCCCCTTTTCCCATCGATCGTATATCAGGCTTTGGCACAGCAGATCATTGAAGAATGTAAGATTGTGGAAGGATTGTGCGTCGACATAGGTAGTGGTGTTGGTATACTTGGAATACAGCTTGCAAAGTTAACCCAACTTGAAGTCTTACTTCTAGATGTCGATAGAAATGCTTTAATAGGTGGTTTAAAGAACGCTGGACATTTCAAGGTTAAAGAAAGGGTTTCAGCCATTCGAGCAGATGTACATAATCTACCGTTTAAATCGAATTCAATAAACTTAATGGTTAGCAGGGGGTCTATTCCCTTTTGGAAAGACCATGTAAAAGCCTTCAGAGAAATATACGATACATTGGTTAGAGGTGGAAAAGCCTTCATAGGAGGAGGATTGACTAAGAATCTACCCGAAAACATTAGGAGAGAACTTGGATATAGAATACGGCAATTCTTCAACAGTCCTAGAGGGAGGCAGTATCCCCCTCCGGAAAGTTGGAAATTAGATGAGTGGCTTAGAAAAGCCGGAGTTGTAAAATTTGAAATAATTCAAGGAGACCCGGGGAAGTGGGTTAAAATAACTAAATCATAATCATAAATTGAAAAATAGATACTGCATGGCTATGATTCAGATATGTCTTTATCTAAGTAGTAATTGTGTCTACATTTGAGGTTACTTCAAAGGTTTTAAAATTTCATCTTCATCTAGAGCATGGTCCTTTTGGACATAAGTATATGTGAATCCTTTTCATGCGTTCCTTTGAAGATTCGCCACTAACGATGCTTTGAACAGCCGCCTCCAACACCTTGAGCTGTTCTTCTGTTAACTTTAAAGTTGCAAATCCCGTCTTTTCAGCCTCTCTTTCATACCATCCGCAGAGTCCAATACAGACGTATCTGTGTAAAAGCCGTCTAGCATCTTCTCTAGATATATCTAGTTGTTTTGCTATAATTTCTATGGCGTTTTCCACATCTTCATACGAAAGCATATACACACCTATAATCCTGAGGGATTGAAGCAGATAAAAATCTTAGCTTTCAGCAGTACTAGCTTTTTTCCTCTCTTCGGCAAGCTTACGAACTAATGGGTTAAACATGCACCTCTCCATATGACATACGGGATTTTCTTCCCATAGTGTGCATCTACCTATAAGCTCCTTAGGACTTGGCGTTGGAAGCTTGTATCCAAATTCTTTCTCAAAAACCCTGACAGCGTGTGGTATAACCACGTAAGATGCGAGTCTACAACAGTGAGGACCACCATGCTTAGCTACGAGTATAATCGCTTCAGCCGAGTACTTTAAGACTAGACTCCTCTCTTTGTCGTGATATGGTGTAGCCTTGGTTATCACGCTTACAGCTATTCCCAGTCCGACAGCAACTCCACATACTCCGAGAAAGCCACAGGCTGCAGCTGGAACAAGGGCTCCTCTTTTTAAAGCCTCCTCTACATCCTCATCAGTAAAGGGATAGCCGTTGTTTCTGAGAGAGGCTATTAGAACACCTGGAACGACGGCATGATGCCAAGGTCCGCTCACAGGCATTCTAGGTGAAAGATTCCACAATCTTCTAAGCTCATCTATGACGGTTTCGAACATGATTATTGGGTCCTTCTCCCTACTGGCTAAAACCGTGCTGAAGACTGTTGGTAGGAACTCTACGTAGCGTCCAGGCTTTGGAGAACCCTTCAGCATAGCAGACATTTTCCTGTACAGCTCATATTTCGGGATATTCTTCAAATCTTCTATGGTAATTTCCCTACTTTGTTCATTTGGGTAAGACATTGTACGTAGTATATCTTCTAATAAGGTAATTAAGGTTTAACTCTATACGTTAAACAGTTAGCGGATATCCAATAGAAGCTTTAGCGATTCTTCTATAAGCTTCTCTCCAGTACCTCTTTCAACAATACACGTTGGAAAAGTTGCTTCATATCCACCCTCATCATATGCCTTTTTAATTGGAATATAGCCGAAGTATCCGTTACAGTAGCCAGCTACGAGTGTGTTTTTAAAGGGAGAGTTCTCCTTTATTTTAAGACCTACTTCAACCAATATCTCACTTGGAAGCATTACAATAGCAGTATTATCTGATAGTGCTAAAGCTACTACTGGAAGGTTGAGGTGTTCCACGTCTTTAAACTTCTCTAAGACGTGGATTTTAGCTTCAACCATGTAACGTCTATAAACGTCTAAAGACTTCTCAGACTTCTCTAAAGCTTCAAGCTCTTTCCTAGCCTCTTCCAATGTTAAAGGCTTCCAAATCCCAGCTTTAACAACAGAACTTTTCACTCTTAGAGCTGGTTTTTCAGACTTAGATAGTTCAGCCGTTTTAACGGCTTCACAGGCGAGAATACGCCCCATCCACTCAACGTCTTCAAATGTTCCAATACTTCTATCATAAACTTTGGCTAAATCCGTCCTAGGTGTAAGTGGATTCACATCACCGCATGTACCGTTTAAGAATAATGAAGAACCGTTTGTAAGCATTTCCACGTAGCGGTTTAAAGCACCCGGGTAATCGGCGCTTATCTGAAGATTGTTATGCCCCATGACAACTGCGTGGCATGTAAAATTGACTACTAGAGTTTTATATGTTGAGTCTCGTTTGAAAGAGACTACGTGAACCCTTGGATCTACTAAGCCGGAGCCTGGACTTCTCCTATTCACCGTAATACCGTTGACAGACCCGATTCCGGAGTAAAGCTGAACTTCTTCAAGCCTTCTACTAGCCATATAGACGGTTCCAGCGGCCACTTTGGCGAAGTATCTGCTGAGCTCTTGGTTAGGCTCTGGACCCGCATGCGTATGCGTGACGGCGATTGTAAGCCTACTCTTATCTATGTTCAACATTTTAGATGTCAAGTCTTGGAAATTCTCTAAAAGCTCAGAATCTACTCCAATGAGGTCTAAGACCGCCAGTGCAAAGACTTCTCCTTCATCTTCTAAGTACAAGGCACGGCATGTAAGGTTATCGTGAACGTTCTCAGACGGTTGAACCCTAGATGCATATCCTGAAAGGCGTACTCCAACGGGAGGGGTGATTACGGATGATGCATACCCAACTTTCAAAACCAAACACCACTATTGAATACGTATATCCGGTTAAAACCCTTAATCTTCGTCATCAAGGAGGATGATAAACTCCGTCTTTTGGAAGAGGATGGCGTTTGAATTACAGTCGAACTGGCACTCCATGTTGAGCAAGGTACTGTTTGACTTCTCTAACCGTGTACTTTCCATAGTGGAATATGCTGGCTGCTAAAGCAGCGTCAGCCTCTCCGATTGTTAAGGCTTTTAAAATGTGATCTAAATCTCCGGCTCCACTACTGGCGATTATTGGTACTGAGACTCTTCTGGAAAGCTCTTTCAAAAGGTTTAAGTCGTATCCCTGTTTCGTCCCATCGAAGTCTAAGGATGAGACTAAGAGCTCACCAGCTCCGAGTTTAACTGCTCTCTCAGCCCACTTTAACGCGTCCATATTCGTCGACTGCCTCCCACCGTATATGTATACGTCCCACCAGCAGTAACCGCTTTCAGTCTCTACAACTGTTTTATCTATAGACTGCCGTTCGTCTACGTAGACGCGTTTAACGTCTATGGATATTACTATACACTGGCTTCCAAACACTTCAGAAGCTTCTTTAATTAGGTTTGGGTTTTGCACAGCTGCCGTATTTATCGAAACCTTATCGGCGCCAGCGCTTAAGATTCTACGGATATCTTCTACACTTCTTATCCCTCCGCCGACTGTAAACGGTATATAAAGTACGTCTGCGATGCGTTCTACAAGCGGTATGAGCGTACCTCTACGCTCATAGGAGGCTGTTATATCTAGGAAGACTAGTTCATCGGCACCCTGCTCACAGTACTTCACTGCAAGTTCAACGGGGTCTCCAGCGTCTTTAAGCTCTTTAAACCCTACGCCTTTAACCACCCTCCCCTGCATAACGTCTAAACATGGGATTATCCTCTTCGCAAGCATACGATCTACCTCCTAACGTACTCTATGAAGTTTTTAAGGATTTTAAGCCCAACTTCTCCAGACTTCTCCGGGTGGAATTGGGTTGCGAAAACAGACCCCTTAGATACGACTGAGGGGAAGGTTGTGCCATAGAAGGTTTCAGCATCTACACTACCGACCTCTACATCCGCCATTTTAGCGTAGTAGGAGTGGACGAAGTATAGAAAGCTTCCATCTGAAATCCCTTCTAGAATGGGGCAGTCGTAGTCTCTTATTTTAATCGTATTCCAGCCTATATGTGGAATCTTAACATTGGGTGGAAGCTTCACTATTAAACCTTTAAAGTAATCTAAGCCTTTGTACAATCCACCTTCAGTACTCGCAGTGAACAGCAATTGCATACCTAGACATATTCCAAGTAGAACCCCCCCATCGGCTATGAAGCCTTTGATCAGGTCGGCCTCAGACATCAAACGTTTAACCGCTTCCGGGAAAGCTCCAACACCTGGAAGTACAATGGCATCCGCTTTCTTAATTTCAGTAGCTTCACTTGTAATAGAGACCTCAGCGCCCACTCTTTCCAAACCATTCTTTATACTTTTAAGATTTCCAACAGCATAGTCAAACACAACTACTTTAACCAATTCCGTTTTAAATTTGAAAAACTTGAATATTAAACCTTCCAAACATCCACCATATCCAGAAGATTCCATATTTGACACTTCCACAACTTAGCCTGTGGGATTCTCGGTTCGTTAAAGCTGAGCTTTTTATAGCCGTATCCTGATGAACAACATGTTAACCGCCTTAACGGTGGCCAACCAGCCTTTCTCGCAAGATCCCCAATCACCCACCATAGCTCTTACAGGTTCTTTTAAAGCTTTAGTAGCGGGTGTATATCGAGAGTTTGTCCAGCGTGTTGTTGAGACCGGCATGGTGCTTGTACCGTTATTTTTGAGTTATTGACGTAATGTTCAAAGTAGCTCGAATGCTTTTTACCTCTTCCTAATAAATATGAAACCTACTAATTAAGCCCTGTAAATGTAATAAAACTTATTTGTTGATTTAATGCTGAATTTACTGGAAGTTATGAGCGGTGGAGTTGATGCTAAAGATCATCTTGAGCTTGCCTTGAGGTATTTTGAGGAAGGTAAATCTCTCGTCGATAGGGATCCTATTCAAGCTTCTGAGAAGCTCTACAAAGCTGCTGAAGAAGTTGTGAAGTTTCTCACCATACACTTCGATTTAAGTGATATTATCAAGAGAGTTGGGGAAAGAGGTAGATGGACGGCCATGGAACTTGAGAAAGCTGTTGAAGTCATTACTGAGAAAGTTGGGGAGTGGTTTAGATATTCATGGGATGCCGCATGGGTTTTACACGTATGGGGTTTCCATGAGGCAAAGCTCGATTCAAAAGCAGTTAAACTGAGACTACCAAGTATAGAGAGGATGACTCTAGAAGCACAGAAAGCTATTGGAAAGAAGTAGTGAAGCTTTCTTCACCAGAACATCCAATTACAATGCACATTTCCATAATCGCCCCTTCAACATGTCTTTTATCCACTAAAACCTACATGTCAATTCACTTTTTTAAAGAGCCTAGTAGTCTACGAAGCCGTTAGAATACGCGGGGGAAGAATACACTGATGGTTTTAAATATGTCGGACGGTGGAGGTGCGGAATGTTAACGCCTTTACAGTTAAAGTCTGCAAGTTTATTTAGCCAATACGTTACGGTTTAAGTCTTCTCCAATTCTCTTCATGCGTTTTAACTACTCTTAGAGCGTTTCTGTAAGCCATGTCTTTTAAAGCTTCATCGCTAAGCCCGGCTTCGGCTAGAGCATTCCATAGGTTGTTCAGTTTAGATATGTCTTCTAAGCCTTTTGGAGGTTTTGTAGCTATCAATCCGAAGTAGTCTGTTCCTATAGCTAGGATTTTTGAGCCGTAGTTTTCATAGACGTAGCGTACGTGTTTGACCAAGTCTTTTATAGTTGGGTTATCTGATATCGTTGAAGGTATTAGAGTGAAACCTATTAAACCGTTCTTCGCATATAGGGCTTCTAAAACCCTATCGCTTAGATTTCTAACGTGGTTTTTAACGGCTTTCACATTTGCATGACTCGCTATGACTGGTAGTTTAGAAGCTTCTATCAATTCAAGGCTTGTCTTCTCACTTGCATGTGAAATGTCGAGTATGACTCCAAGTCTATTAGCTTCTTCTACAAGTGCTTCACCGAAGCCCGTCAACCCGTAATCTTTAATGCTCATACATGAACTACCGTATTTAACGTCGTAGTTCCAAGTCATCTGGAGACTTCTAACACCAAGCCTGTAGAAGAACTCTAAATCACTAGGTTCATCTAAAGCTTCAGTTCCTTCTAAAGCTATCAGAAAACCGACCTTCCTACCATTTAAAAGCCTATCAATATCACCTTTCTCGGAAACGGGCTCCAATTCCCGATGAACCGCTATAAGCCTATGATATATCTTGATCTGCTCCATAACGTTTTCTCTAACAGCCCTCGGAGAATTCACAAAGGGTAGAGGCTTCATCACATAACCTCCCCAAATAAGCTTTGATAGACTAGGGTTGAAAGATGGCATGAGTGGAAAAATAGACGCAAAAACGAGTCTAATTCCAGCCTTAAAATACTTAGGTATATCACCATGCCTATTCGGAAGATCTACGGAGAAATCTTCAACTGGAAAACCATCATGACCACCAGTAGCGTAGTAATATCCGATATCCTCATGGAGGTCTACAACATACTCCAATATCAACTAAACCACCAGTAAAACTAAAAGGTATGAGAATAAAATCCTAACTATGAAGATAAACACTTAAAAATGAGTGAAACAGTAAAAATCTTAAGCTAAGCCGCGGTAGCTCAGCCTGGGAGAGCGTCCGGCTGAAGACCGGATTGTCGCCGGTTCAAGTCCGGCCCGCGGCATTTGTCTTCGTAAGAAGGAGCTAGATTTTGGGT
>CAYWZZ010000002.1:0-121880 GCA_964463005.1 uncultured Candidatus Bathyarchaeia archaeon | reverse complement strand
TATTCGTAGGGCTTTTAAGCTGGCTACATGCAAGGTACATATGGTTCCCATTTGAGCCTGTAGGCTTCATACTGGGTATAGGCGCTGGCTTCGAATGGGGATTCTGGACTTACGCCCTCATAGCCTGGGTTCTTAAACAAATAACACTCAGAGTGGGAGGAAGTAAGCTATACGAGGAAGTTGGGGCTCCAGTAGCAGGCGGATACATAGCTGGACACATGTTAGCATTAATACCCGGAATCATAATAAGCAGATACAGATTCTTCTTCCCATTCTAAACATCCCCATTTTATTTTTGTAAGAAGAAAGTGGTAAGTTTTTACAGTTCTAACTATGAATGAAGCGGACACTATAATGGTCTCGGTAATCCTTCATGGTTGTTTCAAAAGTTTTAAAGCTACAAGCCTATAGACCTTTATGCTATCTAGATATTCCTCTACGTCTACCTTCTCCATGTCTGTATGGCTTAGAGCCGAATCTCCTGGGCCGTAGGTTACGGCGTCAATGGGTAAACCTGTTAAAAGGTTCATATCTCCAGTGCCGGTTTTACGGATAAGCTTAGGATATCTGCCTCTAACTTCTCTAATAGACTCTCTTAAAACCCTTAAAAGCATTGAATTCCTATCTACTTCATAGGCGTCGCAATACCCTTCAGGCTCAACTTCCAACCGAACCTCTGGGTTTCTACTCATGAAATTATTCATAAGTCTTTGAGAGTATTCTACGATTTCAGAGGCTTTAACGCTTGGTGGAATTCTAACGTCAATTTTAGCTTCGCAGAAGCTTGGTATAACGTTTGGCGTTTCTCCACCTCTAATCCAAGTAATTGACGTAGAAACGGTGTAGTATCTGCTTGAAAACGTTTGAGTAGAATAACGTTCGTAAAACTCTTTCTTTAAACACGTATAAAACTCGTATAGGTTTTCAACGGCGTTTTCAAAAGCCCACGGTGACCCAGCATGTCCAGCTCTTGTTCTACATCTTACGGAAAGTTGCACTCTACCTCTGTAGGCTATGGTTATGGCTTCAACTCCACCCGGTTCACCTAAGACTATATACTTGGCCTCTATACCTTTACGTAGTATGTGTTTAAAACCTAAACTGGAACCTTCTTCATCAACGGTGCATGCAACGGTAAGTCTACCATTTAAAACTTCACTTTTAATAGAGGCCCCTGCAACAACCATAGCTATTAATGCAGATTTAGCGTCTACAGCCCCCCTAGCATATATGTAACTCCCCTCCTCCTTATATGGTATGACCCCCGGAATAGTATCCATATGGCCTATATACATGACCTTAGGTTTACCTATGCCTACGGATCCCAAAACATTTCCCACTTCATCAATATACACGTTATCGTATCCTAGCTTTTCCATAGTATCTGCGAGGAAAAACGCCAGCTCTTTTTCACATAGGGATGGGCTGTAGATTTTTAAAGCGTTTTTAAGTATATCTACCGCTTTTGCTTTAAACTCTAAACTTATGGACATTATCAACCTCTATAGACTACTGTTCCAGCCTCACCTTCAATAACGGATATTATGGGTTTAAGTCTTAAACCAGAGGATATCACAACCTTATCAACGCCCATTTCCAAAGCCTCTATAGCGGCGTAGACTTTGGTGATCATACCTGGGCCTATCTTCTTGAGCTTCTCCTTTAATTGGGTAGAGGATATTTCCCTGCAAAGCTCTCCATCTAATATTAAACCTTCTACGTCTGTTAAAAGTATGAGGTTGTCCGCTTTTAAAGCTCCCGCTACATAAGAAGCCGCTCTATCTCCATCAACGTTCAGGATCTCGTACTCCGAGCCTATGGCCAACGGTGAAATGACAGGCAGGTAGCCTGAGTTTAGAAGAGTTTCTAATAAACCAATATTAACGGCTACTATCTTCCCAGTATATCCCCCAGGTATAACCCTCTTCCTACCTTTCTCATCGATTATTACGAGCTTCTTCTTTCTCTCTGCTCTTAAAAGCCCCCCATCTACACCTGAAATCCCTACTACTGGAAGACCGAATTCAAGCAGAGTTGAAACTATTTCCTTATTTATCTTACCAGCCATAACCATAACGTAGATGTCAAGGGTCTCCTTATCCGTATATCTGCTTCTAAAGCCGTCTGGAGAGGTTATGAAAACCTGCTCTTTACCCATTTTAGAAGCTATGCTTGTAACTTCATCTCCCCCTCCGTGAACCAAGACGAGTTTATGGTTTGAGAAAACATCTTTAACATCATTTATCAAGTTTACATCTGGAGCTCCGTCTTTGAGAATGCTTCCACCAATTTTAACCACTAGTTTCAAACGTTCAACCCTCGACGTAATATTCTTCAGTCTACTCTCCCCAGTCTTCTCCCTCTATTTCCGCGGGTTTAAGCTCAATTTTACCATTGTTTATATAAACTTCATACTCCATACCACAATCTGGACACGAAAATATTTCACCCTCGAGGGCGTCATCAGGAATTTTAATTATACCACCACATTCAGAACACTCTAAAACTATAACCATACCCATCACCTCCAACGGCTCTTCCTAGCAGTATGGGCGGTTCTCAGGGGTAAGCTCCATATTTCTATAAACCCGGGGGCTGCAGATTGATCGAAAACGCTTTTAACGCTGTAAGTGGCAAGATCCTTACTATACAGCGAATACTTAGACATTCTTGAAACAACTCTTAATCCTCCCTTATAAAGCTTCAGTTTAACCCATCCCTCAACAAACCTCTGAGAACTATTAATAAACTCTTCCAAGTCCTGTTTAAGCGGCTCATACCACATTCCAGCGTACACTAGAAAGCTCCACTGTCTATCTACAAGCTCTTTAAAGCTCAATTGGCTTGGAGTTAAAACCAGCTTCTCAAGGTCTTTATGCGCTTCTAATATGCAGACCGCCGCTGGGCATTCATAGACTTCTCTAGTCTTAATTCCAACAACTCTATCCTCGATGTGATCTATTCTACCTACCGCATTCCTCCCAGCAACCTCATTCAGCCTAGTTAGAAGTGTAACGCCGTCTAAAGTTTCTCCGTTGAGTGAAGTGGGTACACCGTTTTCAAAGCCTATAGTTACGTACTCAGCTCTATCAGGGGCTTTCTCCGGGTCTATAGTCCATTTGAAGACGTCACTTGGAGGCTCAAGCTCTATATCTTCTAGGGGTCCACATTCTATACTCCTACCCCATAAGTTTTGATCGACACTATATATCTTCTCTCTACTAAACGGGATTCCATGCTTCCTAGCGTATTCAAGCTCAAACTCTCTATCTAAACCCCACTCTCTAACTGGAGCTAAAACTTTCAGATTAGGATTTAACGCTTTAATAGTTGTCTCTATCCTAACCTGATCGTTACCTTTACCGGTGCATCCATGTGCTACAGCGTCAGCTTTAACCGCTTTAGCCACTTCTACGACATTCTTAGCTATCAAAGGTCTAGAGAGGGCGCTACTAAGGGGATATTTACCTTCATATAATCCATTAGCTTTAATGCTTGGGAAAACGTAGTTCTCCACAAAATCCCTCTTAGCATCTATGAAGAAGTGCTTTACAACGCCGAGCTTGTAAGCCATATCCTCTACGAGTTTAAAATCACCACCTTGCCCCACATCAACAGTGACTGTATAGACATCTACGTTGTACTTTTCCTGAAGCCATATTATTGATACAGAGGTGTCTAAGCCTCCAGAGTATGCGAGTACGACTTTATCCAAGCTCCCCCCTCATTCAAACTCTTCAATTGAATCCAAGCATTAACTTAAGGAAAATTAACTGAAATATAAATTTTACTGAGAATCTTTAATTTTATCCCTTAGGTATTCTGAAAATTCTTTAACCCTACCCTTCCTTTCAACGTAGATCTTCGTGTCAAGTCTAACTCTAATGCCGAGGCTTAGTAAAAGCTGATAAAGCTCCCCACCACTTATTTCAGCAGGTATTTTACGATCTACTATCGCCTTACCAAGAGCGTTGATTATCGCACGAGCTTCATATGGATACTGACTTTTAAGAGCCGATAGAACTCTTAAACCTGAACTGTCTAAGGCGTTTTTAACGATGCTTTCATAGTCTGGAGCTTTACTCTCCTCCGAGGACTCTTTTTCTTTTAAAGTCTTAGCCATAAGCTTTCGCTGAATTTCCAAGTACTTCTTCTTCATCAGTAGATTTAACTCGCTATCTTCGCTCAAGACAACCCCCTCCTGAAACAATATTAGGTACAAGTGTTTAAACATGACTATTAGACTAAAGAAGCTTTCTCTAATCTGAGAGAAGAAATTCCATTAGCAACGTAGTAAAAGTTAAATGTTAAGTGTTACTCCATTCTGGAGGGGTTGCCTTTGAAAGTGAGCATCATAGGAGGATCGGGGTTTACTGGAGGAGAACTCTTAAGGATACTTGCAACCCATCCGAATGTAGAAATCAAAATAGTTACCTCTAGGAAGTATGTAGGAGAGTATGTTCACAGAGTTCATCCAAACCTTAGAGGGATACTAGATATTCAATTTACAGACCCCAGCACGTCAAAGATAGTTGAAGAAAGCGACGTCGTATTCCTATGCACACCAGCGGGTGTTTCAGCGAAAATAACCCCAGAATTCCTAGAGGCTGGAGTTAAAGTGATCGATTTAAGTCCAGATTTTAGGCTTAAGGATCCTAAAGAATATGAACGGTGGTATGGCTGGAAGCATCCAAGGCCCGATCTTCTAGAGAAAGCTGTTTACGGTTTACCGGAACTTCATAGAGAAGAGATTCGGAAAGCCGATTTAGTCGCATGTCCAGGTTGCATGTCAACAGCCGCTATATTAGCTATGGCGCCTTTGGCTAAAGCAAACTTCATCAAGCAAAGCGTCGTAGTGGTAGATGCTATGATAGGTTCTTCGGGTGCGGGCGCTACGTCCTCACTCGCAAGCATACACGCTGAACGCTATGGCGTTATAAGGCCTTATAAGCCAGTTGGACATAGACATACAAGTGAAATAGAGCAGGAGCTCAGCGTGTTAGCTGGTGGGAGTGTTAAAGTTGCCTTCTCAGCAAGCTCCGTCAATATAGTGCGGGGAATACTAGTGGTATGTCATTGCTTTACTGAGAAAACCGTAACGATTAGAGATCTTTGGAAGATTTATAGACAGTTCTATGGAAATGAACCCTTCGTAAGGCTCGTTAGGGATGTAAAGGGGATATTCAGGTATCCGGATCCAAAACCCATAGTAGGCTCAAACTTTTGCGATGTCGGATTTGAATTAGACCAGCATACGAATAGGATAGTTGCCTTATCAGCCATAGACAACCTCGTCAAAGGCGCTGTTGGTAATGCTGTTCAAAGCCTAAACCTCATTTATGGGTTAGATGAAAGAACTGGATTGATGTATCCTGGAATCCATCCAGTTTAGGAGGAGCGGTATTGAATACGCAAATGATCATTCAGCTTGAAGAAAAATATATGGTCAACGTTTATTTCAGGTATCCAGTAGCCATTGTAAGAGGTAGCGGCGCAATATTGTGGGATGCTGAGGGGAGGCGATACATAGACTTAATGGGTGGATATGGTGTCGCCATAGTAGGCCACTCTCATCCTAAAGTCGTTGAAGCACTTAAAACACAACTTGATAGGCTTACGATATGTCACCCAAGTTTATACAATGACGTTAGAGCATCTCTCTTAGAGAAGCTTGTAACAATAGCTCCGAAAGGTTTGGATAAGGTTTACTTATGTAATAGTGGAGCTGAAGCTATTGAAGCAGCTATTAAAATGGCTAAAAAGTATACTGGTAAGTCTAAACTGGTTTCAACGATGGGCGGCTTCCACGGTAAAACTCTAGGAGCTTTATCATTGACTTGGAATCCCAAGTATAGAGAACCCTTCAAAGATCTTCTTATTAAGAGTGTGGAGTTCGTACCCTATGGAAACCTTGAGAAGGCTGAAGAAGTGGTCGATGAAAACACTGCAGCATTTATAGTGGAGCCGATTCAAGGTGAAAGCGGTGTGAGAATTCCACCAGATGGTTATCTAAAGGGTTTGAGAGACGTATGCGATAGAAAAGGTAGCCTACTCATAGTTGATGAGATTCAGACGGGTCTCGGACGGACTGGGACTATGTGGGCTTGTCAACATTGGAATGTAAAGCCGGATATAATGTGCGTCGCCAAGGGTTTAGCGGGAGGAGTCCCCATGGGGGCAGTTTTAGCAAGAGAAGATGTAGGTGAGAGTCTTAAACTTGGAGAGCATACGAGTACGTTCGGTGGAAATCCTCTTGCGTGTGCAGCGGCTTCAGCTGTAATAGACATAATAGTCGGTGAAAAACTGCCTGAGAGGGCGGAGAGGCTGGGGGAGATCTTTAAACGCGAGTTGGAGAAACTTAAACAAAACCACCCATCTATAAGAGAGGTTAGAGGCTTAGGTTTGATGAGAGCGGTGGAGCTAAAATTTGATGTAAAAGACGTAATCGTTAAAAGTATTGAAAATGGCCTCATAACTCTATACTCTGGCAGAAACATCTTAAGGTTTTTACCACCTCTAGTCATAGATGAAGGGCAGATACTGGAAGCTTCAAAAATCCTAGACGATGTACTTGATACACTTTCATCGACTGCTCAGGGCTAAACTACAGTCTCTTTCTACCATGTTTATATGGCCTGGTTTTATTTATCGACATTTTCACTTTGACAGCATTTGATATATCTATGTTAAGGTCTCCACACATGTGGAAGATTCTGATAAGCGTATCTGCTAACTCCTCTTTAAAGACTTCAGAATCGTCGTCTCTCCAAGCCTCCATAGCTTCGGAGAGCTCAGTCACTATAAGCATTAGATATGTTGGTACATTATCCCACGTTACATGAAATCCTTTCGAATTGGCTATCTCAGCGGCTTCTCTAATATATTCTTCAAGAGTTTCCGGGTTTGAAGTCATCAGTTGAATGTAACAGTAGGATTCTAATAAATATAACCTTCGAGGAAAATCAGCTTGATTTAAATAAATTTGCTACATATAAAACTCTAGATTCAATTGGAGATTTTAATTAAAGACTGCAATTGGATAATTACCCAAGATGAACATAGGAGAGTGTTAAGGAGAGCGTCTGTTCTAGTGAAAGACGGGTTAATCGCTGATATAGGTCGTGATCTAAGCGGGGGAGATGTCGTTGTAAATGGTGAAGGTAAGGTTTTGATGCCAGCCCTTATAAATACGCATACGCATATTTCAATGAGCCTACTTAGAGGATATGCCGAAGACTTGCCGTTAGATAGATGGCTTAAAGAGAAGGTGTGGCCTCTAGAGCGTAAATTTACTGAGCGACTTTGCTACGTGGGAGCTCTACTTGGATGCCTTGAGATGATAAGAACCGGTACGGCTTGTCTAGTCGACATGTACTACTATGCTGGAATGGTCGCTAAAGCCGTTAAAGAAGCTGGTTTAAGAGGTTTTATAGGTCAAGGCTTAATAGATACGGTATCAGATGATAGGGCTTCAGATGAAAACTTGAGAAGAAACTTTCTAACGGAAACGTATAAGGCGATTAAAACCATACGAGAGTTGAACGACCCTAAAATCAAACCCATAGTAGCTCCACATGCTCCTTACACGTGTTCCGATGAACTTCTCATGGAAAGTCAAACGATGGCTAGGAGACTCAACGCACTGGTTCACATACATCTAGCTGAAACTAGAAGAGAGCAGATGATGTTTCAGAGAAAATATGGATGTAGTGTCGTCGAATATTTGGATAAGATCGGCTTCTTAAATGGAAACGTTTTAGCTGCACACTGTGTTTGGCTGACGAGGAGAGATATTGGGGTTTTAGCACTTAAAGGGGTTAAAGTTTCCCACTGTCCGATTTCAAATATGAAGCTTGGAGTTGGAGGCGTATCTCCAATCCCGGAGCTCATGGAATCCGGTGTGCTTGTAAGCTTAGGCACAGACGGACCAGCAAGCAATAATACGCTGGACATGTTTGAAACGATGAAGTTTGCGGCTTTACTTCAAAAACATAACCGTTGGGATCCAGGCGCTGTAAGCGTTCAGCAAGTTTTAGACATGGCTACGGTTAACGCTAGTAGAAGCTTGGGTCTTGAAAACGTCGTTGGTCGTATTGAGAAGGGTTTTGAAGCAGATTTAATATTGCTGGATATTAGAAGCCCCAATCTTCAGCCGATCTACAGTCCGGAGAACTTAATATCAAACATCATATATGCCGCTAGAGGTTTAAATGTAGATTCATTACTCGTCCAAGGTAGGCTTCTAATGCTTGAGAAGAACTTTCAAACGCTAGATGAAGAGAAGGTCTACGGCTTAGTTGAAGATGCTTTAAGAGAACTCGGCATTAAGTCTTCCAATAACATTCGACGTGAAAAAAACGGGAATTACAAATTAACAAACCGTTAAAGTCTGTAAAAACGATTCTTGTCTTCTAAATCGGCCTCATATACCTTCAGATAGCCAGAGTCTCCCATCCATATGGGTTCAGCCTTTCTAATCCGTAAACGTCTTCTAAAGAATGCCGCATCTAAAACAAGCGTTTCGTATTCACCACCCTCTCCTAAAAGGCTAAAGTGATGCTTAGAGGCAAGCCGACTAAATTCCACTATGGAATTAGCGTCTAGAATCCTACCCAACCATTTCTCCGTTAATCCTTCAGCCGCTACAGCTACGATCATTATTAAAAATCCAAGCTCTAGCATTTCTTTTAAAATCCAATCGGCCCTTTTACCCCACAACGGTGTAAAGCTTTTAAGGTTAAGTTCTTCACATACGGAATCTATCAGGTTCTTCTGGTAGGCACTTGCATGAACTCCCGAAATGACGGAATCCACATGTAACTTTTCAACAGCCTCTTTAAGCACGTAATAGAGGTCCTTCAAACTTCTATCTACAGAGTCTCCAGTCTTCCTCGCAAAAAATGGCTTGCCCATAGCTTCAGCTTGAAGCTTCACAAGCTCAACAGTTGGATAGTGGAAAACCCAAGATTCAAAACTCTCAGGAATGAGCGTTATGAGGCAAGCTATTTCAAAACCTTGGTTTGCAGAAGTCCATAAGGCATAAAGACTATCCTTACCACCTGAAAGAAGAACTGCACTTTTCAACCTTCATCCTCGAAATGTTAAAATCTAGGAGGTTTAGCTTCCTTTAAGTTTGCTCCACAGTATGGGCAGTAGATGGCTCCTGGAGGAACCTTAGCCTTACAATAGGGGCAGACATTTAGAGGCGGTGGTTGTGGTGGAGGGGTCATACGTCTTTTTATATAGGAACCGACCACTCCTCCTCCAAACCCTATGCCGAGTTGTATTAGAAAACTTATGATCAATAGGAATAAGAGCATTGGTAAACCTAACGATTCTATCTCTGAAATCTCCGGAGGTATCGTTAGCAACCCCATTTGTAGTAAAACCGTTTGTATAATTTGTCTTATCAGTAGAATATCTATTATAGCTACTATAGCCCCCATTTTACCTCCATTCTTCATAGGGTCTATGAAGAAGCTTCCAGTAACTAAGCCTCCTAAAAATGGAGAAATTAGGACAATGTTCGAATAACCAGCCGTCACTAGAATCGCTAGGTCTAAAGCTGCACATGTGACAACACCTGAGAGTATGGCTAATCCGGTTCTAGGTCTCATTTCCAAGATTTAGAGAGAAAACGCCGATTTAAATGTTTACAAATTAGTTTAGTTTAAGGTATAACATTTAAACTCTTACAGCTGTTAAATTTTGATGAGGTGTTAACAGTCTAATGAAGGTTATAAGGAATCTTGAAAACTTGATCTCCAACGGTTTAACAGACGGAGATAGAAGGGCTAGAGCCATTTGTTTAAACATCCTCGATGAGGTTATGGAGAAGTTGAATCCAGTGGAGATGGTAAAGTCGAGCGTTAAAAGAAACGGTTCAATACTAAGCGTAGGTGATTTAAAACTTAACCTTGACGATTTCAAACACATCTATCTAGTTGGCTTCGGTAAAGCCAGCCACTTCATGGCTTTAGCCGTTGAACAACTAATAGGTGATAAAATTACTAGAGGCTTCATAAATGTGCTTAAAGGTGTGAAATTTAAATCCCTAACTGGTAAGATTGAGTTTATGGAAGCAGGGCATCCAATACCCGATATTAATGGGCAGAAGGGTGCTGAGGAAATCTTGAAAATGGTTTCAGAAGCTTCTGAATACGACTTAGTGATATGTCTCATCTCGGGCGGTGGCTCCGCTATGACGCCACTACCTGCAGATGGGATATCGCTAGAAGAAAAACAGCAAGTTACGAAGCTTCTTCTTAAAAGCGGAGCCAGTATAGATGAAATCAACGCTGTTAGAAAGCATATATCGGCTTTCAAAGGTGGACTATTAGCCAAATATGCGTATCCAGCTAGAGTTTTAAGTTTAATAATATCCGATGTGGTAGGCGACAGATTAGATGTCATCTCATCCGGGCCTACATCGCCCGATACTTCAACTTTTCAAGACGCTTACCGTATGCTTAATAGGTACGGTTTATGGCATCAAATACCGGAATCCGTTAGGAGGCGGATAGAAGCCGGATTAAGGGGGGAAATAGCGGAGACTCCAAAACCCGGAGATAGAATATTTGAGAAGGTCCACAATTTAATAATCGGAAGTAATAGATTAGCGTGCAATCTAGCCGTTAAAAAGGCTAGAGAAT
Source organism: uncultured Candidatus Bathyarchaeia archaeon (assembly GCA_964463005.1). GTDB lineage: Archaea > Thermoproteota > CALKCG01 > B24 > B24 > DTBU01. The sequence goes on along the minus strand of CAYWZZ010000002.1, from coordinate 111,228 downwards.
TGGGTTTAAATTCCGTCATATTATCCTCCGTAGTTGAAGGAGAAGCTAGATATGTGGGGACCGTATACGGTAGCATACTCGTTGAAGAATCTTTGGAAGATAACCCCATTGAGAAACCCGTAGCCATAGTAGCTGGTGGTGAGACTACAGTAACGGTTAAAGGGTCTGGAGTTGGAGGTAGAAATCAAGAGCTTGTCCTTTCAGCATCTGTGAAAATACAGGGTCTCAAAAACGTCGCATTAGCATCTATTGGAACGGATGGCGTTGATGGTTTAACCGATGCAGCCGGAGCCATAGCTGATGGTAAAACCATTCAAAGGGCATCCGAGGAAAACTTAGACCCGAGGGAATGCCTCGATAATAACGACTCCCATAGGTTTTTTAAAAAATTGGGCGACCTCATATTTACGGGGCCAACTGGTGTTAATCTGATGGATATAACTGTTATGGTGGCGTTGAAATAATTCATGGTTAGGTGTTATGCATGTATACTAGTTGCGTAGGAAGCTTTCCAGTAGAATTCCGTAGGGAATCTGTGGAGAAGATTGCGGAAGACCTGTATAGTATTGGTTTAACGTATCCCAGCTATCCTCAGCTCAGAGACTTCATAAGCATGTTTCTCGATCCTCTATCTTCCAAGGGACTTTTGTGTAAAAATGGTTTAGATTATGTGTTTTCAGCCGATAGTGTTGAAGAATTGGAAGATGTAGAAATACCCGTACCATTTGAAGCACTATGGTTTGTAGAGTACGTTAGAAAACGTGGTTTAAATTTCGCGGGCTTAAGAGCCCCTGTAACTGGAGTTTTCACACTAGCCTCAAGAATTTATCCATCTGGAAGGCGACATTCAATAAAAGAATCTCTAATAAACGATTTAACATTTTTAGAGAGTTTAACTCTTGCAACATCACATTTGATACATAAACTTGAAGACCTAGGATATAATCTGATAGTGGTGGATGAGCCTATTCTTTCCATCGTTTATGGAAGAGGCACATCATTGATTAAGCACAAGAGCGAAGATGTTTTGAGAATATTTGAAAAACTTGAGCCGCGTAAGTCTACGCTTGGTATACACGTATGCGGTAGAGTTTCACCAGCTTTATTTAGGTTGCTTTTAAAATCCAACTTCACGATATTAGACCATGAATTTAAAGATTCCCCTGAGAACTTTGAAAGTTTAAAGCCGGAGGAATTTAAGGAATCGGATAAACTGTTGTCTATAGGTTGCGTATCCTCCAGAAACGCTAGAGTTGAAGGTGTTGAAGAAGTTTTAAACATCTTATCTAAGGCGTTAAACATCTACGGCGATAGAGTTTACATGGCTAAGCCAGACTGCGGGTTCAGAGGCTTAAACGGTATTCTACCTGGGGATGAGCCGTATAAGGTTAGCACTATGAAGCTTAAAACGATAGTTGAGGCTGTGAAAAGACTTAACTAGTCTAGATCCAATTACACTTAGAGGTGGTTGAATGGTTAAAGTTTTGGTGGTTTACTACTCGCGTGGGGGTAATACGCGAAAGCTTGCGGAAATGCTTGCGTCGGCTCTTAGGGGGGAAAACTTGGAAGTCTCTATGAAATCGGTGTCTGATACTAAAGTTGAAGAGCTTTTAGAGTATGATGGAATAGCCATAGGCTCTCCAACATACTACGGTCAAATGGCGGGGGAAGTTAAAGCGTTTTTAGATGAAACTGTTAAGCTTCACGGTAAACTTGACGGTAAGGTTGGTCTGGCTTTTACGACTGCTGGCGGATATGGAACTGGAGGTGAAACCACGGTATTATCGATTATTTACGCCATGTTAATACATGGAATGATAGTTCAAGGAGACCCAGAGGATTTACATTACGGAATAATAGTCAGAGGAATGCCCAAGGATGAAGACTTTGATGTTATTAAGCTTAAAGCTAGAAGATTTGTCGAATTGATTAAAAAATTGAAGGTTAAAGCTTAACCTAACATTCTAAACACATGTACATTCATCCGCTAATAATAGAAATATTTATTAGAGACTGAGTATTATCTTGCTTAGCACATTCTAGTAGGTTTTAAGCATGAGTACTCAACAGAAAGTAAAATTTGATATATTTCAACATGAGCTTGTACCCAAACATAGCATTTTAACGAAAGACGAGGTAGATGATCTTCTAAGGAGATATCATATTGAGAAATATCAACTTCCAAAGATTAGAGCTCGAGACCCAGCTACTCTATTGATAGGTGCTAAGCCTGGGGATATCATAAGGATTGTTAGGAGAAGTCCTACGGCTGGATTAGCCGTGTTTTATAGATTTGTTATAGGTGGTTGAGATGTATACGCAAGAAGATATGTGGTTTTTGATGAAAGCCTTCTTTCAGGAGAAAGGCTTAGTCAGACAGCATTTAGACTCTTACAATGAATTTATCGAGAAGGATCTGCAGCAGATTATAGACTCCATAGGTGGAGTAGAAATACCTACCAGTAGCGGTAACCTATATATAAAGTTCGGTGAAATTAGCATAGGTGAACCAAGGATTACGGAGTTTGACGGCTCATCTCATAGCGTTACTCCACTTGAGTGTAGGCTTAGAAACCTCACATATGCAACCCCCTTATTTTTAGAGATGACGCCGATATTTAACGGTAAAACTATGACCACCGATACCGTCTACATCGGCGATTTACCAGTTATGCTTAAGTCTGAAATCTGTCCTTTAAGTAAGATGAGTAGGAGAGAGCTTTTAGAGATAGGTGAGGACCCTGACGACCCTGGCGGTTACTTCATAATAAATGGCTCTGAAAGGCTTATCATAGGTCTTGAAGACCTCGCCCCTAACAGAGTCATAGTGGATATAGATAGAAGCACTTCTAGGCTTGTCTACAGGGCTAAAGTCTTCTCTACAACAGTCGGCTTTAGGACGAGGGTTGAAGTTAAACTTAAACCAGATGGAGCCATATACGTTTCAATACCGGGTGTACCGGTAGAACTTCCATTTGTAGTGCTTATGAAAGCCCTTGGAGTCGAAAAAGATAGCGAAATTGCAGATATGGTGTCGCTAGACCCCGCGATTAGAGAACAACTTGATCCATCGTTCGATAAATCCCCTAGAATCGACAGCGTTGAGAAGGCTATAATTTTTATAGGTAATAAGGTTGCATATGGACAGGATGAGATACGTAGAATACAAAGAGCAAATTCAATACTAGATAATAACCTATTTCTACACCTAGGTTCAACTCCTGAAGCTAGGCTCACTAAAGCCAGATATCTGGCGGAAATAGCTTGTCGGCTTATAGAGCTTAAACTCGGCCTTAGAGCTGAGGATGATAAAGACCATTATGCTAACAAACGTATCAGGCTTTCGGGTCCATTACTTGGAGACTTATTTAGAACGATATTTAGAGATATGATTAAAGATATGAGTTATCAACTGGAGCGTCTATCCGCTAAGAAGCTTGTAAATGAATCTATTAAATTGGCCATTAGACCGGGTATTCTGACAGAGAGGATGCAACATGCTATTGCGACAGGCAATTGGGGTAGGAATAGAGTTGGTGTCAGCCAACTCTTAGATAGAACGAACATACTATCAACACTTAGCCACCTACGTAGACTGCAATCTCCTCTAAGTAGAAGCCAACCGAACTTTGAAGCCAGAGAACTCCATTCGACACACTTTGGTAGACTATGCCCAGTCGAAACACCAGAGGGGTCGAACTGTGGTCTTGTTAAGAACCTAGCTCTCATGGCCACGATATCAGTATCGGCTGATACGAATCATGTTTGTAAAGTTTTAAAAGATCTAGGGTGTATTCCAGTTGAAAACGCAGACAGGGAAACCCGTATTAGAGGCGTAAAGGTTTACGTTAACGGAACACTAAGCTTCTACACTTTAAAGCCGGAGAAGCTTGTTAAAGATTTCATACGGTATAGACGTAAAGGACGCGTATCTACCGAAGTAAATATAGCATATCTCAAGGCTAAGAATGAAGTTCAAGTTAACTGCGATGCGGGTAGATGTAGAAGGCCTCTAATAGTTGTTGAAAATGGCTCTCCGCTACTTAAACAGGAACATTTGAATGCTCTGAAGAAAGGGCTATTAAAGTGGGATGACCTAGTAAAGATGGGTATAATAGAGTACTTAGATGCTGAGGAGGAAGAGAATGCTTACATCGCTTTAAGACCTGAAGACATTAAACCTGAAACAACCCATTTAGAGATATACCCCTTCACCATTCTTGGAATATGCGGTTCTATAATACCTTTCGCTGAACACAACCATTCGCCTAGAAACAGCTATGAAGCAGCTATGGCTAAACAAGCCATAGGCGTATATGCGACAAACTATTTTCTAAGGATGGATCCTAGAGCACACTTCCTACACTATCCTCAAAGACCTCTGGTAGAAACTAAATCTATGGAAGTTATGGGTTTCCACAAGAGACCCACTGGTCAGAATATGGTAGTTGCCATTTTAACGATGAGCGGATATAACATGGAAGATGCTATAATATTCAATAAATACTCCATAGAGAGGGGGTTGGCAAGATCTTCATTCTTCCAACTATACGAGGCTGAATGTTACCAATATATGGGAGGGGAGAAAGATAACATTGAAATACCGTCAAGTGGGATGAGAGGCTACATGGGCGATGAATACTACAGGGTTTTAGAAGAAGATGGAATAGCCAGTGTTGAAAGTGAGGTTCAAGGTGGTGATGTTTTAATCGGTAGAACCAGCCCACCAAGGTTCATAGAAGAGTATAGAGAATTGGAAGCTAAAGGTCCCTCTAGAAGAGACACTTCGGTTACCTTAAGACCGTCTACGAAGGGGATCGTAGATACGGTTATAGTAACTGAAAATTCCCAAGGCAATAAGGTGGTTAAAGTTAAGGTTAGAAGCAATAGGATACCTGAAATAGGGGATAAGTTTGCATCTAGACATGGTCAGAAAGGTGTTATAGGGATGATTTATCCATCTGAAGATATGCCGTTTACTGAGGATGGAATTGTTCCAGACGTTATAATAAATCCGCACGCTTTTCCATCTAGGATGACAGTAGGTCAACTCTTGGAATCATTGTTCGGTAAAGCCGCGGCTCTCATGGGTAGACCTGTAGACGGTACCGCTTTTCAGGAGGAGAAGATTGAGGATATAGAAGCCGTGTTGAAACGTTATGGTTTTGAACCAGCTGGTAAGGAGGTCATGTACAACGGTTTAACGGGTGAAAAGCTCGAGGCTAAGGTTTACATAGGTGTTGTCTACTATCAGAGGCTCCACCACATGGTTGCCGATAAAATACATGCTAGAGCTAGGGGGTTGGTTCAAATGCTTACGAGACAGCCGACGGAGGGTAGAGCTAGGGGGGGAGGGTTGAGATTTGGTGAGATGGAGAGGGATTGTTTGATAGGTTACGGTGCAGCTATGCTCATTAAAGATAGGATGCTGGAAGAGTCGGATAAGTTTACGGCATACGTTTGTGCGAAATGTGGACTCTTAGCCTACCATGATTCTAAAACTAACAAGTACGTTTGCAGAGTTTGTGGAGACGGTGCTAGAATATATCCAGTAGTCATGCCTTATGCATTTAAATTGCTACTTCAGGAGCTTATGAGTATGTGTATTGCTCCTAGAATCATAGTTGAAGAGGGGGTTTGAGCATGGTATTGGAAACGCATAGAAGTGTAGCTGGAATAAGATTCGGCTTACTTTCACCGCATGAAATTAGGAAGATGTCTGTTGTAGAAATTCGGGCGGCTGATACATACGATGAAGATGGCCTACCAATACCGACTGGCCTTATGGATAGTCGGCTTGGCACGTTAGAGCCTAGACAGAGATGCGCAACATGTGGAAACACCGCAACATCATGCCCCGGCCACTTTGGACACATAGAGCTTGCAGTTCCCATAATACACATTGGTTTCGTTAGGTACATTCATGAGCTTCTAACGATAACGTGTAGAGAATGCGGTAGAATTCTCATTCCAACGGATAAAATTGAGGAACTTCAGAGCAAGATGGAGCAACTTAAGAAGACATTTGGAGAAGTCCCAAGGGATTTCTTCGACAATGTTAAGAAGGAGGCTAGAAAAAGGTCAGAGTGTCCCCATTGTGGGAGTATTCAATACCATATAGAACTCGTGAAGCCTACGTCATTCTACGAGCATCAGAAGGATGGAGGCGTTACTAGGCTAGATCCAAGCATTATAAGGAGTAGACTTGAAAGGATACCCGACGAAGACCTCAAACTTCTTGGGTATGATCCATCTTTAGCGAGACCCGAGTGGGTGGTTCTTCAGGTTCTTCCAGTTCCACCAGTATACGTCAGGCCATCTATAACGCTTGAAACTGGTATAAGGTCTGAGGATGATTTAACACATAAACTTGTAGACATAATACGTATTAATGAAAGGCTTAAAGAAGCAATTTCAAGCGGAGCCCCGACGGTTATAAGGGAGGAGCTTTCAGATCTTCTCCAGTATCATGTGACCACTTACATAGATAACGAAACTTCGGGAATCCCTCCATCAAGGCATAGGTCTGGTAGAGCGCTTAAGACTTTAAGCCAGAGACTTAAAGGGAAGGAGGGAAGATTTAGGTTAAACCTCACCGGTAAAAGGGTTGACTTCTCAGCTAGAACTGTTATATCTCCAGATCCATATCTAAGTATAGATGAAGTGGGTGTTCCAATAGACATAGCTAAGAAGCTTACGGTTTCTGAACGAGTTACCCCTTGGAATATAGAGGAGATGAAAAAGCTTGTCATAAACGGTCCCGACAATTATCCTGGAGCACTCTACGTAACTAGACCGGACGGTAGGAGGATTAGGCTTGACTTCGTAGGTGACAGGAGTAAGTTAGCAGATGAACTACAACCAGGCTACGTGGTTGAACGACATATTAGAGATGGAGATATCGCATTATTTAACCGTCAGCCGTCACTTCATAGGATATCGATAATGGCACATAGGGTTAAAGTTCTACCTTATAAGACTTTTAGGCTCCATTTAGCAGTATGCATACCATATAATGCTGACTTTGATGGAGACGAGATGAATCTTCACATTCCTCAGAGTGAGGAAGCTAGGTCTGAAGCCCGTCTACTCATGCAAGTTCAAGATCAGATAATATCCCCCAGATATGGGGCGCCTATAATAGGTTCAACGAGAGATTTCTTGACAGCGGCGTATCTCCTAACACGGAAAGATACATACGTTAACAGGGAGCAACTATACACGCTTCTAGCGGTCATGGATTATCACGGCGACATCCCCCCACCTGTTAAAACAGATCCAGAGCCGTTGTGGAGCGGTAAACAGGTCTTCAGTCTACTTTTGCCGAAAGACTTCAACTACTTTGGAAGAGCAGCCGTATGTAAGCATAAACATACGTCTCCAGATGAAGACTGCCCCTTAGAGGGCGTAGTTGTCGTTAGAAATGGGCAGTTGATCAAGGGAGTTATAGATAAGAACTCTATAGGTGTTGAGAGGGCAGATACGCTATATCATAGAATAGTTAGAGACTATGGCACGGCTTTCGCAGCAGATTTCCTTAACAAACTATGCAGGTTGCTGAACACATTTATAACGATTAGAGGCTTCAGCTTCTCCCTTGACGAGCTTAGCTTACCTGAAAATGCCAGAGAATCTATACGCCAGGTTATAGGAGACTCTGAAAAGATGGTTCAACAGTTAATTGACGAATATAAGAAAGGCACGTTGAGAAGGATTCCTGGAAAGACTATGGAGGAGTCGCTTGAAATGCTTATAATGAATGAGCTTTCTAAAGCAAGAGACCGTTGTGATGAAATAGCTTCTTCGTCGTTGAGTTTAGATAACCAAGGTATAGTAATGGTTAGATGTGGGGCTAGAGGGTCTGAGCTTAATATTGGGCATATGGCTGCTTGCTTAGGTCAGCAGTCTGTAAGAGGTAAGAGAATTTCATATGGGTATCTTGAAAGAGCTTTGCCTCATTTCAAATGGGGCGATCAAAGTCCGAGAGCTAGAGGATTCATAGAGTCGTCTTTCTATAAAGGTCTATCCCCAATAGAGTTCTTTTTCCACTCAATGGCGGGTAGGGAAGGTTTAATCGATACAGCCGTTAAAACTCAGCAGAGTGGCTATATGCAGAGGAGGCTTATTCATGCTCTTGAGTTTCTGAGAGTTGAATATGATGGTACCGTTAGAACAACCGACGGTGAAATAGTGCAGTTTAAGTATGGTGAAGATGGAGTAGACCCATCCAAGAGCGATCACGGTAAAGCGGTAAATCCGCAACGTCTATTGGAGAGGATGAACATTAGAGAAGGAACATCTCCTCTAAAACTTAGTGAAATCAATGAAATCTTGGAAAAATACCGCACTAGACTTACGCACTTCTACGTTTCCAGCCTCAAAAAGCTAATACACGATAAACGTTTAACTAGAGAAGATGCCATTAGACTTGTAGAGGCTACCGTAGCGGAATTTGAAAAATCTCAGGTAGACCCTGGGGAAGCCGTTGGAGTTGTAGCGGCTCAATCTATAGGTGAACCTGGTACGCAAATGACCCTCAGAGTATTCCACTTCGCCGGTGTTAGGGAGAGGGATGTAACCTTAGGATTACCGAGGCTCTTAGAAATCGTTGACGCTAGGAAGACTCCATCAACGCCGATAATGACGATAAGGCTTGATAAAGAACATCGCGCTGATAGGGATAAAGCTTTAAAGGTAGCTCAATCTCTCACCTATACCACTGTAAGCGACTTGACTAAGGGCGAGTATCAGATAAATCTGGAGGAAGGGGTTGTTAAGGTTAAAATAGACAATTCTATCATGGAGAGTAAAGGAGTAACAGTTGAAGATTTAAAGAATCTAACGGTTAACGGTGCGTCGTTAGAACTTTCAGGTGACGAGCTTATAATCAAGCCTAAGTCCGCTATGGATTTCTCAGGGTTAAAGAAGCTTGTCAATAAAGTAATGAAACTCCCCGTAAAGGGAGTACCTGGAATCCACAGAGTTCAAGTTGTTATGGAAGGTGATGAGTGGGTTATCCAAGCCGACGGTTCAAATTTAAGCGAAGTCGTTCAAGTTCCAGGCGTAGATCCAACTAGGACGTTAACCAACAACATATATGAGATCTATGAAACGCTTGGTATTGAAGCGGCTAGAAGTGCCATAATAAAAGAGGCTAAAGATGTTTTTGAAGGTATAGGTGGCGGTTTAGACCTTGATATCAGACACCTCATGCTCGTGGCAGATGTTATGACTGCTACAGGTAGAATACGTCAAGTGGGTAGGCATGGTGTAACTGGAGAAAAGTCGAGCGCATTGGCTAAAGCAGCGTTTGAGATAACTGTTTCAAGCATTGTGGACGCGGCGCTGAGAGGAGTTGAAGATACTCTTAAAGGTGTTACCGAGAATATAGTAGCTGGTCAAGATATGAAGGTTGGAACTGGTATAGTTGACATATATATGACGCCAAATCCGCCTTCAAGAGGTGAGTGAAATGGTTGATGTGAATAAAGCCATATATAGTGCGATGAAAACTGGAAAAGTTGTATTAGGCTCTAGAAGAACCCTGAACTTTCTTAAGTTAGGGAAGGCTAAATTGGTAATAGTCGCATCTAACGCTCCCAAAGACTTAAAAGAAGTTGTCGACTACTATAGTAAATTAACGCTGATACCAGTCTATACGTATAAGGGTACGAGTTTAGATTTAGGACGTGTGTGTGGAAAGTCATTTCCCATAATGATGATGGCCATTAGAGAGCCAGGTGATTCAAACATAATGGAGCTGGTGGAGAAGCATGAAGAGTGATAGTATAAGGCTTACAGCTGAGGAAATGGGGCTGATAAACATAGTTGAAAGTCTAACTGGAGCCAAGTGTAGAGACTGCTTAATAGACCCCAACAGTGGCAGAGTAACGTTTGTAGTGGAGGAAGGTAATCTGAAACTTGTTCTAGGTAAAAAGGGCTCAAATGTGAGGCTTATACGGAGGCTTCTCAAACGTGAAGTAGAATTCATAGAGTATTCTCCAACTCCTGAAGTCTTCATAATTAAATCGCTTATGCCAGCTAGGGTTAGGGAAGTTAGGATAACGGAGAAGCCTAACGGCGAGAAACTGGCCGTCATAACAGTTGAGCCTAAAGATAAAGGTCTTGCCATAGGTAAAAACGGTAGAGTTATAGAGAGGACTAGAAAATTAGCTCGAAGATACTTTAATATAAATAATGTAATAGTCGTATAGTTCAATAGTCGACCAGTTGGTTGAAAAATCTTTTCATTAAGATTAGGTAATAGTGGGTGGATAATCATTTAAACTTTAAATAGCCGTTATAGTAGTTAGCTATTCGCTATGCCCGGTGAATTTGCTGCCAGGCCGCTTAAAAAGAAGAGGAAAAAGTTCAAGTGGAGCTATAGGTACTATAAGCGTAAAATGCTTGGCCTAGATATAAAAGCAGACCCGCTTGAAGGCGCACCTATGGCTAGAGGTATAGTACTCGAAAAAGTCGGTGTAGAATCCAAGCAACCAAACTCAGCTATAAGAAAATGCGTCCGCGTCCAGCTTATAAAAAATGGACGGGTTGTAACGGCGTTCTTACCTGGCGATGGTGCCTTAAACTTCGTAGATGAACATGATGAGGTTTTAATAGAAAGTATTGGGGGGACAAGAGGTAGATCTATGGGCGACATACCGGGTGTCCGGTTTAAGATCATATCCGTTAATGGTGTTCCCCTAAATAGGCTTATAACTGGAAAAGCTCAGAAACCGACTAGGTGATCTCAAGAGGTGGATAGAGTGTCTGAAGAGATTAAGCTTTTCGGAAAATGGTCATACGAAGAAGTTGATGTTAAAGATCCAAGTCTTAAGTCATACATATGCCTTAAACCAGTCTTGTATCCTAGAACTGGCGGTCGGCATGCACGTAAACCATTTGCTCGAATAAATACCCCCATTGTTGAAAGGCTTGTAAACCAACTTATGCGTCCGGGTAGAAATGGCGGTTTAAAGGTGAAAGCTTTAAACATTGTTAAGAATGCGTTTGAAATAATCCACCTTAAAATTGGAGAAAACCCACTTCAAGTTCTTATTAGAGCTTTAGAGAATGCCGCTCCATGTGAAGACGTTACGCGTGTTGCTTATGGTGGAATAGTTTATCATAGAGCCGTTGACGTAGCGCCATCTAGAAGACTGGATTTAGCTTTAAGATTTATCGTAGATGGTGCTAGACTTAAAGCCTTTAGCAATCCTAAAACCATAGATGAATGCTTAGCCGATGAGATAATAAACGCAGCTGAAGGCTCACAAGACTCCTATGCAATACAACGTAAAGATGAGCTTGAACGGATAGCATTGGCATCAAGGTAGCATACTTCCATTTATGAGCGAATTTGAAGCCAAGCCTCTTAAGACTTGGAGGTTCAGATTCTATATTGTTCGACCTAGACATACACCTGGTGAAAGGTTTCGAAGACCTATAAGCCATATTCAAACATGCATCTATCAAGTCCCCTGAACCATCCAGATATCGTTTAGCTTCAAAATGAAGCTGAGTATGATGACTGTGTATGTGTTAAGACGTCAACGTCATTGCCACGTATAGGTTGCCGTTTAAAGTAGACTTTAAGTCTTGACCCCAGATAGGTCAAACTCACCCGAAATATCCGAATTATAAGTGTGCCCACGTGAAGGCGAAGGATATGAAAGGTGTTGTTACGAATTGATAAACGTCAACCCTAGATGGTCAGATAAAAAGCGAATTTAGATAGGAAGCTGAGAAATAGGATTTGATCTGGAAGACTTTCAACGTAGATTATTTACGTGGATTAGGACAGTTAAGTTCGTGAACACTTTCTACTTCAACTGAAAGCCAATATAATAACAAACGATGTAGAAAATCTGATCGAGGATATCGTAAGCTTTTTCAGAAAAACGGGGCAGAACATGGAGAAATTCCATAGAAAATATAATGGAAAAAATAGAGGGGAGGGGCGAATACATAGGGCAGGTTATTGGGGGATTTTGAAAGATGTACGTATAAATGCGGCTTAAAAAGCGTCATTGAAAACATACCTGATGATAAACTTAAAAGCTTCCAGATGAGGCTTTCAAAATGACTTAAGATAAAAACAAGCTTAAAATGGGAGATTTTCCAAGAGGCGAACTAGCAACATGCTTAATGCGGTATACAACACTACAGACAAAAACATACTATTACTACTGGGAATAAGGAAAATAAGGGAGTTGAAATGCGTGGATATCTCTTTCCGTTAAAGTAGCGGCTAAAACTTTTTATAACGGATGCTTGAGTTAATCTTTAGAAAGGTGGTCGTTGTATGAGTCAAAAACCACATCTAAACTTGGTGGTCTGTGGGCATGTAGATCATGGTAAGAGCACCCTGACGGGACATATGCTGTATTTAACCGGTGTTGTAGATGAAAGGACGATAAAGGAGTACGAAGAACAAGCTAAAGCCTTAGGTAAGGAGACGTTCAAATATGCTTGGATTTTAGACACTCTTAAGGAAGAGCGAGAAAGGGGATTGACGATAGACTTAGAGTTCGTTAAATTTGAAACCGATAAATTCTTCTTCACGATCATAGATGCTCCGGGGCATAGAGACTTCATCAAAAACATGATAACTGGTGCAAGTCAAGCAGATGCCGCACTGTTGGTGGTTTCAGCTAAAACTGGTGAGTATGAAACTGCGATACAACCTGGTGGACAGGCTAGAGAACACGCATTCCTACTGATGACTCTAGGTGTCCGCCAGTTGGTTGTTGCCATAAACAAGATGGATGATGTTACCGTCAATTGGAGCCAGAAGAGGTTTGAGGAGTGTAAAAACGGAATAATTAGACTTTTAAAGACAATTGGATATAACGTCGAGAAAATACCGATAGTGCCAGTTTCAGGGTGGACTGGAGACAACATAGTTAAGCCTAGTGAAAAGATGCCGTGGTATAAAGGTCCAACCCTCCTACAGGCTTTAGATACCTTTGAAGTCCCACCTAAACCAGTCGATAAACCTCTAAGAATACCAATTCAAGACGTGTATACGATAACTGGTGTAGGGACAGTTCCAGTGGGAAGGGTTGAAACTGGGATCCTAAAAGAAGGGCAGACTGTAATATTTATGCCATCTGGTGTTAAGGGTGAAGTTAGATCCATTGAGACGCATCACGTTAGAATTAAAGAGGCATATCCTGGTGACAACATAGGCTTTAACGTTAGGGGTGTTTCCAAGACCGATATTAGAAGAGGAGATGTCGCTGGTCCGGTCGATAACCCGCCTACTGTAGCTAAAGAGTTCATAGCTAGAGTAATAATAGTCTACCATCCCACTGCCATAGCTGTAGGATATACACCGGTAATGCACATACATACTGCTCACGTTCCATGTAAATTCGTCGAATTAATTAGGAAGATAAACCCAAGAACAGGTGAAACGATTGAAGAGAATCCGTCATTCCTAAGAACAGGTGAATGCGCTATAGTAAGACTACAACCTCTAAAGCCCGTTGTAGCTGAAGAATACACGAGTATTCCTCAACTTGGCAGATTTGCGATCAGGGATATGGGTACAACAATCGCAGCAGGTATAATTGAAAAAATAGTTGTAAAAGGACCGTAGTGGCTTTAGCCGATTTTCCAATACTTTTCTTAACGCTGAAAGTTTGGAGGCCTAATGTGTGAAGGTTGAAATCCCCAAGTCTTTTTTAACCATAGTTTTGATAGGGGCATCTTTATACTTAATTTGTGGAGGACTATACGTATTAATTGAGGGGAGAGCTGAGAGCATCATAAATCAGCCTTGGATTGTAGTTCAATGGGGTCAATCTCAAAGAATATCTATAACTATTCCTGGGTTGAGAAGTCAAATCTTAGGTGAAAGTTACATCGTAGGCATTATATTCTCAGTATCTATACTGGGGCTTTCAATACCTTACCTATGTTTGAAATTCAAAGTGAGTGCTAAAACGATGAGAAGCGTGATCGCAGTGTCTATCGTTCTTCTACTCGCATCCACATACCTAATTTTCAGCGTATACTTTTCTAAGTACTGGGGTACACCATGGCCGTGAGTAGCCGTGGTTTAAAATCTGTAGATCCTACGGTATAGGATTAGAATAGGTGTATGTTCTAGAATACGTACGCATGAATATGCAAAATAGCTAACCGTATAAACTTTATCTGCCTTGGTCTGACATTTGAAAGCCGTCGGCTTTATAACATAGTGTTAAATTTTTCTATCAATCGATTCCAGCTAGTCGGTCTTCAGATTTTTAACCCACGTCCAAATGCGTCATATACTTTAATGCTGGCTCCGTTGAATACAGCATAAATTAAAAAACAGTTACGTACTAGGAGATATGTGGGAGGTGGTTATACTGGAATGTAGAGCATCTATTGACGCAACATCGCCAATTGGGAGGTTTGACAGAAGATGTTATGGGCAATTTATTGAGCATTTAGGCGAATGTATATATGGAGGTATATGGGTTGGTGAAGGCTCCAATATACGTAACGTAAGAGGATACCGTTTAGATGTTCTAGAGGCTGTTAAACAGTTGAACTGTCCCATAGTTAGATGGCCTGGCGGGAATTTCGCCAGCGGATATCATTGGCAGTACGGTATTGGACCTAGAGAACAAAGGCCTACGCTTTATGATATGGCATGGAGTCAAGATGAGCCTAATACGTTTGGAACGGATGAATTTATTGGTGTAAGCTTGTGGGAGCTGAACCTTGGATAGTCGTAAATGCTGGAAACGGAACACCTGAAGAGGCTGCACATTGGGTTGAGTATTGCAACTCTAATAGAAACACCTACTATGCACAACTCAGACGTAAATATGGACATGTAGAACCGCATCGTGTTAAAATATGGGGAATAGGGAACGAGCTTTACGGTAGATGGCAGATCGGTTTTTGCATAGACGGTTTTGAATGTGCAAGGAGAACTGTTGAATTTGCAAATGAGATGAGAGCTGTAGACCCGGAGATAAAGCTCATAGCGGTTGGATGCGAAGATCCGGAATGGAATATTGCTATGGTGAAAAACGCAGGGGAATACTTCGACTACTTATCTATCCACATATACGTTGGTGGGGATAAACCATATAGAGAACTCATAGCTTACAGTCTAGATATAGAGAGAAGACTTAGAAGTATATACGAGCTTATTCAAACCGTAAAGAGGAAATACAACATTAAACGTGAAATAAAACTGGCTTTTGATGAGTGGAACGTTTGGTATTCAGAGGCGAAGCCTCCACTACTTAGACAAGTTACGAGTATTAAGGACGCCGTTTTTACAGCAGGCGTTTTAAACTCTCTATACAGGTTATGCAATGAAGTGCCCATAGCGGCATTTGCACAGACAGTAAATGTCATTCCATTAATAGTTACCTCAGAAGATGGAAGGATGGTTTTAACGCCTCAATACTTCGTATTTAAACTATATGGTGAAAATGTCGGGGATTACGTTCTTCCAACATTTGTAGATTCACAACTTTATAAGTCAAGTGAACTTAACTGTTATGTTCCATTTATAGACCTCTCAGCGATTATTAAAGAGAATGGAAAGATATTGCACTCGTACGTAGTCAGTAGGCATGAGACGGAGCATACATATATTCAAATAACTTTCAGGGGTTTCAAGCCTAGCAGAGCATTTATGGAAACAATTGCGGGTGAAAGAGTTGAAGATAAGAACACTCTTGAAAAATCCCAATGCCGTTAGAGTTGAAGAAGGTAGCGTTAAAATAGAGAATGGCAAAGTTAACCTTGAACTTAAACCGCATTCAGTTAACGTTGTAAAGATTTGGGGTGAAAAAACCATATAGTCTTATGATAGTTGCGCAGATGAATGTAAAAGATCCTGTCCTCTTACATTATATGTATGATTAAAGATAAAAGCTCCTTTGATGATACGAATTTAACGATGAAAGCCGTCATCTTAGCTGGTGGGCAGGGTAAACGTTTAAGACCTTTAACAAACGATGTACCTAAGCCTCTGGTAGAAGTTGCTGGTAAACCGATTATAGTCCATCAGATTGGGTGGCTAAAGAAATACGGGGTCAGAGAATTCATAGTAACCGTTGGGTATCTTAAAGAGAAGTTTATAGAATCTCTTGGTAGCGGTAGAAGGTATGGAGTACATATATCCTATGTCGTAGAAGAGGAGCCTT
Organism: uncultured Candidatus Bathyarchaeia archaeon; assembly: GCA_964463005.1. GTDB lineage: Archaea > Thermoproteota > CALKCG01 > B24 > B24 > DTBU01. The sequence goes on along the minus strand of CAYWZZ010000002.1, from coordinate 95,065 downwards.
TGGGCACGGGTGGTGGGCTCAAGAATGCCATGGGTCTTCTAGATAAGGAGGAGATGTTCTACGTCGTCAATGGAGACGTAATAACAGATATAGATCCAACTAAACTCGTAACAGTACTTGATGAAAATCTAGTAGGGGCCATAGCTACAGTTCCTCTACCTTCACCATATGGAATAGTCTTCTCAGACAGTAAGGATTATATTGTCTTGTTTCAGGAAAAGCCCCTCATCCGCGACTATTGGATAAACGCAGGATTATACCTATTCAAACCTGAAGTGTTTAAGTATCTACCGGATAGGGGAGACTTGGAGAGGGAGCTTTTCCCAAAACTTGCAGATGCTAGGAAGCTTAAAACCTTAAAATACTACGATTTTACAATTTGGAGAAGCATAGATACCTATAAAGACCTGGAAGAAGCTGAGAAGATTATTTCGAAGAGATGCCTACAAGGCTAATCTAAGATCCAGCCGTCTCCGTCGATAATAATCCATACCCCTGCTCGGCTACGATTTTCCCCTGAACCGATAGTTTCCTAGAGTTTAATATGTTTAAGATGATGAGGGAGAGGGATTTAATTGCAGTGGTAATATTTAAGATCTTACCGCGTATATTTTCCTTCGACGAAGTGATCCCTATATGGCTAAGATAGTTTTTATTGGTGCGGGAAGCGTCGTCTTCGCCAGTCGACTACTTACAGACATAGTTTACCATCAAGAGCTTAGAAATTCCACAGTAGCCCTCATGGATATTGATGCTGAGCGTCTCGAATTGATAACTCAGTTTGCACATGTATTAGCCTCTAAATACGCACCTAACTTGAAGGTTGAATCTACTCTGAACCGTAGAGAGGCTTTGAAAGATGCCGATTATGTGATAATAATGATTCAAGTTGGAGGGCTTGAGGCCTTTGAGTATGATATATACATTCCGTTAAAATACGGTGTAAACCAAGAGGTTGGTGATACCATTGGCCCTGGAGGAGTTTTCCGAGGTCTTAGAACGATTCCAGTTCTACTGGACATATGCTATGATATGGAGGATTTATGCCCAGATGCACTTTTAATCAACTACGCTAATCCTATGGCGATCAACTGCTGGGCTATGAATAAAGCATCAAAGATTAAAAACGTTGGACTCTGTCACAGCGTTCAAGGAACAGCTATGCAATTAGCGGATTATATAAACGTTCCATATGAAGACGTTTACTACTGGGTTGCTGGAATAAACCATCAAGCCTTCTTCCTAGAGTTTAAGTATAAAGGTAAAGATGCGTATCCGCTTCTCTGGAAGGCTATGGAAAAGAAAGAAATCTATGAAAAGGATTAAGGTTAGATTTGAAATGATGAAGTATCTAGGCTATTTCATAACGGAGTCAAGTCATCATCTAAGCGAATATGTGCCATATTTTAGAACTACTGAAGAGAGGCGTAAAATGTATTGTGAACCGAGGTGGTTTTACTTAGAGATATGTAAAGAAGCGTGGAAACCACATTTCGAACGTATAAAAAGACAAATACGGAGTGAAGTACCGATAGAACTTACGAGGTCGCACGAGTATGGTGTAGACATCATATACTCTATGGAGACTGGTAGGCTATGTAAAATAAATGGTTGGTAACAAATCTTCCAAACGGTTGTTGTGTTGAAGTCCCATGTTTAGTTGATAAAGGGGGTATACATCCATGTCATGTCGGAGACTTACCGCCTCAATGTGTTGCTTTAAATAGAACAAACATAAACGTTCAAGAACTTGCTGTTAAAGCGGCTTTAGAGAAGGATAAGAATGCGGCTTTACAAGCGATAATGTTCGATCAATTAACGTCAGCCATTTTAACGCCTAGGGAAATAGAGAAAATGGTTGATGAAATGTTTAAAGTTGAAGCCAAATGGATTCCTCTCAAATAAACTTAATCACCCTTAATAGTTGAATGATGTTTCCATAAATCTCCTCCCATTTTTAAACAATCTGGCTTTTACTGTATAAGTTTAAATGTCCCCTCTCTTCTAGAAGAGCGTTCTCTGCCCTTTCTTCTCCGCAGTTTTTCCAACAGCTTTTAAATCTCCCTCTCCATATCCAAAGACGCTGAGAATTCTAAGTATGGCTGGTACAATTTGATTTTCAATGTAATATCCATAGTCAACATCTTCCGGTTTTACAAATTGGTACGGTTCAGCTCTGTCATAAAGCCTACCCGTGCCTTTAACTATAATGATCCCAACTTTATCACCAAGCCCTACATCCCAACCCATATCTGCAAGTTTTTGAGCCGCCCTCACATGGGCGGTTTTCACTTTGTAATCTTCCGCGGTCTTTGTTAGGGTCTTCCATATGATGAGTTCCGTAACAGGTACTTTACCCGCTTCAACTTCATTCAACATTTTTCTAGCCTCTTCTAAAGCCTGTTTTGCGGATCCGGTTTCAAGAATCACTCTGATGACTTCACGTTGAATTCTCTTTGCAACTTCAGGCCAATCCCCTCTTACCGCCTCTAAGCCAGTTATATCTATCCTACCGTCTATGAGTAGACCGGCATATCTTTTCTTAGCTTCTGTGAAAATTATCCGCCTATAGATTGTTTCAGGCTTTATCTCCAACCCGAGTTTTTCAGAGACGTAATTTATGAGTTTTTCAATCTTCTCCTGATCGTACTTGACAAATATTGAGTCTGTATCTCCGTAGATTATGGGAAGCCCTATTTTCATGGCGTAATTCACAGTTTCCATAAGGGCCTCCCTACCCCAAGCAGTGGTGGATTCAGCTATGGGCCGTCTATACCATCTTGCACCTATCCAACCAGCATAACCATACATGGCGTTTGCGATAACCTTTATGGCTTTCTGCCTAGCATCTAAGACTCTGTATTCAGCCGAATCTGGGCTTAAACTCTTAAGTCTTCTATTGATTTCTGCTCTAGCCTCCAACAGCCTCTTTAAAGCTTCTCTGTAAAAACCGTCGGGTTTTTTGAGAAACTTATGTCCAACTTCAGGAGCTATATAAACGTCTTCAAGCCTTACCTCAACTTCAGGCTCTACGTAGGTGTCTGGTGATATGTTAAATTTCATCATTATACTGGGATACATGGATCTAAAGTCTAGAACAGCTATATTCTCATGTAGACCTGGCTTGGGCTCTAAGACTATCGCTCCAGCGTAGGGCTGGTATGGCTTTTCAACACGTTTAGGTATTATTTCGCCAAACTTCCTACTACACTTCATGAGATACGATTCAACTCTAAATCCAACGGCCGCCGTACATACGTGATCCAAAGGTATGCAAACTAGATTCGAAAGTTGACAACCATACTCAATAAATTCTCTGAAGCACTCCATAATAACTCTACACCTGTCTAATGCATAGTCTAGCACCCTCCGTCTTCCATCGCGCGACGACCATAACTTTGATATTTCATACTCCTCTATGGGTTCTTCTTTTACTTTAACACCTAGATAGGCGGCGAGGTTTTCCAAGGTCTTAATCTTTATATCTGCTATATCTTCAGCGTAATCATAAAGATCTAGAGCTATTCTACCAGCTACTGAAATATGACCATAAAGGCTTCTGTGTGGTTCAGACCCATCCCTACCAACCTTAAGTCTCAAGCCGTTAACTTCAGCCCTTTTAGATAAATAGCTCCAATCTCTAGCATTTGTACCATAGCCTACTATGATGTCTGGGTTAAACTTTTCAATTAAATCCATAAACTTTTCAATCAAAGTTCTTTCAGTCAAGTCCTCTGAGTTTAAAACCTCTGCGTGTCCTTCACTCGTTCTAAAAGCTAGACAGGCAATCTTATCCCTCTCAGGCTTAGGTGAACCTTTGGAAGGTAGCGGGATCATGTAGAAAGCTAAGACTCGGAAAGTTGCACTCCTCTGATATTCGATAGCAGTTGGCGGCTTCAAAAGTCTATAGGCCTCGTCTACCCTAATACCCTCCCTATCCGTAGGCTCAACTTCAACTATATGCCATCCACATGGTTGAACGTCGTAGTCTAGAAGATAATGCTGAGTATGTCTTAAATCGTCATCGTAGACTCCTCCACAACCTTCAAGTTTTGAAACAACCTCCGCCGTAGAATCTACCTTATCCGGGTCTAAAACGTAAACTTTAAAAGCTTTAACTGGTTTTCCGAAAACTCTAGCCTCTTTCAACTCAAACCCTTTAACATCTTTAATCGTTCTTAAACGCTTTTCCAATAATTCAACGTTTTCCGCAACGGCATAAAAATACGGCTTTAACGTATTATCTAATAGGACAACACATCTATCATCTTCTGTTAAACCCCAAAGTCTAACTTCAACCTCCCCTTCTCTAAAACGGCTATCGATGTCTAAAAGATAGAACTTTAAAATCGTCAAACTTCCTCAAGTTATACATAAACTATCTTCTTCTTTTGATAAATTTTTCACATTCAGCCTAGGAGGACTCTAATATACTCAGCAGTTCCAGCACAAGTATCAGCAGCATTCTCCAAAAACTCTAAAAGGCTTTTCAAAGTCATAAGAACACCGGGTTTAAGTTCTTCAGATCCTACAAGCGTCTCCATAATTGATATATACTGCTCATCTATAATATTTTCAAGCCTATCGACTTCGATAACGTAGCGCATAACTTCTTCACTCTTGTCGGTTAATTCTTCAATTGCTCTTAAAAGAGCTCTGGTACACAGGACGATATTGTCTACGAGGTTAAGGTAGCTTACCCAGACTTCCCTAGGCACGATTTTCTTCTTTCTTAAAAGAACTAGGAGGCTTCTAGCAGAATCTTTAACATGGTCAGCCATTACATCCAATCCTTGAACCAAATGTGTAAAATCTTCTCTAAATTTAGAAGGCTCCTCCTTAGCCAACTCGATGAGAACCTTCCTTCTAAGCTCATCCACATCCATCTCCATAAGGAAAAGCCTTCCAATACTTTTCTCAGCTTCCGTAAAATCCCCGTCTATAATAGCCGTTAAACATCTTCTAAGTTCCACAACCGTCTCAACTGAGCTTTTCATCTGCTTATAGGCGAGCTCGATGCTTCTATTACGTCTTCTTCTCGTCAACCACTCTTTAAGTAAACCTTTTTCAGCCATTTAAACACCTTTCGCCAACCCTTCTGGAGGGCGCTGTCTTAAGTATCTTCTACCTGTTAATATTAGAATCGTTATAAAGATAACTGTTAAAACTAAAGCTAAAATCAGTAGAATGCCACCATAAGGACCAGCTGCAACGCCAATGGGTATCGGTAGGAGTAAGATTATAAAGCTTAAACCGCTTAATTCTCCAGAGAAAATGGCTGACATAATCATAACAAGCATCCCTAGAAAACTCAAGACGAAGCCTAAAACCATTATCTTAAAACCAACTCCGTATTTTAACCTCCCTTCAATAGGGCTTTTCTCTGCGCATTTTATGCAGAATTCTAAGCTTAAGTCGAAGCATGAAGTGCATACTCTAGACCCACAATTTTGACACACATACTTAGCACTACGGATGCCGCAGATTTCACATTTGATGGTCATATTAAAACACCTGATACGATGATTAAAACTATAATTAAAGCAGTCATCAAGACTAAAAGAACCACCGAATACTTTACAAGATCCTTATCTCCAAATACTATGGGAAATGGTCCTATTAAAACAGCTCCAGCTGTCTTCACTTTACCCGTCTTCCTCAAGCATTTTAGAAACTCCAGTAAAAATCCTATAAAGATCAAGGCGACTCCAATTATAAATACGGTCAAACCCACGGCTACTAAACCATCCATCTCAAACTTTTATTTCTAAAACGAAAATTTAAAGCTAGCTTATGAAGTCTGAAATCTTAGACGCTCCCTTATAGACTCTAAAACTTCAATAAACTTCTCAACGCTAAGCCTTTTAAATTCCAATTTTAAACTCTTCAATTTATCGTAAGCTTCTCTAGTCAAGGAAGGTGCTACCAACACTCCCCTAACTTCTGAGCCGCCAGCTCTTAATTCTTGAACATAGTTCGAGAGCTGTTCAACTGCGTCAACACCAGCCCTATTCCTCTTAAACTCGAGGACGACAATTCTTCCGTTTAAATCTACGCAGAGGCAATCCACTAAACCGCTTTTAATTTTCTTCTCTTCTGAGACCACTCTAAGACCTTTTTCGACGATTTCAGGACGTTTAATAAATGCTTTCTTCATTACTTCTTCGCTCGTATAAAGCCTGAATGAGGCATCGTCTTTAAGACTTAGAGATGTAAGAAATAGTATTCTCTTAAAAGTCATTATGATTTTCTCCTCAGGGCTTCTCCTATAGGCTTCTACAATTAGATTTCCATTTTCAATGTACACTCTGTACATGCTTCCCAGGGGTTGCCAGTTCACGGGTTCCAAACCGAAGGGTCTATGTATCATTAAAGCTCCATCACTTTTAATCATCACAACTCTATCTCCATAATCGAGTTCAGAGTGTCCTCTACCAAAATAGTCAATCCTACATTCCCCTACAACTATGATCGTTCTCCTATTGCTAATTCCAAGTTTAAACACTTCTAAACTCTCCTCTAGACTGGGCTTCTCCAGCGTAATCCTACTTGACAAATTTCTATCACTGTAAACAATACGTAACGTAACTTTTAAATACTGACTTTCGAGGTTAATATGACCTTGAGGACTATGGGTGAGTGTAAAATTAAGCTCTAAAACCGCTAAGCCAAATTGTGGAAGCTCGAGTCCGAATGGATGTGATTTTATGCATGTCGGCCTCTTACCTAAAACATATGAACCTAAGAAGATTGAAGATGAAGTCTCTAAACTGTGGGCTGAAAACAAGATATATGAAAAGGTTAAAAAGCTTTCCGAGCATGGTGAGAAGTTCTATTTCTTAGATGGACCACCGTATGTGACAAGCTCCATTCACCTTGGAACCGCTTGGAATAAGATAATCAAAGATAGCATTCTCCGCTACAGAAGAATGAGGGGGTTTAAGGTTAGAGATAGACCCGGATTTGATATGCATGGTTTACCAATAGAAGTCATGGTTGAACGTCTATTAAATATAGGAAGTAAGAAGGAGATAGAAAACCGTATAGGTATTGACCGTTTCGTTGAAGAATGCGAACGCTTTGCACTGAGAAACCTAAAGATTCTTACAGAGCAGTTTAAAAACCTAGGCGTTTGGATGGATTGGGATAACCCGTACATGACCATTAAAGACGAGTATATAGAGGCCACATGGCTTGTGGTTAAGAAGTCTGAAGAACTTGGGCTTCTAGAAAACGTTTTAAGGGTTACCCACTGGTGTCCGAGATGTGAAACGGCTTTAGCTGCAGGATATGAAGTTTCACAAGAGTATAGGGATGTAGAAGATCCATCGATATACGTGAAGTTTCCCTTAGAAGGCAGGGAGAACGAATATCTGCTCATATGGACGACTACGCCATGGACTATCCCGGCGAATATCGCCGTTATGGCTCATCCGAATTACACCTATGTGCGAGTTAAAGTCGGAGCTGACGTGTGTATTTTAGCTAAAGAAAGGGTTAAACCAGTTTTTGAGGAAGTTGGAGTTGAATTTGAAATAATTGAGGAGTTTGAAGGCAGGCAACTCGAAGGCTTAAAATATAAACATCCACTTGCTGAAGAAGTTCCCATTCAAAATGAGTTTAAAAACGCCCATATGGTGGTTTTATCTGAAGAATTCGTACGCTTAACCGAGGGTACAGGTCTAGTTCATTCAGCACCTGGACATGGTGAGGAAGACTTTGAAGTTGGTTTAAAATACAACCTACCAGTATTTTCACCCGTAGACCACTCTGGCAGGTTTACATCCGAAGCTGGTAAATACGTGGGAATGTACATCAAAGAGGCTAATAAAATCATCATAGAAGATCTTCAGAAGAAAGGCCTCCTCCTCTGGAGTGGAACAGTGGTGCATCGATATCCACATTGTTGGAGGTGTAAAACTCCACTACTGCTTAGAGCCACTAAACAGTGGGTTATACGTATGAGCAAGCTTAAAGAAAACCTAATCAAGGAAAATGAGAAAGTTAAATGGGTTCCAGAATGGGCTGGTAAAAGTAGGTTTGGAAACTGGCTTGTAGAGGTATCGGATTGGGTCATATCTAGACAGAGGTACTGGGGTGTTCCACTGCCCATATGGATATGTGAAAAATGTGGAAAGCGTAGAGTTATCGGGTCTAAGAAAGAGCTTCTAGAAGCCTGTAACGTCAAAGAAATTAAATTGCATAGACCATGGGTTGATAAATTGATTTTAAAGTGTGAATGTGGCGGAGATATGCATAGGGTTGCAGACGTCATAGACGTTTGGATGGATTCTGGATCCGCCTCTTGGGCGTCGCTAGGATACCCATCTGACGATATGGAGTTCAAAGAATGGTATCCAATAGACTTCATAGTTGAAGGTCATGACCAGACTAGGGGATGGTTCTACTCTCTACTAGCATGCTCTACGTTGGTATTCAACTCAGCGCCTTACAAATGCGTTGCAATGCATGGCTTCGTCCTCGATGAAACTGGTAGAGAGATGCATAAATCATGGGGCAATTACATAGCGCCTGAGGAAGTCATAGAAAAGTATGGTAGAGATGTATTGAGGTTTTACGAACTTCAACATACCTTATGGGAAGATTTAAGGTTTTCATGGAAAGGTGTAGCCGAAGTATTTTCATTTATGAATATCCTCTGGAACGTTTACGTATTTGCATCCACTTACATGAACCTTGATAGGTTTAATCCATTGAGGTGGAATATTGAGCAAGTTAAAGGCTTCATGTCTCCGGAAGACTTATGGATTCTATCAAAAACCCAACATCTTGTAGAGAAGGTTACAGAGGCTTTTGAAAATTACCACCTGCATAATGCTGTTAAACTGCTCAGAGACTTCATGGTTGAAGATGTCAGTAGATGGTATATAAGACTTATAAGACGTAAGATGTGGATCGAGGAAGAAGCTCCCGAGAAACTAGCATCTTACAGCACACTATATCACGTTTTAAAGATATTCCTACTACTATCAGCTCCAATAATACCTTTCACGTGTGAATCAATCTACCAATACGTCTTCAGGTTTGCAGAGCCAAACCAACCTGAAAGCATACATATGCATAAATGGCCTCAATTAGACAGGTCTTGGAGAAATACTGAGCTTGAAGAGGCTATGGATATTGTTAAAGACATAGTTGAAGCATCAGCTAAAGTTAGGCAAGAGGCTGGGTTAAAGCTTAGACAACCTTTAAAATGCGCACTTCTAAAAATTCCGGATGAGTTAGCAAGTAAACTTAAACCTTTAACTAATGTGTTAAAAGAGCAAGTGAATGTTAAAGAGCTGTTTTTCCTTAAAGCTGGTGAGGATGAAAAACTATGGGTTAAGATAGCTGAGCCAAATATGAGCACGATAGGTAAGGAGTTCAAGTCTAAAACTCCAGTTGTGGCTGAAGCCATTAGAAAAATGTCAAGTGATCAAATTAACGAGTTAATCAACCGTCAAAAATGTACACTTAAAGTTGGAGGGGAACTTCTAGATATTAAACCTGAACACGTCTCTATTAAGTCAAAGTTAGTTGAAGGCTTCGCCTATGCGGAGCTGGTGAATGGAGTATTGTACCTAGATGTTAGAATCGACAGAACGCTCCAAGCTGAAGGTTTAAGTAGAGATGTAGTTAGGAGGATTCAGTATATGCGTAAAGAAATGGACCTCCCCGTAGACGCTTACATAGAGGTTTATGTAAAAGTTTCAAACAGGGAAACATTAGACCTTCTAGAGGAAACAAAAGCCTACATAACTGGTGAAGTGAGAGCTAAGAAGTTAATATTTACATTAGATGAAATACCTAAAACGGAATATAGTAAAATCTGGAGCCTGGATGGAGAAGAACTGTTAATAGGAATAAACAGGATTCTGGACAAGTAGAGGGTAGTTAATGATTACCCATACTTAACTCCCCAATTAATTCGTTGAAGGTCTTTGGAAAGCTATACACACTTCACACGATCATGATATACGGCTATTTGATAAGTTGATTACGGGGTAGACTTATGCATACTCAAACCAAAAATTTGAAGAATTGCATACATTCGAAATATATAGTAGCCGTAGCTCACTGCATACTTAATCAGACGACAAGATGGTTTTGGAATGGTTGTTCAGGTACTTGGACAGAAGGCTTTATGTTGGATTTCCTTGAAAAGCTTAAACCGATTGGTATTGGCTTATACCAACTTCCGTGTCCAGAGTTCAACTTATTGGGAAATCCTAGAAAGCCCATGACCCGTGATGAATATGAGACTTTTCCCGGGTTTGTAAACCATTGTAGGATTTTAGCTGAAAATGTCATACGGGAATTGAAGGCTTTCAAAGAGCTTTCCATCAAACCTAGATTGGAAATTCTAGCGATTATAGGTATTGAAGGAAGTCCATCCTGTGGAGTAGAATTCACCTCGCATAAAATTTCAGAAGCTAGTGTTAGAGTCGCAGGCAGAGGAATCTTTATGGAGTTGCTGGAGAAGTTAGCGTTATCTGAAAAGTTAGATATAGCCTTCTACGGTTTAGATGGTAGAAGATTGACAGAGTCTATTTTAGATATCTCACACGCTCTTATGACGCGCATAAACCGTTAGAGAGCTAGTCTAAAACCTCTACGAGGCCTCTGTCAGCATAAACCTTCACAAAAACACCATTTCTGAATACATTCTTCTCAGGTCTATCGACCATAGGTATACCTGCGATTACAGCTCCAACTGCAACTATAGGCTCCGCTTCCATACATATCATGGCTGAGGGTGCTTTTCCCCTTTTCGCTAAACCGTAGATAACGTACGAGCCTACAGTTGAGCCTCTACCGCTATGGAAGACCAAAACCTTACCAGCTATAGACTCACCATATAGCGGATGCTTTTCATCACACACAACACCAGTAGCTCTATCTATCTGACCGAAGAAGCTTATAGGTTCAGGAGATACTAAAGCATAGCCTTCCCCATATCCTCCAGATATGCGTCTACATTTTATAATCGTCCTCATCCCTCCGTGATTGCGTATATGCAACTTTTAATATTTCCAAAAAACACGTTTACATGCGCTAATAGATGGGTGTAGAAGGCCGCTTTAGCACTATCTACGGCGACATTTTCAACGCCTAAACTTCTAAGCGGAGCCAATGCCATACAACAATCCACGTACACCTCCCCACCAGCCCTCCTTATGATATCAAGGAAACCGCATTTTTCAGCTAAACTTTTAACGGCTATCGATGTGAAAAGCCAGAGTTTACACCCCTTCTTCACACGTCTATTTTTGAGGAGTTTAGCCGCTTCTTCAAACTCCATCAGGGACATATGTGGACAACCTAAAGCTACTAGGTCTACAGGCTCATCTACTGGTTTAAAGTAATCGCAGTAAACTTCTCTAAGATCCTTATCCGTGAAGTTCAATTTTTCAATTTGACCGTTTAACGCTCTATGATACTCAGGCGTCACGTTTTCAACATGATACAGAGCAATGCTACCTGCTGTTCCCAAACCAGCCCCTAAGGCTTTGAGTTCTTCATTAAGACGTGGTTTTAAACCCCGAAAATATGGAACACCTGAGCTCACGATTTTACCAACCCAATAGCCCATAGCACTGTAGTCACTCAACGTTTCAAGTTTAACGTTTACGTCGATCAAAATAGTAGCCCTACGTTGCTCATCCAAGTGATATCCGTATTCGGGGGTTTTACCAACTATGGCTGATGCCAACGCTGAAGGCCCACCTTCACGGTTCGTTCTAGCACCTAAAACTGAATTTGCATAACATACAGCTGAAGACTCAGACCAAGCTATATGTTCACCAAATCTGGGGACTAGACCCACGAGGTATGGTGTGCAAGAACATACAGGTTTAACACCCAACTGCCTATACAGGTCTATTATTTTAAGTTGTTTACAGGCATAATCGTATGATATGCCCATCTCTCTCCAATTTTCAAGGTCTATGCTCGCCGGATTAAGCATAGCTGGTACTGTTACACGACAATCTTGCAAAGATTCAAGCCACTCTATACCCTCATCTCCCAAAGATGTATAGCTTACACCTGCGATTTGAGCTGAGGATATAGGTATAAGCCTCTCAGCACCGTATATGTCTCCTAAAACCGTGAGAATCTCCATAGCCTTCTGTCTACCGTATCCCTCTTCACCCTTGAGAATACGCTCCTCTTCACTAGTCAGATGCAAAATTTAGACGACCCTCCTGAAAGAGTTTACGCCAGCCTCTAGGGGGATAGTAGCATCGATGATCCATTTAGACGTTAAGCCCGTCTTCCCCTGAGATGGATCTAGACTTGAGCCTCTAGCACCTGGAATTATCACAACACCTTTATCGGGCTGTAGCCTTGTCGCTAAAGCCCATTCAACGTCGTTGGGGTTTTCAACATCTATGTCATCGTCTACAACCACCACCATCTTCAGGCTTGGATGAGCCGCTAAAGCGGCTAAGCCTGCATTTTTACCATCACCTTCACTCATCTTCCTAATTGCTACGACCGCGTGAAGCCAGCAACAGCCGCCGATTGTAAGATGTACTTTTTTGACAGTCGGTACGGCGTTTCTGATTATCTTAAGCATTCTAGCTTCCTGTGGAATACCCATTAGGTGTTTATGCTCCAAACCACCAGGTAGAATTACGTGCCACATAGGTTTACTCTTCATGTAGAGTTTATCGATTTCTAAAATAGGCTGTCTTCTAACCGCATCGATGGTTCCGGTAAGGTCTACAAATGGCCCTTCTTCAGCCTCTTCATCTTTAAGAATTCTACCAACCATAACTATTTCAGCTTCAGCAGGTACATCAAGCCCATCTAAGTTTACGCATTTAAATTCGTGGAAGACTTCCGCGATCTGTAACTCGTTTAAGTCTGGGTATGAGGTGGCGGCGGCCAGGCATATGGCCGGGTGGACGCCAGATATGACGGCGACTTTTGTATCTCTCCCAGATTCACGATTGAGGATATAGAACTTGTAAAGATCCCTCGGAACAATTCTTATGGCCAGCCTATTCTTCTCAATTAGCATAAGTCTATGAAAAGATGCATTCATTCTGCCAGTTTCAGGGTCTCTAGCCAAAACTATCGTTCCAGTCGCGTAACGCCGTTTAAGACCCCTATAGAATATTGGAAATGGCAAGTATTTCATAATATCCGGCTTTTCGTAAACATTTTCCATGAATTCGGCGTGATCCGTGTATTCGTAGGGTTTGGGGTGCTCTAAAGCATTTGCCCAGGCTTCTTGAAGGCGTTCATATGGCACTTTCAAGGCTTTAGATATCAGCCTTCTAGAGCTACATAAGTTCCCCACTACGTTTAAACTTGGATATCCCTTTACTCTTCTAAATACCACTGGGACATCTACCTTATTAAGGTATTCCGTAAAACCATAATCTGGATCTATCTCATCGTCCACGTAAACGGTTTCAACACCCTCTAAGAACATTCTAAGCAATTTAAGACCTCCTTTTTGCCATCGGATAACTCCCTAAAACCTTTAGAAAACTTGCCCTTGCTTCAAGCTCGCTTATGGCCTCCTTAACGTTACTGTCAAGCTTATGCCCTTCCATATCCATGTAGAACACGTAATCCCAAGGTTTACCCCTAGTAGGTCTAGACTCTATTTTAGTTAAATTTACGTTTTTCAAAGCAAACGGCTCTAACGCGTTATATAAGGCGCCGGGTTTATTTGGTACCGAAAAGATGAGTGATGTTTTATCGAAGCCAGTGGGTGGGTGTTCGTTCAAGCTTAAAACTATAAACCTCGTGTAATTGTCATGGTAATCTTGTATGGATTTTGCTAAAACCTCTAAACCATATATGGATGCTGTGTGCTCAGACGCTATGGCTGCAGCCCCCCTTAGGTTTCTGACGATTTCAGCGGCTTTAGAGGTACTATTTACTTCTACTATTTCGGCGTGAGGTATTACTGTTTCTAGAAATGCTCTGCACTGGGCTATAGCCTGTGGATGGGAAAAGATAACCCGTATGTCTTCCATAGTAGACCCTGGACTTACAAGTAGACAGTGGTCCACTCTAAGCTCCACTTCACCATAAATTTTCAGAGGTGTATCTAAGAGAAGGTCTAATGTGATATTTACAGAACCTTCAATGGAATTCTCAATTGGCACTACCCCCATATTTACGTCTCCCGATTCAACGCTTCTAAAGACTTCACGTATAGTTGGTTTTGGTACGTACCGTACATTTGCCTCGTTTAGAAACTTCATAGCGGCGGCCTCCGTAAACGAACCTTTTGGTCCCAAGTATGCTATGCTAATGTCACGGTAAAACGACATAGATAAGCCTATTATTCTTTTAAAAATATCTTCTGTAAGAGTGGGGTCTAGGGAAAGTTCAATAGCTTTAGCTTTTACCCTCTCAAGTATCTCCTTCTCACGTTTAACGTCTTTAAACGGTAGACCCAGCTTCTTCTTAACTTCTAGAATTTCACTGGCTAATTTAGTCCTCTCTTTGAGGAGTTTAAGCAATTCTAAATCCACTTGATCTATACGTTTCCTCAACTCTTCTATTTCCAATGAGATATTCACCTTTAACCAGACTGTGGTTAGTACATTCTTTCTCTTCCTAAGCGTTCTCAAAAACTTTTGGTATCAATCCCAACGTTAAACAGTGGTCTGCTATTACAAATGCTAAGCAAGCTTCGACAACTGGTACTGCCCGCGGAACCACACAGGGGTCATATCTACCCTTAATCTCTATGAAGGTATCCTCCCTTTTAAGAAGGTCGACAGTCTTCTGCCTCTTAGCTATTGAGGGAGTTGGTTTAAAGGTTACTCTAACCACTATGGGCATACCGTTAGACAATCCTCCCAAAATACCACCTGAATTATTAGTCAAAGTCTCCACTTTACCGTTTCTATAAATGTACTGGTCGTTAAATTCAGATCCCATCATGTATGCCGCTTTAACGCCAACCCCAAACTCCACAGCTTTAACTGCAGGAATATTGAACATTAAATGGGCGATATCTCCATCGAGGCTTCCAAATAGTGGGTCTCCTAGACCAGCGGGAACGTTGAATGCTAAACCTTCGACAACCCCTCCAACGCTATCCGATTTAGCCACAGCCTCCATTATAACGCGCTCCATTTCCTCGGAAACCTTCTCATCTATACATCTGACACGGCTAGCATAAACCCTCGTTCTAAGCTTTTCCAAGCTCACTTCGCCTTCGAATTTAACACGTCCTATTTGAACAGTATGAGCGTAAACTTCAACACCTATTGTCGAGAGTAGCTTCTTAGCTACGGCTCCAGCCATAACATAAGCCGCAGTCATACGTCCTGAAAACATCCCCCCACCTCTATAGTCGTTAAATCCACCGTATCTCACGTAGGCCGTATAGTCAGCGTGGCCAGGTCTAGGTTTGAATCTAAACTCTTCATAGACCGCTGAATCTACGTCTAAATTTCTTATAACCATGCATATCGGCGCGCCAGTTGTATATCCACGGAAAACTCCAGATTTAAGTTCAACCTTATCTACTTCTACTCTGGTTGTGGATAAATCACCGCCAGGCCTCCTCTTATCAACCTCTCTTTGAATATCCTCGGAGCTTAGAGGCAGTCCAGCTGGGCATCCATCTAAAATGACACCTACAACCTCACCGTGACTTTCACCGAAAACGGTCATCTGAAGGCTACGGCCTATAGAATTCAAACGATACACCATAATTTTTAAAGGATAATAAGAAGTATTTAGAGTCTTCTAGGGAGAATATAAATACCCCACCCCATGCTCTATACTATTAGAGGTGATGGGCTTTCAAAGTTAGATATCCAGCTCAAGCTGGAGCATTCTATAGTGGAAGCCGAGAAGGGCTCATCAAACAGATAGAAGAGTGCTTTAGACATAGACTGGGACCTGGATACATACCTAAGGTTAAACCCGCTGGCGAAGGCGTTAGAAAGATATGTGGCTTAGTATCACCTCACGCAGGGTATATGTACTCAGGGCCCGTGGCGGCGCACGGTTATTGTAAGCTGGCTGAAGACGGTACACCAAGTGTATTTATAATATTGGGTCCGAACCACACGGGATTGGGAAGCGGTATTTCCACGTATCCAGTTGAAGGGGTCTGGAGGACGCCGCTTGGAGACGTTGAAGTAGACTCTCAGATATGTAGGAAACTAATTGATGTTTCAAAATTAGTTGATATTGACGAGAGGAGCCATATTTACGAACACTCCATAGAAGTACAGATTCCATTCCTTCAATACCTCTACGGCTCCCATAGGATAGTACCTATATGCATGCTTATGCAAGATTTGGAGACCTCTAGGGAACTTGGAGAAGCTTTGGCAACAGTTCTAAAAGACGTAGATGCAGTCATGATAGCCTCTACAGATTTAAACCACTATGAATCTCATGAAAGAACGCTTAAGAAAGATAGACGCGTTATAGACGCTATCCTTAAAATGGATGAAGAGGCTTTATTTAAAGCCGTAGATGAAGGCGTTAGCATGTGTGGACCTGGACCAGTAGCCACGATGATAGTAGCGTTAAAAAGGCTTGGGCGGTTCAAAGCGGTGCTCCTAAGTCATAGGACGAGTGGAGACGTGACTGGAGATTACTCCGCTGTCGTAGGCTACGCTTCCATAGTTTTTGAGCGTGTTTGAAATGAAGACTTTCTGTAGCGCTTCAGCGCCGGGTAAAGTCATACTTTTCGGAGAGCACTTTGTAGTTTACGGTGAGCCAGCGATAGCTGTAGCACTGAACCTCAGAGTTAAAGTAACCGCTTACAGGTCTCAATCTACATTTATCGAAGGCTCTAGAACGGCTCTAATCGATAAAGCCATAGACGTTGCCTTAAAGGCTGTAAACTCAAAGGATAGAAACATACGTGTGAAAATAGAGTCCAACTTGCCAGTGTCTGTCGGCTTAGGTTCCTCGGCAGCCACGGCTTTAGCCGTCATAGCAGCAATAACGGGTTTATTTGGAGTTGAATTGTCCAGAGATGAGCTTTTCAAAATGGCTTTAGAATGCGAGAAAACGGTTCACGTAAATCCTTCGGGCATAGACCCAGCCGTATCCGTCAATGGCGGAGCTGTACTATACCAGCGTGGAGTAGGAATTAAACCAGTGAAGTTGGGAGGAGAATTTACACTCATAATAGGAAATACTGGAGAAAGTAGGTCTACCGGAGCTATGGTTGAAAAGGTCAGAGTCTTCGCCGAGAAGAGGAGAGATATTATGGATGGTCTTAGAAAAACGTGCTCATCCATAGTTTCAAGAGCCTTGGAAGCACTTGAAAAGGGAGACCTTGAAGAACTGGGTTTACTCATGAATGTAAACCACGGTTTACTTGAAGCCATAGGCGTTTCAAATTTCAAGATCAATAAACTCGTATATGCGTCTAGAGAAGCTGGGGCTTTAGGAGCTAAATTAACCGGAGGCGGTGGAGGGGGTTGCATCATAGCTCTAGCACCTAGGGAACGTTTAAAATCGATCGTAGAAGCCATAAGGCAAGCTGGAGGAGAACCTATAATTGCTCCAATATCTAGAACTGGTGTAACATATGAGAGCTGAGGCTATAATTAAACTCGGCGGTAGCGTTATAACGATTAAAAATAAGCCTATGAGTGTCAACCGTAGAGCCCTAAATAGGCTTGCGGCTGAAGTTTCAGCTTCCAACTTGAAGAAGATCGTAATAGTGCATGGAGGGGGGTCTTTTGGCCATCCCTTAGCTTTAAAGTATAAGCTTAATGAGAGATTTATGGGTTTGGAAGAGCAGATTGGAGGCTTCATTGCCACGCATAGAGCTATGCTTAAACTAAACGAAGAAGTTCTAAAAGCGTTAGAGCGTAAGGGATTGAAGGCTGTCCCGTTCCCCCCTCTAGCCTTTGCAATCTTAACATCCGGTATTTTAAAGAAAATATTCTATGAGCCTTTTATAAACGCTTTAAACATGAATTTAACGCCTGTAACTTTTGGAGATGTTGCATTTGATCTCGATAAAGGTTTTTCGATAGTATCTGGCGATCTATTGATGTTCGAACTCTCACGTAAAATTAAACCTTTAAAAGTCATATTCACGATTGACGTTGATGGGTTGTACCCAGCAGATCCTAAGTACAATTCCAATGTTGAACTTATAGATGAGACCTCCGTCGCTGAAGTAAATTCTCTCTTAAATAGATTAAGTTTCAAATCGTCTAATGCTACTGGAGGAATGCGCTTTAAACTCGAACAGGCCTGTAAGATAGCGAGTATGGGTATAGACGTCCATATAATCAATGGATTGAAACCCGGTAGGCTTTTTAAGGCTCTTAAGGGTGAAAAGGTTAGAGGCACGTTGATAAAAGGTGTTCGATAATGGATTCTACTAGTAAAAGGAAGAGCGACCATGTACGGATATGCTCTGAAAAGATGGTTGAAGTCAAAAACATCACAACGGGTTTTGAAAACGTACATTTAATCCACAGATGCCTCCCAGAGGTTGAGTTTGAAAAACTAGACCTCTCTGTTGAGTTTCTAGGGTTTAGGTTTAAAGCTCCGATGATCATTTCCGCTATGACTGGTGGAATGGCTGAAGCGGCTAAGATAAACGCAAATCTAGCTAAAGCCGCTGAGGAACTTGGTATAGGTATGTGTCTTGGAAGTGGTAGAGCGTGTCTTGAAAACCCCAGTTGCACGTACTCCTTTAAAATTGCAAGGGAGAATGCGAAGCACATATTCATTTCAGCTAACATAGGTTTTCAAGAGCTTTTAACCTATCCATATGGTGAATTGAAGAAGCTCGTCGAAATGGTTGAAGCAGATGCTTTAACCATCCATTTAAACCCCCTCCATGAATTCCTCCAACACGATGGGACGCGTATATTCAGAGGCGTTCTAAATAAGCTCAGGGAGTTGAAGTCGAGAGTTGAATTTCCAATAATAGTTAAGGAAGTTGGATCCGGCATATGTAGAGAAGACGCTGAACTTTTAGCATCCGCAGGAGTCGATGCGCTTGAAGCGTCTGGAGCGGGTGGAACAAGCTGGGCTGGCGTAGAATACTATAGAAGTATGGAAGCTGGTGATTGGGAGAGGGCTGAGCTCTCTAAGACTTTCTGGGATTGGGGGATACCCACGGCCATTTCCATACTTGAGGTGAGGACTGCTGTAGACATTCCATTAGTGGCATCTGGAGGTATTCGAAGCGGTTTAGATGTTGCTAAAGCTCTAGTTTTAGGAGCGGATTTAGCTGGTTTAGCACTGCCTCTACTCAAACCTGCTATGGAAAGTTGGGAAAGCGTATTAAAACTCTTAAAAAAGATATGTGGAGAATTAAAGTTGGCTATGGTTTTAACAGGCTCTGAGAGAATAGAAGATCTTAAAAGGAAACCGTATATTCTAACTGGTTTTGTCAGAGAGTGGGCCACATTTAGAAAGTTGAAGGTTAGGGTGTGAGTAATGGTAAATCTCATGGGTGAAATATCTAAAATTTCGGAGAACATTTCCAGCGAATTATCTAGAATTATGAAAGAGCTTGATATTCCCAATGTTCTACGTGAATCCAGCTACCACCTTTTAAAAGCTGGCGGTAAGCGGCTTAGACCATTTATGCTTGTGAAGTCTTATGAAGCGTGTGGTGGAACTGGCTTCAAACCGTATCCCGTTGCTGTGGCGGTTGAAATTCTACATACGTTTACGTTGATCCACGATGATATCATTGACCGTGATGAAACTAGGAGGGGTGTTCCAACAGTTCATGTTCTCTGGGGTACTCCTCAAGCCATAATATCAGGCGATATGCTTTTTGCATTAGTCTTCAAAGTTTTATCT
Organism: uncultured Candidatus Bathyarchaeia archaeon; assembly: GCA_964463005.1. GTDB lineage: Archaea > Thermoproteota > CALKCG01 > B24 > B24 > DTBU01. The sequence continues at coordinate 75,277 of CAYWZZ010000002.1, read as the reverse complement.
AAAAACCTGAAGTCCGAGGGCGTTAAAGAATCTGTCATAGTGAGCGTCATTGAAAGATTCTCTGAGGCTCTAATAGATATATGCGCAGGACAAACCATGGATATGGCTTTAGCTGAAAAGCCAGTACGTAGCGTGACTGTGGAAGATTACATGAAGATGATCGGCCTTAAGACGGCTAGGTTGTATATGGTTTCTGCAGAGATAGGTGGGCTTATAGCTGAAGCGTCTCCAAATAAGATCGAAGCTTTGAAAAACTACGGATTTTACTCTGGTATCGCTTTTCAAATGGTGGATGACATACTCGGGGTTTCTGGCGTTGAAGAAGAGCTGGGTAAACCTGTTGGAAGTGATATAAGGGAGGGGAAGAAGACCATAGTTGTACTCGAAGCCTTAAATAGACTTGACGACCGTGGAAGACGCAGACTTATGGAGATTTTAGGTAATAGGTCTGCTTCTAAGGAGCATATATTAGAAGCCATAGAGCTCATAGAGTCTTCGGGAGCTGTGGAGTACGTCAAAAAACTCGCCCATCAATACTCTTCAAAGGCGAAAAAGGCTTTAACATTGCTTCCTAAAACAGAAGCTAGAGACCTTCTAGAGGCTTTGACGGAGTTCATAGTTGAGAGAAGATATTAGCATTCTCTAACCGACCAGTTTACTTGATAGTAAGATTAAAACTCTAAGAGTTTTAATGAATTATGATAATCGCCATGAGTCTAACTCTTAAAAACGGTTTGATAGTTACACCTAGAGGTGTTTTAAAGGGGAACTTGGTCGTTGAGAACGGCTATATCAGTAATATAGGTGTCTCTGTTAGATCTAAAGGGGAGGTTTTTGATTGCGACGGCTGTTATGTTGTTCCAGGTTTTAGAGAACAACATACGCACGATATCATCGGTTTAACTAAATTTCTGACAAACCCTGATAGAATAAGTAGGGTTTCGAAGGCTTTAGCAGGTCAAGGGGTTACGGCTTTTCATTTAGCCACCGTAGCCATGCCGTTTGAAGACCTCTTAACGTATTTGAAAACGTGTAAAACCTACATGGAATCTTACGAGAACGGTGTTGAAGGTGCTAGATTTGAAGGTGCTTATGTAGAGGGTACTTTCATAAACGTTGAATGTGCAGGTGCTCAACCCAAAGATTACATAATTCCTCCTAATTCTCCCAGAGCGAAACACATGCTTGATTCCATGTTGGAGACTGGTGTTGTTAAGTTTGTCAATATAGTCCCAGATTTTGGGGTTGATCTTATAAAGTATGCAGTATCTAAAGGTGTTATAGTTGGATGTGGACATACAAAAGCCTCAGCTAAAAAGGTGGAAGAGGCCTTCAACTTGGGGTTAAAGTTTATAGTCCACATAACCAATGGAGCTATGGGCCAGTCTTTCAAGCCCTTCGACGGTGGAGGTACGTATGAAGCGGCGTTAACTCTACCATTATACGTGGAGATAATCGTAGACGGGTATCATGTAGACTTCCGCTACGTCTCGGATATAATTGAGAGGAGAATTCGTAAAAATAGACCTCATGAAGTCATAGCTATAACGGACTCTGCATTTCCGATTAAAAGGGAAGTTCCAGTCGGGGAATTTAGAATATTTTCAACGATATGTTGCAAACATCCCGTTGAAGACGTTCTAGTGGTAAAGGGGTACTTCGATGGTGAAGAGGTGAAGCCAGCGCCTCCAAATACGCTATGCTCAAGTTTGCTAACTATGGATAGGGCTTTTCAAAACCTCTTAAACATGTTCACAGTTAACCACTCTGGTTTTATGATAGATGTCGATTCTAGAAGCCTAGACGAGTCCATTAGATTAGTCTCAATGTTGACATCATCTAATCAAGCGAAATTGGAGGGGTTGACAGATAGAGGAGTTATTGAAAAAGGAATGAAGGCGGATCTGACAGTGCTGAGGGTTGAAGGTGCGCCGGGGTGCTTCAACGTTAAAGTTGAAGCTACAATCGTCGGCGGCGTTATTATTGAGGGATTGTCATGAAAGAGCTTTAAATAGACCAACTCAAAATTATTAAACTAGAATATGACGTTTACTATCCGTATAGGGCGGATCTTGAATCCAACGGATTTAAGGTGTGTTTTAGTCGATTGTAGTGATGACTTTGCCTTCCAGAAGATTATTGCAACAGATACTGGTATCATTAAGAGACTTGACGGTTTAATTGTAGCGGATGCGGAGTCTATAATTAAAAATAAGCATGTGTTTCTAGGTAGAAGATCACCATCCTACATTTTGAGAGTCAACTCTGAAGTTTTACAGTCTTCAAACCCTAAGGCTAACATTGAAGAACTTGTTGTTGAAGCTTTACGAATGGATTTTTCAGCGGTCATTTCCACCCTTACGATAGGCCATGAAGATGAACGTATAGATTCTAACAGCGTGAAGCTTATAGCAATACTTTCCGACGTTTGCTACGATTATGAATTGCCGTTCATAGTTGAAGCCGTGCCCTTCGGTGAAAGGGTAAGTAGTGAAAATTATAGTGAAAGTGTTGGCTTAGCTGCTAGAATGGCTGTTGAAGTAGGTGCCTCCATAGTAGCTGTACCGCCTCTTAAGAACATCGAGGATTTGAAAAACGTCATAGAGTCTGTTAAGACCTATACGCTTCTCATGGATCCATCTTCCAAGCTCGTAATTGAAAAGATGCAACAGAACCTTTCAGATATTTTACTAAGCGTTCTTGACATTGGATTAAACGGTATAGTCTTAGGCAGATCTCTTAACATCGGAAATCCAGTCGATCTCCTGACAGATGTGTTGTCGATAGTTCATGGGAGGCTCGATTGAATTGAGCTTTGGCAAACTTGTCAGATTAAGTAAGATTATAGATCCATCTGATGGTAGAAGCTTAGTCGTAGCGGCGGATCACGGTTTAATGCTTGGACCTATAAAGGGTGTTGTAGACTTAGAAGCGACACTTAGAAAGGTCATAGCAGGTGGACCAGACGCTATTCTAGTAAGCCTAGGTCAGGCTAGAAAGCTCAGTCACTTATTCACAGGTAAAGGCGCTCCAGCTATGCTCGTCAGAGTAGACTGGACCAATGCGTTTAGAGATAAAACGTATACGTTACCAGCTAGAAGCATACAGTTCAACAAGGTTGCTACGGTTAAGGAGGCTGTTAAGGTTGGGGCTTCAGGTGTGGTAACATATCTTTTCCTAGGTTTTGAGGGGGAGAATGATCACATAGCGATGGTTGAAGAGTTTTCAAGCGAATGTAAAACTTGGAGCATGCCTTTGATCATAGAGCCGCTCCCCATGGGTCCTAGGGTTACTAAGGCGAATTACGTCGACATGGTTAGGAAGGCTGTTGAAAAGGCCGTAGAGCTTGGAGCTGATGCGTTGAAGGTTCCGTATACAGGTGATCCATATTCGTTTAAGGAGGTTGTTGAAGCATCCTCAGGTGTTCCAGTTTTAGTTTTAGGAGGTTATAAGGCGTTAAGTATAAGGGACTCTCTAGAGGTTATATCTGAAGTTTTAGATGTTGGTGCAGTTGGGGTGGTCTTCGGTAGGAATGTAGTTCAAGATCCGAATCCAGATGAAGCCGTTAGACTTATGAGGAGGATAATTCATGGAAAGGAAACAGTAACAGACATTCTTAGAGAGAGAATCAAACCTCCTGTTAGGATACTAGTCGACGTTGAGAGATGTAGTGGTTGCCGTATATGCGAGCTCGCATGCAGTTTCTCTCATGAGAAGGTTTTCAACTCTTCATTAGCAAGATTGAGGGTTAAAGTTTCTGAAGATGGAAAAGCCTTCATCCCATATGTTTGTAATCTATGTTATTCTTGTGTGAACGCCTGTCCAAATGGGGCGCTTAGAGTGAATAGTAGAACAGGAGCTGTGGAAGTTTCACCAGAGCTATGTCAAGGTTGCGGCGTTTGCGTTGACTCTTGTCCAGTAAAAGTCTTAAAGCTTATAAATGGAAGACTTCTCCTATGCGACCTCTGTGATGGTCTGCCAGAGTGTGTGAAATGGTGTTCTAGAAATGCTTTAAGAGTAGAAGGGGGTTGGTGAATTTGAGCCTTTCAGGTAGAGGGTATGCAGGAGCTATAGCTAAACTAGATCTTTCGTCTGGAAGAGTGGAAAAGGCTGTGTTATCTCAAAAAGATGCCTTAATGGTTCTAGGAGGGAAGGGGTTGGGGTCTCTCCTACTGTACAATTCTACACGTAGAGGTGTAGATCCTCTAAGTCCTGAAAATCCTCTAATACTGGCAACTGGACCTTTAACTGGAACATTGGCTCCTTCAAGTTGCCGCTTCAGTATCGTAACCAAGAGCCCTCATACTGGTCTATTCTTAGACTCTAACTGTGGAGGCTTCTTCGGAGTTGAGCTTAAGAAAGCTGGTTTTGACGCCGTTATGATTACTGGAAAAGCTAGCCAGTTATCGATGATCGTTATAGATGATGGGGACGTGTACGTTGAAGATGCTAACTGGCTGATGGGTTTAAAAACCATGGAGGCTGAAAAGAAGGTGAAAGATAGGCTTGGTGAAGAATTTAGAGTTTTAACAATAGGTCCAGCTGGTGAAGAATTAGTACCGATAGCTGGAATATTCACAGATCAACGTTGCGCTGGGAGAGGGGGAGCCGGAGCAGTCATGGGCTCTAAAAATCTCAAGAGTATAGCTGTTAGGGGGGAGAAGCCTATAACCGTTTACGATCCAGATGGCTTTAAGAAAGCATGTTGGAGAGCTCATAGGAGAATTAGAATGCATGAGGTTACAGCCAGAAGTTTACCCACCTATGGTACAGTCAACATAATCGAGACTATAAACGAAGCTGGTGCACTACCGACTAAAAACTTTAAAACAGGGGTCTTCCAAGATACTTGGAAGATATCCGGTTATGAGTGGCGTAGGGAACTTTGGAAGAAGGATAGAGCTTGTTTCGGATGTCCGATAGCTTGCAGTAAACTGACATTTACACTAGCTCATGTAGTTGACGGTCCGGATTATGAGACGTTATGGGCGTTGGGACCATTATGTGGGGTTTCAGATAAAGAGGCGATAGTTTACGCTAACTGGCTATGCGATGCATATGGCGTAGATACGATAAGTACGGGTGTTATAGTCAGCTTCGTCATGGAGCTTTACGAGAGAAAGATTCTCAAGAGCGAAGACCTAGATGGAGTCAATGCTAAGTGGGGTAGTAGTGAAGCTTTATTGAGGCTTGTGGAGAAGATATGCAAGGGCGATGGTGTTGGAAAAGAACTTAGACTTGGTGTTAAGAAGCTGAGCGTTAAATATGGTTGCGAAGATATAGCTATGCATGTTAAAGGTTTAGAAATGCCAGGTTATGAGCCTAGAGCCTCTAAAGGTATGGGTTTAGGATACGCTACTTCAGATAGAGGTGCATGTCATCTGAGAGCATATACGGCTGACAAAGAACTTTTAGCATATGGTGGAGCTGTAGACCCGGTTAAAGCGGATGGGAAAGCGAAGCTTGTGGTAGATTACCAGAATGAAAAGGCACTAATAGATTCTACAGGCATATGCTTCTTCGCATCATTTGCCTTATCGTTTAGAGAAATAGGTGAAATGTTAGCTACGGCCACTGGCCTCCCGCTTAATGAAGCAGATACGTTGAGAACTATTGGTGAGAGAGTATACAATTTAACGCGTCTGTTCAATGTAAGGGAAGGCGTTAGACGGAGAGACGACTGTTTACCACGTAGGCTTTTAGAAGAAGCTATGCCAGAGGGGCCTGCTAAAGGCTCAATAGTCGAATTAGATAAAATGTTAAACGAGTACTACATCCTACGGGGATGGGATGAAAATGGTATACCGAAGTCTGAGACGATTAAACGGTTAAACTTAGACTTAATAATCAGCTTAGAGGATTAACGGTGATAAGAGGATAAATTTTCATAAACTTACATTTTCGATTGGAAACTTAAAGTGTTTCCTAGATCCTGTAACCTCCAAAATTGACTACAAGAAACACTAACTACAGGAAAAGCAACATCACTCCCTCCCTCCAGCCCACTCTTTCACTAGATAGGAAATACCAAAGTAGGAGGTTTACTATAAGTGAAAACGTTACCAAATTTGAAAATGCAGCCATGTTGACACTTAACCTTGTAGGTACTAATGCAACGCCTAAAATACATGTTATGTTTACGAAGCAACTTCCAACGATGTTGCCCAAAGTCAAGTCTATATGCCCTTTCTGAGTAGCACTTATACTTGTCATTAGTTCTGGCAAGCTTGTTCCAAAGGCGACTATCGTAGCGCCTATAACAACCTTCGGGACTCCTAGGTCTTTAGCAATGTTAGAAGCAGAGTCTACAATGAAATATGAACTTACAACCACCAAAACGGCTCCTAAAATTGTAAAGAGCACGTATCTGGGAGTCTTCGACGTTCATCTCCTAAAGCTCCCTCATCCCTAATGTTTTTCGTTTTTGAAAGCCGGTATACGTAGAACATAAAAATCGATAGGAGAATTATACCGATAATTCTACTGGCATATCCAATGTAAAGAAGCGCTAACGGAATGATAGAGGCCCAAAAAAGTCCAGAGTAGAGTGTTCCTATTTCCTCCTTCGCCATTATTACTGCAAGTTCTATGATATCTGAGCTTTTCAGTGTTACGATTAGGAAGCATACGCCAAGTATAAGGCAGATGTTTGCAATGTTTGAGCCTAAAACGTTTCCAATAGCTATGCCTATATTTTCTCCACCCATCGTTGCGAAAATTGAAACGAAAAGTTCGGGCAGGGAAGTGGAAAACGCGACTAGTATGAAACATAGTTGTTTTTCCGAAACCAGTTATATCCGCAACCCTAACAGAGTTTAATATCGTCCAGTCACTTGCTTTATCGAGGATAACCAGTGCTACTAGAAGAATAAGTGAGTTGCCAACTAGCCCTAATTCTTCGAACAAAATAAGCCCCTCTTTACTTAATCTTGTTCAATAGTATTAGCATTTAAAATATTTCTACCCAGAGAATTCTCCAAAAAATTGCCCAGTATTGTAAAACTTTAAAACCACCTTGGAAAATACACATCTCTCGAAAAGTTTTGACGGGTTACATAGTTAGTGTAGATATAGGTACGACCAATGTTAAAGCTGTGGCCTTTGATTTAGAAGGGAGGCAGGTTTTTAAAAGTAGTGTTCGATGTAGGGTATATACACCTAATGAAGGTTGGGCTGAGCAGAAGCCTGATGAAGTTTTAAGTTCAGTAGTTGAAGCTATTAAGACTTGCGTCAAAAACATTAAGGGTGAAGTAGAGGCTTTAACCTTTAGTTCTCAATTGTACAGTGTGGTATTCATTGACAGGGATGGAGATTGTTTAAGCCCCATACTTAATTGGATGGATTCTAGAAGCATCGCAGAGACATCGGATCTTTCAAAGGCTATAGGTGTGTATGAACTCTACCGTAGAACTGGATGCCACATCAGTCCCATCATGCCCGCTTCTAAAATCCTCTGGTTTAGGAGAAACTATCCCGAAGTGTTCAATAAAGTTCATAAGGTTTTATCGATAAAGGACTACGTACTATATAAGCTTTTGAACATTTACGTTACAGATAATATATTGGCTTCAGCTACAGCACTCTTCAATATACGCAAGAATCAGTGGGATCACGAAATACTTGAAGCAATTGGCTTAGACTTTGATAAGCTTCCAGAAGTCGTTGAAGCAGAATCCATAGTCGGCTATATTAAAGAGCGTTCTGCAGAGGAGATCGGTCTCTCTAAGAAAGTTCCCGTAATCTGTGGGGGTGGAGACGGTATGCTTCAGAATATAGGTTTAGGTGTCTTAAAAGAAGGTGTAGCGGCCCTAAACATAGGGACTAGTGGAGCGATTAGAGTGTCCTCTAACCGCATCGTGCTCGATAAATCACGAAGTGCGAGGTTTTTCTGCCATAGTTTAGCAGAAGGGCTCTGGTGTATAGGTGGTGCTATAAACTCAGCTGGGTTATCTTTTGAATGGTTTGCAGAAAACTTTTTCAACGGAGACCTTAATCGAGTCGAATTTGAAGCTTCTAAAGCCAAACCAGGTGCCAACGGTTTAATATTCCTACCCTATCTCCTAGGGGAGAGGGCTCCGCTTTGGTGTTCCACGGCTAAAGCTGTCCTATACGGTTTAACTTTAAAGCATAAATTATCCGACATTTCTAGGGCCGTTTTAGAGGGGGTTGCATTTGCATTAAATCACATCAAAAAGATCCTTGAGAAATACGTCCTTCCTATAAAGGAGATTAGAGTAGGTGGAGGCGGGGCTAAAATGAGCCTTCTAAATCAAATCCAAGCGGATGTTTTCCAAACTCCTGTATTCTTGACATCTACTGAGGAGAGCTCTGCTTTAGGTGCAGCTATTTTAGCGGCTAAAGCGCTAGGCTATTATAGTGGTTTAAGCGACGCCTGTAATTCCGCTGTTAAACTCACTAGAGTTTTTAACCCTATTCTTGAGAATAGCATCAAATATTCTAAGCTGTTTGAAAAATACTGCGCTATTTCAGACCACTTATACAAGTACTTCTTTAAACCGTGCGAAAGCCGTCTGTGATTGTTAACTAGCTGCCTCGGGAGTTTTTGTTTTCAATACTCCCTCTATGGATAAGACTTTAGACTTCTTAAACCCTACGTGCCTCAATGGAGTTATACGTTTAGCCTCATTATATATGTCTGAAGCTATTTTACCTAAAATCATTTCCTGAACAAACTGATCGAAATTCAAATTCTTGGCCTTTTCCTCAATTATTTTAAACATAAGCATTCTTATGGTTTTCTTCTGAGAGGAGTTTATTCTATGGGCGGTGCAAGCTATCGGGTAGACTCTTAAAAGTGCCCCATCTTTGGTTTTAACGTCTATTATAGCGTCCACCTTAGAACTACCTCTACGTACGAGGCTTCTTAAAAAATCTCTAGCGTATTCATGTCCACTGAAGAATGTATCAGCTTTAAGTTCTTTAGTTTCATGCACTTTAAAGCGCATTATAATTGTTTGATGAGCCGGATCTTGAGTTAAATCAAAGAGTGTCGCCTCTACAGTCCTACCCACTGGGCTTTGTCCCTCTGTAACCGGTATGGGTGGTAGTTCAACTTCGCCAAAGTATTTGGGTGAATAGACTCTATACCATATTTTGGTTTTCCACTTATCTTTAGCTCGCCGCATCTTTGACATAGTTTTCAGCTTTCCAAAGAAATATCTCTTAATTAAACGTTTCCCTCAGATACCTATTCATTTACCGATGACGGTCTACAGAATAACCGTGGGATAGAATGCCTCACGGCGGATTTATGAAGTCTGGTAAATCGCCGTCTGAGTTGATGAAGATGTTAATCATTCTAACCCTTAGCTTCAATAGCTCTGAGACATTTTTCCGCAGTCGAAAAACATGTTAATAAGTCGTCTAGCGTGTTGAGAAGAGTTTCTATTTTAACGTTAGATTCAATCCTTATGATTATCGTTGAATTTGATAACTCACTTCTAATCTTGAGCCCTACGGGTAAAACTTTATTATCTGGCTCTAAAGCCTTCAGGAAAACCGTTGCTTTAAAATGATCTTCTAAGTGGATTTTTAGTTCAACTTCATCCAATATGGGATACCTAAACATTAAAGTAGAGACTCCTTCATAAAAGGTTTAACTGGTACTGGTGGAACACCGTTTTTAGAAGCCTTTAATGATTCATCTCAACATTGTGAGCGGAAAATTGCATAGCCCTTTCAGGGCAATGGCTTACGTCTGTCGCTTTCCCAAAAGATTAGCAATAAGTTTTAAGAAATCGCTTCTCCTTTCAATCGGTATTAATGCTCCAGCGGCCACGTCGTGCCCCCCTCCCGTTCCACCAACAGATTTGGCTGCTTCAGCTATTATATGGGCCATGTTAACGCCAGCGTTTGTAAGAGTTTTAGGCGCCCTTGCAGATACTTTAACCATTCCATCGGGTGTATCTGTGAAAGCTATTAAAGGCTTCATGTAGTTGGATGAAAGTATACTTGCTACTGTACTTAAGAGAGCTTCAGGAATCAAACCTGAACCGTTGATTATGACTAACTCATCAGCATTTATAAGCCTAGATGGATTTTGAATAACACCCTCTATGAGCATGGCTAAGTTTTTCCTATACGCGTCAAGTGTAGCATACGCTTCGTCCAATGAGCTCCTACTTCTATCACCCATTGCGATTGCTATTCCAAGCCCATGTTTACCTAACCTACCGCATGCATTTAAAAGTGCAGAATATTCCCTACACTCACGTAATGGTGTAAATCTTTGCTCATTGATGAGTATGTAGTTGTCTCCAACGAGTTGCATGATTTCTTCTTGAGCAATACCTTTAGAAGCCATATAGGCAGTTAAATTGTCCAGTAACTTCGCCTCTTCATCCTTAGTTAAATCTGCAGGGGTTCTCCAGAAATGTCCAGTCTTAACTGGTATACCTATGCTCGTTAAAAAGGCTAAGGCTTTATCCTCTTCTCCAGATATACCTGGTATAAAGGGTGTTAACGTTGATGCTAACGCTTCATGTAGACGTTTTGTCTCTCTACCAGATAGCATAAGCCCTCTTTCAATTTTCAACAACCCAGACTTAACAGCATCATCAACTATCGCCTCGTTAACTCCTAGGAGTCTTCTCTCTTCGTTTTTATTCTGCATATCTCCAATAGCTCCTGCAACTGCTAAGGGAGATAGGTCTACGTTTAACGGATTCAATGATTTAGCCGTTATGTAGGCTACTCCTGAACTGCTTACATCGCTAGCACCATTTAATCCGAAGAAGTGCGGGTTAACGTGAACTCCTTTAAACTTTTCAACATACTCTGACGTAGGCTGGTGGTGGTCGAGTATGACTACGCGTTCACTTCCATCTATATTTGAAATCACATCTAAATTTCCAGATCCCATGTCCGTTAAAACTACTACACTGGCATTTGCCAGACACTCCCTTAATGTGGCTTCTTCAAACTGTTTAATAGCTCTAATCTGAAAAGTTACCCCCATCCTCATTAAAGCCTTGCCCATTATGGCGCCAGAGGCTAATCCATCACAATCTATGTGGCATAGAATAACGGAGACTCCTTCTGAAGACTTTTCCTCTATGAATCTAGCTGCTTCTTTAGCAGCGTCCATTAGTTTCTGAGGATACGTATCTCTAGAAGATTCAGGTGAAAAATTATCCACAATCCCCCCAACTTTCTTATCAGAATAGCCTTACATATGTTTTATTGATTCGCAACCGTATATTTCAGATCTAAAGCTTATGGTCATATCGCTTGGAAAAACGTTCAAGTAAAGCGGTGGATTGGAAGAAGTTTAAGTTTGAATGATAGGCATTCTATCTATGATGCTTTTAATCCACTGTTTAATCTTTTCATCAACTTGAACTACGACTACTCCTTCATTCGGTTGACCGTATAGTACTATAGAGTTTAAAGGAGCCTCTGCTATAGCTACCAGGGTTAATAGATCCTCTTCTCCTTCGACTTTTATCCAAGACAGGCATCCGCTGGATAAAGCAATTTTAACAGCCTCTTCAGCTTCAGACGAAATATGTCCGGGTGGATTACGAACTCTATACACCACCTCAGTAATGCTTGTTAGTTTAGGCTCTTCCACCGGCATCCTTAAGCTTCTTGAATCCGTTATATACAAGTCTGCTTTTAAACCCATTGTTGTAATGGTTTTTGAAACAACGTCTCCAACGACTATAAGCTTAACCCCTCCCTTTGATTTAATGAATTTTATAAGCTCATGCACGGTTTCATCGACTCCTCCTCGGATTAAGATGCCGACGGGCTTTTTGAGAAGCGGTCTTAAGTCCTCCGTAAGGATTCTGAGAAAGCCGTTCATTATTCAGTCTTCCTCCTAGATTTCTATATAAAGTAGTAATAGAAAAATTTAAGTTAATAATCAATCTTCTTAATTTGTGGTAGTTCATGTCGATAGTCGTCGAAACTAAGGGGCTTAAAAAGCAGTATATTCTTAGAGGTGAAGTTATTCACGCTCTAAGAGGAATAGATCTAACGGTTGAGAGAGGTGAATATCTGTCAGTAATGGGTCCATCTGGAAGTGGAAAAACTACACTTTTCAACATGATAGGTGGGCTCGATGACCCTTCAGGAGGATCCGTATTAATCGATGGAATAGAAATAGCTAAGATGAGTAGGAAGGAGAAGGCTTGGCTTAGAGCTCATAAGATCGGCTACATCTTTCAGACGTTCAACCTGATACCCGTGCTAACGGCGTTGGATAACGTAGCCCTACCTATGGTTTTCACTGGTAAGAGGAGAGATGAGAGGGTTAAGAAGGCTGAAGAACTTTTGAAGACTGTTGGTCTTGGAGATAGGCTCTACCATAGACCTACTGAACTATCGGGTGGGCAGCAACAGAGAGTCGCAATTGCTAGAGCATTGGCGAACGATCCTTCAATCGTTCTGGCCGATGAACCTACTGGAAACCTGGATTTAAACACAGGTTTTGCAATCGTCAACCTACTATATAGGCTTAAAGTTGAGAGGAATACTACGGTCATATGTGCTACCCACGACTTAAAAATGATAGACGTTTCAGACCGTATTGCTTGGATTAGAGATGGCATGATTGAGCGTACTGAAAAGAGGCAGTCTGTCGCTTTAACTTCCGAAGATCTTAAGATAGAACTCTAGCTTAAAACTACCCATACACTTTTCACATTTTTCATAAACTTTCTAGTGGAATTTATGCAGTTTAAGGTCTTCCTAAACAATTAAGTTTAAATAAGTCTTTATCACATTCCAAGCTTCTTGAAGAAAGAAGGAGTGTGAATGTTCTTGACCAAGAAACGTTTGAAGTGGGAAGAAGAGGAGTCGGAGGAAGAACCGGAAGAGGAGGAATGGGGAGAAGAGGAAGAGGAGCCAGAAGAGGAGTGGGAGGAAGAGGAAGAGTGGGAGTGGGAGGAAGAAGAACCAGAGGAAGAGTGGGAAGAAGAGGAAGAGGAATGGTAGCTCCTCAAATTTAACGCTCCCCTATTTTTATCAAGATTTTATGAAAGGCTTAATTCTCAACTTTAAAATAGACTACCTACGGGCCCTCAAGGTGATTTAATGGTTAGAGTAGCAGTCCTAGATAGAGATAAATGTAAACCTAAGGATTGTGGTTTAGTCTGTATGAGATTCTGCCCCCCTGTACGGAATGAATTGGACGCTATTAAAATATCTGAAAGCGGCTATCCTATTGTGAATGAGAAGCTGTGTGTAGGATGCGGTTTATGCGTTAGGAAGTGTCCTTTCAAAGCATTATCCATAGTAAATCTTCCCGAGGAATTAGAAGAAGATTGTTCACATAGGTTTGGTGTGAATGCTTTTAAGCTTTATAGGCTTCCAACACCACTAACCGGTAGAGTTACAGGGCTCGTAGGTAAAAATGGTGTAGGCAAATCCACCTCCCTGATGATATTAGCTGGTGTTATAAAACCTAACTTAGGTAGGTTTAATGACCCGCCTGACTGGGATGAAATAATAAGCTATTATGGAGGTTCTCCACTTCAAGAATACTTTAAAGGTTTAAAGTCGGGCTCCCTCAAAGTTGCGTATAAGCCTCAGTACGTCGATAAAATACCTATGGCTCATAAAGGTATTGTGGGAGACCTTCTATCCAGAGTGGATGAGGGAGGACGTATGAAGTCTATATGCGACGAACTCGAGCTTAATGAAGTCTTAGATAGGGAGTTGTCCGTTTTAAGCGGTGGTGAACTTCAGAGGGTAGCTATAGCCGCTTGTTGTCTTAAGGACGTAGATGTATACATATTTGACGAGCCTTCAAGTTACCTTGATGTGAAGCAGAGACTTTCCGTAGCTAGGCTCATAAGAAGGCTGTGCGAATCCGGTAAGACGGTGATAGTGAGTGAACACGATTTAGCGGTTTTAGACTATCTTTCAGATCAAGTTTGCGTCATATATGGTGAGCCTGGCGTTTACGGCGTGGTTTCTCATCCCCATTCCGTCAGAGATGGAATAAATATATTTCTCAAGGGTTATATTCCAGATGAAAATATACGGTTTAGAGGGAGTGAGATAAAATTCCACGTTAAGCCTCCAATAGATGGATATGTTTCAGATGCACCCATAATGGTCAAATGGAGTAGTTTGATTAAAAACCTTGAAGAATTTACTTTAAAAGTTGAACCTGGTGAAGTTCACTTTGGAGAAGTTGTGGGAATACTCGGTCCAAACGGTATAGGTAAGACGACGTTTATCAAAATACTAGCGGGCATACTTAAACCGGATAAGGGTAGTTCACAGCCAGAACATCTGAAGATAAGCTATAAACCTCAATATCTATCGGCTGAAAACTACAGTGGTACTGTTGAACAACTCTTTAGAAAAGTTTTAGGGGATAGGTTTGGATCGAGCTTTCTAGACGAGGAGCTTCTCCAACCCATGGGGATTTACAAGCTATTTGAAAGAGATTTATCAAATTTAAGTGGTGGTGAACTTCAAAAAGTCGCAGTAGCCCTATGTCTCTCTAGAGATGCGGATCTATATCTTCTAGATGAGCCTAGCGCTTATCTGGACGTCGAGGAACGGTTTACGATGACTAAAGTTGTAAGAAGGATCGTGGAGAACCTTAGGAAAGCAGCGTTCATAGTAGAACACGATCTATCTGTAGCAGACTTCGTAGCTGACAAGCTTATAGTATTCACAGGTAAGCCTGGCGTAGAGGGGTTCGCATCCACACCTATGTCTCTAAGAGATGGAATGAACAGTTTTCTATCTCAGCTAGAAGTGACTTTTAGAAGAGACCCAGATACAGGTAGACCTAGAGTCAACAAGTACGGGTCTAGGCTTGATAGGTATCAAAAGTCTATAGGAGAATACTACTATATTCCCTCTAAAGAAGAGTGAACACCTCAGCGTCCGTCTGAGACACACTCATACTTTTAAAGCTCCCGAAGAGTTTCTAGGTAAAGTTTTTTACTGAGTTTTAAATTTTTCTCTTTTTTGCCGAATTCTAAAAGCTTCACGTATCATTTTAGTTTTGTGAGGTGGGCTAAAATGCCCATCAAACCCGACTTTACGATATGGCTTGTGACTTCCCGTTGTAATTTAAAGTGTAGTCACTGTTACACTTCTGATGTAGCTGGAGAACTAACTGAAGGATATGCTCTAAAGATTGCAGAAGACTTAGCGAATTTTTCAACGCCAGTGGATATAACTGGTGGAGAACCACTACTTTGGAAGCCATTACGTAGTGTAATAAAGTTGCTTAAAAGTCATAGTATAGAGGTATCCGTTCAATCAAACCTTTCACTGCTGGATAGCGATTATGCTAAGTTCTTCACTGACTTTGAAGTCTCAATATTTACGAGTTTAGATGGGCCATCTAGAGAGCTTCATGAAAAACTGAGGGGTTTAGGAAGCTGGAATTCTCTAATGAATGGTCTTAAATTGGTTAGAGAATTCGGATTGAAGTTTGCGACCGTTACAACAATCACGGGAATAAATCTGCACGCATTGACGGACATACTTAGACTTTCAAGAGACCTCGAGGCTTCATACGCGGCTTTCATACCCGTAATACCTATTGGAAGAGCTAAATACAATCATCAACTAAGCATCAATCCTTCAGAGCTTCTCAACAGCGTTACAGTCCTAAGAGATACTGCAAACTCCTTAGGTTTTGAGGCGACAATTTGGTGCGCTCCATTCCTTCATTCAGTAGAATCTACGAAGTACTTCCACGTCAACGATTGCCCGATCTATAGGGCTTGGGATATCCTCCCAGACGGATCAATACCGCTCTGCGACTCTCTAAGGATAAAGGTTACAGACGTCAAGATTGGCATCTCTAAAGCTTGGAAGGAGTATTTGGCGAGCCCATTAGTTAAGAATGTGCTCTCAACAATACCTGAGGCGTGTAGAAATTGCAAGTATAACGTGGTATGCAGAGGGGGATGTAAAGCTAGGGTATACGCCATTACAAATTCATTCCGTAGTCCAGATCCATTATGTACATTAGCTCAATCCAGCAGTCAGAAATCGCTTTTAGTGATGCATAGACGAACATAGTCTCCAACGTTTTCAGTATATATACTCAAACATTTCAAGCCGTGCTTTCTCTAGAGCCTTCTCTTGCTCCTCAGCAGAAAGTATTCTAAACCTTTCAACAGCGTTTAAAACCTTAGGCCAAAGTCTAATATCGCATGGTAGTGAGTACGTTACAACACCCTCTTGCGATAACGTAAACCAAACAGCTAAGTCTATCATCTCTTGCTCTTCTAAAGGCTCGTACCACGTCCCGTATTTACGTTCAGTTTTCCAAGGTCTTCTAGCGATCGCCTTAATAGCTATGACGCCTATACCCTCATCTCTAGCGACTTTGAGGACTTGCCTAAAATCACTTTGAGGCGTAGGATTTACTAGGCTGAATAAGCCTACAGGTATCATAATGGTATCGAAGTTGAAGAGCTCAATTGATTTAAGCGCAACTCTCACATCGTGTGTAGTTACACCTATAAACTTTATAAGACCAACGTCTCTAGCTTCCTTAAAGGCTTCTATAGCCCCGTTTTCACCTAATGCTCTGTTTAAGTCTTCAAAATCTGAAACCGCATGCATCTGATAAAGGTCAAAATTCTTAACACCAAGCCTATCCATACTCGCTTTAAGCTCACTCCAAGCACCATCTCTATTCCTCTTCTGAGTCTTCTCAGCTAAAAACAGTCTACTTCTAAACCTTCCAACCCAAGATCTAAGCCTAGCCTCAGCCTCACCGTAAGTGGGAGCCACATCGATAATGTTGACACCGCATCTTAAAACGTATTCAACAGCCTTATCAGCAGTCGTCTGATCAACCCAACCAACACCACAACCACCGAGCGTTATCACGGAAGCCTTAAAACCAGTCCTACCGAGAACCCTATACTCCAAAGTAAAACCTCCAAGCTTGAAAAATAAAAACGTTCCAAGTTTAAAAAGTTTCTATCCATTTAACCAGTGAAACATTTCCAAAGACGTGTTTAAAGTAAATTCAATTTTCACCTGATAATTCTCTTTTTCTTTAAAATATGGAGAATTGCTTAGATTTTAAAAGTTATCGTTGAAGACTTATTTTTACCAACCCTATTTCTTGTACGTACTTTTCAGCTTCTATCCGCGTTTCAGGTCTTCCTATGTCTCTCCAGAATACCGATTTCGGTATCCTATATGCCAGAACATTTAACCCATCATTCATCATGAGCTTTATCGTATCTGTTACCCAATATTCTCCGGCTGGGGATATAGGTGTCTTCTTTAGGTATTCAAATACCTTTAAGTTGAATATTAGTGGCCCCGAGTTTACGAGATACGTGTTGTCTACTATAGCCTCTCGAGCCTCTTCTTCAGAAGGTTTTTCTAGAATATTTAAAATCCTCCCACTGTCATCCACTTTGACAATTCCATACTCTCTGTAGGATTTCATGGGATACACGCCCACCGTAACGTGAGCCTTTGTTTTCTCGTGAAATTCGATCATACTCTTAAAGAAGTCCATCGGATGGAAGAATGTATCTCCATAGAGAACCATAAAGTCCTCTGAAACCCAACCATCAGCTACTTCAACGGCCTTAGCTGTTCCAGCGCCATGGCTCATATCTTGGTATAGATAGGCTATCTTAACGCCCAGCCAACTGCCATCTCTCAAATACTCCATTATCTGACTTTTATGCTCGCCTAAAACCACGTAGACCTTCACAATACCAGCTGAAGCTAACCCTCTAACGGCATAATCTATAACGGGATAGTATCCTATGAGGCACATCTCCTTATTAACAGCGTTAGAATACGGCTTCATACGTGTTCCTTTACCAGCAGCCAATATGATGGCTTCCATAAAACCTCGATATTACTTTAACGTCAAATATTCTTAAATATTTAATTCATCTCTCCACTCAACGTAGACAGGCTATGGTTGTTATTTAAACGATTACGCTGTGAAGTTCGACTGTACGTGGGAAAGCTTATAGTCGATAAACGCTTTAAATAATGTGATGAGTGAGCTGAGTTTTTTCGAAACTGTTAGAAGGCGTAGGTCTATTAGAAGCTTCCAATCTAAGCCTGTTGAAGATGAAAAATTGTTTAAGATTCTTGAAACAGTTGATTTAGCGCCTTCGGCCGGAAATTTACAAGCATATGAGATAGTCATGGTTAGGGATGAAAACCGTAAAAGGGCTTTGGCTGAAGCTGCTTGGGGTCAATGGTTTATCGCCGAAGCGCCTGTTGTCTTCGTTGTGTGTGCTAATAAGCGTAGGTCTGCCATTAGATATGGGTCTAGAGGTGAAAGCTTGTACTCGATAAATGATGCTAGTATAGCTACAACTTATCTTGAGCTTGCAGCCGCGGCTTTAGGCTTGGGGTCATGTTGGGTTGGAGCTTTTAGAGATGATATGGTTTCAAAGGTCATAGAGGCACCAAACTACATAAGACCCATAGCTATAATACCCGTAGGTTACCCAGCAGAATCACCCAGTCGCCCACCTAGAAGAGGTTTTAAAGACTTCCTACATTTTGATAAGATTAGAATCGGTGTTTAAGAGGAGGCGTTTTCTTGACATTTAAGCTATCTGTTATATCGGATGAAGTTTCACAAGACTTGAAAGACTTGATAGCATTTGCTAGGGAGTTTTCATTAGACGGATTAGAGATAAGAACTTTATTCAATAAGAGACCTCATGAGCTTGTGGAATTGGCGGGGTCGATTAGAAGTAGTCTAAGGAGGGAGGGTTTAGAGGTTTCAGCTGTAGCATCTCCGGTTTTCAAATCAAGCATAGATGATGAAGCTGAGTACAGACAACACTTAAACATATTCAAACGCTGTGTAGAACTTGCTAAAACCCTTGATACGAACATAATACGAGTCTTCACTTTCTGGAGGAGGAATGGTATTGAGCGGGTTATTGATAAAATAGTTGAACTCTACCAGCCGCTTATAGATGTGGCTAAAAGTGAGGGAGTTATACTAGGAGTTGAAAATGAACCGTCCACTTACGCAAGCAATGGTTTAAGTGTTTCTAAGTTTATCAGAAGAATTAGCTCGAAAACTGTTAAAGTTGTTTGGGACCCTGGAAATGATATATGGGATCCAGAGGGCGAGATACCATACCCAGATGGATATAACTATGTCAGAAATGATATAGTGCACGTGCATGTTAAAGACGGTGTTAGGAAAGGGCCGAGTGGAAGTCATGAGTTTACCCCGATAGGCGAAGGAGAGGTAAACTACAGAGAGCAGTTGAAAGCCTTAGCCTTTGATAAATACAGGGGGTATTTATCGCTTGAAACTCACTGGAGGCCTAAAGTCAAACTAGATGAATCGAATGTTCTAATGCCCGGAGGAGCTGAATACTCAAACCTAGGATTAGAAGCGTCAAGAATATGTATGAGAAACCTCGTGAACATAATTAGAGAGCTAGAATTATAGCTTATTGCTAACCACAAACTGAGTTACAATTGTCCCTTGACATGAAAGACGATATGGGTGAGCAGTGTACTCGCTAATCCCCATCTTCTATGTGAATAGGGCGGTTGTTAAACGCGTCCCCTATTTTTAAAACCGCTCGCTAGAGCTTCTTAACGTCGCTTAAATCCTCACTTTAGGCTTCAATAAAAAGCCTACTATAGTCACTACGATCCCTATGAATAGTATCCCTCCACTTGCTGTCTGTATGTTTCTAGCCATTTCATACTCTTCAACGTGCATGTCGAAGGATGCTTCATTCGCACCGTGCCATTCATAATACCAAAGCTCTAGCGCGTGAGTTCCAGCCTTAAGTGAAATGTGCACAGGGCTATCGAGCGTGTAACCTCTTAAAATCCAACTGTTTATGACGAGTTCACCATCTACGTAAAGCATTATGCCGTCGTCACTACCGGTTTGGAATACTACGGTATCGTCTCTTAGGAGCTCTATGGTCATAGTGGCTTTAAACCCAAACTCTTCAGAAACGTCTTCGTAAATTATAGTTGTACGTCCAAATCTAGCTGGTAAAGTTGAACGCCCTATAACGTCTCCCCAAGTCCCGTAAGGGTCTATAACACGATACCAGGTTACATCCCACTCACTAGCTTTGATTAAAGCATCCAAGTCGCTCGCGTATTTAAACCCATATCCCAGTAAGCAAGCTCCAATTACCAACACGACTAAACCGGGTATGAATACAGATTTACGCATACGCCTCACTAAGACAATTTTAGGAGAATTATATTTAAGCGTTTTCAGCCTTGGTCCGACTATGGGGACTTCAACGCGTCCTTTAAAACGGCAACTTCCGTGCCTCATAAAGTACTTATGGGCTTGAAGACCATATACTAGTCAAAGGAACAGGAAGATTCTAACAACATTAACCGTAAGGATAGTCTTCTAAAACGTTCTAGAGTGAAGTTTGACGACCCTAAATGAACCAGTATGTGATTAGATTTAGAAAAACCTTCTACAATTAATGGGTTGTTTCTCAAAGATCGTCAAAAATCCGCCAAACGGTTTTAGTGACCCTACTGCAGATCGAGTGAAGGATGCATTCCAAAATCGAAAGAGTGGTATCTGACTGAGGGCTTAATTTTCAGTAACTATATCGTAGAGCTGGTAGAGTAGCTTGGCGCAGGCTTCATGGTGTTTTCTGGCCATTTCGTACGCCTCAGGTGCGTATTCTTTGAAGTAATCTGCATCTAAACCTTTCTCATAGCCGTATCCGGCTAATCCCCTCAATTCGGCCAACTCAGAAATGATATTAGCGAGCTCGGGAATCATCGATACAAACCATGCTGGAATATTCTCTATCTCCTGTATTTGCTTGAAGACTACGCTTACATCATGCTCCTTAGGATACTCTATTCCAAGCGCTATTAAAACTGCTTTTGATGCCTGTTCAACAGCCATTTGCGAAGAATAGACTACATCATCCCATCTTTCATCCTCTAAAGCCCTCAATGCGCTCTTCAACCATCTTCCACTTCTCTTCAATGCCAACTTCGCAAGGTCTACGTTTGTAACGTTATCCAAGTACTATCACCTCCCCAGCCTTAAAATCCCTCTTTAAAACCCAGCAGAATCTTTTATTCGGAAACGTAATCCTAATCGAACCCATCTCCTCCAACCTCTTTCTCACAGATTGGAGAATTCTACTCAGAAACTCGTCTCTATCGTAAAGGATAATACCATCGATCACGGCATCTAAGTATATCCTATTAAACTTCCTAGCCTCTTCAACGCTCAGTGTATAGTTTTGAATAATCGGATGGTAGCCAGCCTTTAAAGCCTCTGAGTATTCTGGACTTACCTCCAGCCTCTCCTTAACCTTCCTAACCTCTCTAATCCTAGACCAAACTGGCTTATCCTCCCAACCTTTAGCGATTATGAGTATATCTATATCGCTATCGTAATTCCAATCCCCCCTAGCTATAGAGCCAAAGAGCATTATGCTCACAAGCCTCTCTCCAAATGTGTCGATTAATAGTTCACAATACTTCTTTACCACAGGAGTATAGTGGTAGTGGGGGATTCTTTCTAAGTTCTTTACCTTCGGCTCATGGAGGTGAAGAGCTTCATCTAAATCTTCAAGTATTCTACTCACTTTGAGACCTTTATAGGTTAAAGTGTAAAAGCCATTCTTAACTTCTACAAGCTCTAAACTTTTAAGCCTCTTCAATTTTATTGTAAGCATTCTAGAATTGCTTACTATGGATTTGAGGTCTTTAAACCTAGCAACACTCTTTTCTCTTAACGCTATCAAAATCCTATACGAGTATTCGTCGTACACGTTTAAATTAGTATCAAAAATTATACTTAAAGTTTACCTTTTTATACTAAAGCGAATAGCAAGTCGCTTCCGAAGTATAGCTACCTATTAAACTTTAGCGTTAGAATCCATATTGCTATGAATGGTGCTGTAGAGATGCGACTTCAAAATATTGAGCTCAAAATTTATTTCTAAACTTGCAACCACATCCAACTGATTACTACATAATACTGGAAACATTTAGATCTTTGCAATAATCCTAACATCGTGAGACCTCTATCTACATTTCACGTACACGGAATCTAGGTTCTTCAATGAATACAATTTAATTCTCTCAACTAGGTCTCCGCACTTCTTCTGACCATTTGAGGTGGATCATTCAAATGCCTCCACAAACCTCTGCTGAAGCTTAAGACCTGAATTCCAAGGGAGTCTATGGTGATGTCCGTTATAAGTGGTTCATGTAGGCCCTCCTGAACTACTAAGTCTGCTTTAACACTTGACAGTGTACTCCCACTTTCATCTAGAAGTTCGAGCGTCACGGCATCTGGTATTAGATAGGCCTTGGTTACGCTAGAAGCCTCTTCTACGGAGTATAACTCACCATGTAAAGGCTGAATTTCCAGTGCCTCAACCAAAGATGGGTCGACAACCACGCAAGGTTTGGGGCTCTCAGCACCACCGTTTGCAAGAACCCTCAGCTCAACGGCCTTACTCGACCTCTTCAGCCTTACCCTCACCCTTACAACCAATAAACTCACCCAACTTCCTACCTAAAACCCACCTGCCGAGTTTAAGCCTAGCGCCTTCAACATATTTAACCTTCCCTTCAGCCAACATCTTTAGAAGTTCTTCAGACACAAGAACTCTTTTATCCATCTAGGAAATTTAAGAACCTGGATTATAAAAGCATTTCTAAATGCACGTACGATCTTTCAGGCTTTAAAGAATTGTCAAAGATTATGGGGAGGAGCTAATTTATGGAAAAATTCCATAGGGAAATCATGGATGAACTGAGGGGAGATAGACTAGAAGAAGCATTTTACTCTAACGTCTAGTGAGTTTAACGTAGTTTTCTCCACGTATCTTCTCGACTTTAACAAGTCCGTTTTCTTCAAGCTTTTTAATAATCCTCCAGACGGTTGTCTTAGGTAAGTCTAAAGCTTCTCTTATATCTGATTCAAAAGCACCTCCACCTTTAACCCATACAACCTTTAAAATGTTCTTTTCATCTTCGTCAAGCCATGGGTTTTCACGTAAAAGTTTAGCCAATCCTCCACGTCTAAACCTCAAGAACAAGAAAACAGCGACTGCTAAAACAGCCAAAGCGGCTATATAAGGCAGATAGTCTAATAGTCCAAATAGAGGCTTCTTAGCGTTTAAAGCCAATTCGTAAGCCCTATTAGCCCTATCTTCAGCACCACGGTAATCGCCTCTATTGAAAAGCTCTTCAGCCTCATTGAGTAGACTTTCAGCCTCTCTTAAACCTTCAGTTCTACCTTCAGCTTTAGCATCTTCAACAGCCTTACGAGCCTTTGAAATAGCGTTTAAAGCCTTTAACCTAAACTCTGCAACGGTCGGAGGTATGACGTAGCTTACGTACTGTAAGCCTTTAGGCATCTTCAACATAATCCTCCCATCACTAAGCACCGTAGCCTTCAAAGGCACGTCTGAAAAACCAGTTATAGAAGCGTTGTAAGGCAGGATGAGGTAAAAGTCTACTGGAGAATTAACTTTGAAGGTCCAGAGAACACCCTCCTTAAAGGTTAAATTCAACGTCTCATACTCAACGTATAAGGGGCTTTCGCCGAAACAGTAGACCGTAACATTATCATCGTTAACGTCAAAGTCCACGGGCACACCTGAAGAATCGTAAACCATAAAATTCGCGAAGGGCGAGCCAGGTAAAACAACGCTGAAAAACAGACAGGTCCCATTTACGCTAAGTTTAGCCTTCACATCAACCACGCCGTCGAAATAAACTGTAAAATTCATAGAATCTATACGGTAGATATAGTCTTCAGAATAAGCCTCTGAAAAGGCTAAGGCGAAAACAAGGATAACGGATAAAACTGGCAGAACTCTGAGAAGACTCATACTTTAAAAAGTGAGGAAGTTATTTAAAGCTTTTTCCATAGATCAATCCCCAAGCTCTTCCAAAAGCTCCTCCAGCATATTCTGTATCTCCATAAGCCTCTCTCTAAGCCTCTCCCTAACCTCTTCGTCGCTGGTAAACCCTTTAAGCTCCTCAAGCTTACTGGCTATCTGATCGAGCTTATTTAAAATATTCCTAGCCCTAATTCTCTCCATCTGCCTAGCCTTCTGCCTAACACGTTCACCAAACTTCTCAAAATTCCTCTCTATGTAACGCTTAGCCCTACCGATAGCCACGGCTCTACCCCTTAGAAGTTTATTCAAAGTAGCTAAAGCATGAGCAGCCTTAGCATGCCCCTCACCGATAGCCTTAGAAGCATCGACGTAATCCCCACTACTTATATACGATTCAGCTTCATTAGCTAAATCGTTAGTCGCATTTATAAGCGGGTCTACATTTGTCTCTATGGCTTCTTGTAGCCCCCCAAATTCCTCATACACTTTATCCCTCAAGGCTTTAACACAATTTATAAACCTTCTAAGCCTATCCAAGGCGACTGTAAGACCCCTCCAAGCCATAACCTCTTCAACTTCTCTAACGAGAAGCCTACAGGCATTCTTCAGGCAGAGTTCGAATTTAGCCATAGCCATACGTCCGAGCACTATGCATCTACTGTAGTTTCCATCCTTAAACGCCTCCACGCTCTGATCGTAGAGGCTTAAAGCCTCTTGATACGTAGCGCTAATATCGTCTGGGATCTCCCCAGTGGCTTTGTTTAAAAGCTCTAAAGTCTCGCTAGCCCTATTCCTCGTAATCTCTAAAAGCTTAAGCATCACTTCAGCCTTGTTCTTCAACTCGTCTGTAGCTTCATTATCGTTGTCGGCCATAACCATAGGCGACGCAAACAGCGTGGTCAATAGTAGCGTAAACATCACAGCCGTTAAAACCTGAGCCTTTTTCAAACCCATCACCTCCTGATTTTAACCGAGTTTAACTTAGCAATTTCTAGCTTATATAGGACACTAATGGGAAGACCGTTTCAACGAGTGAAACTCTAAGGCAATAGTCTTTTAAAGCTTCTCCGCAGACTTACAACGTAATGAACATCTACGCATACCTTTGTAGAGAGGCTAAGAGGATAACTGAACAATCTCTAAGCGATCTCAAGGATAGAGATTACTGGGTTAAAACTAACCATGAGAGGCGTAGGAAATTCATAGACATGTTGGGCTTAACGGACTACTTCAACAGTAAGCGTGAATCAGTTAAACCAACTATAACTGGCGTAATCCATAGAAAAAGCTATAGAATCGAGAAGCTCTACTACCAGAGTCTTCCAGGGCTATACGTAACCGGAAATCTATACGTACCTGAAAGCTTTGACAAACCTACGCCAGCAATCTTATACCTATGCGGTCATTCATTCAACCAGAAGCATGCCTACCAAGCCCACCCGAGGAAATTCGCACAGTTGGGCTTCACAACCCTTATAATAGAGACCATTCAGAAGGGTGAAATACGTGGGCATCACCATGGCACATACCACTACGGATGGTTCAACTGGTACAGTTTAGGCTATACACCCGCAGGCGTCGAAGTCTGGAACGCCATGAAAGCCTTAGACATACTACAGTCTAGACCAGAAGTAGACCTAAACAATATAGGCGTCACAGGCATATCTAGCGGTGGGGCGATGAGCTGGTTCACAGCGGCAGCTGATGTGAGGGTAAAAGCCGTAGCACCCGTATGTGGAACAGCAACCGTAGAATCGCACATCTGTAAACGTACAATCGAAGGACACTGTGACTGCATGTTTTGGATAAACAGCTACATGTGGGATTTAACAGACATAGGTGCTTTAATAGCTCCAAGACCTCTACTCATAGCCTCAACAGAGGGGGATTGGATTTTCGACATAGACTCTGTAAGACTAATATATAAGACTTAAGAAGCTTAAAAGACTGTATGAGCTTCTAGGAAGCCCTGAAAACATAGCTTTAGTTGAAACACCGGGAGGGCACGGATACACTGAAGGTTCTAGGAAAGCGATACTCCAATGGTTTTTAAAACACCTCAAAGGTGTGGAAGTCTCCGTCGAAGAAGTCAGGGACATAGATGAATCTCCACCATCTCAAGAAGCTGTTGAAACGCTAAAAGTCTTCGATATAGTACCTAGCGATGAAAAAGTGACGACTGTTCAAAACTGGTTTATAAAACCGGCAGAACCGCCGGAGATAAACAGTGTTGAAGAGCTTGAATCCTACAGAAGAGGGTTAATTGAAACGCTTATGGAGAAGACGTTTTCAGCATTCCCACGTAAACCCTGCAGTTTAAACGTGGAAGTCGAGCTTAAACAGAAGAGTGAAAACTGGCTAGGGTACCTGGTGAACTTCACATCCGAAGAAGATTGGAGGTTACATATGCAGGTCCTTAAGCCTTTAAATGCGCCTGAGCCTACGCCAGTACTTCTCGTATTGAACAGGTCTGCTAGAATTCTTAACTTCTACTGGGTTGAAGAGCCTCTCGTGAATGGACTTAGCCGTTCATGGGCTAGAGCATTCTTAAAAGTTAGAGGGATAGGTGAAACATCTTGGGCTTCAGACCTACAGTGGCTTATACGTAGAGCCGCGCCATTAACCGGGAGGACGATTGCGAGTATGAGGGTTTACGACGTTCTAAGGGCTATTGAAGCCTTGAAATCTCTAAACTGGGTTGATGTTAAGCGGATAGGCATTATGGGTAGTGGTGAGATGTCTGTGCCTGCACTATACGCAGCTCTACTCGAGAGAAGTATATGCATGCTAATCCTGAACAATCCACCTTCTTCTCAAAACCTAACTTCAAATCCAGATAGTTCTGGACCGGCTTTAGAGATGTTAAACTGCCCAAGATATACAGATCTACCATACATAGCAGGGCTGATATGGCCGACAAACCTAGTGTTTCTAGGGCCTAGACCTGAAACGTACGCTTGGGCTGAAGAACTATACGTAAAGCTCGGCCCGCCAGGATCTGTGAGGCGTGTAAAAACCTATCGGAGCTGACGGTTTAACTCACGCTCAAACGCGTAGTAATGTTCCCTGAGAGCTTTAAAATCAGCTGAACGTATCCTATCCCACGGTAGAGGGCTATCTAAGCCCCTAGCCTTATAAACAATTCCATCGATGTCTACTCCAACAGCTCTAGAAGCCCCCCTCACGTTCATCATACCATGTACAGCCATGTATTCAACAACTCTACCGACGGAGCGGTCTCCAAGGGAGAGTAGAGCCTGAAGCTCAGCTTCAGCGGGATTGAGCATTTCGACGGAAACAGGTGCTCTAGGCATACTAGACCTAACGACTTTAAAAGCTTCTTCCAAGTACTTCCTAGAAGCTAGGGGTAGCCATTGGAAAGGCGTCTGAGGCTTAGGTATTAAAGGGTTTATAGATATGTGAATCTGGTTGAACCCCATTCTCGCGAAGGCTTCAGTTAATCTTCCAATACTCTCCAAACATTCACGGTCTTCACCAGGGAGACCGAGCATAAAGTATAGTTTAAGCCTCTTAAACCCACATTCATAAGCGTTCTCAGCAACTTCTAAAATTCGGTCATCCGGTATAGGTTTACCTATGAGGTTTCTAACGTACTCTGAAGCAGACTCAGGAGCTAGAGTGAGAGTCCTCTGCCCACCTTGAACTATAAGCTTCATAAGCTCCCCATCAATCAAATCCATTCTAATAGAAGGCGTTGAAAAACTTACACCCTTAGAGGTTAAATACGCGCAGACGTCTTTAAGCCACTTATTATCCGATATACCAGCACCGATAAGTGAAACCTTATTAACACCAGTCCTCTTCAATCCATCCTCGATTAAACCTACCATAGATTCGTAGCTCCTATGCCTCACAGGCATATTAACCCAACTAGCTATACAGAAGCGGCACATCCTCCCACATCCTCTCGTCGCCTCGAGGTTAAACGTCAAACCGAAGACTGGACAAAGCGAGTCGCTCTCATCAACCAGTGGAATCACCTGAGCCGTAGGATACAGGTCATCCTCGAGTTTTGAAGCGTAAACCCTTTCCACAAGACCTTCAGAGAAACTTGGCACGTAGAAACCCGTCATACTACTTAAAGCCTCAAGTCTACCGCTTTTGTTACGATGCTCCATGTAGGCTTTTACAAGCTGATTTACGATAGGTTCAGCATCACCTATTGTGAAAACGTCTATGTAATCCTCTAAAACAGTTGGATTCGATGTTGGAACGATTCCCCCAGCCAAGATAAGGGGATGCCTATCGTCTCTATCTACGCGGCGTAAGGGTATTCCGGAATCCATAAGTCCTTTAAGAAATTCAACGTAGCCTTCTTCATACGAAATCGTAGCAGCCACTACGTCGAATTTTTCAAGAGTTCTCCCAGATTCAATGCTACGCGGAGGCTTAGACCCATCTATGAAAACCCTCTCGCATAGACAGTCGTCTCTAATGTTGAATAGATGGTATAGAAGCTGAACAGTTAAACCAGTCATCCCAGCCCTATAGCCTCCAGGGTAGACGAGAGCAATCTTTACAGGGACTTTCCTCCAATCCTTAACAATAGTGTTGCGTTCTACAAGTCTCGGCAAATAAACACCCTCAACTATGATATTAGAACACTAAGTTATATTTGATTCTCCTAATTTTTTCACAATGCTAATAAACCGAATCCCAGTTTTCCGGAAGGTAGCGGGCCCGGGGGGAATCGAACCCCCGACCAACAGGTTAAGAGCCTGCCGCTCTACCGTTCTGAGCTACGGGCCCCAGTTTTTATTGAAATCATTTTTTATTGAAATTATATTTCTTATTTTAAATTTTCGGTCGGCTGGATAATCTTTGGTAACGTTTAAATTATCGGTTAAGCCATTAAATTAGGCTTGGAGGTTGCTCTCTTTTTGGGGACGCTAGTCGATGCCGCTAGAAGAGGAGTTATTACGGAAGAGGTTAAAGCAGTTGCTGAAGCAGAACGTATTACGGCTGAAAAAGTTAGAGAACGTGTTGCAAGAGGTCTCATAGTTATACCAAGAAACATCTCCCGTAGGGCTAAGCCGGTCGGTATTGGAGAGGGCTTAACCGTTAAGATTAATACAAACATCGGTACGTCGCAGGACTTTTGCGACCCCGATTTTGAATTGAAGAAGGCTAAGCTTGCGGTTAAACTTGGCTCAGATACTTTAATGGATCTATCTACTGGTGGAGAACTCGATGTTGTGAGGAGTAGAATACTGAAGGAGATGGATGTGCCCTTGGGTACAGTCCCCATATATCAGGCATTCATAGAAGCTCTTAGAAAGAATAGGAAAATTCCAGATATAACTGAAGATGACATGTTCAACACCATAGAGAAACACCTTAAAGACGGTGTCGACTTCATAACCGTACACTGCGGAATCACGCTGGAAGCCGTTAAGCTCTTGATTAAAAGCAGGAGGATCCTACCGATCGTCAGTAGAGGTGGATGCTTCCACGCAGCGTGGATGATTGCTAGAGACGATGAAAATCCGCTTTATAAAAACTTCCATTACCTGCTTGAACTCGCTAGAGAATACGACGTGTGTTTAAGCCTGGGAGACGCATTGAGGCCGGGTTGCATAGCAGATTCCTTCGATAGTTTGATGAATATGGAGCTTCTAATAGTAGCCAGACTGGTGGAGGAAGCTAGGGGAAAGGGTGTTCAATGTATGGTTGAAGGACCTGGACACATGCCTCTAGACCAGATACCAGTCAACGTTAGAATGGAGAAGCACTTATGTAAGGGCGCCCCATACTACGTTTTAGGCCCAATACCGACGGACATAGCATCGTCTTACGACCACATAGCAGCTGCAATCGGCGGAGCCGTAGCAGCCTTAGCGGGCGCAGATTTTCTATGCGTAGTAACACCCGCCGAACACCTAGGACTTCCAAGACTTGAAGACATAGAAGAGGGAGTTATAGCCGCTAAGATAGCTGGACATGCTGCTGATATAGTTAAACTCGGTGAAAGGGCTTCAACTTTAGACTTGGAAATGGCTAAAGCTAGGCTTAAACTAGATTGGAAAACCCAAATAGAATTGTCTGTAAATCCTGAGAGAGCCGAAGCCATTCACGGGTTTGCTAAATCCCCTTCAGGTGCATGTAGCATGTGCGGGCCATACTGTGCATTAAAAATCGTGAGGAAGTATATGGCGCGGTGAAGCTGTTGCCTAAGCGTAAACTGGAACCCAGAGCTCTAAGCATAGCAGGCTCAGACAGTTCAGCTGGTGCTGGGATACAGGCAGATTTAAAGACTTTTTCATCTCTAGGAGTCTACGGTTTAACCGTTATCACTTGTATAACGGCTCAGAATACAATGGGCGTATACAGAGTCACCCCCCTACCTTCAAAACTCATCGAAGCCCAGTATAAAGCAGTTTTTGAAGATATAGGCTTCGACTCCGTTAAAACCGGATTATTGCCTTCAAAACCGATAGTAGACAAGGTCGTTAAACTACTTGAGAAAGCCGATAAACCAATTGTGGTAGACCCGGTTTACATAGCTGGAACAGGCTTTAAATTAGCTTCAGAAAACGCTTATAAAACCATTATTGAGAAGCTTATACCGATAGCTACGGTTGTAACACCGAATATAGGTGAAGCCTCCAAGATAGCTGGTTTTAAAATCGAAAACATCAGCGACGCTGAGAAAGCGGCTAGATTGATAGCATCCTACGGTCCTAAAGCAGTTGTCGTTAAAGGTGGACATTTGAGAGGAGAGCCCATAGATGTGGTCTTTTGCAACGGGGAAATAATCAGATTAACAGGCTCTAGAATTGAAGGTGTATTCCACGGAGCTGGGTGTTGCTTCTCAGCCGCTATAGCGGCTTGGCTTGCGAAGGGTCAAACAGTTCAAGAAGCAATCAAGAAAGCTAAAGACTTCGTGGAGAAGGCTATAACCTACCACCATTCTATAGGCTTAGGCGTTAAACCAGTCAACCCAATGGCATCCCTGTACATGAACTCTGAGAAATGGGATGTCATCGTAAACGTTAGATCCGCGGTTAAGCTTTTAGAGGAGAACCCTAAGGTTTCAAAGCTCATACCTGAAACTTCATCAAATTTAGTTATGGCGTTAAGTTATGCTAGAGACTTCTCTGAAGTGGCTGGAATACCGGGTAGAATAGTTAAAGTTCAAGATAAGGTTAAGGCTGTCATGGAGCCTAGCTACGGTGTTTCACGGCATGTAGCCGCAACAGTCTTAACGGCTATGAAGTTCAATCCAAGTATAAGAGCTGGTATGAACATAAAAATGGATAAGCATATACTTGAAGCCTGCCGAAGGCTCGGTTTTAAAATTTCAAGCTACGATAGAAGGCTTGAGCCTATGGATATTAAAAGCAAGGAAGGGCTGTCTACAAGCTGGGGTGCAGAGCAGGCGATTAAAGCCTTAGAGGGAACTGTTCCAGACATCATATATCATGAAGGGGATTGGGGCAAAGAACCCATGATAACCGTCTTAGGAGTGGATGCTTTAGACGTAGCGTTGAAAGTGATTAAAATAGCCGAGGCCTTATAGACCAATTTTAAGATAGAATAGGTCTACGGCCTTCTTCACAAACTCCCTATCTATAGGACCTAGAGGAGATATGGTTTCATATACTCTCTCAGCCATCTTTAAATCTTCAATCTTAAACCCCTCTCTAAATTTAAACCTGTTTTTATCTCTGAGAATTTCAACCCCAGCTTCACAAGATCGTCTGAGCTAAACCCATAGCCGACAGTCTTCAGAGCATTCTCCGTTAACGTAGGATTATATATACCCCTAGCGAAGAAGCAGACAACTAAACTCGAGAGTATCTGACGCCAAGACTCTTCCTCAAGTAGATAATCGACCACTTCTTCAACAGATGGTTTACGGTTCTCCTTTAAAATCTTCTGGTCTAAACTATAACCAGCTGAATCTAAATGGCTGTGTCTAGCACCCGTTAGAAACCCTAGATGAGCAGCCGGACCGGTATGATAGCCCGGCATTTCATTCCCACCGAAAGACAGCGCATACTCGGCTCCACCATACCTGTTTGAGGCATGCTTTACACCCATAGCGAGGTCTCTGTAAAATTCCGTTGGTTGCTCTACGATAAACCTCATTGCTTTAAGATAAGTCTTCCAATCACCCCATTTAGGCTTCAAACCAGCCATCTCACTTTCAGATACTAAACCCTTCTCAAATGCTTCAGTCATCCACGCTAAAACAACACCAGTAGATATAGCGTCTACGCCTAAAACTTCAACTTCGTGGAAAAGCCTAAGCATACCCTCTGTATCTGATATGCCGAGCATAGAGCCTAAAGAGTAAATAAGCTCACAGTCGTCTTGTAAAAGTACGGTTCATCTTCATACGGTTCCCTTAACGCTGCCAAATGTATGCAGGCTACTGGACAGTGGCTACATGCGACTCTACGTCCCAGATAGTTCTCAACGAGAAATTCACCAGAGATTTTCTCAGCACCTTCAAACTTGGCCTCCTTGAGGTTTCTAGTTGGAAGACCTCCTATCTCATTTAGAGGAAACATTCATAGAGGTTCCTATGTCATGATACTTACGCATAATCGCTGTTCTAGTAGCCGCGTTAAATATCTCGTCGTAAAGCATTCTATAGGTTTTAACGTCTTTAACTGGTATGGTTCTCGCCCCCGATATCACCAGTGCTTTAAGCTTCTTACTGCCGAATACGCTCCCAACCCAAGCCTACCGAAATGTCTATAGGTTTCAGTTGTTACACACGCATACCTAACCAATCTTTCACCAGCAATTCCTATACGCATTATCGACCTAATACCAGCACCAGGCTCCCTTTCACGTATCACTCTTCCAACAGTTAAACTACTACCCACACTCCATAGACCTGAAGCATCTCTAAAGAAGACTCTCTCGCCGTGAATAGCTACATATATTGGGGTTTCACTAGCACCTTTGATAACTATGGCTTCATAGCCTGCTGACCTTATAGCTACGGCGCTTCTACCGCCAGCGTGGCTTTCACCGAGGTTTCCAGTTAAAGGTGATTTAAATAATGCTATCGTTTTCGAAGCCATAGGATATACCCCTGTGAGAAGTCCAACAGTAAAGACTATGACGTTTTCGGGTCCTAGTGGGTCTGCAGATTTAGGCAATTCTTCCTCTAAAAGCTTTATACCGACACTGACTCCTCCAATTCTACTGTCGAAGAGCTCAGAGCGATCTTCAACCCAGCTCCGTTTTCTAGATAAATCTATATTGAGGACTTTCCCATACGTCATCTTCTCACCTCTTCAAACGCTAGAATCTTATAAGGACAGTACTTTACACAGTAGCCGCAGTATAAACATACTATAGGCTTGTTAAGCTCATAATTCCAAAATATAGCTCCAAAAGGACAAGCCTCCCTACAGTGCCCACATCCAATACATTTATCTGGGTTTAATTTAACTCCACCGCCCACCCTTACAGTTAAAGCCCCAGTGGGACATACCTTCTGACATGGTGGATCTGGACAAGCTCTACATACTATGACTGTAAACCCCTTTTCGATACCGCCTATAGATTTAACAAGTATGGCTGAAAGGCCTAAGCCACTATATCCAAGTCTTCTGTTGCATGCAAACATGCAAAGCTGACAGCCTACACAACGGTCACTATCTAATACAGATACTCTTTTAGCAGACATATAGTCAAAATCTACTTTCGAGTGCTATTAAGTTTTTCAAGTAGAGGTCTATAAGAAAATTTTACGAACGCGTATTCGTAAAATTCGTAGAAAAGTGCTGAATAAAAATTCATAAATTCTTTAACACTAAAGTATACTTGAGCCGTTATGAACATAGCTTTAGTACTCATTAATACGGAAGCTGGATTTGAAGAAGCAATTCTTGAAAAATTGAAGAAGACGAAGAATGTTAAAGAGGCATTTATTGTATACGGCGTCTACGATATAATCGCAAAGGTGGAGGCGGAAGATCTCGAAGAACTTAGAAGTGTAATATCCACCCGTTTGAGACGTATTGAAGGTGTAAAGTCAACGGTAACGCTTATAGTAATCTCTTAAGACTCTTCCTAATGGAGCGGTGTTTAAATGCAAAAACGTACTGTAACTATGCACTACGGCATTGAGAGTAGAGAATTTGAAGTAGATGAAGGTAGAGTCTTAGGGATTATAGAGCCGCGGCGTGTAAAACCTGTTAAGCATTTAGACGTAGCTGTTAAAGAATCTCTAATGAAGCCCATAGGGTATGTGAGAATCAGAGATTACGTTAAGCCGAATATGACAATCGCCGTAATATCGGAAGATAATACAAGAGTATGTCCAGTGGATAGAGTAATACCTCACATTCTAGCTGAATTTGAGGAGGCTGGTGTTAAACGTGAAAATATTAAGATAGTGGTGGCCTTAGGAACACATAGACCCATGACGAAGGAGGAGCTTGAAAATAAGCTTGGAAAAGAAGTCGTTGAAGAATATGAGGTTATAAACCACATGTGGAGGAATGAAGATGAGCTCGTTGAAGTAGGTCTAACTGATTCAGGGACTCCTGTGAAAGTCAATAAGCATGTGGTGGAGGCGGACTTTAAAATAGGCATCGGCAACGTTATACCACATAGAGTTTCAGGATACTCCGGTGGTGCTAAAATAATCCAGCCGGGTATATGTGGAGCTGAGGTCACTGGTGAAACACATTGGAAGGCGGCTTTAATACCTATAGAGGAGGTTTTAGGGGTTGTTGAAAACCCTGTTAGGTGGGAAATGGAGCGTATAGCTTCAAAAGTCGGCTTAAATGCTATCGTAAACACTGTATTGAATCGGAATAGAGAAGTAGTTGACGTAGTATTCGGAGATTATGTAAAAGCCCATAGAGAGGCTGTTAGAACAGTTGATTTGATTTATAAATTTAAGTTGGAGGAGAAAGCTGACATAGTCGTTGTAGATAGTCACCCTGCTGATTTAGATATGTGGCAAGCCGTTAAAGCTCTATTTCCAGCGGCTTTAGCCGTTAAGAAGGGTGGGATTATAGTTTTTCTAACACCATGTCCTGAGGGTGTTTCAAAGGAGCACCCTGAAGTTGAAGAACTCGGTTATCAACCTATACCAGTTGTGAAGAAGATGGTTGAAGATGGATCTATAGACGACCTCATAGCCGCCGCACACATAGTCATGGTTAGGGAGGTCTTAGATAGAGCTAAATGTATAATCGTTTCAGATGGTTTGAGTGAGAGTTTAGCTTGCAAGCTCGGCTTCAATTACGCCAACGATCTACAAGAGGCTGTAGATGAAGCTCTAAAGGAAAAACCAAATGGCAGGATACTGGTTATGCGAATGGGTGCTGAACTGGCTTTAAACTGAACGTTTATCCTCGTCTATCTTACATGGATTTCAACTATGTAGCCGTCTTCAACGGGATAATTTAAACCAACCCTTAAACCTCTGGCATTTCCACCCCAAATCCTAGCGTACTTAAACCTTTCATACAGCTCACCATGGATGCTCTTAGCAACACTACCGATTGTAGCACCTTTCTTCAAAACTATGGGTTTGGGATCTGGTTTAACGCTCCCAATAGGTTTAGTGTATACTCTTATCAACTCCAACGTCTCGATAAGAGCTTCCCCAATGGTATTTAATCCCACTCCGGTGACGCATGAAACTGGGACGACTTTCAATCCTCCGACGAGGTTCAGTAGTACGTCGAGGTTCTCTCTAGAACCCGGTAGGTCCATCTTATTGGCTAAGATTATTGTAGGCTTGTAGGTGGACATGCCGAAGATTGCGTCCTCAACATCGTCCATGGATACTTCTCCAGTAAGCTTCACGAAAACCGATTTAAAACCATAACTTTCTAGAAGCTCTTTAACTTCTTCAAAGGAGCAGTCGATGAATCTCCCTCCACCACCTATGGTTATAACACCGGTCGGCTTACGTAAGATCTCTACATGCCCCCTAGGTTTTTTAATGAGTATTCTTGAGTTTTCAAGTTCTCTTGTAAGTGTTCGCCACTGTTTAATTGGATCTTTTGAAGCATCGATCATGAGTATTAGACCATCGGCATTTCTGATGATATTCATTACTTTTAAACCATGACCCTTTCCCTCGGAAGACCCCTCCATCAAGGCTGGCAATTCTACAAGCTGAAAATTCACATCCTCATAATGGAAAGTCCCTACTATTGGAAGATTCGTTGTATATGGTGTATCACTGATGAGTGGTTCAGCGTTTGTTAAAGCCGATAGGAGGCTACTTTTGCCGACGTTTGTTAAACCAGCTATCGCTATCTGCACGTCACCCGTCTTCTCGACGGCGAATAAGTCTCTAGCCGTCTTCCTCTTTCTCTTCTTAGCCTCAAGCTCCTCTTCTAAAGCCGAGATTTTCCTCTTAACATTGATTATGAGTTTAGCGGTACCCTTATGCTTCGGGCAGATAGACAGGAATTCCCTCATAAGTCTAATCTTATCCTCGATATCTCTAGCGGCCACAACTTCAGCCCATTTACTCTTCGCTTTATCTGGGAGATTTGTAACCATCTATAGATTATTGTAAAACTGCTACAAATCTATAAATGTTTCAAAAGCGGTCAGCATGCAAGTTGTTTAAAAGTAAAACTTGGAAAAGCTTAAAGGTCGCAATCCTCTGAAAGTAGCATTGAGTCAGTGACCTTAATGAATGGTAGACCTTTCCATATAGCATTGCCTGAAGAGATTAAAAAGGGGTATACTACAGACATCTATTTCATACGTACGAAGAAAATTCTAGACGCACTTAAAATGGATAAAGTGAAGGTTGTAATG
This sequence comes from uncultured Candidatus Bathyarchaeia archaeon, assembly GCA_964463005.1. GTDB lineage: Archaea > Thermoproteota > CALKCG01 > B24 > B24 > DTBU01. The sequence goes on along the minus strand of CAYWZZ010000002.1, from coordinate 38,660 downwards.
GAAGTTACGACTGGAAAATTACCGAGAAATTGGCCCTGGGCGGTACTCTGCGGTTTAGAGGACGTTTTAACGCTTTTAGAGGGGCTTCCAGTAAACGTCCTCTCCTTTCCTGAGGGAACTATTTTCAAACCGTTCGATGTAGATGGTTTAAGAGTGCCCGTTATGGCAGTTGAAGGCCCCTATGGAGACTTCTGCATATATGAAACGCCTCTACTTGGCCTACTATGTCAAGCCTCCGGTATAGCTACAATGTCTGCCAGGATCAGAAAAGTTGCTAAAGATAGGCTTGTAATAGGATTTGGAATACGTAGAATGCATCCGGCTTTAGCTCCAATGATAGACAGAGCAAGCTACATAGGTGGTGTGGATGGAGTATCAAGTATTATCGGCGCTGAAACCATAAATAAGAGGCCTATGGGAACTATGCCCCACGCCCTCATAATAATCTTAGGTGACCAGGTGAAAGCTTGGAAGAGTTTTGACGAGTTTATCGAGAAAGATGTTCCCAGAATAGCTTTAGTGGATACATTCTACGATGAGAAGATAGAAGCCATTATGGCTGCTGAAGCCTTGGGCGATAGGCTTTATGGCGTAAGACTGGATACTCCAGGCTCTAGGAAGGGAGACTTCGCAGCGATAGTTAGAGAAGTTAAGTGGGAGCTAAAGACTAGGGGATATGATCACGTTAAAGTCATAGTTTCAGGAGGACTTGATGATGAGAATATTCCTGACCTCGTAGAGGCGGGAGCTGACGGCTTTGGAGTCGGCACGTCTATAAGTAATGCTCCAACCATAGACTTTGCAATGGACATCGTGTGCGTTGAAGATAAACCAATTGCTAAGAGGGGTAAGCTTTCAGGTAAGAAGCAGGTTTGGAGATGTGAAAATTGCCTAGCGGATTACGTTAGACTTGAATGGGAAGAGCGGCCTAAATGTAAGTTCTGTGGGGGGGAAACAGTGCCTATGCTTAGAAAGTACATGGACAATGGTAGAGTATTGATTAAAGAGGACGTTGAGGAGATACGTAGGCGAACATTATCTCAGCTTGAGAAAGTTCAACTCTAAAATCATATTTAAATACACCTATGTAAAACCGTATTAATGATTCACATGAGGACTGTAGGGGTTGGAGTTATAGGTTGCGGCTCGATAGGGAAATATCACATAGATAGATGTCTTAAACTCAGCGAGGCTAAAGTCGTAGCAGCCTGTGATATAGACGAACAAGCTTTAAAAGAGGTGAAGGAGAAGTTTAAGGTGGAAAATCTCTACGTTGACTACCATGACTTACTTGATAGGAAAGACGTCGAAGCCGTTGTAGTAAGCCTACCGAACTATCTCCACGCACCAGTAACCATTGATGCTTTGAAGAGTGGAAAACACGTCTTATGTGAGAAGCCTCCGGCTTTAAACGCTAAGCAGGTTAAAGATATGTTTGCAACTTCTAAGAAGGCTGGTAGAAAGCTGGTTATAGGTTTGACAAGAAGATTCTCCAATACGACGAGAGTTCTGAGGAAATACGTCGCAGATGGAGCATTAGGTGAAGTATATTTAGCTAAATGCGGCTATCTTAGAAGGACTGGTATACCTGGCATGGGAAGCTGGTTTACTACGAAGTCTCTAGCTGGATCAGGAGCAGTATTCGACATAGGAGTTCACGCATTAGACATGACGTTTTGGATTATGAATGATTTTAAAGTCAAATCAGTATACGCCTCAACGTACGCTAAATTTGGACCTAGGGGGAAGGCTGCCGGAGACTGGGGTAAACCCGTCCCAGGAGGGCCATTTGATGTAGAAGACCTCGGTGTAGCTCTCATAAGAATGGAGAGTGGAGCTACGGTCTACTTGGAGGCCGCATGGGCCAGTTTTGCACCCAAAGCTGAGTTTTATGTCCACCTCTTAGGTGACGCTGGTGGGTTAGACTATCCGGCTATGAACTTAATAACAGAGGAGAAGGGGAAAATCGTTACTAAGAAGATTGAATGTGAGGAAAAAGAAGACCCATATCTAGTAGAGATGAGGCATTTCATAGTAGATTGCATTTTGAAGGATGAAGAGCCCATTACTAAGGCTGAGGAAATGATAATGCTACAGGAAACTCTCGACGCTATCTTAAAATCCGCTGAGATGAAAAAAGAAGTTAAAGTCCGTTAAGCTCCTTTTTCTTCAAAATTCAATCTCATTTCAACAATGTAATCTGGTAAGATTCGTCCCTCAACTTCTAATGTTTAATTTCTCGAAGTATTGTAACGGCTGCTACGTGAGAGCATACGCGCCGCTTTTGAAAACCTTGACAAGTGCAGGTTAATCTTCCGTCAGGGAGCTGTTGAACGACGTAAGTTCCATGATTTCCCACAACGCTAAACCTGCCCCCTCCAAGATATACCACTCTCTTCTGCCTTACGAGCTTCTCAGCCTTCTCAACCATTTTCTCTAAACCCATTCTAAAGAAAACTAAGTGGGAGGAATTAGGTAAATGTTTCTTTTGCTTAGAGTTGTTAGAGATACCTGTAGGCTTCTGCACAGTCGTCGAAACAGTAGTGTATCTTTTGATAACCTTCCATAAACTCTGACACTTTTCTACGCGTCTCCTCCACTGTTTCTTTATCAAGTAATAAACTTGCTATTCTATCGGCTATGAAGTCCATTTCAGATTCACACATACCTAATCTAGTAACCTCTTGAACGCCGAGCCTAATACCCGAACATTTATCTTCCTGTGGATCCCAAGGTAGAGGCATCGGGTTCACTATTATGTTTGCCTCTTCAAGCTTGAGACTAGCCTCCACACCACTGTTACTGCCTACGTCTACTATGACTTGGTGAGATTCGGTGAATCCTTTATCAGGACATAAAGGTTTTAAACCCTTATTATAGAGGTTCTCCGCTAGAGCTTTCGCATTTCTAACAACTTGATCAGCGTATTTCTCACCAAACGCCAGAAACTCACACAACGTTATAGCTAAACCCGCCACCCTATGGATATGATGGTTATTGACCATCTGCCAAGCTGAGAAATCTATGGCAGAGCTGTATTTTCTACGGCATAGTATTATACCGCCTTGAGGCCCAAATAGAGTCTTATGCGTGCTACCTGTAACGACCTCCGCCCCCTCCCTCAATGGGTCTTGAAACTTTCCACCTGCGATTAACCCTAAAACATGAGCAGCATCATACGCTAGTATTCCTCCATATTCTTCGACGATCTCTCTAAGCTCTTTAACGGGGTGTGGGAAGAGTATATCTGACGCACCTAAGAGGACTATTTTAGGTTTAACTCTTCTTATGAGGCGTTCGGATTCTGCAACGTCCACGTTGTATTCCTTCTGGTTAAACGGTAGGGGGATCATAGCTACACCTCTTACACGGCTACATTCTCTAAAGCTACTGTGCCCTCCATCGAGAACAGTTAAAGCGGCCACAGAATCGCCTGGGTTTGTTAAAGCATTGAACATAACTAAGTTAGCCACCGTGCCGCTTATTGGAATATAGTTGACATGCTCTACCTTGAATAGTTTTCTAGCCAAATAGCCAGTAAGCTCCTCTATGGAGTCTATAAACTTACACCCCCTGTACATTCGCATATACAGGAAGCCTATGGCATATCTATGTCCCAGATCAGAGCCCATAACAAGTCTTACCTGCGGGCTTGTGATATTTTCACTAGCTATTAGGTTTATACACTTAGACCTATATTCGTGGTGTTTTTTAACATAATCTATCAAATCGTTGACAATCTTATCGTACAAAACTAAACCTCCTAAACTAGACGAAAGGAAAAAATAATTACTAAGCTTAAATAAATCTTACTTAACTTCAAGGAGGATTTACGTGAACTCGATAAGATTGAAGTGCCCGGCCACGGTAGCCAATCTAGGAGCCGGATTCGACGTATTTGGACTAGCTTTGAAGGAACCTTACGATATAATTGAAGTGGAAAAATCCGACGGTGGAATTGAAATACAAGTTGAAGGCTACGATGTCCCAAAAAACCCTGAAGAAAATACCGGAGGCTACGTAGCCTTAAGGATGATCAGAGACTTCATGTTAAACTCTGGCGTCAAACTTAAGATAATTAAACGCATAAAACCGGGTAGTGGGCTCGGTAGCTCAGCTGCGACAGCTGCTGGAGTAGCATACGCACTCAACGAAATCTACCGCTTAAACCTCAGTTTAGACGCTTTAGTTGAATACGCTTCACTCGGTGAAATTGTTTCAGCTGGAGTTGCACATGCAGATAATGTTGCACCAGCGCTGTACGGAGGGTTTACGATAATAGCTTCTCGAAAACCCTTGAAGGTCCTATGTTTCAAGCCGCCGGAAGTCGGTATCGTCATAGCTCTACCTCACGTTGAGAAAGGCTCTACAAGAATTGCTAGAGAGGTTCTTCCAAAACATATCCCACTTGAACACATGATTAAGAACGTAGCCTACGCCTCAACACTCGTTGCAGGAATCATCTCTGGGAACATCGACTTGATAAAAATGGGCATGAACGATTGCGTAATAGAGCCAGCTAGAGCTAAAGCAGGTATACTTAAAGGGTTCACGCTATTTAAGGAGGTTGGTGTTAAGGTTGGAGCTGGTGTTGCGGCAAGCGGTGCTGGACCTGCGGTAATTGGGTTAATCGAGAAGCATTTAGTCGATGAGTTATATAATGCGTTTAAAGAAGTTTGTAAAGTCTTAGGTTTAAGTTACACGGTTTATAAAACCGAGCCTGGGAATGGTGTATGTAGGGTTTAAGGGTGGGGTCATTTTGAAGATACGGTGTATAGAATGTGGAAGCTTTGTGGGAGTCATGGATAAGGTCTACGTTTGTCCAAAATGTGGAGGCTTACTGGATGTAGAGTACGACTATGATGCATTAGCTGAAACTGTTCAGAAATTGTGGTCTAATAGACCACTGAGCGTTTGGAAGTATAGTGAACTTCTACCTGTTTTAAATAAAACGCTTAGAGTATCGATAGGTGAAGGAGGTACGAGGCTTATACACTGCAGAAGACTCGGTGAGAAACTTAAACTCAAAAACCTATATGTTAAAGATGAAGGCGGTAACCCGACGGGTTCATTTAAAGATAGGGGGATGACCGTCGGCGTTACAAAGGCGTTAGAGTTCGGAGTTAAAAATCTCATATGTGCATCAACTGGAAATACCAGTAGCTCTCTAGCGGCTTACGCGGCTAGAGCAGGTTTAAACTGCATAGTTTTAATACCATCCGGTAAAATAGCTTTGGGTAAACTCGCTCAAGCCTTAATCTATGGTGCTAAAGTAATAGCGATTAGGGGGAATTTTGACGATGCTCTAAGGATAGTCGTAGAGCTGAGTAATAGACCCGACTTCTACCTTTTAAATTCACTAAACCCTTACAGGCTTGAGGGTCAGAAGACGGCAGCATTTGAAATATACGAACAGTTAGGGAATAGAGTTCCGGATTGGCTGATAATTCCAGTCGGCAACGCTGGCAATATCTCAGCATATTGGAAGGGGTTTGAAGAACTAGCACTGCTAGGTCTATCAGAACTCAAGCCTAAGATGGTCGGTGTCCAATCCAAAGGAGCCAACCCCCTCGTTAGGGCATTTAAGGATAATAGAGACCTAATCCCTCTAACGCAAGTGGAAACTGTTGCAACGGCCATTAGGATAGGGAATCCTGTTAATTGGAAAAAAGCCATGAGGGCTGTTAAAAAATCCAACGGTTTATTCGAAGACGTAGATGATAACGATATTGTGGAAGCTCAGAAGGCTTTGGCTAAGACTGAAGGTATATTCACAGAGCCCGCTGGAGCGGTGCCAATCGCCTACCTCATGAAGCATCGCGATGATGGTTTAATAGATGCTGATGATGTTGTAGTATGCATAGCTACTGGCAACGGGTTGAAAGATCCGGATACTGCCATGATGTTCTCCGAAAAACCTGCTGAAGTTGAAGCAGATTCTAAAAGCGTCCTTAATTACCTTGGAGGTTTGAGCTGATATGAGGATTTTTATGATAGGGTTTGGCGTAGTCGGTAGAGCCTTAGCTGAGAAAATACTGTACGAGAGAGATAAGCTAGTCTCAAAGTTTGGTCTTAAACCTAGAGTTATAGCAATCGCTGACAGCTCGGGGGCTTTAGTTGATGAAAGAGGGGTTGACGTTAAGGAGGCTTTAGAAGCTAAGATGAATTATGGATATTTAGCTAAAGCCCTACCTGATAGAACCGTGAAGGCCCCTCTAGAAGAGCTACTTGAAAACTTCGATTACGACGTTCTGGTGGAAACAACGCCTACGAATATAGTTAATGGAGAACCGGGGTTAAGCCATATAAGGAAGGCGTTATCCATGGGTAAAAGCGTCGTAACCACAAATAAGGGTCCTCTGGCATTAGCCTTACCGGCTCTCATGGAGATAGCGGATAGAAATGGGGCCATCCTTAGATTCAGCGGGACGGTTGGTGGAGGTACACCCGTTCTCGATTTTGGGAGGATGTGTCAGTCTGGAGACGATGTTGTGAAAGTTGAGGGTATTTTAAACGGGACGACAAACTATATTCTAACTAGAATGTATGCCGATGGATTAGACTTTAATGAGGCGTTAACTGAGGCTCAAAAGTTTGGTTATGCCGAGAAAGACCCCTTCATGGATGTGGAAGGGTTCGATACGGCATGCAAACTCGTGATAATAGCTAACTACGTTATGGGTTTGAAAGTTACGCTTAAAGATGTTGAAGTCAGAGGTATAAGGGGGGTAACCCGTGATCAACTCAGAGAGCTCGCTAAATCTGGCAAAACGATCAAACTCCTAGGCGTTATTGATGGAGAAGACAACTCACTAAGAGTTCAACCTAGAGAGGTTGATTTGACAGATCCCTTATGCGTCTGGGGAACCTTAAATGCTGTGACCTTTCACATGGAGAAACTTGGATCAGAAACCATTGTGGGTAAAGGTGCTGGAGGGGCTGAAACAGCAATAGCAATAGTAAGAGATTTAATAATCGTCAAGAGATTTCTAATGGGTAGTTTGGGGGGATTGCCTTTAAAGTTGTTATGAAGTTTGGAGGGGCCTCCTTAGAAGACGCCGCTAGCGTTAAACATGTAGCAGACTTAATCCGTAAATACGTTCAAAGAGGGTATAAGGTAGTCGTTGTATCTTCAGCCTTATCAGGCGTTACAGATGAGCTTTTAACCATGTGTGAGGAATCTCTTAAAGACGAAACGTATATAGCCTATGGAGTAAACGCACTGTTTGAAAGACATATTGCTATGGCTAAAGCCTCTATTGAGAGTCGCGAGCATTTAGACAGCGTACTTAAAATCTTAAACTCCCTCAAGAGTGAACTTGAGAAGCTCCTACATGGAATATATTACGTTAAAGAAGTTACGCCAAGGGTTAGAGATTATGTAGCATCGTTCGGAGAGCTTATGTCCACGCCTATACTATGGGGTTGTTTAAACAGCATCGGCGTTAAAGCCGAATGGCTAACTGGTTGGGATGCTGGGATAGTTACGGACTCAAATTATGGAGAAGCTAGACCTTTCATCGAATTGAGTAAACTCCAGTTAAGGAGTAAACTTCAACCGATGATCGATAAAGGCATCGTCCCAATTGTTACAGGCTATATAGCTAAAAGTCAAGACGGCTCTATTACAACACTGGGGAGAGGCGGCTCAGATTATACTGCTACTTTAATAGCTGCCGCTTTAAAAGCCGATGAAGTCTGGCTTTGGACGGATGTGGATGGTCTCATGACGGCGGATCCAAAATTAGAGCCATCTGCTAAGACTATAGAAGAGCTTAGTTTTGAAGAAGCTGTTGAAATGGCTATTTTAGGTGTTAAAAGGATGCATCCGAGGGCTTTAGAACCAGCTATGGTAGATAACATACCGGTTAGAATTAGAAACACGTTTAACCCGGATAATCGAGGCACTTTAATTACGTCAAAGCCGATGGAAAGTAAAGACGTGGTTAAAGCTGTTACAGTAGCCAGAGATGTAGGTTTAATAAATGTTCAGGGCTTCGGCATGGTTGGAACGCCTGGGACGGCTGCTAGAATATTCCAAGTTCTTGGAAAAGCAAACATAAACATAATGATGATTGCTCAAACCGTGAGCGAAAGTAATATATCAGTCATCGTCCCTAGTAGAACGCTTATGAAAGCCGTCTCCCTTCTTGAAACGGCGTTACTCGGTACGGATTTGGTGAGAAGTATAAGTTACGAGTCGGATATAGCCGTTGTAGCTGTTATTGGGAGTGGAATGAGGGGGAAGCCTGGGACGGCTGCTAGGATATTCAAAGCAGTAGCAAGTGAGGGGGTTAACATTAGAATGATAGCTCAAGGCTCATCTGAGTTAAACATATCGTTCGTCGTCAAAGACGTAGACTGTGAAAAAGCGGTGAGAGCGATACATAGAGAGTTTAACCTTGGAAAGTAGCCTCTCACTTAAAGAGAATCTTATAAGCCGCTAGAACTATTTCAGCTACATCTTCCATCTTCTTAAAGCTTGTATTAACCACTAGGTGGTAGTTTTTAGGGTCTAGCCAGTTTAAACCGTAAAACCTCTTTACGAGATTCCCCCTCTCTTCATCGCTGTGTTCAATCTCCTCCTCAGCTTCTTCAAGCGATATGCCTCTTCTTTCAGCTATTCTCGATGCTCTAAAATTATTGTCTGCTACAAGAAGAACTTTGAAAATCCCCTCCTTCTTCAATAGGAAGAAGGCAGATCTACCTTCAACTATAACTTTATCCTCTAGGTTAACAGTGTCTAAGACCATTCCTTCAATAATACGGTCTATCCGAATTTCTCCAGAAGATATGTATTCTTCAAAGTTACTGAATTTTATGGCAGATTCCGCTACAAGCCTCCTTATGAAAGATTCACTATTGAACATTTTAATCCCAGTTTTTTTAGCTATTATCTCCGCCACTTCAGTACATCCCGCTCCAAGTTGACCTGCAAGAGCTATCTTCAAAAGGATCACCGATAACTTAGTTAAATCATCCTCTTATTTTAAGTTTCGCAAGCTCCTCCGCAAGTATGGGCAGAAACGTTCCAACGTCTGAAACTACTCCTAAAGCTTGAGCAGACCCTCTATCTAGAAGCTTAATCAAAGTAGCCGGGTTAATGTCTACACAGACGACCTTAACAGTGGAGGGTAGCATATTGCCCACTGCTATGGAATGTAACATAGTCGCGAGCATTATAACCATATTCGCATCTTTAAGATAAGACCTGTAAAGCTTCTGAGCCTCTACTACGTCTGTAATGACGTCCGGTAGTGGTCCGTCGTCTCTTATGGATCCGGCTAATACGTATGGGACACCGTTTACGACACACTCGTAGAAGATCCCTGATTTTACAATACCCTTAGCAACGGCATCTTTTATAGACCCGGCTTTCATAACCTCGTTTATGGCGGCGAGGTGGTTCCTATTGCTTCCGGCAATGGTTCTACCGTTTTTCACAGACATCCCCAGAGATGTCCCAAATAGGTTGTACTCAATGTCGTGAACGGCTAGAGCATTACCCGAGAGTAAAGCGTCTACAAACCCCATTCTTATGATTTTAGCTAAAGCTTCATCAGCACCTGTATGTACGACTGCTGGGCCAGCCACTACGACGATTTTACCATTAGATTTCTTGATCTTAACCATATCCTCAGCTATCACTCTAATTATTGAGGTTGAAGGTTTCTCAGGTGAGCTTCTACTGCTCATAAACTCAAATATTCCAGATCCTTCTCGAGGATATTCTGGAGGTTTAACTTTAACTCCCTTCTCACCTACGACTATTAAATCTCCGGCTTTAACGTCCCTTATGGATTTACAGTAAGCTCTACCTGAAGAGGGGTCTATTGATATCACCTTATCCATACATATGCCTTCGACTTCAAGCCAGTTACCTTTAAAGTACACGTATGTTGGATGGTTTGTAGTCACGTAGAAGCCGTCTGGCAAAACCATATCGGCTGGAGCGGCTTTAAGTTGAACTTCTTCAGGAGTAGGTGTGACGGCTCCGAGGCGATAAACTTCTTTCAGAATTGTTTCAAGATGCCGTCTACTTCTACCCTTAATCAGCAACTTTGCATAGCTCGTTTCCGTTTTACGTCTACCTATTCGAAACTCCAATACTTCGAAATCGCCACCGAGATCCATTATCAAATCGAAGATTTTTGGAAGTATTAGAGAATCTATAAGATGACCTTCTAATTCAACCTCTTGAGTAGCTTCTTCATTACTACTCTGGAAAACGGTCACCCCTCACAATAACCACCATGAAACATCATATGAGTAGAGCTAGGGATTATTTAACTTTTACAATTTTACAGGGTTGGAAAAAATATGGGGTTAACCTATGTAGAATACTACGCGTACAGTCACTGCGATTTCAACTTCGCCTGGAAGTATGGGAGTTGTTTCAGATACCATACCCGAGAGCTTGTATTGAATTACCTCATACCCCGATATATCTACAACCTCTATGCTTTTTAACGTCAATGATCGACATATTTAAAGGCTTTAGAGCAGCTTCAGCTTTACGTTTAGCGTCTTCAATGGCCATAGATATGAGTGTTAGTCTAGCACTGTTCATAAGTTCATTTGAGATGGAAAACCATACTCCTTCAATACGATTAATGCCATTCGCTACGACGGTGTCTATAAGCAAACCTACCACTTCAAGCTTCTTAGTTGTGATTATTATCGTATTTACGGCTTTATAGCCCGTTAAAACGGGCAGTTTATCCGTTGGGTAGAAGTATTGAGGATATATGTTTAAAGTCGCCGTTTTAAGCTCTCTATCCTCTAAACCGAGTTGCTTTATCGCATTTATGACCTTATTCATAAGCTCGCTGTTTTCAGATAAAGCTCCGGAAGCGTTTTCAGCCTCCGTCTCCACTGTAAGTCTTACTGAAACTTGATCTGGTTTAACTGTTATTATTCCTAAACCGCTGACCGATAATGTAGATCTATTCTCTCCTACTTCTCCAACGGCTGTCTTCAGAGTTTTAGGAGGAGTTATCGTCAATATTATCAATGCCGCTGAAAGCGCTAGTATTGCTAATGCTAGAGAAGCCGCTTTAAACTTTCCACTCAACTTTCTGAAAACCAATTCATAATATGGTGAATCTACATAAATAGTCTATCCTGTGAAACGGGTTGTTTAAACAATTAGAACGGTTTTCAATAGCACTTATATTGGATGGGAAGAAAAGAGAAGTGTAAGGCTCAGCTCCTATATGGCTGGTAAATGCTAACCATGTAGAGAATTTCTTATATAGATGGTGTTATCTATTTTAGATGGTGTTTTCTATGCCATGTACAGTAGTAGTCGGTGGTTTTTTCGGAGATGAGGGGAAGGGTAAGATTGTATCATACTTGGCTTTGAGAGATGAAGTTGATGCTTGCGCTAGAACGGGGTCGGTCAACGCCGGACATACTGTAATCTGGAATGGTGTAAAATACGGGTTGAGAATGGTCCCCTCTGCGTTCGTCTATAAGAATTGTAGACTATACATCGCTCCGGGTGCTAATGTGAACGTAGACATCTTTCTTAAAGAGGTCGAAGAGACAAACGTTAAAGGTAGAATATGGATTGATAGGCGTAGTTCAATAATAGAGGCTAAGCACATAGAACTCGACAGAGCTACGGGTGGACGTATAGGGACAACGGGTCAAGGAGTTGGACCAGCCATAATGGATAGGGTTGGACGCGTGGCTAAACTTGCAGAAGAAGTTGAAGAACTTAAAGAGTATTTAGCAGACGTCCCATTAGAATTAAATAGAATACTTGATGAAAATGGGAAGGTCATTCTTGAGGGAACTCAGGGGACGTTTCTCTCACTCATCCATGGAACATATCCATATGTTACAAGTAGGGATACAACAGCATCAGCAATATGTAGTGAAGCGGGCATAGGTCCTAAAAAGGTTGATGAGGTTTTACTCGTCTTCAAAGCCTTCGTTACAAGAGTCGGTAAAGGACCCCTTGAGGGGGAGATCGATCGTGAAGAAGCTTTAAAGAGAGGATTGTTGGAAAAGGCTACTGTGACTGGTAGAGAGCGGAGAGCTGCACCGTTTAACTTTAACCTAGCCTCAAGAGCCGTCATGCTCAATACACCTACGCAACTCGCCATAACGAAATTGGACATACTATACCCTGAGTGTACAGGTGTAAGGTCTTTCGGCGAATTATCATTAGAAGCTAGAAGGTTTATAAGGGAAATCGAAGAGAAGCTTAAGGTCCCTGTAACGTTGATAGGTACTGGACCCAACGTTGAAGATATAATCGATAGAAGGCTTTAAACATCATATTTCAATCATAAGCTCTCTCTCAATCCCCTTTTCTGGATATGGATAGACGAGTATCATCTCTGGGTTAAAACGTACTCTGACTTTTTCACCCACTTTTTTAACGCCTCCATCTACTGGGTGGTTTATAGTTATAGTTTCACCGTTTTCGATTCTTATATCGTATCGGTAGTATTCGCCCATGAATCTCGCTCTTACAATGGTTCCAGTTAAAGAGTTGTCTTGTTTAACGTCATCTGAGGAGAACTCGAGGTTTTCAGGTCTAATCGCTAAGACGACGCTATCCCCCTCTGAAAAACCTTTAGCGTGTAATTCGATCAACTGGCCACTGGTGAGGCTGACTAATATCTTCTCTCCAACTACTCTCTTAACCATTCCCCTCATTATGTTGACTTTACCTATGAAGTCCGCTATGAAAAGTTTTTTTGGACGCCAGTAGAGGTTTTCAGGCGTATCAAAGTCTTCGATAATACCGCTTCGCATAACGACTATCCTATCCGCCACAGTTAATGCTTCTTCTTGATTATGCGTTACGTGAATCGCTGTTAAATTCAAGTCTTTAACCACCCTCCTAAGCTCGTACCTTAAACTCACCCTTACTCTAGGGTCTAAAGCTCCTAAAGGCTCATCTAAGAGTAGAAGTCTAGCTCCAGCGGCTAAAGCTCTGACTATAGCGATCATTTGAGCAATTCCCCCGCTTAACTCATAAGGGTAAAAACCACTATATTCGGCTATTTTTAAAATATTCATGAGTTCTTTAACTACTTTATACGCCGTATCTCTATCCATACATTTAACAGTTGGACCATACGTTACGTTGCTCCAACTATTCATATGGGGAAATAGGGCTATATTTTGAAAAACAAAACCGACCTGTCTCTCTTCAGGAGGCTTATGTGTAACATCCTCCCCATCTATGTAAACGCTTCCACTATCCGGCTGTAAAAGCCCAGCTATTACTCTTAAAAGTGTAGATTTACCACATCCACTTGGACCAAGTATGCATACGTACTCGCCATTTTTAACCGTTAGGCTTACTCCTCTAAGAGCATGCACCTCTCCAAACTTTTTAGTTATATTTACGAGCTTCACTTCAGGCATTGGAAAACTCCCTCCTCAGGCATCCTTAGCTTCAACCTACACATTATGAAACACCCGCCACCTCAGCTATGGCGGCTCTTAAACCACCCTTTGGACATGGGAAGAGATAGACTTTACTCGGATCGATTGATAGTGAGACGTACATGCCATTCTTAAAAGAATCTCTATCCGTTTTAACCTGCACCCTCAGCCCATTATCAAGGCATACGATAAGCCTTCTATACTTAAATGAAAAGATGGAGTCTTCAATCTTACCAGCAATTCCACCGCCAGTTTCTTCAATTTTAAAATCTTTCGGCTTTACTCCGACTATAACGATTTCCCCCTTCTTAAAAGAACTTCTTCTAGAAGACCTTAGTTTAATATTTCCTACATCGATTATTATACCATTCTCAGAAACCTCTTCCACAACCCCCTCCATAAGATTCATATCGGTCATAAATCCTGCAACGAAAACGCTTTCAGGCTCTTCAAGTATATCAAACGGTGTTCCGATTTGAACGACTTCTCCCTTATTTATGATGGCTATCCTATCTGCTAGTGCTAAAGCCTCTTCAACATCATTCGTTACGTGTAAAGCTGTTAAACCGAGCTTTTTAACGAAATCCCTAAGCTCATACTGAAGCTCTGATTTTATCCTAGCGTCGAGCTGACTTAAAGGCTCGTCTAGAAGCAATATGCTTGCGCCCGTCACTATGGTTCTGGCTAATGCTACCCTTTGTTGCATTCCTCCGCTCAGCTCTCTGGGGTATGAATATGCTCTATTGTCCAAGTGCATCAATCTTAAAACTTCTAAGGCTCTACTTTCAGCTTCCCTTGAATCGTAGCCTCTAACCTTTAAACCGAAGGCCACATTCTCCAAAACGGTCATGTGGGGGAAGAGTGCGAAATTTTGGAAAAATAGGGAAACATTCCTCTCCTCCGGTGGGTAATCGTCAACTCTAATACCGTCTATGTAGATTTCACCGCTATCCTGCTTTAAAAGACCAGCTATGATCTTTAAAAGGGTTGTTTTACCCGCTCCCGTAGGGCCGAGTAGGACTACATACTCGCCGTCTGATATCTCTAGGTTTACATTCTTAAGAGCTGTAAGACCTCCAAACCTCTTCGAAATGTTAGATAGCCTTAAACTCCCCATTTTTACAATAAAAACAAGCGCAAGTAGAATATTAAGTTCTTCTCCTACTGGCGATTCTGAAAATCACCACCATTATGGTGGATATGACTATCAGATAAGTTGATGTGAATAAGGCTGCAGGTATAGCTAGCGACTCTACCATATTAACGACTAAAACAGATATGGGAATATCAGCTCCCATAACTATCATAGCTGCACCAGTCTCTCCGAGAGAGTGTGTAAAGGATAGAACGGCTCCAGTTATTATACCTTCCTTAAGAATGGGTAGGCTTATTTTCTCGACAACGTGGTAGGGGTTGGCTCCAAGAGTTCTAGCAGCCCCCTCATAGAGTTGAATATTGGATCCTTCGTAGACTGCCATAGTAGTTTCAACTATTACTGGAACTGAGAAGACTATCTGCGTTAATATTATAAGCCAGATGCCTGGTGTTAGTAGCCCTAGAAACTTGGGACCCCAAAGGAGGAGTATAGATAAACCTAAGGCAGAGGAAGGTACTACCAAGGGGATTTTAAGTATCGCTCTCAGAATTCTGCCAAACCTGTACTTATCGATTATGTAGACTAACGGTATGGATAGGAAGACTGATATGTAAGTTGACGTGAAAGCCGATAAAAAAGATACCACTGTTGACCTGAGTATTACTGGGAAATAGTTGGCGGGGCCGAAGAGCTGGTAGACTACGCTCCCCTCAACCTTCCCAGTGTAGGGATCCTTAAACATGTAGTGGATGACAGATTCTACAACGACTACAATCGGTATGATGATTAAGATGAGCAATAGAGCAACGCATACCCCGTAAAGGATGTTTTTAAGACCTCTTTTAGAGAATTTAGCCTCAAACTTTATAAGGAATTTTTCAAGGGCTGTCCCAGAAATTAAGGATGGAGGTTTGACGACTCCTCCTTTGATACCCATTAGAAGCAGTTCAGCTGGAAGTATTACCAACCAAGTTATGATAACCAGTATTAGCCCTAGAAATGCAGCGGCTCCGAGTTTAAACTCAAACTCCCATTTTACAACGGCTACCGCCGCTGTAAGTCTAACACCCGCTACAATTATCGTTGCACCAGTCTCGCCGAGAGATCTTGCAAATGCAAGTACAGACCCTGAGAAAACCGCTGGAAGTAGTTCAGGTATTAAAATCTTCCTAAATGTCGTTAGAGGGTTTGCTCCAAGCGTTCTAGAAGCGTCTTCATAAACCGTTTCCACCTCTACAAGTTTCGCCTGTATTGTTCTGACAACATACGGTAGTGTTAGAGTTACGTGTACCATGAATAGAACGACCGGTACATCTATAAACGGTAGGCTTGACGTAATGCTTAAAACACCTCCATTTAAGTTAAGCCATTTACCTACTCCGGATACGGTCGTCCAAGTCAGTAGTGATGCAAAACCGAAGCCTGAAGTCGGTATGACTAACGGTAGAGTGACAAACGTTTCGAGTATCAGTTTACCTGGAAAATTGCCCCTAGCTAGCATGAAGGCTAAGGGGATTCCCAGTAGAATGTCTGTAAGAACGGTCAATGCCGATAGTTTAAAGGAGAATGCTAAGACTTCCACGATCAATTTCAGGTTTTCATCTCCTACAAGTGGGTTTTCGAAAACCTCGTACCTGATATCGTCCATATAAATTAGTGGAAAAGATGCCAGGAAAATTGTTGGAAATAGAACTAAGATTGTAAACGCTAAAAGAGTTGAAGTCAGTACGGTGATCCTTAGAATTTTCCAAATATTTCCCATGTTATCTACCTCTACTTCTAAGTTTAACCCAAATTGTGAAAAGTCCCTCCAGCACCTCTCCACTTGGAGGCATATGAATAGTTATATTCAATAGATAGCTTACACCATTTTCAGGGCTGAAGATTTCACGGCTGAGGACAATATCTTCTCTAACTGGTCTAAAACCATGTTTGACGGCTTTCTCCTGAGACTCTTCGCTAAGGAGATATTCGATAAACTTCTCGGCGACCAGTTTTTCGTCCTCACTAACCCATGGAGCATTCAATATTGCAAATGGGTGGTCGTTGAGAATAGTGCCATAACTCGGATATACTGCTACAAGTCGATCCCCCCATCTCTTAAAGGCTTCATTGGAATTATCGATTACGATGTTTTCGTAAGCTGAGAAGACGGTTAAAGCAGTCGGTCCGTTTTCAACAGCCCATCTTCCGAAGAAGCCGGTACTTTTACCATAGTATATTGCTCTAGACTCTATCGTGCGGACTATTTCTTGAACGGTCGTATTGACTAAGTCTTCCAAAGTCAATTTTTCAACGGGTTTTCCGGAGGCTTCAGCTATTTCAAGTAGAACTGTTGTAACTCCTCCATTACTCAACATCGGATCTGGATGGCCATAATTGAATTCAACCCCCTCCTTAATCAGTTTGTAGAGGCTTAGAAAGCCCGTTATGTTGTACTTTTCAAGGAAAGACCTCCAGGTAATTATGACAGTTGGTGTTATTAGTACTGGACGCCATTCTTCTACGATGTCGTAGTTGTAGCCGATCTTCCTCCACATGTAGTTTAAGTAGGATATCCATATGCTTGACGCCGGGCTCCAAACTACTGGTTTCGAAGAGCCATGAAGTATGAGGTTTACAGTTTCATGTGAACCTGCAATCGTAGATTCGACCTTAATGGCATATCCATAGTTGTCTTTAAAGTATTTTTCGAATAAGGGTACAACCTCCTCCATCCAACTCTGCTTCTCGCTTGTATACAGTACCCTGAGGACGAGTACCTTCTCCGTTGGTATTAGATTTTTCAAAGCTCTAACTGAGAAAACAGCGGCTATTAATGTGAAGAGTAAAAAACCTATTAGAATTCCGACTAAAAGTAGGAGGTATCCCTCAGATGGAATTACTCTTCGGCTTCTCTTAGACATAGTTTTTTCACTTTATGGGAATTAAAAGTTGTTTAAATAACTTTAGCTTTTCTACCTTAAAAGTGTCCCAGATTCTATAATTCGAAAGTGTTGATTAGCCGTACGTCTATACAAGTAACTTTTTTAAATCTTAAATCAACTATAGTTGTGATATGTGTTGAGTGGGGAACTATTAGAGTGGCTTCGTAGGAGACGTAGGGTTTCGGTCATAGAGCATATGGAGGCTCACCTTGAGTTGACTGTAGATTGTGTAGAGTCGTTATATGATGCGGTAAAAGCATCTATAGATGGTTTAGAAAACCCTCTCCAGAAGCTTAGGGAGCTATCTCATAAGGAGATGGAGGCCGATTATACGAGAAGGATGATTTTAAACGAGCTATCTGCTAGTGAGCTGATGCCGGATGATAAGGCTGCTTTAATGGATCTTGTCAGAAGAATAGATTGGATAGCGGATTGGGCTAGGGAAGCTGGTAGGCTGATGTCTATTATACGCATAGATGGGCTTAGTGAAGAATTGAAAACTATGGTTTCTAAAATGGTGGAGAGGATTAAAGAGTGTACGTATAATGTGAAGAGTACTGTTTCACTACTCTTATCTGATGTTGAGAAGTCTCTTGAAAGTGCTGATAGGGTTGAGAGGTTGGAGGAGGAAGTAGATGATATCTATGAGGAATGCCGTAGAACATTTATAAAAACGGGCTCCTGTGGAAATGTCACGTTCGGTGAGATAATAATGATCGCTCAATTCTTAGATGCTCTTGAAAACGTCGCAGATTGGTGTGAAAACACAGTCGATCAAGTGAGGGTTATAGCTGTTAGAGTCTCCAGACCGGAAGGGTTGAAAACCACCAAGCGTTAACTGGGTGCTTAGGGTATAAGCTAGATGATTAAAACTTTGAAAATATAACTTAACTATTTAAGGGGCGGAAGCTTAAGATTAATCTAAACTCCACTGTTAAGCCGGAGGGTTTATTATGAGCGAGAGGGCTATGGGGCTTCTATTGTGTCTTTTAAGCGTAATAATAGTAGTAGTTTATACGTGGATGTTATTCTTATCGCCGTCTAACTGGGAAATTATGGATAAGCAGATCAGTTGGTGGGCTTTAGCAATACCAGTTTACATAATCGTTTTAGTGTTCTGGGCTATCTTAATATGGATTGGCTGGGCTATGGCAACTACTAAAGCTCCTCCACCACCTATATCTGAGGGTAAGAAAGAGGGCTAACTACTGGCACCCACTATCCAGTTTTGACCCGGTTTTCTGTTTAAGACAAGGCGTTTGATATAGTTGCTTTTATTTCTAATTCTAGGTGGTGGAAAACTTTTAGGTTTAGCGGGTATTTTAGGAGTTTGACTTCTAACCTTACCAGCTTTTGTAAGGCTTCCGTGAGTTGGCATATCTTACACCCAGTTTAAAGATGCTCTGGAGATTTAAAAACTTAACCGTTTGATTAGACGCATGTTCATATAACTTTAAACTGTTGAAGTATTTATGAATAAATCGTATAGAGTAGGCGTTTTCAGAAAACGCGGATGAAAGATAATCCTAAGACATTTATATTGTTTAAATCCTTACTCTCTAAGGCTGATGAATATACGACGGTATAATGGATCCTTAGAGGTTAAAGTATTAAATTTGAGGTTTCCGAACCCGCTCATCTTAGCCGCTGGCATACTCGGCTTAACGGCACCACTACTTAAGAGGGCTGTAGACTCAGGTGCGGGTGGTGTGGTTACAAAATCCATAGGTCTTAAGCCGCGGGAGGGTTTTCCAAATCCTACGATAGTCGATTTAGGTTTTGGGTTCATAAACTCTATGGGTCTGCCTAACCCTGGGCTGCAGGCGTTCATAAATGAGTTGGAGGAGCTTAGAGGGCTGAGGGTTCCCGTCATATTGAGTATTTATGCTTTCTCCGAGGAGGAGTTGGCAACTATGGGGAGGATGATTTCAGAGCTTAAAATGGTTTCAGCAGTAGAGCTTAACGTTTCATGTCCACATGTAGGAGGAGTTTCTGAAGTAGGTAAGAGTCCTGAGCTTGTAAAATCCTATGTTAAAACACTCAAGGAGAATTTAAACAGTAAGCCTGTTCTAGTAAAACTTACACCCAACGTTTCAGATATAACATTGATAGCTGAGGCGGCCGTTGACGGAGGAGCTGATGCGCTAACCGCGATAAACACGGTTAAATCCATGGTTATAGACGTAGAAGCCGGTAGGCCTGTATTAGCTGGAGTATTTGGAGGGTTATCTGGACCAGCTATTAAACCCATAGCTTTACGATGCGTTTACGAGATAGTAGAGGCGCTGGATGTCCCCGTATTCGGATGTGGCGGTGTAGAGACGGCACGGGACGTTGTAGAGTTTATTATGGCGGGGGCTGTAGCAGTTCAAATAGGTTCAGCCATAGCTAGACGAGGTTTAAGAGTTTTCAGAGAAATTTCAATAGAGTTGAAGAAGTTTATGGAAGCTAGAGGGTTTAAATCGCTGGAAGAGATTAGAGGTTTAGCTCATAAAAAGTGAATCACTATGAAAAACGTTAGAAGGCTTGTCGAGATTGAGGAGATTGTAGAGGAAAACCCGAAGGTCAAAACCTTCCTATTTAGAGAGAAGCTCTGCTCTAAGGCTAAACCAGGTCAATTTCTAATGGTCTGGATAATTGGCGTAGACGAAATTCCGCTAAGCATTTCAAGGATAGGAGATTTATGTGCTGTAACTGTTGCTAAGGTTGGTGAAGCTACGGAGGCCATGCATAAGTTGAAGGTTGGAGATAAGCTGTACGTGCGGGGACCCTATGGTAATGGGTTTAAAGAAGTAGAGGGTTCCGTAGCCGTTGTAGCAGGTGGTGTTGGATTAGCTACACTACTTCCCCTAATTAAAAAACTTAAAAGCTTAAATTGTAAAATCGACGCGTTCATAGGCTTTAGAAGCATATCTAACGCATTCTGGATCGATACACTGGCCGACACCGTCAATGGTAAGCTTGTAATTTCAACGGATGATGGGAGTCTAGGTGTTAAAGGCTTAGTAAGCGAGGTATTTAGAGAATACATTGAAAATTTTAAGCCTCAATATGATATGATTTATACGTGCGGTCCACCAGCTATGATACGTCGAATATTTCAGCAGTGTGAGAAGGTAGGCTATAAGGTTCAGGCGAGTTTAGAAGCATATATGAAATGTGGAATAGGGATATGTGGAAGCTGTTGTCTAGGCCCTTATAGAGTTTGTAGCGATGGCCCAGTCTTCTCAAATAACCAACTGGCTAAAATGCCAGAGCTAGGCATCTACAAACGCGGCTCCAGTGGATTAAAAATCCCCATTCAATGAGTGTTTTTAATCAGTAGGCTTAAATATGCCTCTTAAACTTTTATTAGTGTTCATGGAACCTTTGAAGCGCACGTTCTTAGAATTGCTTGAGAAGGATTTGGAGTTCCGTTATGCTGTAGCAGGCTATTTAGGGTTATCTGAGGTTTTAAAGAGGCTTGATGCAATATTAGGAAGGAGCAGATGAAGATATGGAATGAGATAGTAGCTATTAAGGAAGAACAGAAGAATCTGAAAGAAGAACAGATTAAACTTAGAGAGGACTTCAACAAGATGCTTACATTGATCAATAGGATGAATGCTAGGTTTAGTAGGGTTGAGAGAACGCCGGAGAAACTTACCATAGACGTTGAAGATGAAGCCAAATCTTTCCTCAAGAATAGGCTTATGGAAATGGGTGTAAATGTGAATTTAACCTCCCTCGTACTTCCAGAGTTAGAGTTGGATATTTACAGTGTCTCAGATGATGTATGTGTGATTGGAGAGGTTGCTTTAGAGCTGGTGTAAGGCTTTTAGATGAGCTTTTGGATAAAGTTAGAAGGCTTAGAGAACGTTATCCTGAGATGGTTAGGGAGAAGATGATACTTACTCTCTACGTTTCTCTACCAATGGTAGATCTTATAAGCGAGGCTAGGAAGAGGAGGATATGGCTTTTAAAAGCTACTGAAGAATTCCATAGGCCTGAAAATATGCTTTTTTTTTAAAGCGAGATAGGGATAAAATTTGAAATTCGGCAATCCACTTCATAACACAAACTTAAATATGTTGATAAGTTTTTTTTTGGAGAATTTGAAAAATCTTGTTTAAAGAGGTATTCTTATAAATTCTTAAAAGTCGTGTTGAAGCTTTTAAACGTAAATCTTCATTCTATGATAAGAGGAGGGGAATGTTTAGATCTGAACGGAATGGTTAACCAGTCTTCTCCATTTCTGAAACAAGTCTCTTACATAGCTCATATGTTTTAGCTGCTCTTCCAGTTGCGTCCTCTGCGTCTCCCTTGCTTATAACTTCTTCAGGTGATAGGAAAGCCTCTTCTCCTCCATAAAGGCTTATTTCCCTCTTTTTGACGAGAATCTTGCTTGATTCGCGTAAAAACCCCAGCTCAGCTCTAAACCATTCTGGAAATCTATCCTTAACGTCAACCATAACGTCTGAAACGTCATGAATTTTGGGATACTCTATTCCTACAGCCTTTAAAACAGCCTTAAGAGATAACTCCACACATTCCTGGCTCAACCTAACAGCATATGGATAATTGCCTTCAAAAAAGGCTTCTTTAGCATCTTTAAGTCTAAACTCAGCCTGCCGAAGATAAGCCTTGGCGATCTTAAGCAACTTCAACTTTTTCACCAAACTCGTAGTCTGGCTTTAAGTCCCAATACCAACGTCCTTTATCCACAAACACTTTTCTAGCACCTTGCTTCAGCAATCTTCTCTTAAGCTCTAGCAACACAGCTTCAAGGAAACCATCCCTATCGTAGAGGATTACCGCTTCATCTGTTAAATCTAAAAAAAGCAAAGGCAACCTTTGAGCTTCTTCTCTCCTTAGAGGATAAAAACTGAGCAAAGTATATACGCTATGTCTCCTAAGCCACTTAAACTCTTCCTCCAGCATTTCCTC
The DNA here is from genome assembly GCA_964463005.1 of uncultured Candidatus Bathyarchaeia archaeon. Lineage (GTDB taxonomy): Archaea > Thermoproteota > CALKCG01 > B24 > B24 > DTBU01. The sequence goes on along the minus strand of CAYWZZ010000002.1, from coordinate 16,301 downwards.
CACATAATACAACTTCTCCATCCTCGAAGCTAAACTTCCCTCAAACGAGTCTGAAATTAGGAGGACATCAATATCGCTACACTTAGACGCAGACCCACGGGCAACAGAACCATAGACAGCAAAGGACTCTAAATCCATCGCTTTCAAAAGAACCTTAAGGCAATCAAGTATAAGCTTAAGATAGCCTTCAGAAGCAATCCTATCTACATTCTTTACAACTCCAGAAGCCAAGAAGACAAAATTCTCAGGGTCTAAAAGCCTATATAGCCTAGGTTTTCCACGATCAAAAAGCAACAGAATTCTCCTAGAATGAAGCTTACTAAAGGCAACGGAAAGCCTACTTGCATCAAACGATAAAAAATCCCTAGCCTCTGAAAAAGTAAACAGCTCACAACCAAACCTCATATAGAGTTTAGAATAACACTCACCAAGCCACTTGGAAATCCACACATCCAACTCTAACAAAATAAAAATCTTAACAATTTATTAAGGTTTTTCCACCCTCTTCAACGCCTTACTGTTATACCTTGACGTTTTAATAGGGTCTTAAGCTTTAGGCTTAACAATTGATCGTTGAGAAATAGAGCAACAGACCGTGGAATACGTCATTCCGAAAGAAGTCCTTAGACACATCACTAAGATGATTAGAGAATACATTGAAACTTGTATGGATTTACTATGGTTATTACTATGGATGTTTGACCCCCCAGGCTCCTCTACAAGATAAACCTCTACTGGAAAACAGCAATTCTGATATTTAATTTAAGGGCTTAGCCGTCCCTATGTAGCTGGAGTTGGAAATGGAGTTCATGAATGAATTCAACTCGTGTAAGTTTGATGTTTAGTTTTCAAACCCTTCTAGCTAGATTGTACTTCTCCTATAGAGTCTTATCGATGTGAGCGTTCTCGACGTATTTTAGCTGAATCTCTAACGGTGGTTTATGAAGATTTATCCTTTAAAGTGAAAGTTTTTTAAGAGCATTTCTAAGGATGTGTAGGAGAGGTGTACTCTTATCCGGAGCGTATATGAGGTTTTAGATAAGGCTTCATTAAGTAGGTTTCACTACAACGTACTCATAGTGTGTTCTCTCGTGTACGGGTTGACTGGTATGAACGTTATGCTAATAGCCGCTCTAGTAGGACCTATAGCTAGGGAGTGGATGTTAGACGTGATCACTGTAGGCAACTTAATGAGCATAGGGTACTTTGGGATGTTCATTGGAGCATTAGCATTCGGTAGACTGGCGGATGTTATTGGAAGAAAGACAGTCCTCGCGATCGTACTGTTTCTTGAGAGCGTATTCACAGCGGCTTGTGGTTTTTCTCAAGACGTCCACACTTTAGCCGTTTTAAGGTTCATCGCTGGAATTGGGCTTGGAGGAGCCCTCCCACAGCCTGGAGTATACGTTTCAGAGTACATACCAGTCAAATATAGAGGTCTGTTTCTAGGGCTTGTTGAAACTTCTTGGGTTTACGGAGCTTTACTGTCATTGCTCATCCCGTATTTTATGCTTCCAAGTTATGGGTGGAGGATGGCGTTTTTCACCGCCATAACTCCGATAATACTCATACCATTGGTTGCATTCACACTCCCCGAAAGCATACGTTACCTGCTTAAAAGAGGCGATGTTGATAAAGTTAAAAGCATTATCGTAAAGTCTAAGGTAGCTTCTGAAGTGGAAGAAATAGACTTGAAGAGAGATCTTTTATTGAAGGCTAGAAAATATACTGTTAAAGACCTGTTTTCAACTAAGTATTTCAGTAGAACTGTTTTACTATTCATCCTCTGGGGTGCACTTGTGTATACGTATCACGGCATATTCCTCTGGCTCCCAACAATATACGCAACTCGATTCAACCTGAAAGATGTGACTTCAATCTGGTGGACCATAGTCGTAACGCTTTTTCAAGTCCCAGGCTACTACTCAGCATCCTATTTACTCGACAAGATAGGGAGGAAGAAGGTTCTCACAATATACCTTGTAGGGGCAGGACTTGGATCTATACTTCTAAGCCTGAGGACCGATTTAACATGGGTCTTCGTGTTCAGTTCCGCTATTTCATTCTTCAACCTAGGAGCTTGGGCCGGGCTATACGCATATACGCCGGAGCTCTATCCAACAGAGATCAGAGGGACAGGTTCCGGTGCGGCTGCAAGTTTCGGTAGAGCCATGGGGATACTTGCTCCATCTATAACGGGCTACCTCTTCGCTACGAGCGGGCTCATCGGACCGTTTACGGTATTCTCACTCGTACACATATTCGCGGGTTTATCCACCCTACTCCTCGGTGTTGAAACAATGGGTAAAACTTTAGAAGAAGTTTCCGAAGTTTAAACAGAAGACTGCGGTCTTATGTTTGCCTTATGTTTTAGGGGGAAAACGTAAATGAGTCTAATGCCTTCACCCTACTATAGACTTCGATTAACGTATCTTCGATGCTCATAGTCTTACATAGGTAAATCATCTTCTACATAGCATTGCTTAGCTCGTATAAGGTTGAATCTAGGGTACAGCTGTTGGTAAGCTTATCCGCTCTATCTTCTCTGTAAATGTCATTATAGCGGAAGAATCGAAGAACTTACCTTTCATCTCTGCTTTCTCTAACTACTTAATCCAATTCTCCTCATGATCCCGCTTACTTTTCCAAGCTTCTCTCTAAGCCTCTCATTCATTTTCTTTGAGCTTTGTATCAATTGTTGTCTAGCTGTTATCCCTTGGCACTGTAATCGGCGGGCTCAGGCGGATTTAGCCTACAATGATATACATAAGCCTCGGTCTTCATGAGTCTTGCCTTCATGGGGGGCTCAAGTCTTTTAACTTCGTCAGATCAAACAAGTTTTGAAACATACGAACCTTGATCAACCGTAGGTCGTCGCACTGGTTTTCATGGAAGCTGCTACAATAGCGGTCGATTTATACATCTAAGGATGGAATTGAAGTAAAACGGGCCTAAGCCTTAATGGTCTTCTTCGCTATTCTAAACGTTCTCTCAGCCAGCTCAGATATCCTAATGCCACTATAGCCGACTACGTAGCTTTCAACTGTATCGTTTAGCGGTTTTATCCATTTTTCAGGTAAAGCCTTCGCACCTAGAATTACGCCGACTATTGAACCGACGGTGGCACCGTTGCAGTCTGTATCCAATCCACTCATAACGCTTATCGTTATGCTTTTCTCGTAATCTCCTTCACCGTAGAGTAAACCCATCAAAACTATGGCGGCGTTGTTTATCGTATGTACTGGGTGATAATTTCCATACTTCTCATATATCTTACTCAACGTATCCCTCCAATCGTCAAATTTAACGCTCCAATTTAAGACATCTTTCACAGCTTCGGCAAGTCTAGAGTTCCTTGGAATTACGGAGAGTCCAGCTTGCACGATCTCATTAACGTCATTCGTCGCAAATGCGGCACTTATCATAGCACTTACAAACATCTCACCGTATATGCCGTTTTTAACGTGTGAAAGCCGTGCGTCACGATAGGCCAGTTCAGCGGCAAGCTCAGGTTTTCCTGAAGTTACATAACCCCAAATATCAGCTCTAATTTGCGCTCCAATCCATTCCCTGTAGGGGTTCATGTATGTCGCAGTTTCAGGGGGCGTTAAACCGTTAACGAGATTCCTATATGCAGCTCTTTCAGCCGTATAAACCTGCCAGTACGGGAGAAGTGTAAGCCAGGTTTCACCAATATTCACGGTTGTAAATTCCAAACCGTAATTCTCTAAAACGTAAAGGTTTAGTATCGTATAGTCTATATCATCGTCTCTAGTTACACGGCTTATCTGTCCACGTAAAACACCTACGCCAGTCCGCTTGAACATATATTCTACTTGAGAAACTCTATTCCTCAACCACTTTGGTGCATCATCGGGCATGTCACGTATAGGTGGGAAATAGTCGTTAAGTGGATAGGCGTTTGCAATACGTAGCCAAAGCTCAACTTGACTCCTATTAAAACCTTCAACAGGCTTACCGAGCATACAGCCAGCGCAACGTCCAAGCCAACCACCGTAGATCTTACCTAGAATTTCACCATCTGATAAAGCCAGCTCAAACCTCTTAGGACTCTCAGGCCGTTCAGCGATAATAGAGTCTAAATCCGAAGGCTCAACGTATGGAAAGTCTGCCTTTAAAGGGCAGTTCTCTAAATCCCTGAGAATACCATTCAAATCTGAAATAGAAGGCTCTCTAATCTTTGAAAGCCTCTCCTCCACATCCTTAGTATCATAGCCCTCCTCCCTCCTCTGTACAATTTCATCAAACACAATTCTCTTAAACTCTTCGAGATGCAGACCAAACACCACTAAAATACTCGCAATTCTAAGGGAAAAGTTTTCAGATGCAATGAGAATGAGAGTTGCAAGAATTTAAGTTAAACCCTAAAGCTATAGGAGGTTAACCTTCGTAAACCCTCTAAAAGCTTAACATTAGCCACACTGTAGAAAACAAGCCTACCACTTTTCCTCTCCTTTATCAACCCAACATTCTTAAGTATCCCAAGATGGTGAGAAGCCGTAGGCTGAGTTAAACGTAAAACAGACATCAATTCACAAACGTACATTTCACCTCTAACACTTAGAAGCATCAGAATCTTCAACCTCGTTTCGTTAGCTAAAGCTTTAAAAAGCCTACTCCTCTCACCAATTAAAACATCGTCGAAGATAATGCCAACATCGGGTTGCTCTAACGTCAAACGCCCCCAAACTATAAAAAACCTACCCATTTATATGCCTTTAGCAAAACATTTAAATATTTCGATAATTTTCCCAGAGAAAAATCTGGTGGCAGGACATGAGTGGAAAGCCGCGGTTTATAATGTGCATATGCACGGGTGAATGTCCTGGTTTCAGCAAGCTCGACCTATGGAAGCTGATAAACTTCATCCGAAACGAGCTTGACGTTGAATACGCGATAGTACACCCGCAACTCTGCGTAGACGATGGGGACAGATTCTGGAGAGACTACCTACAGGAAGGTAGGAAAGACGTCGTATACTTAGTCGGCGGATGCGACCCTAGGATGCAGAAGAGGTTATTCGGCGAAGTCTTTAAAGCGAAAGGATTAGAGATAGAAAAGCAACTGGTTTCGCTAGATTTAAGAAACATGGATACGGCTGAAGCGATGAAGAGGGTTCAAGAAGCAGTCAACAAAATCCTCGGAAAACAGTAAAAACGCCTCAAAGATAAAGGCAACATCCTTCTAAAGGTGTGAGACAATGGAAGAGACGTACATGGGAATCCCTAGGAGAGAAATTCCATGGTTTCCAAGAATAGACTATAGTAAATGCACAGGATGCTTAACATGCGTTAAAGTAGACCATGCTACAGGGCATAGAGTCTATGACGTCGATGGAAATCCTCCACGTCCAGTCATTAAAAATCCTTACGAATGCGTCGTCGGTTGTCAAACCTGCGCTAAAATGTGTCCAAATAACGCAATAGTATTCCCGTCTAGAGAAGAACTGAAAAACATTCTGAAAGAGCTGAGGCTTAAATACTTTAAATAGTGTCAACTTCTAAAACACATCTTACTTTTTCTCCTTTCTCTCACGGCTTAAATAAAAATGTTAGAATAACCTAGAAGACTTATCAAATACCCATTAAACGGGCTAATCTCTTACAGGCGATGGGATGGTAATTAAAGTCTGAGTTCTGAGAACACCCTTTATACTCTGAATCATCTCAATTATCCCACCTAGATCCTCCATCTTCTCAAACTCAACTTCTATAACGTCGTCAAACTGTCCGGTCACAGCATGAGCTTCCTTAACACCTTTAATCTTAAGAGCGTCTTCAGCAACCCTCCATATCATACGGGGCTCAGAATTCACGAGAATATAAGCCTTCATACGTCCACCCTGCATATATCTAATACCGTTAAAGTATAAAAGATTAACCGGAATAGTCCTTGGAGTTGCGTAAATTCCATTAGAAAACCTCCATAAGATAGGCAAATGGTTACCGTAAGCCTTATAAATAACTTTCCGCTAATTAGCGGAAAGGTGTCCAACAATATGGACTCAAGATACTTAAATTCAAAACCCACTAATTGGACATCTACAAGAGTGAGGGAGACATCAGCTGTAAGCGGGATGTGTCCAATATGCATAGAAGAATGCCCATTCATATGTGAAATAGCTCTCTCAGCATTCAGAGGTAGAGAAGCCCTATACCCGGCACCCTTCCAGTTTGGTCGTAGTACGGCTGGAGCACTCAAAGACTATGGTTTAGACTGGAGCCACTTCAACTTCCACTGCGAAGTGAGGTGGGTTAAAGGTATAGAGGCAGACCCAGATAAAGCCCTATTTCCAAATGTAGACGTGGAGACAAGTATCGGCGGTATTAGGATAAGAATACCCATTATAAGCGGTGCCTTAGGATCTACAGCAGTAGCATCACGTTACTGGAGAAGTGTAGCCGTCGGTTGTGCGCTAACAGGCACAATAGTTACGGTAGGTGAAAACGTATGCGGTATGGACCCTGAAGCTGAAATATCGCAGGGTAAGCTCGTAGAATCGCCAGATTTAAGGTCTAGAGTTGAAGCCTTCAGGGAATTCTGGGATGGAAAATACGGTGGAATAGCTATTCAGACAAACGTTGAAGACCAAAGACTTGGTGTAGACGTCTACGCAATAACAAAGCTAGAAGTGGATGTCGTAGAGCGAAAGTGGGGTCAAGGGGCTAAAGCAATAGGGGGTGAAGTTAGAGTCGACGACCTTGAAAAGGCTATAATGCTTAAGAAGAGAGGCTACTTAGTCATACCGGATCCTGAAGAACCTGAAGTTCAAGCGGCATTCAAAAGTAACTTCATAAAGACTTTTGAAAGACACAGCCGAGTAGGGATTTCTTCAAAAGAAGAGTTTCTGGAAGATATAGATAAGCTTAGAGAGCAGGGTGTCAAACACGTAAGCTTAAAAACAGGAGCCTATAGACCTGCAGCTACAGCTTATACGCTTAAACTTGCATCTGAAGCTAAAATAGACTATATAACCTTCGATGGATGTGAAGGAGGTACGGGTATGAGTCCGGTCCCAATGATGGATGAAATGGGTGTACCAACAGTATACCTAGAAGCACATGTGTTAAAGGCCGCTCAAATACTCAAGAAGAGGGGAAGGTATGTGCCAGACATCATTATGGCTGGTGGATTTGTAAATGAAACGCAGGTTTTAAAGGCTATAGCTTTAAGCAATTTTGGAGAAGGTCCGTATGTTAAAGCCGTGGTCATAGGTAGAGCCATGCTAACGGCGGCCATGAAGGCTGAGTACTTCGCCAGATTGGCCGGAGAAGGGAACCTACCGAGACAATTCGTAGCCATATACGGTAGTGACCCTGAAAAATTCTACCCATTCCTCCCAGAGCTTAAAGCCTCCCTTGGAGATAAGGTCGATAGAATACCTTGGGGTGCTTTAGGCATATACGGATACATGGAAAGGATGAAAGTAGGATTGCAACAGCTTCTAGCGGGTATGCGTAAATTCAAGTTAGACTTAGCTTCAAGAGAAGACCTATTCGCTTTAACAGAGAGAGCTTCTAAAGCTACTGGTATACCATTGGCTGAAGAATCCGAATCCGAGGAGATGGAAGCCATACTTTTAGACGACTAAACTCACGTCTTATTACAAAATTAGTAAGGAAGAGTGTTCTAAAATCCAAGCTTCTTCTTAACACCATACTTCTCCCAGTGAACCTTTTCCTCTAACGGTATTCTACTTCTTGAAGGCGATTCATCGGGGTATCCTAGAGATACTGTGCACAACACCCTCAAATCTTCAGGTACGCCTAGAAGCTTCTTAATAGGCTCTTCAAATTCCGTATCTACCACACCCATCCAACATGTGCCCAAACCCAACGAATGGGCGGCCAACATTAGGTTCTGCGTAGCCACTGCAGCATCTCCATGCCAGTACCTAGACATGGGTTTAGCTAAGACAACTATTACAACGGGGCTTCGAGCCATGTGTCTACCATACCTATGGATCTCAGCCAGTTTCTTCCTCATATCTGGATCTTTTACAACTATAAACTCCCAAGGCTGGGAATTCATAGCAGATGGAGCCCATCTAGCCGCATCAAGGCATTGGATGATCTTTTCATCTTCGACGGGCTTATCCTTATAACGTCTTATACTACGTCTAGTTTTAATAGCTTCCAATACATCCATTATTATACACCTCACAATAATGTGGTGTTTACTACTTTAAAAAATTCAACCTTCTATAGGCTTGATATAGTCGCTACACTCAGCTTCAAAACTTCCAACAACCAATCTGTGATACTTCTTACCAATCCTCCTATCCAACACGGACTCCAGCTTACCAACAGCTTCTACAGCTTCACCTTCGTTGAGAATACCTGCGTAGAACCCCTCATAGGTTACGATTTCAGTTAAATCTTCAACGGGGATGCCTCTTAAAAACTCAACGTCAGATACCTTGTAGGAAGCAGGCATGAAGTAGGAGTCTTCAACGTCGATTATTATAGCCTTAATTTTAGCTAAACCGCTTAAAGGCCTATATATAACATCCCCATAGCGTTCTGAAGCATCGTTCTCACTTTTCACAGGATGAATGGAAAACTCCACACCTTCGTAAAACCCTCTATTCCACACTCTACGACATATCTCCCAAGCGTCTTTCAAATTTAACCTATACTGTTTCGCTTTATTGTAAGCCCAGTTATCGAATTCTAAACCTTTAAGCCATTGTATAGACCCGTCTTCTTTGAGCTTAATCAGGGTGTTTTTAATCTTAGAGGCATTAACCCTACCGTAAACCGTTAAATCTACATCTGAAAAAGATGGATTGTGGATTTTAAGGAGTATGGAACCTGTTACTCCGAAACATTCAATTGGTATAACGCTGGCTTTAGAAAGTAGATTCACAAGCTCAATTGTCTTCCTTTCTAAAGCATCTAAACGTTCAATAGATTCCCCATAGAGTTCTTTCAACCGAATTTCAGGTTTAAAATGCGTCTTAATATTTTTAACTGGTACCGTTATCATCTCCAAGCCCATGGCGTTCAGTTCTCCGACGTATTGCGGGAAGTTCTTTTTCAAGAAGTTTAAAACCTCCTTCACGGAGATGGTCGTGTAAGACTTCAGGATCCGATCATATTTACGACTTCTACCCCAAAGCCCTAAATCGCTTGGAATATACTTCAAATAGGATATTACTCTATCAGTGGGGTGAACGTTTCCAATAACGCAGAAGAACATCCCTTCATACGTTTCTATGAAATCTCTATCTCTAAACGGTCTCATAGTATGAGATTGATATCGGCAACTCTTTATATAAGCGTTGCATAGACTTACTATTCAGAGGTATGAGGCTGAGAGAGGGGGATTTCATAGAGACACTGGAAGGCTTTATATTCGATGTTAAAGGTTTCTCCCATCCACCGGATAGAGTGATAGCTTATTTAAGGTACGTTCCAGACGATAGTGGAAGTAGGATTAGACTTGGAGTAAAATACCGTAAGGTATACAGGCTTAAGGATAGGGAGGAGTTTTTGAGAAAGAACGCTCCAATATACATATTTAGAAGCCCCGTCTTCAACATGGAAATGCAGGGGGTTCCGCTCGATAGGATTAAACGCGTCTACAATCCGCAGTTTAAGGTTAAACAGCTCATAGCCATGGGTGCTAGGGATGAAGTTGAAAGAGATGCTTTAGAATTCGTAAAACTTCTATCCGTTAAGTCTAAAGTGCCTGTAGATAACATTGGATTGTCAGGTTCGATGCTAGTTGAACTTCACAACGAAAACTCAGACATCGACGTGATAGTTTACGGGAGGGAAAACTCCCTCAAAGTGTATAGGACTCTTGGAGAACTTATGAGCGAACGCGGTGAAGTTAAACCATATGACTTCAATGAACTGGCTAAATTGTACGAATTCAGGTCTCAAGATACGAACATACCGTTTAAAGCCTTTCTTGAAGTTGAAGGTGGTAAAAAGATTCAGGGGAAGTTTATGGGTAGGAGTTTCTTCGTAAGATTTCTACACGATTGGGGTGAAGTTCATGAGAGATATGGAGATAAGATTTACGAGCCCATGGGGTTCTGCGCGATAAAAGCTGAAGTCTTAGATGATTCAGAGTCCATATTTACACCGTGCAGATACATTGTCTCAAACGTTCAATTCCTATCTAATGTGAAAATAGACCCGGCTAAGCTTAGGGAGGTCTACTCCTTCAGGGGTAGATTCTGCGAACAAGCGAAGGCTGGAGACATCATCAGGGTTTCAGGTAAACTTGAGAAGGTCACGGATTTAAACGGTGAATACTGGTTTAGAGTTGTAGTGGGAGGAGATAGGGGAGACTATACAATTCCGGAGAACGTTTTAAAAGACATATAAGCCTAGCTTAAACTTTATCTAGCGGTTTTCAACTGAATAGAGTTCTTCAAGCTTGCTTATTTCTCCCTTCATACAGAGTTCGATGGCCTCCGGTAGAACGTCTAATAGGTCTGATGCGGTCATGTGATATCCGATCTTTGATGCAACTATATCACCGGCTAGACCGTTTATAAACGCCGCAGCAGTAGCAGCTCTAAAAGGTTCAACGTTCTGACTTAGAAAAGCCGCGACTATACCAGTTAAAACGTCTCCAGTACCACCTACGGTCATCCCGGGGTTTCCCGTGAAGTTTAATTTAATACGTGATCCGTCGCTTATGATATCGATCATGCCTTTAAGTAGTATCGTTAAGCTCATCTTAGCGGCGTTCTCCCTAACGTGAAGCTTTAAACTTTCAAAGTCTTTAGGGGGTTGACCAAATATCAGAGTATACTCGCCTAAATGGGGGGTTAACACCGTGTTGTAAGTTGCTTTAGACTTGTAAGCCGCGTAGGCCTTCAAACCGTCGGCGTCTATAACCATAGGGACCTTCTTAGACCATGCATATTCAACTATAAGCTTACAAGCTTGGAGAGTTTCATCTCTTAAGCCTAGACCTGGACCTATGGCTAAGCCGGTGGATTTATCGATCAGGGACTTAAGCTTTTCAAAGTGTTCAGGCTTTAAATACTCCCCTTCGAGTTTAACCGTTATCAGGTTTGGTGAGAAGCCTGATATCACATACGCCGTTTTCTCAGGAGCCGCTACAAAAACAAGGTCTACACCAGTCCTCAAAGCGGCCATAGCTGTTAAAGCCGGAGCACCAGTATAGGTCTCACTACCACCTATGACGAGTAGTCTACCGAAGTCTCCCTTATGCGACTGAGGAGGCCTAGGCTTAACTGCTAGAAAAACGTCACCAGGACCTGCATATAGAGAAGCTTCAGGTGGAATACCTACGTTTACGATTTTAAGCTCACCGACGAGGCTTGGGTTGTTTAAAAGCCCTTTCTTAGGCTTATGAAAGGTTAAGGTTAGGTCTGCTTTGACGGATTCACCTAAAACTTCACCAGTATCGGCGTCTAAGCCTGTCGGAACATCGACTGCTACTTTAAACCCCTTAGACTCGTTAAACTTTCTAACGGCTTCCAGTATCGGTTGTTTCAGAAGCCCTTTAACACCGTAGCCTAAAATAGCATCTATAAGCACGTCTGCATCCTCCACTTTAAACATAGATGAATCGTAGGCTTCGATGAACTCTACGGAATCCCTCATCCTAAGCAGAGCCTTTAAATTAACTTTAGTAGACTCTCTAACAACGTCTTTAACCCTACCCACTAAAATCACTTTAACCTTAAACCCGTGATATGCCAAGTGTCTAGCGGCTACAAAACCATCACCTCCATTACCACCAGTTCCAGCATACACGACTACTCTACAATTCTTAGGGTTGAACCTAGACGCTACCTCTCTAGCTACAGCAGCCCCGGCATTCTCCATAAGCTGAAGTTCTGAAACACCTAGATATGCAGCGTTAAGCTCTTCAGCATACATCTCCTTACCTGTTAAAGCGTCCAAAGGACCCACCTATATCGAGTTTAAATATCCGGTGCTTTTAAAGATTCATGGAGAAGTGCAGTTTTTAAATCGTCAATTTTACTTAATATGTCTGACCTTTATGGTGTTTGTGGGTTTGATATCGGATACGCACGACAATTTAACAGCCATAGATAAGGCTGTAGAGCTTTTCAATAGTAGAAACGTTAAACTTGTCGTACATGCTGGAGACTGGTGTGCTCCATTCGCAATGTTGAGGTTTAAGGAGCTTAAATGCGGCTTAGTAGGAGTTTACGGAAACGTAGACGGTGAACGTGAGAAGCTTAAAGACAGAGCTTTAGAGCTGGGGTTTAGAATAGATATGTTTGAGGAGTTTAAATTAGACGGATTAAATGGCGCTGTCGTACACGGCGTAGATGAACGTATCGTTAAGGCTTTAGCTTTAAGCGACCTGTATAAGGTTTTAGTTAGAGGGCATACGCATAAGGTTGCTGTTGAGAAGGTGGGAGATTGCATTGTCATAAACCCGGGTGAAGCATGCGGATACTTAACTGGGAGGAAGACGGTAGCTATTCTAGATTCTGAAACGTTGAAAGTAGAGATTATTGAGCTGTAACTGGGGTATGAAAAACTTTATAATATGATATAACTTGTTTTAATGAAGGCTGGTGATACCTTGCCGGTACCCGTAGCTATAAACGGTTTTGGAAGGATTGGTAGGCTCTTGTTTAGAGCGGCTTTAGAAAGAGATATCGATATAGACTTCGTAGCGGTAAACGACTTAACCGATGCAAAAACGCTGGCACACCTACTCAAATACGACAGCACGTTTGGAAAAGCACCGTTCGATGTTAAAGTTGAAGGGAACTACATAATTGCTAAAAACGTTAAAGTAGCTGTCTTATCTCAGCCTGATATAACAAAGCTTCCATGGAAAGACCTCGGAGTATATGCAGTAGTCGAGTCGACGGGTAGATTCACTAAAAGAGAAGATGCGGCTAAACACTTAGCGGCTGGAGCTAAGAAGGTTCTAGTATCTGCGCCAATGAGACCTGCTGAATCAGCCGACATAACGGTTGTAATAGGTGTCAACGACCACCTGTACGATCACGAGAAGCATAACATAATATCCCTAGCGTCCTGTACGACTAATGCTGTAGCTCCGATAGCTAAAGTCTTAAATGAGCGGTTTGGCATGGAGTGCGGCTTGATGAATACTGTACACGCTGTTACAAACGATCAGAGGTTGCTCGATATGCAACACACAGACCTTAGAAGAGCTAGGTCGGCCTCTTGGAACATAGTGCCTACAACAACAGGCGCTGCTGAAGCAGCTACACTGGCTTTACCTGAGCTTAAGGGTAGGATGACTGGAATCGCTTTAAGAGTACCAGTGCCTACCGTTTCGATAATAGATTTAACTGCAATATTGAAACGTGAAGTAACGGCTAAAGAAGTAAACCAGGCGTTTAAAGAAGCATCTGAAACACCTCCGCTTAAGGGAATACTGGGCTATACGGATGAAGAGCTGGTGTCTTCAGACTACATCAAATCACCATACTCTTCAGTCGTAGATGGACCTATGACTAAAGCCATAGGTAGACTTGTTAAAGTCTTATCATGGTACGATAATGAGTGGGGTTATTCGTGCCGTATGGCTGAGATGGTGAAGAAGATCTGCGACATCGCTGAGCGTAAAGGCTTTTAAATGTGAGGAGTTTAAATGTCGGAAATCCCAATTATCGACAATTTTTATTTTTACGGGAAAACGGTGCTTGTAAGACCAGACTTCAACGTACCTATAGATCCAGATTCTAAGAAGATAACTGACGATTCACGTATTAAAGATCACGCGGAGACCATTAGAGAGCTCTGCGATAAGGGTGCTAAAGTTGTTATAATTGCCCATCAGGGGAGACCTGGGGATCCGGATTACGTAGAGTCTTTGAAAGAGCATGCTGAAGCTCTTAGCGTGATATTAGGTAGACCCGTAAAGTATGTACACGATTTATTCGGTGATGAGGCGAAGAATTCTATAAGAAGTCTTAAACCTGGAGAAGTTCTACTTCTTAAGAACGTTAGAAGTTTCCCAGATGAGGCTAAAGATAAAAACCCTGAAGAGCATTCAAAGTCTAAACTCGTCCAAGAGCTTGCACCTTTAATCGACGTGTTCGTTTTAGACGGCTTTTCGGTAGCGCATAGGAGTCACTGCTCAGTTGTAGGGTTTGCACCTGTAAAGCCTGTTTGCGCTGGTAGGGTTATGGAGAGGGAGCTTAAAGCGCTCTTAAAGGTTTTTGAGAAGCCTGAAAAACCCATGATGTGTGTACTCGGTGGTGCTAAAGCAGAGAAAACCGTAACCATAGTTGAATACATGCTTGAGAACAACATAGCGGATTCAATACTAACAGGGGGGCTTGTAGGTCAGCTTTTCTTAGCGGCTGAAGGCGTAAACTTGGGTAATGTAAACGTTGAAGTTCTTAAGCGTAAGAAGCTTTACGAGCTCATCCCTCAAGCTGAGAAGCTTATGAAGCAGTATGGAGATAAAATTAAGCTTCCAGTAGATTTAGCCTTAGACGTCGATGGGAGAAGGGTTGAAGTAAAGGTCTCTGAATTGCCTTCTGAAAAGCCTATATCAGATATAGGTGTTGAAACTGCAGAAGCCTATGCGAGGCTTCTTAGGAATGCTAAATCCATACTTGTAAGTGGACCGTTGGGAGTTTACGAGAAAGATGCCTTTATAGAGGGTAGTAGGAGGGTTTTTGAAGCCGTTGCCTTAAGTAAAGCCTACAAAGTTGCTGGTGGAGGGGATACAGCAGTAGTTTTAAAGAAGCTTAACCTATACGACAAGTTCGACTATGTAAGTTTAGCTGGTGGAGCATTCATAGAGTATATAACCGGAGCGAAACTGCCTGGCATTGAAATTCTAAAACGTAAAGGTTATTGAAAAGTTTTATATTGGTGATCTACACAATTTATTTCCGACTTAAGGAGGAAATAAATGCAGGAAATTTGTAAAGTATGTGGTTTGCCAAAGGACCTATGTGTATGTGGAACCCTCAGTAAAGAGCAACAGAAGGTTTTAATAAAACTCGAAAAACGTAGGTATGGAAAATTAACAACCGTTGTTGAAGGTATAAACGATAAAAACATAAACCTCAGGAAGATTGCTCAAGACCTTAAAACCATATGCGCATGCGGTGGAACTGCTAAAGACAATAAGATAATCCTTCAAGGAGACCATAGAGATAAAGTTAGAAACTACCTTACGAAGATAGGGTTCCCAGAAGCCAATATAGAAGTCGAATAACTGTTAAATATTTAAGCCTAAAGCCCTCTTCAAACCGTTATATCTATTGCGGATAGTAACCTCTGTAACGTTAGCAGCTTCAGCAACCTCCTTCTGAGTCTTCTTCTCCTTCTCTAATGTACACGCCATGTATAATGCTGCAGCTGCTAAGCCCATTGGGTCTTTACCTGAAGCTGCTTTAAGCTCTTGAGCTTTTTTAAGTATTTCTACGGCTAATTGTTGACACTTCTCGCTTACGTTAATCTTAGAAGCTATTTTTGATACGCATTTAATGGGATCCGCTATGGGCATTACTATGTTGAGTTCTTTAAGTAGAAGCCTATAACATCGAGCTATATCCTTCCTAGGGATTATACTGACTTCTGCGACTTCTTTAAGGGTTCTAGGTGTTTCCGTTTGACGGCACGCCGCGTATAGAGCTGCAGCAGCTATAGCGGCTATGCTTCTACCTCTAACCAAACCCTTATCTAAAGCCTTTCTATAGATGAGGGATGCTTTCTCTTTAACGAGTGGAGGTATGTGAAGCTTATCTGATAGTCTGTCGAGTTCAGCCATTGCTTGACTTAGATTACGTTCAATGGAAGAGTGTACTCTACTCCTTATCTGCCAACGTCTAAGTCTAAGCATTCTAAGCCTCATATCCAGCGGTAGCTCACGTCCAAAAGCATCCCTGTTAATCCTAGTTATAACGGTCGATAAGCCTTTATCGTGAACGGAGTAGGATATCGGTACACCAACTCTAGCCCTCTCCTCTCTTTCCTCCTGTGTAAAAGCTCTCCACTCAGGACCCTGATCCATAAGCTGACTACTTATTACAAGCCCACAACTCCTACAGACAGTTTCACCCTTCTCATAATCTACAACTAGATCCGTACTACCACACTCTGGGCAAACCTCAACCTTGGGGGCTGGTTTTTTAGCCTTATCACTAGAGGAAACGTCTAAGCTGTTTCTCTTAACATCGATAAGACCCATAACTTCTTCCTCTTTGAAATGGCAACTCCTTCAAGTAATTCAACTTAGAAGGAGATGCCACTCCCGAATAAGAAAACTGATTTAAAAAAGTTATATATAAGCTTTATCATTTTGTGATGGTT
>CAYWZZ010000001.1:0-145238 GCA_964463005.1 uncultured Candidatus Bathyarchaeia archaeon | reverse complement strand
CTTTTCTAGGAAGCATACCGATAGACCAGAAGATATGTGAAGATTCCGATAGAGGTGTGCCCTTTATCGCTGAGCATAAGGATTCACAGGCATCAAAAGTATTCATGGAAATAGTTCAGAAAATTGAGCAGTTCTTAAAGCATAAAACGGCTTAAAACCCTCAAGTGAAAAAGGAGAAAGGTTGAAAGGATGAAGCGGGGGAAAGCTTGAGAAAATGATAGAGTATTGGGGAAGGGTAAAGGAGATGGAAGGAAATAATGGCTATACCGGCTAATGATGGAAATGAACTTAATGCGAGGTTATCGGAATACTTTGGAAGAATTCCATACTCTGTGATTGTCGAATTAGAAGAAGATGGAAAACGCATAAACATTCAGGAATACTAAATGAAAGTGAACGCTTTGCATATTGAAGTTTAGCCTAGACCGCAGAGTACTAGTTTCAACAACCGATTTTCCAACTGGCTTCATATTTGGACGTTACTGTATGGTTCAAGTTCTTCTATATTACATTAGAAGTCAATTTTAGAACACCTTGTAGAATTGGTGATTTTTAACTAGCGGTTTTATCCCTAGGTTTCTTGCACGGTATGCTATTATTGCATCGATCATTGCACATGTAGGAAAGATGTATCTAGCTTTTGCGATAGAGCCATAAATAATGAAGTTTGCTCCCATTGTTTGAATGAAGGCTAATGCTCCACCTCTACATGCAATCTTCACATCTTCTCCTAAACCTTTAGTTTTACTCCACTTCCCCACGACACCTATCGGCACTGATCCAGTCGGTAAGCCGAGATTTTCCTTGGCTAAATAAATTCCATGAGCTGCGAAGCCTATACTTGGAACGTCCAATACCGGTATAAGGATTAAAGGTTTTTCTATTCCAGCTCTTAAAGCTTCGGCGATTAATCCCTCTTTTCCAGCAGTCCCCTTAAGAATCTGGATCATCCCATCTGGGTATGGGTTTCTGGGGTTGAATGCTTGAATAATGGCGGCCTTCAACTTTGTCTCTTTAATCGCTTCGATCTCCCACTCGTTTAATGTGTAATTTATGGAGTTGTAGACTGCTTTCTCCTGAAGTCCAACTTCCCTCACGTAATTTGCCGCTTCAACCCTAACAGATGCACTAGGTCCATTTATTAGGAAAGGGCTATTAGTAATGTTTGATACGAATTCGATATACCTTATCAAGGCTTTAGAATTCTCCCCTACTACATCAAGCATGCATGGAACTCCGGTTTTATCAGACATCTCCTCCTGAACACTTATTAATCTCTCAGCCTCCGCCTTATCAAATATTCCGAAAAAACGATCTTTAACTATTTTATGCCCTTCATGAAAAATGCTTCCGACTAAAACCGTGGGTAGTTCTCCTGGTTGTCCGCCGACTTTTATCCCTCCGATATCAAAAATTTCCTGTTTTCTCTCAAATTTAAACAAGGTATTTCACGCTCACTTTCCAACGTAGACGCATTATACGCCGTACTTAAGATTTTGCTAAGTATATATTTCCGTTTTAAACCCCTCCCTTGTTAAAATTGATGCAAAACGCTCGATCTCTTCTTTGGGTATTGGTTTTACGATGCTTAATCTTGGTCTCCTGTAAACTGTGTAAAGATGTACGTGATCTGGCTCTATACTTTTCAATGCTTCAGCTAGGGCTTCAGCGTCAGATTCCTCAGCGTTACTGAATGAGCCTAAGCGCAGTAGCATAACTTGTATTGCGATTTCTCCATCGAATGATTTGCGGAGGTTTTTAAGACCATCGAGGATTTTGCGTAAGGTTAGTGATTCTTCAGGCATGTTAATTGCACTAAATTTCAGTTCATCAATGGCGTCTATTTTTGCCTCAACGTGATCTAGGGATGAAATTGCGATTAGTACACGCTCATTAAAGAGCATAGAAGAGTTTGTGAATAGACCAACGCTTACATCACTATAATTACTCTCCGCAAACTCCTTAACGGTTTTCACAAATTCGCTTAACTTCGGATGTAATGTTGGCTCTCCATTTCCAGAAAAATCTATGCTCTTAAAATCTCCTATCTGAGAAATAGCCTCATTAAGGGATTTCTTAAGTATTGCTGATGTAGGGACACCTAGATCCGTGAATTCAACAGTCTTAAGTTCAGTAGCCCCTCTAAAACAGTACACGCAATTAAAGCTGCAAACTTTAACTGTAGGGTATAAGTTTATTCCTAGAGAGACTCCTCTCCTCCTAGACGTAAACGGTCCATAAACTATTGCACGCCCTTTATAGGGGCATTCGCTACATTCTACTTGAGGACACTTTGCGAAGTAAAAGAAATCCAACTACTATCGATCCCCCTCATCTTCATCTATTAGCAAGTAGACTTAATCTTCTTCCATAAATAAAATAGTTCATCGGTCACATATACATCGTTCAGAACAGTAGTTGAAGAACCTTTAATAACCTCAACTAAACAGTCCGCATACTCTTTAACTCTCCCAATAACTGTAGCTTCAACTCCGAAACTCTGTACAGTATTTATTGCTTCATTCAAATTGCTAGGTGGCACGCTGGCAATAAGAGAGCCAGAGCTTATCAGCTTTAGCACGTCTACACCAAGAGCTTCAGTCACAAGCCTAGTTTCCTCAGCAATGGGCACTTTATCCGCCCAAAACTCGATGGTTTTCCGCGAAGCATAAGCTAGCTCTGCGATGCCTCCAAGTATGCCGCCTTCTGTTGGATCATGCATAGCTGTGACTAAGCCTTTATCCGCTAATGCAAGCGCCTCTTTCACAACGCTAACTTTCATAAGAAAGTCGGAGCCACACTCAAGAATATCCTCGCCAACACCCTTACTCCTCAGAATATCAGCGAAGTCCGTGCAGAGTATTGCCGTTCCTTCGATAGCTGCATTTTTAGTCATGATCACGTAGTCTCCAGCCTGCGCACCCGAAGTTGTCACAATTCTACTCTTTTCAGAAATGCCTATCGCCGTTGTACCAACTATTGGCCTATCAAGTCCAGGCGTGGTTTCGGTATGGCCGCCAATTACCATAATTCCTAGCTCATTAGCAGCCTTGTTTATTTGAACCATTATCTCCTCTAAAAGTTTTTCTGAATCTTTTTCTGGGAGGAATAGCGACATTAGAAACCATCTCGGCTTCACACCTCTAACTGCTACGTCATTGGCAACTATGTGAACTGCAAGCCAACCGAGAAACTTGCTTGCACCAGTAATTGCATCATTGTGTACTATAAGTGCCCCTCCACTCTTAAGGTCAATAATCGCAGCATCCTCCCCAATCGCCGGCCCAACAAGAACGTCCGGGTCCACGACGCCAAGATTTTTATAAACGATCTTCTCCATTAACTTGGGCGAAACTTTACCAACCATGAAAGCACCTAACCGAGATATTTCTTACTGGGGGAAATAAAGGCTTTTTTAAATTAAGAAAACCTCGAGTTTTCTTCAATCATACTACTCACGGTTTTCTCCGGCAATAGCATGAAGCTTACTACTCTTATCTCTGGCGGAAGTCTTCAGCCGTTAACATCAAAACTCTCTATCAACAAGAATGAAAGACTGGTAATACTAGATTTTATGTGGAGGCTTCTGTTCTAGCAACTCTTCATTAGTTTATTTTCTAAACAAAAACTATTTAAACAATTTACTATATAAATTATCAAAGATTGCTGAGATGAATTAGGAGGAGGATTAATGAAAATTTGCGTATCCTCAACGGCAAACAGTTTGGATGCACCCGTAGACCCAAGGTTCAGTAGATGCTCATACTTTATTATAGTGGATTTGGAAACCATGCAGTTTGAGGCTGTTCCAAATCTGGCTTCAGGCGCCATGGGCGGTGCTGGAATACAAGCAACCCGAATCATAGCGAGTAAAGGCGTTAAAGTGGTTATAACTGGAAATGTTGGACCTAATGCTTTTCAGGCCTTGTCGGCTACAGGGATGAAAATCATAACGGGTGCATATGGGACTGTGAGGGAAGTTGTTGAAAAATACAAGAGGGGAGAGCTTAAAGAGACGAATGCTTCAGCAGTCGGAGGGTATTTTGGAATGGGAACTAGTAGAGGGCGTGGTTAGAGGCGAGTTGGGTGATAGCCATAGGCGGCTCAGAGGATGAAGAGCTTGAAAGGTTAAAGCGGAAGAAACTTGAGAAAATGTTACGAGAAGCCAAGAGAGGTGGAAAGTTGAAGGAGAGAATAGTTATACCAGCTAAAGATGGAAATGGGCTTAACGCTAGACTGTCGGAGCATTTTAGCAGAGCCCCCTACTTCATAATCGTTGAATTGGAGGATGGCAATATATCAAACGTTCAAGCGGTGCCCAACGAAAGCGAACACTTCGGCGGATTTGGACTACCATCAGAACGCATTCTACAGTTTAGGCTGAACGCCGTAATCACCTATGGAATGGGTCCTAGGGCGCTGAGCATATTTCAAGAGGCAGGAATAGCCGTCTTGAAAGCTAATGCTGACACTGTTAAAGATGTCGTCGAAGCATATAAACAGGATAAGCTTGAAGAGCTAACAGAGGGTTGCCATTATGCACGCCACAGATAAAGATGCAACTTTTGGTATTTCAAGGTGAAATAGCTAGATAGGTTAAAAATGGAAGAACTTTTGCTTAGAGTTTGTTATTCAGCTGAGGCTGTAAAGCTTTATGTAAGCAACGAACAGGAGGAGTTATTGTGATAGTATCTGTTGCAAGTGGGAAGGGTGGGACAGGCAAAACTTCATTAGCGGTTAATCTGGCAATCTCTACAGAAAATGCCCAATTATTGGATTGTGACGTTGAAGAACCAAACGCTCACTTGCTTTTAAATCCAAAAATAACCCGCCAAGAACCAGTCTATAGGCTTGTTCCATCAGTGAACGAGGAGTTATGTGATTATTGTGGAAAATGCGCGGCCTTCTACCAATACAACGCTATTTTGGCGGTCCCAGGAAAAATTCTACTCTTTCCAGAGCTCTGCCACAGCTGTGGAGGATGCATCTTAACATGCCCTAAAAAGCTATTGGCAAAGGGAAAAATAGAATTGGGATTATTAAAGAAGGCTTCACAGATGATTTAAGGGTTGTCTTTGGCGAGCTTGAAGTCGGTGAACCAATGGCTGACCCCTTAATTAGAGAGGTGAAAAAGCGTTTAGATAAGAGTAGGAATGTTATTTTGGATACTCCACCTGGAACAAGTTGCCATGTGATTGAAACAGTCAAGGGTAGCGACTTCTGCATTCTTGTAACTGAGCCAACACCGTTTGGGCTTCATGACTTAAAAATAATTGTTAAAGTTTAGAGAATATGAAAATTCCCCATGGAGTTGTGGTTAACCGAGCTGGAATAGGTGACAAAAAAGTTTATGAATATTGTAAGGGGAAAGGCATACCAATTCTGCTTGAAATACTCTATCGGAGGAAGATAGCAGAGCTTTATTCCAGAGGAGTCCCATTCAGTTTAGAAATGCCAGAGTGGACTGATAAATTCCAAAGATTATTTGAAGATGTTAAGGGGTTGGTGGGCAATTGAAACAAATAACGATTTTAAGCGGGAAGGGTGGAACGGGTAAAACGACCATAACCGCAGCCTTCGCTGCTCTGGCGAAAAAAGCTGTGATTGCAGACTGCGATGTAGATGCTCCAGACCTTCATATGCTTCTGCATCCAGAAATTCTCGAAATGAGAGAGTTTAGGGGTTCAAAAATAGCGGTTATTGATGAGTTGAAATGTGTTAAATGTGGCGTCTGCAGGGAAAAATGCCGATTCGACGCCATAACCCAACACCTCACTGTAGATCCTTTCTCCTGTGAAGGATGCGGAGTCTGCACAATAGTCTGTCCGGTAGACGCCGTAACATTAACTGAAAGAATTTCGGGTTACGCTTACATCTCAAAGATAAAATATGGGTTTATGGTTCATGCCCTACTTAACCCTGGCGAATCAAACTCAGGAAAACTTGTGACTATTGTTAGACAGGATGCCAAACTACTGGCTGAAAGTAAGAAAAGCAGCGTCATAATTATTGACGGCCTGCCTGGAATCGGCTGTCCAGTCATAGCCTCTGCTACAGGGGTGGATGCAAGTTTAGTGGTAACCGAACTCACAATGTCGGGAATCCACGACTTAGAAAGAGCGATACAGCTTCTGAGACATTTCAATGTTAGACCCTTTGTATGCGTGAACACGTATGATATAAATGAGGATAACACCAATAAAATCTCTAGATTCTGTAAAGAAAACGGCGTAGAAGTTATTGGTAAAATACCCTTCAATCCAGTAGTTACGGAGGCCATGGTCAATGGGAAATCAATAATGGAATATTCTCCGGAATGCGATGTTGCAAAAGAGATAGTAGCCATATGGAATAGACTCTGCAAAGAATTATCGTTGAGGTGATATGTTGAAGAATATGAAAGCATTAGCTTTTGGGCCTGTTCCCTCGAGGCGTTTAGGGAGGAGTTTAGGAGTAAACAACATTCCGCCGAAAACATGCTCCTACTCATGTGTTTATTGCCAATTAGGCAGAACCAGCAACATGCTCGTTGATAGACAAACTTTCTATAAGCCAGAGCACATTCTAACACAGGTTAAAAGGAAAATTAATGAGGCAACCCTAAGGGGGGAAAAGATAAATTACATTACCTTTGTGCCAGATGGAGAGCCAACGCTGGATGTTAATTTGGGCAGAGAGATATCGCTTTTAAAGCACATTGGGATTCCTATAGCAGTTATAACAAACGCTTCTTTGCTTTGGCGTGAAGAAGTTAAGGAAGATTTGCTGGCTGCGGATTTTGTCTCATTGAAGGTTGATGCGGTTAGCATTGATTTATGGAGACGTATAAATAGGCCGCATAAAGACTTAAAATTGGATACAATTTTAGATGGTGTAAAGCAGTTTGCAAAAAGTTTCGAAGGAATTCTTGTAAGTGAGACGATGCTTATCGACAGTGTAAATTACGAAGACGAATTAGAAAGGATAGCAAATTTTCTCGAAGGTCTGGTTAAGCTGGATAAGGCTTACATTGCTATACCGACTAGACCTCCAACTGAAAAGTGGGTTAAACCAGCTAAAGAGGAAACCTTAAACGTAGCTTTTCAAACATTCTCTAAGAAGCTTGGAAGCAATAGGGTGGAATTTTTGATAGGATATGAGGGAAACGCATTTGCATTTACGGGAAATGTTAAGGAGGATCTGTTGAGCATAACGGCTGTACATCCAATGCGGGAAGAAGCTGTCGCAGAACTTTTAAAGAAGGCAAATGCAAACTGGCAAATTATTGATGAACTTTTGCGTAATGGCGAACTTGTAAGGTTGGAATACGAAGGAAACACGTACTACATGCGAAAGTTAATCAAAAACCGTAGCTTTTAATTTTCAATTTTTCTCCAGCTACTAAAATTGTTTCAACATTTTCTAATCCTTTCTTCTTTGCCGGTTCTTAATATATTCAAAAAATTTTTGATTTATGCCGACTACAAACACCCGTCCATTTTCCTCTACAATTTCACCGAACCGCAAAGAAAAATAGCCGCTATCAGCCCCCAATACATAAAAGAGAGTTAAACAGAGAAATTAATTAATCCACAAAGCAGATATTTGCTAAATACCGACTTAAGTTGGGGGTTTAATTTTGTCACTTGAAGAAGCTGATATTATCAGAAGGAGGGCTGAAGGCTTCCTACGTAATGCTGAGAGACTTATAGGTGAGAGCGAGTGGGATTTAGCGGTTTTCAATCTTGAGCAATATTGCCAGTTAATACTTAAGTATAAGCTTCTAGTTAACAGAGGAAGTTATCCTAGGTCACATTCGCTTAGAACACTCATACGCATCTTAAGTCAAGATAAGCCTGAATTGGTAAGCCTTATCGAGGATATCGATAAGCTCCATTATGTAGCTAGGCTTGAAGAAGCCTATATCGTTGCCAGATACCTGCCATACGCGTTCGAGGAGAGAGAAGTTAAGGACTTATATAGATTTGTCTTGGGGTGTTTAAGCCTCTTGTCGAGGGAGTATGAGAGAGAACTCCTCAACTACTTAAAAAATTATATGGAGGTTGCCCGAGAGGTTAAAGAGATACTGAAGGCGATAGATCCGCAGGTTAAAGTTTACGTTTTCGGCTCAGTAGTCAAGGGAAAGTTTACCGCGGCCAGCGATATAGATATACTTGTAGTTACAGAGGCTATTGAGAGAAAAAAAAGAGATGATCGTTGAAGTCTATAAGAAAATAAAGGCTCCAGTAGAGTTGCACATAACATCGCCAAATAAATTTGAGACATGGTACATGAAATTCATAGATGCAAACGAGATCATAGAAGTTTGAAGCATGTACCAACCTCTTTCCCGTTTTAAAGAGCGAGGGTTCCCATCAAAACGGGAGATTAGGGACTGCATTCCAGATCTAGGCTAGTTTTAGCCCCACGTCTACAATATGCTAACTTAAAGAGGGCATGTAGCATTGCCTTGTCGCATGGTCGTACATGCTCTATGTTCAATTGGTTCGCGGTTAATACTTTAAAATACAGCAATAATAAAATCTACTTAAAGAAGATGCTATAGGAGAGCTAAAGGAATGAGTAGGGTTGCAATAGTTAGGGGTTTAGACCCGGTGGAGTCTACTGTTAAGGCTCTTGAAGCGATAATGGCTGATTTAAGTACTGTTCTCTCATCTAAGAGACCGATTTTAATAAAGCCTAATTATATAACGGCTGACCATCCATCGACGGGGATTACTACAGATAGTAGAGTGATTGAGGGGGTTGTCAAGTTTCTTAAAGAGCATGGTAAAGATAACATTGTTATTGGGGAGGGAAGCGGGTGGGCGGATACATTCACAGCCTTTAAGGTTGCGGGCGTGGACAAGGTGGCTGAGAGATGGAACGTTCAGTTAATTGATTTGAACAGTGATGTATTTGTTGAAGTTCACCCGCCTAATCCACTAGCGCTTAAAAGAGTTAAGGTTGCAAAAACAGCCTTGGAAAACACCATAATAAGCGTTCCGAAGCTTAAAGTTCACAGGTTAACGACAGTTACGCTTGGAATAAAAAATATGATGGGTGCCTTAGCATCCAAAGGAAGCATGCATAATGGTAGATTAAATGAGAATATTGTGGATTTAGCTTCAATATTAAAGCCAAGCTTAACGGTTATCGACGGAATAATAGCTGGGGAAGGGCATGAAACGAGCAGAAACCCGGTAGAAATGAATTTAGTTATAGCTGGCACAGACCCAGTAGCTGTTGACGCTGTAGGCGCCGCCGTTATGGGAATCCCACCCACAGATGTTAAACACCTAGTTTTAGCTGAGAAAAAGGGTCTCGGGACATGCCGATTAGAAAACATAGAGATTATTGGAGAACCCATCGAAAACGTGAGGCGAAAATTCCGCAGATCTATAATATCAAAAATTTTCACTAGCATCCGAATCTAGTTATCCTATTAAACACGGCAAAATCATCTCTCAGCTTTTCACTCATTCGAAGTCTTAGATCAGCTTCAAAACTATGAAGTTAAAAAGACATGGGCTTAAACCTGATAAATCTTGAAAACTAACCTCCGATGAAAAGAAATATCTTAAATTTAAAATACCCCTAATTTCTAGCTTGGGGTTGGGATGTTATGCTACATTAAGGGAGCGTTGTATTCGAAGCATACTTCTTAAGGGAATACCCTTTAATCCTAAATATTAGGCCGGAGTCTTACGAGAAACTGAGGAAGACTACCAAATTAACTTTGAGCCAGTAGAGTCTAAAGGAGCTGTAAGCGCACTGATTAGGGAGATGAGGGATGAAAGGGCACGTAGCTTATCTTGATAGTAGTGCCATCATAAAGAGGTATATAAAAGAGCCGGGGAGCGAAATTATTAAACAGCTTTACCAAAGAGCCTATGCGGGGGAGCTTAAAATATGCTTTAGCATATGGAATATAGGTGAGGTTCTGGGGGCTCTAGATAGGACATTGTGTAGAGGCAGATTAGTTGGAGAGGAGTATGCCATTGCTAGGAGAAGATTTCTACTGGAGACTAGAAGATTAACAAGACTTAATCTCTTATTGATGGTCTCGCCTAGAGGAAGGTTGCTGCTGAATCCTGGAGGATCATAGAAAAGTATCACATATACCAGGCAGATGCGCTACAAATAGCAACAGCTAAGCAAATGGCATGTACAGATTTCCTAACGGGAGACGCAGGGCTACACGATATAGCTTTAAAAGAGGGGCTAAATAGCACATATTTAAGTTAGGTTAAGAGCTGGAACAGCAACGGCCCTTAAAGTAAGTGAACCAGCCCCATCTGGCTAATGGTAAGAAATAGATGAACATAGAGACTTTAACGCTCTTAGTTTATGTGCGGCTTCCACGATAAAACTAATGGTAGTGGGGGGCAAGGATTATATTGTTTTAAATCTCTACTTTTGGCAACTAGTGCAAACAAACGTTTTCCTTTTTGATTGACTGCTGTATGTAAAATTTTATTCTGTCCCCACTTATCCTGCATGCTCCATTATATTTGACGTAAATGAGAAGGAGCGACCCTGTTCTCTTTTTGAAGAATTATCTACTAAGATTCTCACGTGCTTTAATGATTCGTTCGATCTTAGCTAAGTAGCAGAGTACCCAATAAAACTTAAGGAGACTATAGGTTTTGCTGGAATGTGACTTACAATCTTGCCGTCAATCGCAGTACTCAATCCTAGGCTGACTGGTGTCTAGAAAGCAGAGAACTCTCAAGCCCACTATTATCCGCCTGTACCGCTCAAACATCTCCTCTAGTCATATATGCCATCCTTCACAGCCAACCCTAAAGAACAGCTCTCGGTAGACATAAAAACGGAGGAAGAGATTTTGGACCGAAAGGGTCGGCGCCGGGGGTGGGATTTGAACCCACGAGGGCCCGGAGGGCCCACAGGCTCTCAAGGCCTGCGCGTTTGTCCTGGCTCCGCAACCCCGGCTTCAATTTCTTTATTTTAAACAAAGACTTGCTAACCTTTATGTTAAACGTTTCTTTAAAGATTGCTGTACAATCCCTCCTTATGACATGGAGTGATGCTTACTCAGCTTTGTTGGCGATTTTTCCACCATAATGGAAAATTAAGCTTAGTTTATCTCATGCAAATATACTTCTCTTGAGTTTTCTAGGGTGGACTTCAATGAAGCTTCTAGAAAGGCAATTATTTCGATTGTTTCCTCCGGGTTTATCGGCATTTTACGAGTTTGAAACATTTCAATAACCTTCTTCAATAACTCCCTGTAAATGTACCGTGTATCTATGCTTGAGGATATTATGCTATTCTCGCAGAAGGCTGTGAAACCATAACCATGTGGGCCTCTTCTCATACCTCTGAATACTCCTATACATTTGTCACGCCATATACCGACGACAACGTTCCAGTCATCTTCGTGGAAACATCTGACAGTTTTACATCCAACCCCCCATAATGGCATATAGCATTTCTACACCATGAATACCGTAGTTGAAGAGGCCCGGGTTTTTTCGGATGTAAAATCGCCGGTGAATAGGTTTCAGCCCCTAAGACTTCACCTAAGTCCCGTTTAGACTTCAAACTTTGAATTTCAAGAGCATACCTTAGGGATGAAGCTGAGAAAACTGGCGTTTTGTAAGAGTAGGCTAATTCAAAAATCTTCTTCGCGTCTGCTACACTACAAGTGAATGGTTTATCTATAAACAATGGTATTCCATTTTCTATGAATGGTTTAGCGCTCTTAAAGTGTAGTGCCCCTTCCTGTTGCTCCAGCATTACTGCGTCAACTTCACCTATAATTTCTTCAGCTGAATCGACAATTTCGACTCCAAACCCTTTGAGAAGTTGCGTCCTCTGCGCGATTACGTTTTCATCAGCAAAATTTGAAGGCCCACCTGGATAACCTACTGTCACCTTTGCACCATAAACCCACTGGTCTTCAGATATGTCTACATGGTTTATACGTTTGGTGAATTCAATGGCGTGAGAAGTGTCAAAACCGATTATCCCGATTCTTATCAAGAGCTACCACTATGACATTTAAATCTAACATTAACCTAGAAGAATGTTTCGCTGTGTAAGGGAGAATTGTTAATGGGGATTGTACAGCTCTAAATCATCATCTGAAAATTGAAGAATATTCATAGGGTTTGGAAACGTTCATTCAGCGCTCTGTACACTTTGAACAAATCTATTTTAAATTTAAGACTTAACGTGCTGTTGAAGGATTTTATCAATAGATATCTATGGTATATGGTTTCAAAAAGTTTAGAAGAAATGCATTTATCTTTTCAAAACTTTAGTTTCTAATCGTTAAGGTGTAGAATTTGAATGAACCAATTGTTAATGTGGGAAACGTACAACTAAGTATAAAGTCCGTTGCTGTTGCCTTTGCCGATAAATCTAAGTCTATATGTACATGTGAAGATTTGCGTGAAAAGGATGACTATGTAGTCTACAAGTATAGTTGTAGAGATGCGATGGTAGACGTATACCTGTCATGCAACGGTAAGGCGTATATTTTAGGCTTCTCAATAACATCTCTGAAAAATCTGGATTCTGAAAGACCGTTAGAGATCGAATTCATATCAAGTAGACCGCATAAAGCTCTAGTATTGACAACACATAAGGATGCCGCTAAATGTTACTCAAATGCCTTCGGATACTATAATCAATTTGCCATAGGTAAGAAACCGGAAAGCCTTAAACCCCCCGATGATCCAATATATCCTCCTAGACTAAGCTATATTGAACATGACGAATATGTTCGTGGCTATCCGTGCTGGTCTTATCCAATGCTATCTGAAGGCTTTGAGCAAATACCGTATTATAGCATTTTCCTATTAGCCGATTATGGTGGCGAGTACTTAGCGTTGCTTACGCTTACAGATAGATTCGCTACAACATACATTGAACCTGGATTAAAGCTTAGAGCGTTTCTAGGTAAGATTGCAAAGAACGTTGAATTAAATTGGATAGCATCGATCGGCGTAGACCATGACCCATATAACGCTATAAAAGCTTGCGTTGAATATGCCTCCTCGTATGTTATGTTTAAACCTCGAAGGTTGAAGAAGAGACCCGTATTCATAGATAAAATCGGATGGTGTTCGTGGAATGCTCTGCTGACAGATGACCTATCTCATGAGAACGTTGTTAGAATAGTTGAAGGTTTGCTAAATAAGGGATTACGTTTAGGATGGGTTGTGATAGATGACGGATGGCAGGATGAAGTTAGAAGAGAGGGTTGGCCTCGTAGAATTTTGAGGAAATTGTCTACTAATGAAAGGTTTCCCGAAGGCTTAAAGGGTGTTGTTGGAAGTCTGAAGAAACTTGGCGTAGATTTAGTAGGTTTATGGCATACTATAAATATTCACTGGAGCGGGTTTGAAAAAAACCATAGCTGAGGAGTTAAGTGTTAAAAGCTACTTCTCTAAGTTCAATGAAAGTTATGTTCCACCACCTATATTGAACGAAGCACTTGAATTTTACGAGAAGTTCTATTCCTGGTTGAAAGATGACGGGGTAGATTTTGTTAAAGTCGATAACCAGTGGGTCATCCATACGCTATATGGTGGGGATCACACAGTGGGTGAAGCTTCTAAAAATGTGGAATTGGCTTTACAGGTGGCTGTCTACGCTAAGGGCTTAGATATACTGAACTGCATGTCTATGGCACCTGAAAACTATAGCAACTTCCTATTCAGTAATGCTATGAGGGTCTCTATGGATTATATACCTTTCTGGAAAGCCGATGCAAAACTTCATACAATCTTTAGCTTTTACAATGCCCTATTATTCGGACATATAACATATCCAGACTACGATATGTTCATGTCATACGATCCGTATGCGAAGGTACACGCCGTAGCTAGGGTATTCAGCGGCGGACCCATTTACATAACTGATAGGGAACCGGAGAAAACGGATATGGATCTACTTAAACGTTTCGTGCTGTCAGATGGGAGGATTATCAGAGTAGATGAACCCGCTTTACCTTCAAAAGACGTCTTGTTTAAAGACCCGTATAATGAGCCTATACTGTTGAAGGTAGCTTCGAAAGCTAAAAGAGGTATAGCGGTTGCAGTATTCAATGTAAATAGAGAAGGTAGGAGAGTAGAAGACTCTCTAACGCTTGACATGTTACCCCTCAAAGTTGAGCGTGGAGAATATGCTTACTACAAGGTATTCGGGAATGAGTGTGGTCTGCTGAAGATAAATGACAAATTAGAGTTCTCTCTCAGAGAACTTGATGTTGAAGTCGTTACGTTGGCTCCGATTAAAAATGGTAGAGCTGTGATAGGGTTGAAAGAGTATATTCTTCCATCGGCTCTCGTAGAAGTCTTAGAAACGGTCAATGGTAAGATTCTCGTCAAAGCCGAAGCTTCAGGTACACTCGTATGCTATGCAAACGGCACTTTTAATGAGGTAGCGGTTAAAGAGGAGTCTATAGTAGAAATAGGTTAATGGTGCTATTTTAGTGCTTCTAAGTTTCCCAATGAAGGCGTTAAGTTTACTTTACGTAGCCTACCTATCGTAGAATTTTCACGGCTCAAATCTGAGAAACCAGATTTATACGCTACTTTTATAAATCCGTCTAGCTTAAACGCTAGGATACTTGAAGGGAAGTCGAACATCGTTGAAAACATGCCTATCTACTAGTAGAACGTTAATGGCATTTTGCTTAGGAGCTTTACTGGGGTTTACTGCCGGATTGATAGGTGTTGGTGGAGGAGAATTCAGAATCCCAATACTTATCTATGTTCTCAGGCTTCCAGCTGTAACAGCTATTACTGTAAACTTATTTATAGGTCTATTGACGGTGGTTTTCTCGTTTTTAAGGCGTTTTCATCTCGGACTATTAACTAGACATGGTTTAAACATTGCAATAGCCATGGTTCCCACTTCGATCGTAGGAGCTTACGTGGGAGCGGCATTAACTGGTAGAATTTCAGAAAAGCCTTTGAAAAAAGCTCTAGCAGTTCTCTTAGTAATCGTAGGGTTTAAAATTGGACTAGAACCTTTCACGAGCGGCTTTACTACGCTCAACATAGAATTAGGGTTTTTAGAAGAGGTTATCCTAGCAACTATAGCTGGTTTAGCTATAGGGATTATATGCGGATTATTGGGGGTTGCGGGTGGTGAGTTTAGAATCCCAGTCTTAATATACGTCTTCAGCTTAGACATTGTTGAAGCTGGAACTGCAAGCCTCCTAGCCTCTATACCTGCAGTGGCGTCGGGTTTTCTAAAACATCAAACCATGGGTCATATGAGCAGGAAAACCAGTGCAATAGCTGTTGTGATGGGTTTAGGCTCTATTCTAGGAGCACTTATCGGGGCTTCATATGCTGGAAGCGTTGAGAGAGGTATCCTCAAAATACTTTTAGGTATTATTCTAGTTCTCGCAACCGTGAGAATGGTAACTAAACCATGAGATAATAAAATTCCAACAATAGTGTCTTCACTTCAACAGCGTTATGTTAAATATATCTGCCTTAGAGGTCTAAATAGCATCCTATAGGTTCTGAAAATTGCACTCTCTTTTGACATTCTATCATAGTTTAACACGATACTGTAAAACGTTTGAGATTTGACTATGGAAATTTTTCTTATTTTTAAATGAGGAGACTGGTCTTCTCGGGAGATCTGCATAAGGCAGTTTGGAAAGAATCTCCAAATTGGTAGGCTTTAAGTTTAACACTATATCTTTCTTTATATAGAAATAGTTGACTGAAGAAAACGTCTACGAACTTTTATCTAAACCGATTAGAGACCTATTAAAGGAGAAGGGTTTTTACAAGCCTACGGAGCCTCAGGTAAAAGTCATACCTAAGATTCTAGAGGGTAAAAACGTTCTACTCATAGCTCCAACTGGTACTGGTAAAACCGAAGCCGCAGTCTTACCCATTCTTGACATGTTAATAAAACATTACAGGGAAGTGCCTGGTGTAAAGTTCCTCTACATAACCCCCCTTAGGGCATTAAATAGGGATATGCTTGACCGATTCCTATGGTGGTGTAGTAAGCTGGATTTAAATGTCGCTGTAAGGCATGGAGATACAGAGTCTAAAGAGAGGGTATTACAGGCTAAGAAACCACCCGATATTCTAATTACAACCCCTGAAACGCTTCAAGCCGTTCTAACTGGTAGGATTCTAGGAAAACATTTGAAGACCGTTAAATGGGTTGTAGTAGATGAGGTTCATGAGCTTGCTGAAGACAAGAGAGGTAGTCAGCTTTCAATAGCCTTGGAGAGGCTTAGATGGCTTAAAAAGGGAGACTTTCAAATAGTAGGTTTATCCGCCACTATAGGAAGCCCGGAGGAAGTAGCAAAATTTCTAGTCGGAGTAGGTAGGTGCATTGAAATAGTCCGTGTTCCAGTAAATAGGATGATGAAGCTTGAAATAGTCTACCCTTCTTCTGAAACTGAGGATTACGAGCTTTCTACGAAACTCTATACGCATCCGGAAGTTGCATCAAGGTTGAGGTTTATGAGAAATCTCATAGAGCAACATCGCTCAGTTCTACTGTTCACAAATACGAGGCCAATAGCTGAGGTGCTGGCAAGTAGATTTAAAATCTGGGATGTCGATTTCCCGGTAAGCATTCACCATAGCTCGCTTGCAAAACCAGCTAGAATAGCAGCTGAGAAAGGGTTGAAGAATGGTGAATTAAAGGGATTGGTGTGCACCAGCAGTCTCGAGTTAGGAATAGACATAGGACATATAGATTTAGTTGTGCAGTATATGTCGCCTAGGCAAGTTACTAGGCTCGTTCAGAGAGTCGGTAGAAGCGGTCACGGTGTGGGTAGAGTTGCTAAGGGTGTTGTAATAACTATGGATTCGGATGACACATTAGAAGCCGCTGTGATAGCTTATAGAGCTAAAAGGGAAATGCTTGAGCCTGTAAACATCCCTGAGAAGCCGTTGGACGTTCTAAATCATCAAATCGTAGGGCTTCTCATACATAAGCGTAGATGGAGTTTTCAAGAAATACTCGACCTTGTCAGGTCAAGCTACCCATATAGAAATTTATCTAAGGAGGAGCTTGTAAGGGTTTTAGAATACATGCATAATAGGTATCCTAGGCTTGCATGGGTTTCATTTGAAGATGAAGTCGTCTTAAGGCCAGCTAGAGTTAGAAAAATGTACGAGTACTACTTTGAAAGACTCTCTATGATACCTGATGAGAAACAGTATCTTATCATAGATGAATCTACAGATACGGCTGTTGGAGTACTTGATGAAGCTTTTGTAGCAGAGTTTGGTGAGCCTGGCACTAAGTTCATATGTCGTGGAAGCCCATGGAGAATAGTGGGTTTAATGGGCGATAGGATATACGTTAAACCCATAGATTCACCTACGGGTGCTATACCGAGTTGGGTTGGAGAGGAGATACCAGTTCCTTTTGAAGTAGCTGTTGAAGTTGGATTGATAAGGAGAAAGTGCGAGGAGATGTTTAGAAGAGGTTTAAGCTTAGAGGAGATTGCTAGTAGACTTTCTAGGAAGTATCCCGCTACTGTTGAGACGTTTACAAGAGCTCTTAGTGAAGTTTACGAACAGTGTAAAATGGGTTTACCAGTTCCAACTGATAAGACAATAACTATAGAAGGTTGGGATAACTTCATCGTGATAAACTGCTGTTTTGGAACGCTTGTCAACAGGACTTTAGCTAGGTTGTTAGGCTTCTTACTGTCTGAACAATATGGTGTAACCGTAGGCGTCCAATATGATCCCTACCGAATACTACTTGACACAGGCGGCAACTTCTCAGCAAATAACGTCTACGATTTTCTTATGAAGTTATCCGATGTGGAAATTGAGCCTATTGTTGTTAAAGCTACTGAGAGAACAGGTCTATTTAGAAGAAGGCTTATCCATGTAGCTAAAAGGTTTGGAGCTTTAGAGAAAGATGCAGATTTAACTTCGGTAAACTTGAAGAGTTTAGCTGAAAGTCTTCAGGGTACTGTTGTTTATGAAGAGGCTTTAAATGAAACTATGAGAAACGATATGGACATTAAGAATACCCTAAAGGTTTTAAATGATATAAAAACTGGGGCTTTAAAAGTAGTTCTACTAGAGGGTTTGAATGAACTCTCACCTATTGCTAGGCTCGGTATGGAGCGTATAGGACGTAAGACCGATATAATTCCTCCTGAGAAAATGCATAAACTTCTAATAGAATCTACGAAAGCTAGACTCATGAATGAAATCGTAACGCTCGTCTGCCTTGAAAAGTACGACTTCATAGGCTCCGTTAGACTTAGGGAGTTGGTAAACAGTGTTAAATGCCCAGTATGTGGTTCTACGAAAGTCGGTGTAACACGTGAAGATGTTGAGCTTGTTAGGAGAATCCTAGTTGAAAAGTCTAGTAGACGTTTATCTAAACGGGAAGCTCAGGTAGTTGAGCATATTAGGGAATCCTCTAGAATCTTAGAGCTTTACGGTTTTACTGGTTTACTTGTCATGGCGAGTAAAAAGCTCAGCTTTAAAGACGTTTGGAGTATATTGTCTAAAGAATCTAAACTTTCAGATAGGCTTATAGAGCTTATAATGGATGCTGAGAAGAAGGCGTTAATGAAGAGCTTCTGGTAGTTGGAAAAATTCTTTATTTAGTTTGCTATCTGTTAATTTGGATAAAGTTATGGGTGTTGCTGACGTTTTAAAACTGGCTACTGAACTATCCAGTAAAATTGCGTCCAGATATGGCTGTCGTATAGTAGCTTCAGCCCTTTACGGGTCTAGAGTAGCTGGATATGCAAAACCATCAAGCGATGTAGACGTTCTATTGATTCTTGAAAATTATAGCAAGGGCATACTCTACCTATACGAAGAATATTGCGGATATCTATTTGCCATTTTGACCGTTGATAAGGCTCTTTTCGAGCTCGACCTTGAAAAGGGCGAGCTTGGAGAATTTGTAGTCGGTAGGCTTTTAACACCCTTCATACCTATTGAAGGAGCTGAGTATCTTAAAGAAGCCTCAATCAAATTTAAGACGAGGGTGGTATTAGAGACTCTTACAAGCTTAAAGTTTGAATATCCAGAAGCATATACGGATTTAAGAATCAAGCCAGAGTTCTTTCTCTACGAGAAGCTCTGGAAGAGAGCCAGCATATATCCGCCAGTGAGATACAGTTATAGTCGAATACTTTCAGACGAACTTAAACCTAAAAATCTTCCAGTAATGATGGAGGGATTTATGGAAGCTTTAAAAAAGCTTGAAGCTGAGGGTATAGTGAAGTTTGAAAATGAATACGTAGTTCCGGTTAAAAGCCCTGATGTAAAGGCTTCAGAGAGGGTCTTATCAATATTAAAAGAAGTAGAGCGGGCTACGAGAGCCTACATTATCCACGGATATGCTGGTAGAAGCATGAGCCCTATGAAAGTTGCTTGGGAGTTTGCATCTAAAGTCTTTAGAGGAAGTAACCTTAAAGGTCGTGGTGATCTTGAACAACCAGAACTCTACGTATACCTGCCGTCTTCCACTGGTTACGTAAGTGTTTCAGAGAGATTTTCCCCCGAAGCTCTCACTGAGAAAATTCAACAGTTTAAGGGGTTTAAAGTAGAGTCTATTGAAAAGCTTGGTGGGACTCTAAACTTTGTAGATCTCATAATTTTACGGAAAAACGGTGAATCCAACAGAGTAGTTCTTAAAAGATTTAAAGACTGGTATGGCTTTAAATGGTTCCCGTTAAATATATGGACTTTAGGTGTTCAAAAGTTCGCCCTTAGAGGTAAAACTAGGATGCTTAAAGAATATTCTGCCTTTATAAGACTTTCAAAGTGGAATTTACCAAGCCCGAAAATCATCTACATAAGTCTGGCGGATAAACTACTCCTTACAGAATATATACCGGGACAGACATTTGACGAAGCTCTCTCACAGTTATTCTCGAAAGACGATATTGAACCTTCTACGCTGGAAGTTTGTAGGAGTGTCGGTAAAGCTATGGCTGAAATACATAACCGTGGAATGGTCTTGGGTGATCCAAAACCTGAAAACATAAAGCTTTTCGACTCTAAGGTTTACTTTCTAGACCTTGAACAGTCGTCTATGGGTGGTGATCAAGCTTGGGATCTAGCAGAGCTTCTATACTTTACAGGACATATGACTTTGAGCGGTAAGAAGGCCGAGTTATATGCGTCATCGATTTTAGACGGGTATCTGGAAGTTGGGAGAGGGGAAATTATAAGGAAAATTACGGATGCAAAGTATATTAGAGTATTCACTATGGTAGCTCCGCCCAATGTTCTACTGGCTATATCTAAAGTCTGTAAAAACTACTCTACTCATAAGTTATAAGACCTTCTTCCTCAAGCCTCTTCTGAAGCTTATACACTGCCTGTTTAACTTCTTCTTCCTTCTTAGCACCAGTGCACACGAGTTTACCGCTTGCAAAGAGAAGAATGACTACCTTGGGGTCGTCCATCCTGTAGATCAACCCTGGAAACTGCTCAGGCTCATACATCGTCCTTCCGAGAGTGAAAACAGCCTTCTCAAGGTCTATCCTACCACCCATGTTAGCTGAAGCCACTATATTCTGAATTTTAATTTCAGGCTTACTTATCAATACTATTCCACTTCGTTTAAGTTCTCTGATCACCCTTTTAACTGCTTTTATTGCTAAGTCTTCAGATTTGGCTCCCGTACACACCATCCTTCCAGAGTTAAAGATTAAAGTTGCTGTTTTAGGCTTCTTAAGCCTAAATATTAACCCTGGAAACTGCTCAGGCTCATATTCTACAGTATCTGGTAGAGCTCTAACAACAGACATTAAGTCAAGGGATTGATTTAACGTAACAGAAACTACAACATTTTCAATCTGTATGATTGGTTTAACCTTAGACATATAAATCCCTCGATGCTTAAAACATTAAAAGAAGCTTCGAGTATATATACGTTAACACTTCCATAAACTCCTCTGTTCCACAAAATCTCTAACAATCTCTTCTATCAGAAGGTTGAAGAGTCCTTGTACAATTGATCTGTTGAAATTCCTCCGTGATTATATTTCAAGGTACCCGTCTGGTATTAAACTTGTCGCAAGCATCACTTCATTTATATCGATGTGCTCTATCCATGTTTCCACACTCCTATTCTCAGGTTTAAGCCAGAATTCTTCAACATCTTTAGCTAATGGCGTGTAAGACCGTAGAACTTTAACGATAAGTGTAACCTCTTCATTTAAAATGGGAACTTCTTTTAAGATCTTCCATAATCTGTCTAAAGACTTCAAGCCAATGGATAATCCTAGCTCTCTAAATGCAAGCCTCTCTTCGGCTTGAAAAACGATAAATTTTTTCTTTAAAAAAGCCTCCAAGCTTATATACGCGTCATTTAAAATTCTTAAGAGTAGGGTCTATCCTATTCCAATATCCCTTACGAATCAATTGAGTCACTTTGTAAGCGTTTGAAAGAAGTTCTCCTATACCTAACGGGTCGTCTGTAATCCAGTAATCTTCATAGAAGCTAGCTAAATCTGCAATTTCTTCCTTCAAACTAGGCCACTCGGTCTTATTCGGCGCCGTGGCTTGAAGCTCATTATATGTAATAAACCCATCTAATGGGTCATGTTGACCCATAGAAGAAATGAGTGGATAAGTGAGGTCTATACTCATCTTCCAGTACATACGTTTACGTCCATCTGGCAAAGTGTACGTGAATTTTGAATGGGCTGTTTTTGCAAGTTCTATAGCCCATCTATTATAGGTCAAATCTCCAGTTACCAAAGCCACTTTATTTAACGCGTGCATCCACTTTGTTAGATAATGATAGTATTGTCCATCCCGTTTCCACTCCAACTCCCAATTAAACGGCTCACCCATTTTTCTTTCAGGGAGTTCCTTACCTATTCTCAAACCACCTATCGTTGGATGCTGTTCAGCTTCTTCATCTTTAAGTCCACTAATCCAGCCAATTCTAGAGTCGTCTTCACGATGTTTTCCCAGTATGTGATGCACTTGGTTGACTAAGCGTATTGCAAGTTCTCTATACACTTCATCATTTGTATGAATATATAGTCTTAGAAAATTGCACACTGCAAATGCATCAGTCCAAAGATAACGGCGAGGCTTATTGCCAGGTAGTAACCCTGTACGATAAGCGAAATTCATCATAAGTTCTCGAGCTTTCTCCAAATCTTCATTCCGTACATTCATATTCAACCACCTATGGATGTCATGTCATCAGTTGAAATGCTGACTTCTTAGCTTCAGCCGTAGTGCTTTACCCGTAGGAAAAAGTTTGGAATTGTTAAGAAATCTTACACCCTTAATTGATCACCGCCATTCTCAGGCTTTAACATATGCTGATCAGTCCCTTAGCTAAGCTTAGGCAAAAATCTTGAATATGGTCAAGCTCATCCATTATTATCGCCTCAATAGGCTCTCTAATCGTTTTGATCTTTAAACCCTTTTCAGGAATCACTTGAACTGCCGCTACTCTAGGTCTATCTATGGGCTCACCTATATGGCTTAGAAGCCATACGTATACCTCCTTAAGCCCTGAAATTTCCTTGTATATTCTATCCGCTATCTTGTAAGTTAATACGTTATATATTTTCCCTATATGAGAGACTGGGTTTTTACCAGCAACTGCTTCACTACTAATTGGTCTATTGAGCGGTATTATACCGTTGACTCTATTTCCTCTACCAACTTGTCCTGAATCTGAATCGTCGGCGCAGGTTCCAAGTACTGTAAGATATACTCCTTTAACACCCCTGCCTCTTCTATCTAACGTGTTTAAGTAGACCTTCACCCCTCCATTTGTATACCTTTCACTCGCCCACCTCTTTATCTCTTCAAGAATTTCCTCCTTACGTTTAAAGTAAGCGTTTTCGGACTCTATAAATCTGTCCACAAAAGCCATGGCTATCGTCAATTCAAGGCTACTCCCTCTTCTAAACCCCATCACTTTAACGTCCTCACCACTCTCGGGGTGTTCGCGTTTAAACTCCTTAGAATTTAAAAACCTCTCGGTTTCTAAAACGATTTTCTCAGTATCCGTCATAGGAGCATATCCAACAGCTGCTGAGGTGTCATTAGCTCCTAAGACTTTAGTCTTACGTTCAAATATGTCTCTTAAAGCTTCAGATCCTCTTTTAAGCTCAACTTGATATTTAACGTGTACATCGGGATTTACAAATCTAAGATTCTCTTTAAACCACTTCTTAGCGGTGTTTATGGCCACTTCGTCTACTGGGATGTACTCATCGCCAATTTCATAGGTAGCCCTATCTCCAAATATAAGGAGCATGGCTTTCTTTAAAACCCCCCCTCCAAACCTATGTTCAGCTTCACCAGCGGCCAGTAGAGCCTTATCTATATTGTGGTGTGCTATCATGTTAAATCGCTTGAGGTATTCTAAGCTTAAATTTACTGACACAGAATCCATGATGGCATCGCAAATGTAATCCGGATGCCCAAGTCCTCTGAGGGCTGAGCGGATTAATACCACTCAGCTTTCCTCTCAACTATTTCCACGGCCTGCTCGGAAACTGGTTTACGGTTCAGCTTCTCTATTGATACTATCGTCATAGTGTATCTAGTTTTAAGGATACGCGGGTTTTCAAATTAAGGTTTGCGGTCGAGCTTTTATTACTGTGAGTAATTGCTAAGCCCTAAGTTGTATGTATAGTATGTTGTTTCCTCTTATGAAAATATTACCATAGTGGGCTGACGGATCATTACCCTTATACTCATCGGCATCCGTTAATATTAGGTTCATATAGCTGTCGCATATCAACATTCTACCCACATACTCATAGTCGTTCTTCAACTTAATTCGGATTATGTTGTTTCTATAGCGTATCAACATATTTAAAGGCTTCTTACTAGGTTCTACCATTGGCTTCCACCTCCTCTATTGTGGAGTAGGATAAAAAGGTTTCTTCGAACATATGTAGATGTAATCGTTGGTTTTTTCACTAGATTGGTTTATTATTTCAAATCTACTGGCATTTAAAAGCATTTCCGCCTCATCCTTTGTGAATGTCTTCTTAAGGAAACTAACCACCAAGTAACCCCGCTCCTTTAAAATTCTCCAAACTTCACTTAAAGCCTGTAGCGGTTTAGGAGTGTTATTAAGTACGGTGAACATAAAAACAGCATTGAAGGTGTCGTTTTTAAACGGCATGTTCTCAACATCTCCAATTACAAACTCTACGTTCTCT
Source organism: uncultured Candidatus Bathyarchaeia archaeon (assembly GCA_964463005.1). Classification (GTDB taxonomy): domain Archaea; phylum Thermoproteota; class CALKCG01; order B24; family B24; genus DTBU01. Next base: position 121,096 of record CAYWZZ010000001.1, on the reverse strand, counting down.
AACTTAATCTTACTCTGAGCTATTTTAATCATTCTCTCAGAAAAATCTATACCAACAGCTAAACTAGTTAAGCCACACAATTTTTCAAGTAGAAGCCCGGAGCCACATCCAGCGTCTAAAACGGTCAAACCGTTTACAGACGGGGTCATTCTTAAGCCTTCTGCATACTTAGCTTCCTGCTCTTCACCATAAAGCTGGTCATAAACAGACGCTGATAGATTATAATTCTCCATTAGACTCCGCTTATTATGTTCACGCATTTATTAAACTTGTTCAGCAGGCTTCTCTATAAGTTTTCTCTTAGAGAGTATGACTCCCACTTTACTGTGAGGGGTCCTATAAACGCTGTCGTTAGACTTCTCCAATTCCCTTGCTTCATCTGCTAGCTTAGCGGCGTATCTCATCATTTCATGAGCTGCTGCTACTATAGCCGTATAACGTTCCCACTCTTTAACTATGAAACAGCCTTCCACCGTTAAATCTGCGACAACTCTGGCTATTTCAAAGCTTGCCATAGCCTTGGCTTTAGCATATGAATTACTGAATTTTGCAGCTTCAACAGCGTTATCCTTAGTTATTATAATCGTCGGTAGAGTTGGTTTCACATTCTGCTTAAAAGCCTCTATAACTCTATCCAGTTCTACTTGAATTATATTAAATACGCCTGTAACCGCTAATACCTTTATCAGATCTGAGTTGAAAAGAGACATTTCAACCGGGTCTAGAAACTCTCTTCTAGCACCTATCATGGAATCCGCCATTACGATTATATAGCCAAAACCCTTACTTTGAAGATCTTTGGCTATTTTCTTTGCTGGTGCATCTGAGACAACTATTACTGGAATGTTTTTCTCAGCTAGAATTTCTCTTAATCTAGTTGGACCTGGTAGAGATGCATTTGGACTTGTGACAACTACGAAATCCGGTTTAAACTCTAAAAGTTTATTGGCAACTTCTTCAGCCTGTTCAATACCCATTTTCGCTCCTGAGGATACAATCCTTACATCTATATCGTTCCGGTCAGCTCTCTCATCTAGTAGAAACTCTATCATAGGTGCAGATCCTATGTTGCCAATTTTAGCAAATCCGACTTTAACCACCAAAATTGAACACCTCTAATACCTTGCTTTTTATTTGTTTTTAGATTTTTCTAAAGCCTTATAAAATGGTTGATTTTAAAGCTAAAGTCTAATGCGTTTAGTCATGCTTCTCCATAAGCGAAAACGTTAAAAGAAGATGAAGGTGAAATTCAAAACCGGGTTTAGGTATGTCACAAAGCGAACAGTTTAAATTTTCAGAAGATAGGGTGACTGGAGACCTCATAGTCGAACAACCTTCCACGGGTAATGTTTTAACTGTTGTTAATACTTTCACTGAGATGTTTCCCATGTGGTATATGAGGTTTTTAGTGACCGCTGAAAGTTATAAGTGGGCTTTAAATTCCGCTAGAGCCGTCGTCGGATTTGGTACTTCGATAATAATGAGCCCTGCTGAATGTGGAATAGAGGCCCTTGTTCCAGCTGATAAAACTCCAGATGGTAGACCCGGGGTTCTCGTTCAAATCTATCACTCTGACAGGTTTCTGCTTAAAGCACAGTTTCTAGCTAGAGTTGGCCAATGTGTTTTAACATGTCCTACAACGGCGGTATTCGACAGCTTGACTAAAGCCAAGAGAAGGGTTAAGGCTGGTAAGAGTTTAGCATCATTTGGAGATGGTTTTCAAACTAGAGATCGAATGTTTAACAGAGATGTTTGGAGAATACCCGTTATGGAGGGGGAGTTTATAATAGAGGAAAGCTTTGGGATAATGAAGGGTATAGCTGGTGGAATGTTTCTAATCTTAGCTGAAAATTGGAAGAGCGGTTTAGAAGCGGCTGAGAAAGCAGTGAAAGCAATTAGAAAAGTAAAAGGTGTGATAACACCTTTCCCAGGTGGAATTTGCAGATCTGGGTCTAAAGTTGGATCTATGAAATATAAGCTTAAAGCTTCAACGAACCACCTCTTCTGCCCAACGCTTAAGAAAGTTGTTGAGAATAGTATGGTTCCTGAAAACGTGAATAGCGTATATGAAATCGTTATAAACGGTATAAGCTTAGATAGCGTTAAGAAGGCTTTAGGCGTTGGAATAAAAGCGACAATCGAAGTACCAGGAGTTGTACAAATAACCTCAGCAAACTATGGAGGTAAACTGGGTCCTTACAATCTATACCTTAAGGAGGCTCTAGCCTCCATTGGATTAAAGTGGTAAACATTTACCCCCTCAAATTTTCTTGAAAAGACCCTCTGTGGGCTGTGGATTTGACATAGATCCAATTCGGCTCTGAGATAAAGCTTCCGTAAAAGGTCTGATTGTAAAGTCTACGCTTAGGAGTGTAAATCTTAAGACCACTGAAACCTCTATCTTGCGTATAGATAGATAAAAGCTTGTCGTTCCAGACGATCACTTCATCTCGTTGATCTCCACATACGTTGTACACCCACACTTTCCCATCGTGTGGATCTGGAAATTCAACAACCATCCTGCCGTAACCATCATAGAGGCCATAGGCCGATCCAATGAGTTCTATACCGTCTCCAGACCAATTAACTGGAACCCAACCGTAGACGTCAGTAAAATCTGCGTGAAGGATTTCTCCCTCTAGACTGAAGATAAACCAGAATGCTCCACCCCAAAAAGTATTGGCTGCGATAGCTAAACCATTGGGTTGATCTGGTCTATAACTCGCTAGGTTCACTCCTTGTCCATGTCCTAAATGCCACTCTCTCAGAATTTCACCAGTTAAAGCATTTAGAAAGTAGAATCCTCCATCCTCATATGCTAAGGCGAGTATAAGACGGCCTTCCCTATCCCTATAGAAGATTGAACTATCGCAGTGGCCGTAGAGATCTATACGCCATAAAATCTCTCCATTTTGATCTATCAGCGCATCTCCTGAGAATACTTCATCAAATCCATCTCCATCTACATCATATATTTGAGTGTAATGTGCCATTTTACCCGTGTAAGACCACAGTCTGTTAAACTCCCGATCGTAAGCCCAGAGATTATTGTATCGGTCTTTAAGGATGAAGTCGCCCGGGTCGCATTCGGTCAAATTACATATCGTTATAGAATCTCCTAGAATTCTCGGAAACCCGTCTTCAGGCCCCTCACCTGAATTAGATTCTGGAGTATCTGTTTCAGTAATAACATTTCCTGTAGCTCCATCTAAAAGCATTATTTTGAAGTCTTTGCAACATAATACTTCCATTTTACCGTCTCTATTAAAGTCGAAGACTTGTACTGGAAGATCCGACCATACTTCGTAGCCAGATGGATCTGGCTCACCCAACTGCCACAGAATATTCCCATTGAGGTCAATAGCCGTAAGGCATCTTAAAGCCACGTAATTTACGCTACTCTGTTTAATGGGTTTAGGGTTTATCTTCTGCACGAGTAGAAGTTCAACTTTACCATCACCGTTTAAATCACCAATTCTTAAAACCTTCCCAGCGTATTCACCCAATTTAAGCCTCTTGTATACTATGGCTTTGGGATATTCCGGAATATCAGGTGGCTCTACTTTTTTCACCGTAGAGTAGAAGTTCCTATAGAGTTCTACTCCAGTTACCCAAACCTTACCTGGTCCCGCTCCATATAGAGTTAAATTCATCTGTACCCCGCCGTCTGGAATCATGAAGCCCCCAGTCATATACCTCCACCCCCATTTACCAGTAGCTCCAATTACACCGCCTCTCCAAGACCCTAAGTCTTCTACGAAAAACGGCTCACCACTGTCACCCACCCACTTCTTCTTTGTAACTTTAACTTTCTCACCGTTCTCATCCAAGATTTGTGGCTCTAAGACCACTGAAGCTTTTCTATCTTCAAGATTTAGCATCATACGTACATTAAGTCTATATGTTTCTCTAGGCTTTACCTGCAGTTTTTCACCGTATACTAGACACCACTTACTCCATCCGAAACTTTCAACTTTCAAAGAATCTTTTACTCCAATTGGAGTTTGAACTCTGTCCGAAGAAATTCTAACTTCTTCAGGTTTAGAAGTGATTTTCCAAAGTCCTGAAGTAAAATACGGATCCTTAACTAAGTTCTCCAAATAGATCACCGAGATGACTTAACAGCAGTCGCTTATGAGAATTCCTAAATCTATTGGAAAAATGCTTTTAGGTATTTTAATCTTCACAGTCTTCCTCGGATTGACTATTTGTGAGATTCCGAGGTTTGAAGTGAGACTTAACAGGGTTAGAGCAGTTTGTTCATCTATTTTGAAAGCTTTTTGAAGGAATTTCTTAGCGGCATCCAAAACTTCATCTATAGCATTCTCTAAAGTTTCTGAGGAGGCTAGAATCATTAAATTTCCATCATAGTCAACCACGATTTTATCTAAGATGCGTCCACGATGAAGTTTAACCCTTACTTTAACTTTAGCTGGGACTTCTAAACCTTGACCTGAAACCTCACCATCCCCCTGAGATGCATGTACATCTCCTAGGGCAAGTAATCCCCCCTCAACCCAGACTGGAAGTAGAACCCTTGAGCCTACAGTTATCTCCGGGGTATCTAGGTTTCCGCCGAAATCACCCTGTTCCATTGTAGAAGCCTCACCCTTAGGTGGAGCAACACCAATCACACTTATCACTGGTTTTACAGCTATCCTGAAAGAGTCAACCTCAACTACATCATTAAGTATTCTAAACACTCTCCGACCTATGAAGCCTCTACTTCCAACCTCCACGTTTAATACTTTAACTTCAATAGTATGTCCAGGCTTAGCTCCCTCAATCCAAACAGGTTCCGTTGCAAGGTTAACTCTACTTCTATCAACCGCATCGACATTTGACAGATATTCTCCGTTTAAATCCAACTGTCCGTCGAAGGCATCCCTAATCTCAAATACAATCAAACTATCCGGTTTAACCTTTAAAACTGGTTTGTGAGTTGCTGAAAAGCTGTAAACTTCAAAATTTGATGGAACTATAAAAACCAAAATTCTCAACCTCTTAAGCTTGTGAGTATTGCAAATATTCTAGTATGTAACTTTTAAGTCTCATCGGCAAGATGTTGTTGGGAGAAATTGCAGGTCAGTTTAATGCTTTTTTTAAATTTTTGAAACTTAACCAGTTTCAAAAACTACGTGTGCATGACCTTTAACCGTTGGAATAGTTGTGCTCGTATATTCTTCCAGACGTTCAGTTTTAAGCTCATACTTCTCGGGGACTAAATACGCTCTTTCAAAGTATCCACGTAATGCAATTTTAACGTCGTTTATAGGAAGTACATCTTCAACTATGTCTATTCCTTCAGCTCGGCGCTGGGGGACATAGTGGAGTATATGAACGATGTAGCTATCTTTTCGACGGCGTACTACGACTTCAGCAGTAGACGGTAAGTTATGCTTTAAAATTGGTTCAGGCATTAAATAGTTTATAGCGTTTCTGACGAGAATCTTATATATTGAAAATCCATGCAACCTATAAGCTCTAAATACTGGGAAAGCAAAGTACACCATGTTGCGTGTTCTCACAATAGCTGGATAGCCGCTATCTTTGTCAGGAGGTGTTTGACGATGAGAGCAGAAGTGCGCAGCCGTACGGTCAAAATACGGTTCTACAACTTTAGCCAACGTTTCAGCTTCTGAAGTCACTTCTACGTACGCCGCTGGCTCGTAGAGAGCGTAATCATATTCTTCTATATCCAATCCAACCTTATCCCTGACTGGTCTCAGGTAATTTAGAGAGTACCAGCTCCTCCTGATAGATTGAATTGGCCAGTTTCTCAAAGCGGGTTCATTTGTCTTCTGCATGAGGCCTGAGAAATAGCTTGCGATAATTTTTCCACCGTTCTCCAGAAATCTTTCGAGTTTATCCGTTAAATTTTCAGACAAGTATACGTGATCTGGGAGTATTAAGAGTTTAAATTTTGAAAGGTCGTCCCATTCGTCAACTATGAGAAACTGATGCCCAAGCTCCATGAGAATTCGCATGGCTCCTTCTTCAGAATTTAAATCTGTCCCAAGAATCCCCTCTGGGCCTGTTCCATTAGCTATTAGTATCCCAATGTCTGTAACCGGCTCCGTATCCGTAAGCCATGGCTCAAGTCTTTCTATCTGACCGTATACATAGCCGATCAGCTCATATGTGGCTGGGTCCAGCCGTCCCCTTGGATGAAGTTGATCACCGACTCCAATCCTGATACCTCTAACTGCTACACGTAGGCACTCGTATTCTAAAGCTACTCTGTTTTTAAGCCCTCCAAAATCGCCCCAAGACTTATGGAACCGTCCTGTAAGCGATTGTAAAGGAATATTCTTATTCATCAAGTAGTGTGCCATAAGGGGGAAGTGGTTGTAGCCCCATCCACCAGTTGGAAGAGATTCTATGGAGACATAACTGTAGTACTTTAAGTCTTCTCTTAAGTTCGCCTCTGGATGTGCTGAGAGGATCCAGCTACGGTTAAAGTATACTGCAATTTCAGGGTCATATTCTTCTATGATAGACTTCATACGTTTCATAAACCTTCTTTGAACGCGTATTGCTTGCAGGCGTCGGTCGGATGGATTTTCCGGGTTAAGTCCGTTCTTCTCCATGTCTGAGAGACAGTAGTCGCATATGCATCCGTCAAACCACTGCATTACTATATCTATGAAAAACCTGTCGAATTGATAATTTGACAGTAGTTCTCTAACATGTGCTTCAACCCAATCGACGTAAGGAGAGTTTAAGCAAAGCCACTTCCAATAGCCCGTTTCAACGAAGTTCTTATCTGGCTTAATTTGACGCCATTCCGGGTGTAGTCTAGCGTTTAATTCATCCCAGGCTACGGTTGTGTAGACTCCAACGCTGATATTGTGAGCTCTTAATGCTTCTATCATCTCACCCAGTAAGTCTCTACGTTTTAACCCTGGGTGTACAATACCGACTTTAGTTGGATAGTAGCAATATCCATGATGGCATCTAGCGAAAATGCATATGGTATTTACATGGGCATTGATTAGTGTGTGTGCAAATTCTTCTGGATTGAAATCTACACCAACGTCTTTGATATGTTCACTTGTGTGGAAGTCTAGGTGAACATCTCGGAAAGGGATAGGTTTCATGTAGATTTAAAATTTACTTAATTCGATTTAAGCTTAACCCTCCAACGTGGGAAGCTTATTCTAATGTAGAATGTACCAGTAGGCCTTCAACAATTTTTAAAATTATTGCTGAGGTTAGGTACAAGTTGGGTTTTCTAAAAATGCTCTTAATCACGTTGACGTTTCTGAGGAAATCTTCAATAGTCCTAGAGTGGTAGTCAAAGTCTCTAAGACCCCTCCAGCCGATACCATTTAAGAAGGAAATTGCATAATCTAGTGTCTTATCATCTAGCTTTCTAAAAATCCTCCTATACAACAATTGCATTTTAAATTCACGCTCCAGTAGTCTTCTCCAAGTTTTCTCATATAATCTGGGTGCATTAGCTGAACCCCCCGTCTTCTTCGCTATAGCCATACCTGCAATTAAACCGCATAAGGTACCCATAAATATCCCCCCTCCAGTCGTAGGCTTAGACTGACCAGCGGCGTCTCCGACGGACAGAAACCTACTTTTAAATGTTTTAGGCAATGGGCCTCCAGTTATTATAGGCCATTTAATGACGCCGTATACTTCCTTAACATTTAACCTCTTGAATAGATTTTTCAATAGGAGTGTAGGATTTCCATATTCGCATGCAAGTCCGATTCTCGCTTTATTGGAATTCAACGGTATAATCCACCCGAAGAAACCCGGTGCGATATATCTTCCTAGGAAGACGTGCACCTCGTCTTCATTTAAACCCTTAATTTTCGCCTCAGCTTGAGCTGATGGGATAGGTCTTCTAAGAGATGGTTTTAAGCCTAATATTACTGGTGTAAAAATGCTTAAAGCTCCACTAGCGTCTACAGCAATTTCACTTTTAAAAGTCCCATTGGTGGTCTTAACTTCAACATGGCTTTTGTAGAAGTTTAACTTCTTAACCTTAACTCCCGTATATATCTCTGCGTTGTTGTTTAAAGCTCTTGAAGCTAGAGCTTCTTCAAACATAGCCCTATTCAATACTAAACACGTGCCTCCAAGTTCAATTTTCAATAGTAAACCACTGGGTGAGTGCGCAACTGCCTCTGAAACTCTGTTCAATACATATTCTCCTTTAAGGCTAAGCTTAAGATTTTTAAGGCATCTTTCGCTGACCAAACCACCACATCTTTCATTTAAAAACCCAACTTCCTTATGCTCTTCTAAAACTACTACACTAGCTCCCTTCATCGAAGCCGATAGCGCCGTTGATAATCCAGACGGCCCAGCTCCTATTATACAAGCGTCATATATCGGCAAGGTTTACTCCTCTAAACATAATAATACCCGCACTAGGTTTAAATTTCAGCCTTCCTTTTAATTTAAAAGATTATGAGTGGCGAAGACTACATAGATGTTAAACTTGCCTTGAAAGATTTCCTCAGAGATAATGGTTTAACTTTAGATGACATCCTATCGGCTATGGATGACGATAAAGAAGGTGCTATTGAAGCCTTACGTAAAAGGACGCTTTTAAGCAAACATGAGCTTGAACAGTTAGAACGAGAGGCTACAAGTCGCCAGCTTAATACATTACTATTTGTAATCCAACTCTTCTATCTGGCAAACCCCTCTGGATTATATAAAAATAGATTAATCTATCCTTGTAGAGACGACGCTGTAAGAGATGGAAAGGTCACAGCAGAATCTGTGAAGCAAATTCTCAAAATTCTGGGTATACGCATCAATTGGAGTTAATCGTCTCAAACTTGCATAAGCGTGAATGGGAAATAGTTAATAACAAGATATATTTAATCCATATGAATTGGTGTCTCTATGAAGATTGAAATTTCAAGACCTAGAGTTATAAAAATTCTTGGGCTCGACTTAAGGAATAAAGACGATTTAGTGTGGTGTTCGATTTCCATGGAGGTTTCGAAGCTCTTTTGGATAGATGGTCTCTTAATCTGTATGGAGGTTCCTGAGAAAAGCTTCGACTACGAGTATGAGGATGGAATATATGTAATCAGTCAGTTATGCTACGCCGAATATCCTAAATACAGTAAGTTTGAAGACGTCGGTAGAGGCATTCAAATACCAATTGTAAACGTCAAAGGTATGAAAATCTTCGAATTCATAGCTAAAACCATACGGGAGGGTGGGAAGTGTTTAAGAGCGGAAAGCGAATAGCCTCAACTCTGTTCAGTCTTTGACCGAAGTATAAGATTTAATAGAAGCTTTTTATCTATTTCAACTTCAGCTCTCCATCCAATTGTTAAAACTCCTCCGCTCTCCCTTTTAAGGTAACCTCTCCCTATGAATTTAGATATAGAGTATTCGATAAACCATCTTGAAAATTTTTCTTCCAGAAGCTCTTCAAGCTCCCTTCTCTGAACCTTTCCATGCTTTGAAATTATGAATGCTATGGAGGCTGCTAGAGCAGCTATTTCATCGATTCTCCAACCCGAAGACGTAGCATCCCCAACATTTAAAGGCTCTCTAACCGTTATTACGAAACGGGCTTTATCTAAGTCCTCCACGTCTTTAGGTTTAACCATTTTAACTTGCAAGCCTATCTTCTCAAGTTCTGAATCTAAAACCTCCAAAACTTTAAGGTAGTTCTTACCCAATGCTCTTTTTAACTCCCAACCTTTAACACCAGGCTCTCTATGTCTCTGGAATAGTAGAAGTTGAGCCGCCCGTCTGACTTTTACACGCATGGCTTCACTCAGAAGATTCACCTCCAGACAATTTCCTCCAGTGTTCATAGTCTATCGATATTGGCAACGACTCTGATGGGGCTCTAGCTTCAATACGTTCTCTAGGCGTTAATACGTAGTCATCTTTCAGTGGAATCTTCTTAAGCTCTACATAGCCGTATGTTAATAGGAAGCTCAACATGTATGCTCTTCTAACAGTTTCTTCAAAGCTCTTGCCGGATATGAAGCTCCAATACGATACAGACCCTTTGGTTTTACACACCTCTTTAAGCTCATCTAGAACCTTCTCAAAATCCTTGTAAAAAGTTTCATCAGTTATCAAACCTTGTCTCTTAAGCTCTTCAAGCTCTATATAGCCTCCAAGTTTACGGTCTCCCGTGAGCTTACTCCACCTGGATTTTAAAGGTTTTAAACGGTTCCAGTAGTCTACAGCCTTTATAAGCTCTTCCTTAGATATTTCTTCTATGTATGCTATAGGTTTCCAAGCTCTCATAAACGCTTCAACCATCGCCTTGGTGGAGATTTTCCTGAGTTTATACTCGATAAACGCAGGGTCTGTATAGAGTACTGAAGCTTCTTCAGAAAGCCAATCCTTCTGAGCCTTCACAACCTTAGTAAGCATGTTGACGGCTTCAACGTCTAAACAAAGTTCTTCATAAGACTTTAAATCGTCTAATTGTCCGTCAAGCGTTCTAAGCTCTTCTCCAACTTCTACGTTAAATGGGTTTAAACCCCTCTCTTCAACCATGTGGCAAGTATGGATTATTCTTTTAACCCTCTCTATAGGTCCTCTTTTACGCTTCGACAACTTCAACCACCTCCGAACTACCTTGAAGGTTTTGAACAACTATCACGTGGATATCTTCACTGACTATGGGTATTTGATTCGGAGTTATTATCAGATACTGAGCGTCTTCAGTCTCCTTTAAAACTCCAATAAGTTTAAGAAGGAAAGCTTCTCTATTCCTCATGTCCATGTGAACTTCAAACTCGTCAACGGCTCTAAAAGGAGATTTTATATACTTCTGTAAAGCTAGTAGAAAGGTGGCTACGGCTATGCTTCTCTCTCCTCCACTTTGACTATATGGGTTTAATGGAGTTGGCTCCATGCCTCTAAATCCTATGAAAAGCTCTAATCCAGCATTGTCTATATTATCTGGATTTATAAGCTTGACATATCCTACAGCTCCTAGGGCAGATAATATCGTTAAGTAGCTTCTATTGACTTCTTCTAGAAGCTCTTGAATCTTCCGCCTCCATAATGTAATACGGTTCTTAAGTGACTCTTCAGCAGCCTTCCTATTTTCACGAACCTTCTCAGCCTTCTCTTCCAAGTTCCTCAAAGTGCTCAATTGTTGCTCATACATCTGTTTAGTATCTTCAGGTACATCACCTATCGTTTCGATTTTAGCCTCTACCACTTTAATCTCGCTTTGAATATCCTGTGGGCTTCTATCGGTTTCAACTCTTCCACCAGATTTAGAAGCTTCCACCAAAGCCTTCTTAAACTCGCCTTCAACTTCAGCGAGCTTGTTTTCAAGATCCCTCAACTCTGAAAGCATCCTATTCATCTGATCTTCTGAAAGAGTCTTCTCAACTGAAAACTGTAAGATTCTACTGTAAGATTCGTCTAGACTATTCTCAAGTTCTTCAAGCTTATACCTAGCTAAGGAGGAGTTCTTCCTTAAAGCTGGAAGGCTCTTCGAAAGCTTATCTACTTCAGAGTTTAAAGTTTCTAAAACTCTAACATCAATGTTCGTCTTATCAAGCAGATTTAAAAACCTAGAAATTAAGCTTAGAGAAGCTTCAGCCGTTACACGCTCTTCTTCGATGGAGAGAAGCCTACTTAGGCTTTCTTTATACGATTCTTTAAGCTCTTTAAGCCTATTATTCTCATGGTCTATCAAATTCTTAAGTTTGGAGACTCTAGCTTCAACTCTCTTAACTCTTAAAGCTAAACTCTCTATCCTAGATTTGAGGCTTTCCACGTTTTTCTCAGCCTTACATACTTGAGCCCATAAGAGCTCGTTTTTAAGAGATTCAAGAGTTTTCTGGAGTTTAAGCTTCTCAAGATAACGTCTATACTCCTCATCCCAGTACTCTAAGTTTCTCTTAGCTTCATCGATAAGCTTATCCAGCGTCTTCTCCTCCTCCATAATTTTTGCAAGTCTATCTCTAGCCTCGAGCACGTTTTTACGGTAGCTGCTTAAGCCCACGGCCTCCTCAAGCATAGATAGCTTCTCGTTAGGTGGAACGTATGCGAAAGATGCAACCATACCCTGATGCATTATAAGGAGCATATTATCTGGATTGATCCCAAAACTTTCAAGGATATCTACAACCTCAGCTTTTGAAACAGGTTTGTTGTTTGCATAGAAACGATATTCCCCATCAACTCTCAAAACTCTTGAAAGTCTAAAAACATCGGATTTCCAACTTGATATAGGCCGTATACCTCCCTTGGGAGAATTATCTAAGACAACTGTAACCCTAGCCGTATCCTTCCCTCTACGGATTAAATCACTAAGCCTCCTACCGCGCTCCGTATACGCTTGTCCGAGCGCAACAGATATTGCAAGGAGAATGCTGGATTTACCTGCTCCATTGGGGCCACATACTATGTTGAGTCCAGGTTTAAGCCTAACTCTACCATACTCGTAGCTCATGAAGTTCTCAAGTATAACCTCTTTGATTAGCAAATACGCCTCCTCCAATTAGAGGTTTGAAAGTCGATATAAGTCAAGGTAAGATTATCAACACCTATAAGCCTATCTCTTATAAACATTTAAATTTCAAGTAAACGTTCACCCTCTTTTTCTAAAAAAGATTACACCGTTGAATGAACTACGTATCCAAATCCCAACTTCTATAATCTTTGAAACCTTTTCGTCTAAAGGTTTTTCCGAGATCTAACATATTGCCCGACCTAACTGATCTAATTTAGCTTCATAGAATATCCTAGATCAATCTAAGTAAGTCCAACTTCAAGGAGCATCAAAGCCATTTATTGAAGTTCGGTAAAATTTAGAGCGTTAAACTTGATAAAGCAATTCTCAACCACCCTTGAATATTTTCCTTCCTTAGATACGTTCATCCACATTACTATAGTTGAAATGTTTTTAACCTGATGTACGTTATCTGAACAAGTCTTAGATTCGATTGTCAAGTAAAACATAGCCATTTAGAAGAAATACGGCCTATTCTCGACGCAAACAGTCATAACTTAACCTTTTATGTTCTAGGCATTAGAACATACATTCTAATATCTAGCATTAAGTAGACGAAAGCATATTAACATAATTGGTGTTTCCATGTCTAGACTCAAAACCTTTAAACTTCAAATCAAGAAGAGTTTTATCTTAGCGTTTTCAATCGTCCTTATGTTCAATGCTCTCCTGCTCCTAACATTACCAGGGATGAGCAATAATACATCATCGAGCAATTCGAACATAGACATACGAACTCATACAATTCTTAAGAAATTCTCATCCTATGAAGAGTTGAAAGACTTCCTAAATAGAAGTATGAGTTCTCCATGGCTTCTAGTAGACGTAGAGAGGTTTACTACGATCACAACCACCGGAATTACAGCAAAATCCACCGTTACACATATCGATTACTCGAAGACGAACGTTCAGGTTGAGGGCGTTGATGAAGATGATGTTGTTAAAACCGATGGAGAGTATATATACCTAACCCTTGGAAGAAGAGTTTTAATAATTAAGGCCTATCCACCTAATGAGGCAAAACTTTCAGCGGAAATCCCTGTAGAAGGTGTAGTTTCAGGTCTTTTCGTAAACAATAAGAGGCTAGTCATAATCTATAATAGCATTTACTGTCGCGTGGAAAACACGGGAAATACCTTTGAGAAAAGGGAGATGCTCTCCATAGAACCAAGTTTGTCGGTGCTCATTTACGATGTGAAAAACGCTGAAGCACCTATACTTGTTAGGAATACCACTATAAGTGGGATGCACTTCAATTCTAGGATGATTGGAGACTACGTCTACGTATTGGCATATTTGCCAATACGTTTGAGAGGTGAAGAACCTGTTCTTCCAGAGATAATAGACGGTAAGTATAGTATAAGGGTTGATCCGACATCAATCTACTACTCAAACGCATCAGTCTTCTACAACGTTTTCACGGTTATATTTGCAATAAACGTCAAAGACTCGAGTGAACCAATCACGTATGAGACCTTCTTATTTGGATATGCTAGTTGTATCTATGTATCCTTAAATAATATTTACGTTGCCGTACCGAGCTACTCTGAAAGTGGTGTAACAACCGAGACTCATAAAATTCACATAGAAGGTGGCAAAATAGAGTACGAGTTAAGTGGTTCAGTGCCAGGTTTGGTTTTAAATCAATTTTCAATGGATGAATATGATGGCTATTTTAGAATAGCCACTATGACGAATCAACAAGTATTTAGAGGTTTGTTTTCTACAATTACTTTGCGTGAAGTTGAAAATCCAATAATGAGCAATGTCTACGTGTTAAACATGAGCTTGGTCGTCGGTGGAATTGAAGGACTAGCGCCTGGTGAACGGATATACTCGGCTAGGTTTATAGGTGACAGATGCTACCTAGTAACTTTCAAGAAGGTTGATCCATTATTTGTTATAGACCTCGGAGACCCCGTTAATCCGAAAGTGCTTGGCAAGCTTAAGATACCCGGATACTCAGACTACCTCCACCCCTACGATGAGAACCATTTAATAGGTATAGGTAAGTGGACTGTTGAAGCTGAAGAAGGCGATTTCGCATGGTATCAAGGTGTGAAAATATCGCTTTTTGATGTAAGCGATGTTGAACACCCAAGGGAAATAGATAGTATTATTATAATAGGTGATAGGGGAACAGATTCGCCAGTTTTACATAACCATAAGGCCCTATTATTCGACAAAGAGCTTAATCTTCTCGCCATTCCAATCCTATTGGCTGAGATAGATGAATCTAAATATCCCATTGGCGTTCCTCCAAACACTTACGGAGATTATGTCTGGCAGGGGCTCTACGTCTTCAAAATATCTGAGAACGATATAAGCCTAAGAGGCAGAATTACACATATAGAAAGTTCAGATGACTTCCTTAAAAGTGGATACTGGTTCTATTCTGACTATGCGATTGATCGGCAACACCCTATACACGATCTCAAATAAAATGATGAAGATGAATAATTTGGAAAGTCTAGAGGAGATAGGTGTCTTAAAACTTCCGTAGAAACTACCACTTATTTCTCAGCTCAACCAATCATCTCCATTATTTCATAGTTTAAAGACTTATGATAAAGCATAAATTGGGCTCGGCTCTCCATGAATAAGTTTTAAGCTTTGTTGAAAAACCTTTTTAAGCGTAAAACCGCTTCTCTAGTTACTTCCAATTTCAGTACTACTATTTTTTAAAAAAGTAATATTTATATTCGGCCTAGCGATCATTTATTAGGGTTCCTATGCATATACCTGACGGCTTCCTAGATCCCGTAGTAATCATACTCACTTATGTACTGCTGGTGATATATGGAGTTTTCGCATTTAAGAGAATTAAGAGGACGTTAAATACCGAGAATACGCCGCTAGTGTCGGTTTTATCTGCCAGTATATTTGCCGCTCAAATGCTAAACTGGCCTATTCCTGGTGGAACAAGTCTCCATTTTGTTGGAGGTGCACTAGCCGGAGTGATGCTTGGTCCATGGCTTGGCTTTCTAACGATGTTCATAGTACTGATTGTTCAATGTTTGGTCTTCCACGATGGTGGAATAACCGCTCTTGGAGCAAACTCTCTAAACATGGCTATAATTGACGTATTAGTTGGGTATGCAATTTATCGGCTTACGGTTAAGACTTTTAAATCTAAAGATCCACCTCGTATGTTGGCTGCTTTCCTCGGAGGCTGGTTGGGAATAACAATCGCTGGTATAGCTTGTGGGCTTGAAATAGGGTATTCTCAGGCTTTTCCTTACGGTGTATCTATAACCGTGCCTATTATGGCTGGGTGGCATGCGGTGCTTGGTATAATTGAAGGAACTATTACAGCTTTAACTGTAGCCTATTTAAGGAAAAGAGCACCCCATATAATTTTTGCAGAGAGGTGAATTTTTTACGGCTTCTTCAAGAAGGTTATCCTATAAAAAGGCCCTGATTTTGATTCTCATTCTAGTCTTCATCAGCCCTATTTTCGGAGTACTGTTAGCGGATATGGTCGGTTACCACGAGCCGCTGGACGTTGTTGCAGAAGCTTTAAACCTTCCAGATTTAACTGAGTTGATAAACTGGACTCCACTATTAGATTATACGATTCCTGGATTACCTGCTGAAGCAGGGTATGCCGTCGCGGGTTTAGTCGGCATCTTAATAATACTAGGCATAGGTTTCTTATTGAGTAAGATTGTGGGGAGAACTTGAATTCCAAAACCTTAACGTTCAGATTTCTAGAGAATCTTGCGGAAGCGTTCAGACAGCTGAACAACGTTCCAAGTAGTTTACCATTTAATCCCGCATTATCTACACTTTCAGCTTTAATTCTAACTGGGACAGCTGCGCTCAGCTATGATTTAAAAATTCCAATCATGATATTGTTTATAAGCATGGTATTAATATCCGTTTTAAACAGTTCATTTCTAAGTCCGTGGATTAAAACCACGCTTTTCGCTTTAGCATGGGCTTCTATAGTTTCGGCTCCTCTCCCGTTTATAACTGCCGGAGGAATTTTAATTGAATTACCCATTGGGTTAACCACGTTAAAGGTTAGCTTTGAAGGGATACGTTTAACCGCGTCCTTCATAACTAGAGTTACTGCTTCAGTAGCGGTATTTACCGCTTTTATCATGGTCATAGGTTGGAGGGGGATAATAGCTGGATTTGAAGAGTTACATATTCCCAAGGAGCTTTCCTTTATGCTTAACCTATCGATCATAAGCATACCAGTATTTTTAAGGGAAAGTTTAAACATGCTTTTGGCCAGGGAGGCGCGTATAGTGAGAAAGGTTAAGATTAGAAATATTTGGAGAATGTTAGCAACAGTTATTGGAGAACTTATGCTGAGAGGGTATGAGCGAGCTTGGAGGCTTGATAAGTCAATAAGAGCTAGAAGTTTTAGCAGACCAGAAAAACCTAAGACTGTTCACACTTCGATAAAGGTTAAGGATGTAGCGTTATTTTCACTCGCCTTATTAGTTCTCCTGTTAGAGATCATAGGAAGGATGTAACGATGTTGTTGAAGTTGGAGAACATCTACTTTAAGTATCCTGGAGAAGTTGAGGTCTTGAAGGGAGCAAACTTATCAGCAGATAGAGGTGAAATAGTAGCACTAGTAGGACCAGTTGGAAGTGGTAAAACTACGCTTCTGATGATCGCGGCCGGGCTTCTTGAACCTGAAAGAGGAACGGTTTTCCTAGACGGTAAGCCTTTAAAAGATCAATTGCCAGAGGCTCGCGAGAGAATAGGTTTAGTATTTCAAAATCCTGATGATCAAATTTTCAATCCAACCGTTTACGATGAATTAGCCTTCGCCTTAAACCAGATATGTAACTCCACAACGGAAGTCGATAGCATCGTTAAAAGCATTGCAGATAGATTTAACATAACGCATCTGTTAAATAGGCCTCCCTACAGGTTGAGCATGGGTGAGAAGCGTGTAGTAACACTAGCGTCTATAATTGTCTATAACCCAGACATTCTATTACTCGATGAACCGACTGCCAACGTAAGTTCAAGTGTAGTAGAAATCATAAAAACTGTACTATTTGAGTTTAAACAGTCTAAGAAAGCCATGGTCGTGGCTTCGCATGATGCGGAATTTATCGCCGAAATATCTGACCGCGTATACGTCATAAATAACGGTGTTACAATCGGTGGTTTAGATTCTAGGACAGTACTATCCGATGAGAAGATGCTTGCAATGGCGGATTTAAAGCCTACTCGTATCAAAAAGACCTAGTCTAAATTTAAATTTTCATGGAATTATTTCAACCGTATTATTAAAAGCTGGGTATAAAAGCTCACTTTGATCCACTAATCCATCTGCTACAAGCTTATCAACAAATGGCTTAACCTCCAATATTCTCTCAACAAGATAATTTGTGGCCTCACATACATCTCTAAATCCATCAATTCCCCAAAGTCTCTCGATATGCGCATATAGACACCTACCTCCACATATCCGGAAGATACGACAACTTATACAAGGCTCACCTATGGTTATTCTACCAGGTAAGTCCCTAGGCGTTAAACTATAGATATCCCCCAACCTAGCCCACGGGGCATCTATAGCTATGGGACAGGCTAGTATAGTACCATTAGTTAAAATGGAGAAACTGTTTACACCTGCACCACATGGGGGACTTGAACCATTTGAGATAACTCTCTTTAGAATTCCCTGAAGAGGTGCCAATCCAAGTATCTTGCCTTCAGAGAGGTTTTTAATCCAAAGCTTTACTAAAGCATTTAAACCTGGTTTATAATTCTTATCAAGCCATCCTTTAAAGTCCCTCCATCTAGGGCTCCACACTACGTTGAGTTGCCAGTGTATATGGTCGAACAATTTTAAACTTATCAAATGGTTTATATCCCTGTATATGTCACTCTGCTCTGTAACGGTCATTCTAGCTACGATATCTCCTTCAAATCCAATATCTCTAAGCCATTTTGCGGTTTTTAAAACCCTCTTATAAACACCTCTTCCTCTAAATGCATCCGTCAAGTTTTCATCACCATCTATTGAAAGCAATACTGTGTTAAATCTTCTCCAATAAGCTGACTCAAGCCTTTCATGTAGAAGACCGTTTGTTTGAATAACGTAAGTCGCCTCAAAACTATCCATGAGTTCAATTATGAAACGCTCATTTAGCAGTGGCTCTCCACCATAAAATGCTACTACTGAATTGGGGTCTTGAGATAGAAAATCTACAAGTTGCTCAATCCTATATTCAACCTTCCATGGGACTAGATGCTTAGGAAAACTGCCTCCGCAATAAGAGCATTTTAGATTACAACGGCCAGTTGTGAAGACTATATAAAGCATTCAAAGTCAAAGTTAAACTATAGACATTTAAAAATTAACTGTTAGAGATCCCCACATTTTAATCCCCATTTATTTTTTCCTTACCAGTAGTAATGTGTTTTCGTCTGTAGCGTCAGCGGTTTACTTCTCAGATATCCACCGTTTTTAAACCTACTCTGTGCCTGTTTGTAGGATGCTCGACCCCCTCTAGTTTTCACCATTATATTTTCTATGGATTTTCTCCATGTTCTGCCCCGTTTTTCCCAAAATCTCTCTACCTCATCCCTTACAATATCTTCGACCATATTTCTCATAACGTTGGTCATTGAATCGGGTCTCATCGGTTGAGTTGTATTCAATCTTTATGAGTAGGTACCTGAGAACGGTTCAAAATAGTTGGGACAGGGTATGGAAAAAATCGGATTACAAGTATTTCTCTGCCACTTCAGAGGCTATCTGTGCCCACTCCCATAGACGTTGAGGCTGGTATTTCACAGTGCTTATGTCTTTCATATGGATTTCTACTATACAGTTAAATTCCCTAGCTCTCTTCAACTTCCTCTCCATATCTTTCCGTACTATTTCGGGATCCCAAGTCGAAGCGGCTAGCACAGCTGGGTTTGGCTTCCAAGCGAATACGAACTCGTCTCGAACGTTTTCAACGGCTTTATCGAAGTCTATAAACGGGCTCATTGAAATTTTACGTAATCGAGGGATATTCCTCCTTAAAACCTCAACCTTATGATGCAGTGGTTCACAGCAACCGTAGTAGTTGAACCCCCATCTCTCATACCAACGTCTTTCATGCTTTAGTGCAAATTCCTCATGCATAGCCGGGGATGTTGCTGCAAAAACTTGAGCAGCACCAACCCCCCAAAGCTTCATCGGGTGATCTCTTAAAAGGCCAAGCTTTTCATATTGGTCTAGTCTATGCAACCAAGCATCAACCATTCTATCAATGAGCTTATGTACATAATCTGGTCTACGATACATATCGATTAAGATCTCTTTCACACCCGTCCATTGTACAAGTTCATCCCAGGGTGCAAACCAGAATGAAGAGATGCCGCGTTTTTCAACTGGTATTATACCGTCGAATATATCATATAGCATCTGGTATTCTCTTTCAGCTCTCTCATAGTCGAAAGTTACCTTCGGCATTTTAATCTTCTCAATGTCTTCTTCGCTTTTAATCTGTATGTGGAAGCGGTGGGAGACTACAGGATTTCTCTCATCGGTCTTCAAAACATCCTCCTGTACATACAACCCAAAACCAGTATCACGGATATAGTCCTGTAAAGGTTGCACAATTACGGGGTCTAAACCCGGGTATTCGAATCTAGGGTCTTCTACTGGTACACCGAGCCTATGATTCCACTTGTAGATTATACGTCTAAGCCTCTCTTCATACCTACGGCATAAAGGGTGTTTCGTCTTCAGAGTAAGCTCGCCGTAAACATCCATTTCATGCCAAGGTATCTCATAAATGTACACTATCGGTTTAACCATTTTCAAATCATTTATACTCTTCTGCCGCTCCTTGTACTCCTCATTAATGGGTGATGTAGCGATTTCAACGATTCGTCTTCCAAGTTCCCGTAAAATTTCTTTATCACTATTTGGAATTTCTCTACAGCTATCTTGGTAACCCATTATATCCCTACAACCTTCTAAATCTGTGCTTCCAATTTTAAGTTTTCCCCCAAATTTCTACATCACTACCGTGAGGGCTATCAAGCTCAGTAGACATGCGGTAATTGATACGTCAGGCTGAGTAAGAGATTCTTCAAAGTACTAGTGTGCTCAATCGGTATCTATTCCATGTGAATTAAGCGTAACTCTACATAGGCCATTGGGGGTTGCTTGTAGGGAGAAGGTTTAAATTTAGGTTAAGCCTAATTTAGGTTGTGTCTAAATCTAAACGGAAGTCCACTTCAAACATGTTGACCGAAAGGGAAGTAGAATATCTTAAGACCGTTTTTAAGCTTCTCTCCGGGAGGGAAGCTGTTGGGAGTCTTGAAGTAGCTGAAGCTATGGGTGTTTCATGTGCAACTGCAAGTGAAACGCTTAAGAAGCTTTACAGTAAGGGTATGCTTAAAAGAGAGCCTTGGAAGGGGGTAAGCCTTTCAAAGGCAGGAATTGAAAAAATCAACAAGGTAATTAGAAACCATAGGATTTTTGAAACATACGTTTACAAATTTCTCTCAATTAGGCTAGAGGATGCATGTAGATGTGCACGTAAGGTTGAACTATATCTTCCAGAGGAAGTTGTCGACTCCATGTGTAGTATTATGGGACATCCTGAGAAGTGCCCGCATAATGAACATATTCCAAGAGGGGAGGGTTGTTGTATAAGAAAGTGGCAATTATAATTGCAGTCAGCCTCTTATTGGGTTTAATTCTTCCCGCGCGTTCAGCTCCACAGAAGTATGGGGTTAAGGTAGTCGTTACGCTTAGCATACTCCAAACTATAGTATCTCCAATCTTAGGAGATGTGGGCGAAGTCTATCCTATTGTTTCAGGAGATGTTGAACCTCATAGTTTTACCTTAACGCCTAGCATTATCCGGGAGGCTTTAAACTCTGATTTGATAGTCATAACTGGACATATGGATTGGGAGATGGAGCTTATTGAAAGGGTTTCAGAGGAGAGGGGCATCCAACCTAGCTTAATATCTCTGAACCTGTTAAACTTAAGTGGTATTAAGATACTTGAAGTTGAAGGTGTGAAGAATATTCATGGATTCTGGCTTCTGCCGGATAATGCGATGATTATAGCTAGAGCGTTGAGAGATAAACTTTCAATGCTTAAACCAGAATACTCTGAAAAGTTTTCACAAAACTACCTGCTTTTCGAAAAAGAGGTTTTAAAGCTTAAAACAATACTAGTTGAGCTTTCGGAGAAATATAGCTGTTTTGGAAAGAGAGTTGTAGTAGGCTTTTATGCTGAACAGTACGTCACTGAGGCTTTAGGTTTAAAGGTGGATATAGCTCTCATAGGTGAGGGGGAGACAATACGCCCCGATTCTCTAACGAAAATTTACAACGGCCTTAAGTCTGGAGACTACGTCTGCATCGTGGTCTCTGATACCGCCCTTCTGATGAGCGGTGTTCAAACAGCGCTTAGAGAGATTTCTGAGGAAACTGGATGTTCAATAGCATACGTCTTCACAGTTTCATCCAACGGTTTGGATCGATATGATAATCTCATGTATTACAATGCCGGGCAGGTCTACAGTGCACTACTCTCCAACCGTAAATCTCCCTCAAATGGGTTCAATGTATATCTTTTAACAACAGTTCTAGCACTGCTCATAATAGTTTTCGAAACGATTCTACTCGTCAGAGGAGGTTTGAAAACACGAACAACCCAGTAGTCTCCGTGAAGAATGTTTCAGTGAAGTTGGGGGGGCGTATAGTGCTAGATGATGTAAGTTTTGAAATTAAAAACCCCTCACTTATATTGGTTGTTGGACCAAACGGCGCTGGGAAGACAACGCTAATAAAACTACTGCTTGGAATGGTTAAGCCATTTAAAGGGTTTGTGAAGGTTCTTGGTTTAAATCCTTTCACTGAAGGTTTAAAGCTCAGAAGTTTCATAGGCTATGTTCCCCAGAAGGATAGAGTATCGTATGAAGTTCCGCTTAAGGTAGCTGAAGTCGCCTTAATGGGAGTACTTTTAAGGAAGGGTTTCCCCAGAATCCCACGTAGAGAGGACATTGAAGCCGCTAGAAAGGCTTTAGAATACCTTGGTATGGAGAATTACTGGGACTTACCATTCAACGAGTTGAGTGGAGGGCAACAGAAGAGAGTCTTGATAGCCAGAGCATTAGCATCCAACCCTATCATCTTATTCCTAGATGAGGTATTTGCAGGTTTAGACGTTGAAAGTCAGGAGAGGTTACTTAACGTTTTGAAAGTGCTCAAGGAGAATGGGAGAACTATAATGGTTGTAGAACATGAATTAGACCCGATAATAATTTTAACTGATAGGATTCTAGTTTTAAATAAAACGGTATGTGTATACGGAGATCCAGTCGATGTTTTAAACGAGGATAAGTTGAAAACCGTCTATCCATGTGTCAAAGCGGTTGAAAGAGAAGGTAGACGTATACTGATTCTAGGTGATAGACATGCTTGACCCGTTTATTCTAAGAGCATTGATCGGGATTGTATTTGCATCATTCTCAGCGATAGTTTCGACTTTAATGCTTCTAAGGGGGGCACTATATATAACACCTGAAGTTTCACATGCCGCTTTAGGAGGTGCAGCAGTGGGGGTTCTGTTTCAAACAATTTTCCCTTGGTTTGTAGATCCATTCCCCTTCGTAATACTATTCTGTGTAGCAACATCCGTGTTCATATCACGTATGGGGAGAAGTGGGCCTCAGACTCTAGGCGTTATGTTGAGTGTTTCACTAGCCGTAAGTGTAATGCTTTACGCGGTTATAAGGAGTTACCTCCCAATAGATAGAAGGGTGATGGTAGACGGTTACCTGGTGAGCGACCTCTTACTCCTCTCAAACTTAGATATATTAAGCCTAGCAATTGCTTCAACCTCAACATTAATATTGGCTGCATTGTTCTACAGAGAATTCCTATACATTTGCTTTGACGTAGAGACGGCTGAAGCACTTGGACTTAAAGTCGGATTATATGACTCACTACTCTTCACCATTTCGGCTATAACAGTCGCCGTGATTGCTAAGACCATAGGTGTCCTACTATCCGTCACACTTCTCATAATTCCAGCAGCTACTTCACGATTTTTAACGCGCTCCATAAGTAGAATGTTCATTGTATCCCTATTAGTAGCGCTTTCCTCAGGGCTCGGAGGGATAGCTTTATCACTCTGCTTCAACATCCCTACTAGTGGCGCAATAGCGTTAGTATCTACAGTATTCTTCACGACAACTTATCTTGTTAAAGGTAGGAGACCATAGTCTGTCGAGGAATCGATGGTGGAAAATCTTAAGTGTTTAAGCCGTATAGTTGGCAAACAGGTGTCGTATAATTGAAATTTTTCGATTGTAATGCGTGTTTCGGTAGACCCATGATTAAACCGATCAGATGTGCTGAAACGGCTAAAGATCTTTTGAAGGAGATGGATTCCTACGGTATTGATGAAGCCTTAGTCTTTCACTCAAGGCAACGCGACGACTCACCAATCGTTGGGAATAAGATACTGATGAGCGAGATCAAGGGGGTTGAAAGGCTTTACGGACCCCTCGCAATACTTCCACCTCACACTGGGGAAATGGGCTCTTTTGAAGACCTTCTCGATAATATGAGGCTTGGCAATATAAGAGCCTTCAGAGCATAGATTTTTAATGAGTAAAACTGCTTTAAAACCTCTCTACGACTTCATGATCGAGAGGAATATTCCACTATTCATCTCAATAAACGAGTCATGCGAGGGTATATCCGGCTGGTATTTGATCGAGAAAATTATGTCCGACGCTCCAAGCCTAACGCTTATAGTCACGGAGCATGGAAGTTGGGGGCAAGATAGATTTTTCAGGCCTTTAATTGAGAAATATGAAAACTTGTATCTAGATATATCGAGGTATGAATTGGATGGAGGTATAAGCGACTTCTGTGCCAAATATGGTGCTGAAAGGCTACTCTTTGGCACTGGTTACCCTTGGTGGAACCCTGGCGGGCCGATCCTAATGCTATCTCATGCAGATATAACATCTAAAGAGAGGGAGATGATAGCTTCAGGTAATCTCAAACGGATACTTAGGAGTGTGAGAATTTGATAAATTCTCAAATCGTTAGAGATTTTATGGAGAATGAAAGGAGTACGTCTTGTCCTGTAATCGATATGCATACGCATCTTGGACCCTACCAAGGTATATACTTTCCAAATCCCTCGCCTGAAGATATGATACATACCATGGATAGGTGTGGGGTTAAAATGGCCGTCTCAAGCTCTCACGCAGCTCTAATAGATAGTAGAGAAAACGTTAAAATGATCGACGTGGTGAAGAAGTACCCAGATAGATTTAGAGCATACTGGGTTGTAAATCCAAACTATCCTGAAGAGTTAGAAGATGAAATAAAGCGTTTTTCTGAGGCTGAAGGGTTTGTAGGGTTCAAGTTTCTATCAGACTACCATAAGCATCCAATAACAAGCCCAAGGTATGAACTTGCATTGGAATACGCCAACGAACATAAGCTACTGGTTTTACTCCATACTTGGGGCTATAGCCCCTACGATTCGCCAACATTAGTTGAAAAGATCGCTACTAAATATCCGAACGTTAAATTCCTGATGGGGCATTCCGGTTACGGGGAGTGGGAGAAGGCTATCCAAGTCGCACGGAATAATCCAAACGTCTACCTCGAGTTAACAGTAGCTTACGCGGTTAACGGGATAATTGAATGAATGGTTAGAGAAGCCGGGTCTGAGAAGATAGTGTTTGGCACGGATCTACCATGGTTTGACCCACATTATGGAATCGGTTGTGTAGTCTTCTCCAGAATAACAGATGAAGACCGTCATAACATCTTGCATAGGAATGCAGAGCAGTTGCTTCAATCATTTCTATGATGTTAATCTTCTAATAATTAGAAATAGAATGACGGTAGACCTTTAAGTAAGCATTCTACACTATAGATTTGGCGGTATACATGGTTAAATATGCTGTTGGAATTGTAGGTTGTGGTGGTATAGCTTCAAGTCACGTTCAAGGTTGGCTTACTACGGGTCGTGCTGAAATAGTCGCAGTTGCAGATATAGATTTAGCTAAAGCTGAAGCTTTAGCCAGTAAATTTGGCGTGAAAAGGTTTTACGGAGATTACGTAGAGATGTTAAAGAGGGAGAGTTTAGACTTTGTGAGCATTTGTACTTGGGCTCAGACTCATGTTGAAATAACCGTTAAAGCAGCTGAAGCATGCGTTAAAGGAATCTTATGTGAAAAGCCTATGGCTGTAAGTCTAGGCGAAGCCAATATGATGGTTGAAATCTGTGATAAACATGGCGTTAAATTAGCCATTAGGCATCACGTAGATTTCATCCAATTCACATATCTGTTAAAAACTTCATTTCAGAAGGGAAAATTGGTAGACCTCTACTAGCTCGTGGAAGGAGGGGGGATGGGCTTCTAAACAACGGCTCCCATATGATAAACACAGTTAGATTTTGGCTTGGAGATCCAGCACCTGACTGGGTTATAGGGCAAGTCGAGCGTAAAACGGATAGGTATGAGAGGGGTATACCCATAGAAGACATATGTATAGGCTTAGTATCCTTCAAAGACGGAACTAAACTTCTAATAGAAATGGATACGCCTATCACGCATAAGTTAGAATGGTTCCACGTGGTATTGGAGTGTACAGATGGGCTACTTATAGTTACGGATGAAGAAGCTAAAGTTCTATCATCTAATGGGTGGAGTAAACTCAAACCTGTGGAAGATAAGACTACTGAGTTTTCTCAACTGATAGATTGGGTTGAGGGGAAAGTCAGCATGCATAGAAGTAGTGGCTACCAATCTAGAATAGACATGGAGATAATGATGGCGATCTACCAATCAAGCCGTTCAAGAAGCCTCGTACATATGCCGCTTAAAACATTGGAAAACCCACTATTCGCGATGATAAAGAGCGGTGAACTACCAGTTGAAAAGCCCGGAAAATACGATATCAGACTTCCCAAGGAGTTATGGGGTCTTCTAAAAATACCATAAAGGCGTGGGCCCGGAGGGATTCGAACCCCCGACCAACAGGTTATGAGCCTGTCGCTCTACCTGGCTGAGCTACGGGCCCCTCAAAATTTGAAGAAGACATTTCTTTTATTTATTGTTTTCTAATACACGGCTATGGAGCCTTTAACATTAACCGACTATTTCGGGATTCATGTCTAATGCTTTAGCTAAATGCGTTAAGTATCTGAATCTTTAGTTTGATAAGGCATTGCCTTTAGATTTAAAGTTGATCCTTTGAATAGGTTTATAGATTTTATAAATAAGCGGCCTGTGTATTCTCCGATCGATATTAGAGCTTAAATCTCACCTCGCCGATTAATCATTGAAATGTTCAATCTTAAAATTGAGAGAAGTAGTAGGGAGAGGAAATCCAGGATCGTATTAGCTTTGGATATACCTGAGTTTTCCAAGGAAAGGCTTTATGAGAAAACGTTGTGGGTTATGATGGAGACTTCTGAAAATGTCTGTGCTTTTAAAATAGGGATACCGACGGTGCTGATTCTTGGATTACAAGATGGTGTAGCTAAATTGGTTGAGAAGTCTCATGAAATGGATATGCCCATTATAATGGATTGTAAACTGGGTGACGTTGGTCACGTCAATAGAATTATGGCTAAACTTTACTTTGACGTTGGCTTTGATGCTCTAACGGTAAATCCGCTTGTAGGTTTTAAAGATGGTTTAGATTTGGTTTTAGAAGATGCAAAGAAGAGAGGTAGAGGGATACTGCCATTAATCTACATGAGTCATGCGGGGGCTGAAGAAACTTTTGGGCAGTTCGTAGTAGAGAGGGGTAAAGTATTCAGAAAACAGTATTTAATTCTGGCTGAGAAAGCTAAAAGTTGGGGCGTTGATGGTTTAATTGTAGGTGCTACTAGACCAAGTGTAATACGCGAGGTGCGTGAAATAGTTGGACTAGACATGTCGATATTCTCACCCGGTGTGATTTTTCAAGGGGGTTCTCCCGAAGACGCTTTAAACGCGGGCGCGACATATCTTATAGTTGGCAGAGCTATATGTTTAAGTGAAAACCCTTGGAGTGAGTCTTTAAAATTTAAAGAAATGTCATATCATGGCCGATAGTTTGAAATCTACGTACTTCTATTGCTATTCAAAGCTCTTCTATAGCTTCCACCACCCCTATCCCAAAGCTCTCTTCTAACAAGGTCTCTTACAGCCGCTCTTATAACGGAGCTTCTATTTGGGTACAATCCTATTCTTACTAGTTCATCCAGATCCTCTAGGAGGGCCTCTGGTATTTTAACTGTTACAAGCCTCATGCGTCTTCTTTAGAAAGAAACTTGCATTAATCAAGATTTTTACAGTCGTCTTTTGAAAGCTTCCAATCTTCTTAAAGTATTATTAACTCATCTCGTGAAATATCCCCATCTTATCTGCTATTTCTGAGGTTAATAAGCTGGTTGAATGTTTAAAAACATCATGGCTTAATCCGTCCTCCAGATAGGAGAGATTTATATTTCTCTGTAAAACCCCCAACAGTGAACTATGCTGTCTACGGAGTTTTCAAAGTAAAACTGAAAAGCCTATTAGTAACGCAGTCAATCTAAATTTAACGTGGGCGGGGTTAAGAAAAAGTCTATTTCTCAAATGGCTAAAGCTCAAATGGTGAAGGAGAAAAAGGAAAAAGAGCCTAAAAAAGAGAAAGTTAAGGTGACGGATGTTTCTACCAAGGGGCTATTCATAAATATGGATGGCGACACACTAGTTAAGGAGGTTTCAACTATGAAAGTAATAACGCCTTTTGAAGTAGCTTCAAAGTTTAAACTGAAGATAAGCGTAGCTAAGGATATTCTTGAAGAACTTTGGAAGAAGGGCTATATTACGCCGGTTTCTGGCAATAACCGTATACGGGTATTCAAGTTTACCGGAGGCTAAATGAGTTTAAGTCTAACTCTTACGCCTGAAGGTATCTCTGCTAGTGGTTTTTCCACCTCTATAATAGACCCTATCCTATTGATGGGTGATTTTAGACTGGTCTTTTCATAGAATAGGCAAATGGCTTTAGCTAGAGGCCAATATCCTATCCATCCTGGTTCGCAGACAAACCTCGGTTTCTCAGGCCTTAGCCCTATCCCTGTTATGAAATAGAGCCACCCTTTCGAAGCCTCCACTCTACCGTCTAGCGGTAGATTCGATACTAGACGACTGACCGTAATAGGTGCATGTATCCTTGAGAGTTCACCGTAAATTTTAAACCCTTCCTCAAACTCGAAAAGTACTTTATACGCTGTCTCTTTCACACATAAATTTATAACCACTTCTGTATAAATGATTTTTAGGTGCATATTTCTTGATGGCTGGAGATAAAGACGTTGAGAGGGAGTATAAGAGACTCTTAAAGGAAAGGGATAGACTCATTGATGAATTGCGGAAGCTTAAAAAACGTTATGAAATCGGCGAGCTTGATGATGAAACCTACAATAGAAACCGTTATGATATAGAGCGTCAAATAGTAGAAGTTATGGATAGGATCGCGCAGCTTAAATTTCTACTTGGAATCGCTGACTAAGGAGGCTTACCTGCAACTTTGAATGAGATATTCTGGCCCATAGTATGGTGGTCGGTTGTAGCATGTTCCCTAGTGGTTAGTCATTACGCCGTCACATACAGGGGAGGTAAGGCTAAAAAAATTAAACTGTTAAGGTTCTCCTCAGGTTTTTTCATGGCGACGTTCATAACGTATCTTATATGGCTCCTCCTGTATAAAACGGGCTACATGCTTTTCGACTACAGCCCATTAGCAGGATTTGCATTAACGGCAGTATATCCGTGGATTATAGCTTTAAGAGAATTTAAGAAGGAGGAATGACGCATTCGCAAGTTTAACGTGCGATCTTTCATGACAGTAATGGATGTGGTGGTTCAAAGAGAGTGTTTCAGAATGTGTAAATGAGTGGTCAGAGATTAGTAAGATTTATATGAATCTTTATAGCGTTTTCCATATCGCTTTTAAACAAGCTATCTTAATGGTAGACCTAAGGGGGTATTCACAGGACGGTTGTTGAGAAGAGTAGGGAAGGTTTTGAAAAACCTT
The DNA here is from genome assembly GCA_964463005.1 of uncultured Candidatus Bathyarchaeia archaeon. Classification (GTDB taxonomy): domain Archaea; phylum Thermoproteota; class CALKCG01; order B24; family B24; genus DTBU01. The sequence continues at coordinate 91,566 of CAYWZZ010000001.1, read as the reverse complement.
CCAAGAAAATTTCAATAGGTCCTCCTAGGTTAACTAAGTATGAGAAGGCTAGAATTGCAGGAGCTAGAGCTCTTCAGATATCTATGGGAGCTCCAATTCTCGTAAAGCTTCCGGAGGATATTAAAGACCCTGTGGAAATAGCTCTCTACGAGCTGGAGAAAGGTGTACTACCTATAACAGTTCGTAGAAAGCTTCCCGATGGAACTTACCAAGATATCCCACTGAAATGGCTTCTAGAGAAATCTGAGTGAGTATTATGGACTATAAAGATCTTAAAGCTTTAAAAACGTCTATGCTAACCTTAACATCATTGTCGGTTCTTCTAATCGTTATTAGAATTGCTGGGTATCGTCTATTCGATGAATCATTTGAGATTTTCTGCATACACATACCATCCCTAGCCTCTATAATTTTATATACCCTTCCTAGGTATCTTCGGTTGAAGATTGAAGCTTAAAGATAGAATTAACGCATTAGACCCTTCGATTAAGCTTATCGTATTGGCTGTTCTAATATTTCTCAGCATCTTCTTGTTATGGACTTTAGCTAAGTACATCCTCCTCACGGAGAACCCTGTTGTCTACGTAGCATCTGGTAGCATGTATCCTACGTTGAAAGTGGGCGATTTACTCTTTGTTAAGGGGGTTAAACCCGAAGAGTTGAAAAAGGGGGACATAATAGTGTTTGTAAAACCCGTCGGAGACGGCGAATACATAGTCCATAGGATTATTGACATAAAAGAAGTCGATGGTAGAATTCTAGTAACAACGAAAGGAGATAACAACCCTTCACCTTGGTATTGGGAAAAAGACTTCGATTCAAAGTATGTGGTAGGAAAAGTATTCTTCTGGGTTAGATTTATAGGATTTATACCGATGATTTTCCAAGAAGCATGGGTTCGATGGAGCATTATAACAGTCTTAGTGATACTCATAGCTTACGACATTCTTTCCAATATCCTCACGAAACGTAAAAAAATCTAAGGTACATGAATTGTAGCATTTCCTTACATCAATAATACTTTTGAATTCTCTGACAATGTTGTATTATGCGGCTTTTCAATTAACATAGACCTAGTTACTGGACTGATTTCTCCCTTAGTTTTCTTGATCTTTTGACTACGTTAAAGTCCTACTGCTGAACTCTAACATACGCTAGTCACTCCAATAGCAGGACTACTCGGACACCTAAAAATCGGGTTTATGTCAACCACACCAGAGCTAAAGGTATTGGTGCGGGGGGTGGGATTCGAACCCACGAAGGGCTACCCCACAGGGTTCTGAGCCCTGCGCCTTAAACCAGGCTTGGCTACCCCCGCCCGTCTTAGGGAGACTATAGTTTCCCCTATATAGATTTGTAAATAGGGTTTAAATAACTCTTGCCTTCTTTTTTTCTAGCGAGCCATGGCTAGAATTAGAGAGAAGTATAGTTCGGTCGAGCTTTACAAGCTTAGGAAGACGCTTAAAATGCTTGCTTCGAAGGAAGGGCGGGGTACTGAGTTAGTTTCACTTTACGTACCGTCTGGTAGGCCTATATCAGACGTCATGAATAATCTTAGACAAGAGTATAGTACTGCTATGAATATAAAATCCGATAGAACTCGTAAGAATGTTCAGTCGGCTTTGGAAAAGGTTATGCAGAGGCTTAGATTGTTTAAGCAGACTCCTCCAAATGGGTTAATAATTTTCTGTGGAGCTATCCCCCAAGATGGTCCCGGTTCTGAGAAGATGGAGACTTACGTTATAATCCCCCCGGAGCCCATAGACATATACTACTATGGTTGCGGCTCAAAATTCTACGTCGAGCCTCTCTTAGAAATGCTTAGGGAGAAGGAGATTTACGGGGTGATTCTCATAGACTCTAGTAGAGCAACATTTGCAACTTTAGCCGGTAATCGTCTTGAGGTTCTTCAAGAAATAACCTCTGGAATACCAGGTAAACATAGAGCTGGTGGTCAATCAGCTAGGAGATTTGAAAGACTTAGAGAGATGGAGCTTAACGATTTTTTTAGAAGAGCTGGTAAGCATGCAGACTCACTATTCTTAAACATGGATGGTCTAAAGGGTATAATAGTGGGGGGTCCGGGTCCCACTAAGAGATATTTCTTAGAAGGAGATTACATGAACTACATACTTAAGAAAAAGGTGATAGCTATAGTAGATACAGCTTACGCAGATGAATCGGGCTTAAGAGACGTAATCGATAGAGTTTCAGATGTTTTGAAAGAAGTTAGAAGAATTGAGGAGAAGAAGCTCGTTCAAAGTTTTTTAGATCAAGTGTCCAAAGATACGGGTTTAGCTGTTTACGGTGAAAAAGAAGTTAAACGCCATCTTGAAAAGGGTACGGTTGAAGTGTTGTTGCTTTCAGAGGACCTTCAAACTCAGAGGATTCAAATTGAGTGTTCAAACTGCGGATACTCTGAATGGATTACAGCTCAATTGACAGATATACCTATGCTGGAAAATGAACTTACTACGCGTAAATGTGCAAACTGCGGCCTTCAAACATTTAGGATAAAAGATAGGAAGGATCTAATAGATGAGCTTATAGATATGGCTGAAAACCTGGGAGTTAAAGTCGAAGTGATCTCTTCGAAAACAGAAGAGGGAGAAATGCTTCTAAAAAGCTTCGGAGGAATTGCAGCAATTCTTAAATACCACCAGTAGCTAGATTGAGCTTAAAGCAAGTCTTCTTCTAATTCTCTTGTAGAAATTCGACTCAAACCTTATGAATTTAACAGTGCGTTTCCCCCTCCTTATAATGACGTCAAACGGCGGTCTAAACTGGCTCATAAACTGCCCATCTATTACAACGACAATACTATCCCCTGCAGCTACGCTTATTCTGATTTCAGATTCTTCTGGAAGAACATAGGGTTTAAAGTTTGTTGAAAGTGGACATACTGGAACCACCATAATGGCTTTAACTCTACTATCCACTAGGCATCCTCCAGCGCTCAGAGAATACCCCGTAGCACCAGTTGTTGTAGATACTATGATGGCATCGACTCTATCTCTAGCTATAAACCATCCATCAACGTAAACTTCTACGTCAATGGTTTTGAGAGGTAGCTCAGCACCTACCATTATTTCATTCAACGCTTCAGGAAGATTCTTATTGTTTGCAAGTGTAAAGCACTCATCAATCATAAAATCTCCAGAAATAAACCGGTTTAATGCCTCAGATACTTCCTCCTTCTCAACTTCCGCGAGAAATCCAACTCTTCCTAGCCTTACAGTTAATAGAGGTATATCCCGTTTCAAACCGTGTACCGCTCTAAGAATCGTTCCATCTCCGCCAACTACGACCGCAAAATCGCCATCTAATTCATCTATGGGTTTTCCATGGAATCCAAGCTTGGAAGCCACGCTTTCTTCGACTTCAACGCTTAAACCTAACTCCAAAAGTCTCAGCCTAATCTCATTCGCTAGTTCCAATGCTTCAGAAGTATCAGACCTACAGATAAGTACTGCTCTCTTAAGCATTCTACTCATCATATATTTTCCACTTTCTTAGTCTTAAATAAAACTCTATACGCATACCTCTGGCTAAATGCATAATTATCTTTGAGAAGTAGCCGTCATTTTAACAGCTACCGTAAGAGCGGCTTCAACAGCAACCCAGTAGTTTTCTCCAAAAACTATCACTATGCAAGATTCATCCTCTGGTTTAAACGTATCTAGAATAGCCCTATACCAGTTGGGAGCTTCAACTTCAAGGTTTCCATAGACTCTGGGCATTTTGTAAACGCCACCACTATAAATTATCGTAATAGCTCCTAAGGCGCCAGCTCTAACCGCTTGATCTCTCTCCTCTAAACCTGACGTCACTTTAGCAGTTGCACCGCTTATTAGAATAGCTACTGAACTTGGACCTATATTAAGTTCTCTGTGTGGAAAGTCCTTTATACCCTTAATATGCATCTTCTCAAGTCTTCTTTGAAGTTCTAGAATCCCCTTAGATGTTACTTTAACGCCAGCTCTATCTACACTTACGTAATCCTGCTCTTCTAATCTGCTGACCATGCTTCTAACTACCCCCTCCGTAACCCTTAGTATCTTTGATAACGTCTTCCTACCTAACGGTTCAAAATGTCTTAAAGCGTATAGGAGCAGGGTTTCCTTAATCCATCCTCCATTATACAAGTCTCACACTATTATAGTGTAACATATTTTAGAGGATAAAAATTGAAGCCTCTTATCGAAAGAAGATTTTTGAAAAATTTAAATCAATAACTCTTCTCCACCAGTGAATATTCTAGTTAAAGTAGCCGATAGTTCTGTAAGCCCTAAACCCGTTTTAGATGATACTGGTATTAGCGCAGATACTGAGCATAAGTCTTTAAGCGACAGTCTAAGCCGTCTCGTGAAAATGTATCGTTCACCCGTTAATCGGCTTTCAATAGCATTCTCCAGAGCCTCCTCATCCTCATACCAAGAAATCATTTCCTCTATCACTTCATCGGATACTAGGTCGCTTTTGGATATTACGTGGATTTGAGGCAGAAGAAACCTAGAGTAAATTGCAGCTGATAAAAACATGTTCGACATGTAGTTAAACGGATCGCTTGAGAATGTAGATTCAAAGAGGTATACTATGACTTTAATGCCATCTGTAAGAGTTGAAGCTATTAAAGGACCGCTTGCTCTGAATGCGAAGAGTTCAAGCTGTCCTGGTGTATCAATTATCAGGTAATCTACCTTTAAATCTTCTACGTCTCTCCTCAAATCGTCTATATGAGCTGCTATCATATCCGCTGCGAGTATTAAAGCTCCGTTGGGTCCAAGCCTATACCTCTCCATAATGTCATATACGTCCACGTAATCTCTAACATCCATATCTGGAATGTAAGGTAGATCTATGACACCGGGGTCTAAGTTTAAGGAAGCCACGCTCTGATCTTTAGCTCTTAGGAAGTCCACTAAGGCTTGTGTTAGGTGAGATTTCCCTGAACCAGCTGTTCCTAATATATACACTGTGTACAGAGCAAACCCCTCCAAGAGACTTATAACATAAAATAAAATTTTAAATTCAACTTGTTAAAGATTTTACATTCGAGGGGTGTTTACAATTTAGGAACGACTTGAAAGAAGCGGAAAGGGATGAAGGTAATGTAGAGTATAAACTCGTTCTTTTAAAAGACGATCAGAAAACAATCGAACATTTGGCTACTCAAATGCGGTATAGGCTTAACGAAGGTGGGGGAGAAGCCTTCTATGAAATAGGTGTTTCAGATGACGGGGACCCTGTGGGGCTTGATGATAAAGCGCTTGAACTATCTTTAAACGTTTTAGAAAAAGCTGCCAAGTTGATTGGAGCTAAATGTAGACTTCTAAGAGTTGGAACTGGTAGATTGGGTAAAATAGCTGAAGTTCATGTAAGGGTTTCTAGGGAAGGCAATCTTCCAATTCTCTTAGAGATTCCGGTAATTGGAAATGTTGATGCTGGTAAGTCTAGTCTAGTTGGAGTTCTGACGACTGGTGAACTGGATAACGGTAGAGGATCAGCTATGAGTAAAGTAGCTAGATATATACATGAGGTCAAAACTGGTAGAACGTCTTCAATATCCATCCATCCAATCGGGTTTTCAGAGGACGGTTGCATAGTGAATCATAGTCTTACATCTCCCCTAGATGAATCACAGGTCTTCTTAAAAAGCTCTAAAATCATAAACCTCATAGATCTTGGAGGGCATGAAAAATACCTGAGGACGACGCTTAAGGGTATAATGGGGAGGGCGCCCGATTATGCTCTACTAGTCGTGGGGGCTAACGCGGGGGTCGTAGGTACTACAAAAGAGCACTTAGGAATAGCTGTTGCTTTAAAGATCCCTATAATACTGGTGATCAGTAAAATCGACATGGTAAATCACGAGAGAATTGAATACGTCTTAGATGATGTGTTTAAGCTCTTGAAAATGCCTGGTGTAGATAAGATCCCAATATTAGTTCGAGGAGTGGACGATATATCTGTAGCTGTTAAAACGATACAATCTGGGAGAGTAACGCCTGTATTCCTTATTTCCAATAAGACTGGTGAAGGTTTAAACCTATTGAAGCTTTTCTTAAACCTTCTTCCTCCGAGGATGAAGTGGGAAGAGAAGTTGAATGAGCCGTTTATGATGTATGTTGATGATAAATTTAACGTTAAAGGAGTCGGTGTTGTTGTAAGCGGCGTAGTCCTTCAAGGTAGCATAGGTATTGATGACTACGTTCAAATAGGTCCATTCGACGATGGAAGTTCTAGGCTTGTGAAAATTAAATCCATACACTTACATAGAGTCCCAGTTCAAAGAGTTTTCCCAGGTCAAGATGTTTGTTTAGCTCTATCCAATATAGAGTATGGTGAGGTTTTAAAGGGCATGTGTCTTCTCGATAAATCTGAGATCTTAAAACCTGTCAGGGTATTCGAAGCTAAGATAACGATCCTCCATCATCCTACAACCATATGGAGGGGATATAACGCTGTGATACATATTCACACAATAAGGCAGACGGCTGAACTTCTAGAGTCTAGTCGTGAGCCATTAAGAACGGGTGTAACAGCATATGTGAAATTCGGCTTCAAGTACAGACCTGTTTACATTAGAACTGGAGACTGGTTTGTATTCAGAGAAGGTCGGACTAGGGGAATAGGTTTTGTGACGAATATTATAAGCTAGTGCTATTCCTTAGCTGGTATTTCAATAACCTTACCACCCCGTTCAACTACCCGCCTCTTAATCTCGGACACTGTAACATCTACCAGCTTAAGACACTCTTCAAAGCTTTCATTCGATGTTGAAAGATGCAACTCTATGTAAGAAACCCCCTCCTCCCTCTTTGGATGAGACTTTATATAGACTTTAGGATTTATACTAAGGACTTGATCTATTATAGGTGCTAGGTCGGACTCGTATATATTTTCAACTCTTAAACTTTTCTCATAGAAGACGAGTTTAGACCGCTCACGGATAATTGGACTTATATGTTCTTCGAATATGGCCTTCATCTCCTCAGGAACACCCGGTAGACATATTATTGTCACTCCATTAACCTCAAGTAAGACGCCTGGAGCGGTTCCAACAGGGTTCTTTATGGGTTTGGCCTTCTCAGGTAGAGTAGCCATTTTAATTCTCGCAGGTGTAAGCTCGATTTTTTCCCCTCTAATCCTTCCTAAACTCTTATATCTCATTCTAACCATATCCAATGCCTCTTTATTCACTTCAAGCCTTAAATTTAAGGCGTGTGCAACACCTTCTAGAGTTTTATCATCAAACGTTGGCCCAAGTCCACCTACGGTTATTATGAAATCTGGTTTTCTAGCTAAACAGTCCCTTATTGTTGACGATATTTCGTTAACATCATCACTTATTGTGATTATCCTAGTAACGCGGCCTCCTAAACTCGTTATACGTTTACTAAGCCAATAGGCGTTTGTATTTAGAATTTTACCTATAAGCAACTCATTTCCTATGGTCAATATCTCAAATTTAAGCTGTTCAACCATTATAGGTCACACATCGGTATACCTTTACTTGTTTAAGAAAACAGTTCCTTATTAAACTTAAGAGTTGTTAAGTATATCTACAGACACCTATTATCACCTGATCACGACATTTCGCACGCAATCCGTCTTAGATGGAAAATGACCATTTCCTTAGAGAGATCAGAATTTATGAAAATCCATAGCAAAGTCCATGTAAAACATGGCACAGTGGAGCGTATTCAACTGATCCCGCATGGGTGTTTCTCTATTCAAAATATTAAGACTCTTTTCTTGAAAGCCACCATCTTAAATACTCTTTCTGAAGCTTCTCCTTACGATCTTCCTCACTTAATCGTCCCCTTATCTTTTTCCACGCATCTGCAAGTTCTTGCTGATTATATGTAGCCCCACAGCTCCTGCACATGTAAAGTTTCATAGATGGATCATAGAACAACTCTCCACCGCATTCAGGACAATACTTAGGCATTTTAACCCAATATCAAAAATATTAAAATCTACTTAATTACTTTTCCTCCCCATACTAAAGTTTAATTAAAACATGGCTTACTAATTCCAGGTGGGTGGTTTCTTGGCGGATAAAGTCAGATTCGGACCAGCTGGTTTACCGGTGGGATTCAATGGTCCACTTACACTAGTACCTTCCTATCTTAGAAGTGAGGGGTTAAATGCCTTCGAATATCAAGCCGTACGTTGGAGTGTTAAACCCCAAATTAGACGCGAACTCGCTGAGGAGTTTAAGTATGAAGCGCTAAAGAATGATGTATGGGTTACAATGCATGGATCTTACTTTATAAATCTTGCCGGAGATGAAAGCGTTGTAGCTAAGAGTATTGAGAGGATTAGAGCTTGTTTGGAAGCGGCTGAGTGGCTTGGGGCTGAAAGCATTGTCTTCCACCCTGGCTTCTACGGAAACCGTTCGCCTAAGGAAGCTTTTGAAATCTGTCTTAAAGCTTTAAATGAACTGGTAGAGTATATGGGCGTTATTGGGTCTAAGGTTTATCTTCGTCCTGAAACGACTGGTAAACCTAGTCAACTTGGCAATTTAGATGAAATTTTAGCCATGTGTCAGAAATTTGGCTCAGTATATCCCACCATAGATTGGGCTCACATCTACGCTAGATGTGGAGGTTGCCTCCACTCCAAAGACGATTATTTAAAAGTCTTTGAGAAGATTGAAAAGGTTTTAGGCTCTAGAGGCATTGAGAAGCTTCACTTCCACTTTACAAACGTTGAATACAGTGATAAAGGAGAAGTTAAACATAGAACTTTAGATGAACCGTTTGGCCCAAGTTTCGAAATCCTAGCTGAAGTCATAGTTGAAAACGGATATAAACCAGTCATAGTAAGTGAATCTCCAGTTCTCGACTTCGACGCCATTAAAATGAAAAATATAGTGGAGGGTTTAGAATGGAGGAGGAAAAAATAGTTAAGGTTGTTGAAGAAGCTCTTCCAAGTGTTGTAAACGTGAGTACGATTGCATTGCGTAGAGATATGCTTCTCCAAGTAATGCCTGTTAAAGGCGTAGGCTCTGGTACGATAATAGATAAAGATGGCTACATTGCTACAAGCTACCACGTTGTAGAAGGGGTTCAGCAGATAGAGGTGACACTATATAATGGTGAGAGATTTGAAGCCTCCTTTATCGGTGCGGATAAACTGATGGACGTGGCGATCCTGAAAATAGACGCTTCAAATCTAAAACCGATCAAATTCTGCGATTATGAGAATCTCAAAGTCGGGCAACTCGTAGTCGCCATTGGTAATCCACTGGGATTACCTGGCGGGCCGACTGTTACAATAGGCGTTATAAGTGCATTAAACCGTACCCTTCAAACCCCTAGAGGTGTAATGAGCCGTATCATTCAGACGGATGCTGCCATAAACCCGGGTAACAGCGGGGGTCCCCTGATCAATATGAAGGCTGAGATGGTGGGTATGAGTACGGCAATTGTGCCATTTGCTCAAGGTATAGGATTTGCAGTACCGTCGGATACTGTTAGAAGAATTTTCGAAGATATACGAGTCTATGGTCTCGCTAGACCATGGATCGGCATAGCTGGTATAGACCTTAATAGGGCAATCGCATCATACTACGGCATATCGTTTATGAGGGGTGTTCTAGTCGTAAGTGTGTTTGAAAACGGCCCTGCGTTTAAAGCCGGCATCAGACCTGGAGACGTCATTCTCAGAATTGACGAGTTTAACATATCTTCTATGGATGATATAACTAAGTCTCTACGGGGTAAGCAAGTTGGTGATGTTATAGAACTTTCAATCGGGAGAGCTTCAAAGGTTTTTAGGGCTCTTGTAAAATTGGAGGCACAACCTACAACCTAGCTTCTGGCGATGTAACGCCCCCTCTTCTCTATATCTCTAACCTTGTTTAAAACCCTATCAACTACGTCTCTCCCTCTGACGCTTACATAGCCTTTAAGAAAGGCTTTAAAACATTCCTCTGCAAACATGTAGTGGGTGCTCATTAAAGCCCTTTTGAATAGTATTAAATCTACAGCAATATCCTCAACGTCGTTTGTGAATATGCTTAAACCGAAGTCTATTAAGAATATCCTTCCATCTCCTGTTAAAATCATGTTTGAAGTTGTTAAATCTCCATGCTGTATCCCCGCTTGGTGAAGTCTACCTGTGTATACTCCTATGAGTTCGGTTTTTCTAATACGTTCCTCCCTATCAAATTTACCCAAAGCTTCTTTAATTCTCTTCCCCTCAATAAAACTCATGATTATCATACAGTTTGTCAGATCTAAGAAGTATACTGTTGGAGTGGGGACTCCAGACTTTTTGGCGTAGTGTAAGATCCTAGCCTCTCTCATAGTTCTCTTAAACCTTATTTCATCATCCAGTTTTCTAATCCTATATGGCTTTGAAATTCTACGTTTAACTACGACATCTATTCCATACCATTTAGCCCTGTAAACCTCGGCTTCAGCACCAACATACAATAGTATGGGATTTTCAAACCTTAAAGTTAAATCTACTTGGTTCAATTGGGGTTTTTTCACGTTTAGCTAGATTCTTCCAAAAGGCCAAAAGCTTCGCGTCTTCTCCTTAGTTTCGTTTTCGTAAGGCTTCCCTCGGAAGGCGTCTGGAACTATGTATAAGTAGATGGTATGACCGCCAAATCTTTCAATTTTAGCTGGCTTCCAACCCGTTATACTGAAATCGTGACTGACAATTCTAGTACCAGGTTTAGCCTCTCTTTCAAACTTGGGTCTGAGCCTATCGTTACCAGATGTCGTTAAATATAGAGTTATTACGGTGACATCTGAAAGATCCGCCGTTGTACAGTCTCTATTGTAGACGACCACTCTATCCGATAGATTCTCACTTATAATCTTATCGAATACCATGTTGTATAAATCTCTCCTAATCTCATAACCTATAGCCTTCTTCGCTCCAAATTCAGAAACAGCCATAAAGAGGATTCGCCCATCTCCACAACCCATATCGCATACAACATCATCCTTGGAAACTTGCGCTAACTCAAGCATTGCGCGGACAACTTCCGGAGGAGATGCTACAAAGGGTGCTAAACTAACCATAATATCTACCAAAGGCTAGATTCAAAATTCTCAATCTAATAAACTTTATGCCTAGTCTTAAAAATTCGAGCCTTAATTTTTCCACTCTAGTTTTCGGAACAAATTACCCTGCTATAGGTTTTTACATACTTGAATTCTGCCTCTATAAGTTTTAAAGCCTGTCTAACGTACTCATCAACACTCACGGTCAGCTGTACGGCTGAAATCTTCCAAAAACCTTTACATACCCAACCCAACATTATTTGTCTTAATTTGAAAATGGATAGGGATAAATGCGAAAAGGCTTTCATGAGTAGTTTGATTATAGTTTAAATACAACTTTAGACATCCTCATTATACACGCTAGGCAGGAATGGTGGCATGTTCATCATCCACGCGTTGACGGCATTCGTAATAAGCTTCTTAACAACGTTCATATCGACCCCTAAGGTGGCCGCTTTCATGAAAAGTAGGGGCATAGTTGGTATTGATGTACATAAGCTCGATAAGCCTAAAATTCCGGAAATGGTTGGAATATCCATGCTAATCGGCTTCTCTACATCTTTAGCCTTCCTAAGCATAGCGGTTCCGAAGTCTAGTAATGTGTATCTAGCTGTTCTACTCTCTATAGCAATAGCTGCGTTTGTGGGATTTTTAGATGATTTTAAAGACTTACCCACTATCTCTAAAATATCTCTTGCGCTACTAAGCGGTTTTCCAATATTGATCTTAAAGGTGTATAACCCTAGACCCATAATACCGTTTATCGGTAAGGTCAGGCTTACCATAACGTATCCATTAGCCATACCAATTGCACTCAGTGTAACTGCAAATGCTATGAATATGTCCGACCCCGTCAATGGGGCCATGAGTGGCTCTGCGCTAATAATAATGGTGACATTAACAGTAGCATATCTATTAACTGGCAATTACGTAGCCTTCCTCACGGGTTTAGCCCTCACTGGAGCAACTCTCGCATTTTACTTATACAATAGATTTCCGGCTAAAGTATTCTCTGGTAATGTGGGGAGCTTTGCAGTAGGTGCTGCAATAGGGAGTTTAGTTGTTACGAGCGGTTTAGAAATTATAGCAATAATAGCTATGCTCCCTCAGATCTTAAACTCATACATGATACTTTCTACTGGAGGTTTTAGGGGGAAGAAGAATATCATCGTTAGACCTACTAGGCTTTTAGAGAATGGATTAATAGAAATGGTTAAAGATCAACGGGCTCCCTTAACACTTGTAAGGATGATACTGGCGGATTCAGCTAAAACCGAGAAGGAAATTGCTAGAGAATTTTTAACATTAACGATGTTTTCATCCATGCTCGCTCTCATAACACTTCTAGTAATGCCATTGGGGGGTTAAGGATTGAAGTTTACTCTTTGGATTTACATAAACCTGTTAATAGCCTGGATTAGCATGTTAGCTGGCCTTTACTCTTTATCGGTTCTGATAACTTATATGAGAGGGTTCGATGACTCCATGCTTCTGAATGTATGTGAAGTTCTTATAACGGTTTTGCTCTTTCTCTTATGGCTATTCTTATGGAGATTTTTAACCATAAAGCTTTTTAGAAACATAATAACACGTAATGTTTAAAGGTTTGATGCTAACCCAATTGTGAGTTGGTGGAAACTATGCCGAACTGGGGCTATTCGGTGAAAAATTTAGACCCTGAAAAAACAGTCCTAGCCTCCGGTAGAGATTTAAGGATCTCTCATAAAGCTGCTGTAGAAGTTTGTAGGGCTATAAAAGGGCTATCCCTAGATGATGCGAAGCGTCTTCTGGAAGATGTAATCAATCTTAAGAGAAGCATCCCCTATCGACGTTATAAAAAGAAGGTTCCACATAGAAGAGATTTACAAAAGTGGTCCGCAGGTAGATACCCCGTCAAAGCGTGTAGAGCTATTCTCAAGGTTTTAGAGAATGCTGAAGCTAATGCTGAGTATAAGGGACTGAGCGTTGATAGACTTAAAATCATACATGCGTCTGCTCAAAAAGGTACTGTATTAAAACGTTATACTCCTAGAGCCTTTGCCCGTGCAACTCCTAACTTTAGAGTTTTAACTCATATTGAAATAGCTTTAGCCGAACTTTAAACCATACCTCTACTCGGCGATTTTTCGTAAACCTTATTAATAAGCCATCTAATCTTAGATTAGCCAGTCTCAATAATGATTGGGATTCTCGGTGCTGTAGATGTCTGCAATTAGAAAACACTTCATAAAGCCGTACATGGATAGGTTTAAGCTAGATGAATTTCTAATGGAGTATTTGAAAGACGCAGGATATGGTGGTGCTGAAATCTCTAAAACGCCTTTAGGGACTAGAATTACAATTTTCGCATTAAGGCCTGGGCTTGTCATAGGTAAAGGTGGAGAGATAATTAAGGCTTTAAGTAAAGACCTTCAGAGCAAATTCAACGTTTATAACCCTCAGATAGCTGTGGCTGATATACCAGTCCCCGAGCTTAACCCATACATAATGGCTAGTAGAATAGCATTAGCCATGCAGAAGGGTATACACTTCCGCAGAGCTGCATTCTGGGCTTTAGAACGTATTATGAAGGCGGGGGCATTAGGTGCTGAAGTTAAGATAAGCGGCAAGCTTACATCTGAAAGAGCTAGATATGAGAAGTATAAAGTAGGGTATCTCCCTAAATCTGGAGATCCAGCTATGAAATATGTGAAATCGGCTGTATATTCTCTGTTGCTTAAACCCGGAATATTTGGGATAAAGGTTACAATCCTACCACCTGGGGTGGAGTTTCCAGACAAAATCACTATTAAAGATTTAGCTCAAAAGATTGAATTTGAAGAAGGTGAAGAGTCTAAGCAGGAGAGTGGTAGTTGATGCCTATTCTTAGAATGAGCGAAATAAGGTCGATGAGCCCTGAGGATAGAGCTCGCCGTCTTATTGAGCTTAAGATTGAGCTAATGAAACTTAACGCCGTTATTAAAGCTGGTGGGGCAGTTGAAAATTATTCTAGAGTGAGAGAAATAAGACGTACCATTGCCCGTATTCTCACAGTTCAAAGGGAAGAGGAGCTTAAGCTTCGTAAGGCGGTGTCTAAATGAGCTCAATTACTCCCTTTAACATATTGAAGCATGAACTTATAGGTCTTAAAGTTCATGTCGTTAAATCATTGTGTAGAGCATATGAGAGTGTAGAAGGAGAAGTTGTAGATGAAACTAAGAACATGATATATATTAAATCCAGACAACGTATTAAAGCTATTCCGAAAGCAGTCTGCACATTTGTATTTACGCTTAAAGATGGTGTTAAGGTCGAACTAGACGGTATAAAACTCGTAGGGAGGCCTGAAGATAGACTTAAGAGGTGACCTTGATGTCTTCTGATGTCAGCTGTGGAGATAAAAATTGTCCTTTCCATGGGGTCTTACATCCAAGAGGCCAAGTTTTTGAAGGAATAGTCGCTAGTGCTAAAAGTCAGAATACGATTATTGTCACTAGAGAGTACTTTCACTATGTTCCCAAATATCGTAGATATGAGCGTAGACGTAGCCGAATACCCGCACATTGTCCACCATGTTTGAAAGTCAAGGAGGGTGATAAGGTCCGCATTGCCGAGTGTAGACCTTTAAGTAAGACCGTACATTTCGTAGTTATTGAAAAATTGGAGGGTAGGTGAAAATGTCCCGTAAAGGGCCTCCAAAGGGTGGACCTAAAACCAGAGCCGTATCAGCCGTAGCAGTCATAGAATATAGGCCTCATATACCACGTTGTTTACCCGTAGGTGCTTACCTAGAGTGTACTGATAACACCGGAGCAAAACTTCTAAAGTTAATAGGAGTCATAGGGTATAAGGGTAGGCTTAAACGAATGCCGTCGGCGGCTGTAGGTGACATGGTTGTTGTAAGTGTTAGGAGAGGCGTAGCTGAATTGAAGGGGCAGGTCATGCACGCTGTCATAGTCCGTCAGAAAAAGCCATATAGAAGAGCTGATGGAACTTGGATATGTTTCGAAGATAATGCAGCGGTTCTCTTAACACCTGAGGGAGATCTACGGGGTACTGAAATAAGAGGCTCCGTTGCGATGGAAGCTGCTGAGAGATGGCCTAGAATTGCGGCATTAGCGGGTATGATCGTATAGGGTGGTTGATTATGTCTAAACAACCTAGAAAACAGAGACGTGCGCTCTTTAACGCTTCTAAGCACGTTAAGGCTAAGATGCTTTCCGCACACTTATCCGGTGAGCTCAGGGATAAGTATAAGCGCAGATCTTTTCCAATACGTAAAGGAGATACTGTTAAAATCGTCAGAGGGGATTTCAAAGGCTTTTCAGGTACTGTTTTAGCCGTGGATCGGGATAAAATGCGTATTTACGTGGAAGGTGTCACTCGTGAGAAAGTCGACGGTTCAAAAGTTCCTATACCCATACATCCATCTAAAGTAATCATAACTAAGCTCAACTTAGATGATAAGAGAAGGGTTGAAGCGTTAGAGCGGAAAATTAAGATTCAAACTCCTGAAGTGGTAAAAGCGTAGAGGTGTTTTTATCTTGGGAAAGATTAGTGGGTCAAGACATTTAAAACGATTGGCGGCGCCGAAATCATGGAATATACCTAGAAAAACCTTTAAATGGGTCGTTAAACCTAGCCCAGGGCCTTATGCGATAGATAGATGTATTCCTCTTCAAATCCTTATAAGGGATTACCTCGGTCTAGCTCACACAGCTAAAGAAGTCAAGTTTATCCTGAATAGGGGATACGTTAAAGTCGACGGTAAGATTGTCCGTGATAAGGGCTTTCCCGTTGGACTTATGGATGTAATACATATAGAGAAACTCGATAAATTTTACCGCATACTTCCCTCAAGTAAAGGATTGATTCCACATCCGATTCAACCTGAAGAAGCACAATTTAAACTTCGGAAGATAATAGGTAAATCTACCCTGAAGGGTGGGCATATTCAACTTAACATGCATGATGGCTATAACATGATGATACGTGTTTCAGATCCGAAAAACCCCGTTGAGGATGTGTATAAAGTTCACGATACTTTAAAAATGGATATTAGCAAGCCACTTACTCTCGATCATTTTAAACTTGAAAAAGGTGTATGCGTTCTTATTATCGGTGGTCGCAACGTCGGTAAATGGGGTAAACTCGTTGAAGTGGTACCGGGCTCATTAACCTCTAAGGCTTCCGCTGTCATAGAAATCGAAAATGGCTTAAATGTCTCCACAATTCTTGATTATGTTTTTCCAGTTGGATATGAAAAGCCATGTTTATCTCTACCCGGGGGTTGAAAATCTTGAGCTACATGAATCCCATGCTTAAACCTAGGATAACTAAGGTTGTTGTAAATACCTGTGTTGGTAAGAGTGGTGAGCCGCTGGAAAAGGCTTTAAAAATCCTCGAAATCATAACTGGTGCAAAGCCATGCGTATGTAGAGCGAGGAGAACAATACGGGATTTCAACATACATAAGGGTGAGCCCATAGCTGCTAAAGTAACTTTAAGGGGAAGTAAAGCCATGAACTTCCTCAAAAGGGTCCTCGAAGCAATTAACTATAAAATACCTGCTAGTAGCTTCACTGAACATGGAAACTTTTCAATAGGTATAAGAAACCATTTAGACTTACCTAACACAACATACGACCCTGCGTTGGGTATAATAGGTATGGATGTCTGTGTAAACGTTGAAAGACCAGGTTATAGAGTAACTAGAAGAAAATGGAAGCGTAGCAAAATTGGAAAGAGTCATAGGTTAACAAAGGAGGAATCGATAGCATTCGTTAGAGAGACGTTGGGTGTGGAGGTGGTTTAAGTGGCTAAACAGAAGCCTAAAAAGGAACGTAAGTTTGGTAAAGGTTCTAGACCTTGCTCCAGATGCGGCTCATACGGCCCAGTTATTCAGCAGTATGGACTTATGCTATGTCGTCAATGTTTTAGAGAAGTAGCTCCAAAACTTGGCTTTAAGAAGTACAATTAGAGGAGGATGCGTTATGGTTATGAATGATACTCTTGCGAATGCTCTGGCAATAATCACCAACAGTGAAGCTAGACATGAGAGAGAGTGCATAATTTACCCCGCCTCTAAATTAATAGGGAATGTTTTAAGAGTTATGCAAATCTACGGCTATATAGGTGAATTTGAACTTATAGATGATGGAAGAGGGGGTAAATTCAGAGTACAACTTCTGGGTAACATAAATAAGTGTAAAGCTATTAAACCTAGATTTTCCGTTAGACTTAAAGAACTTGATGAATATAAACGGATGTTTCTTCCATCT
Source organism: uncultured Candidatus Bathyarchaeia archaeon (assembly GCA_964463005.1). Lineage (GTDB taxonomy): Archaea > Thermoproteota > CALKCG01 > B24 > B24 > DTBU01. The sequence goes on along the minus strand of CAYWZZ010000001.1, from coordinate 74,276 downwards.
CGAGATATAGGAATCTTAATACTCTCAACACCTTTGGGAGTAATGTCTCATAAAGAGGCTGAGGCTAAACACTTAGGTGGAAAACTTCTAGCCTATGTCTACTGAGCATGGAGGTATAAAACCTTGAGTTCTAGAATTATTGAAATTCCTGAAGGCGTCAGCGTTGAAGTAGATGGTTTAAAGGTTAAGGTTAAAGGACCGTTGGGTGAGCTTTGTAAAGACTTCTCTCATGCCATGGGCCAACTCACCATCAGAAAAAATGGCGATGATAAAGTAATAGTTGAAGTCATAGGAAAACCTAGAAGGAATAAACGAGCCCTAGTAGGTACTATAGCCGCTCATATAAATAACATGATAATAGGCGTTACAAAAGGCTTTACGTACCGTTTAAAAATAGTATACGCGCACTTTCCAATGACTGTTAGAGTTAAAGGTAATTATGTAATCATTGAAAATTTCATAGGTGAACGCGCACCGAGATATGCGAAAATACTTGGAAACGTGAAAGTTACAGTTGAGCAAGATGATATAGTGGTCAAAGGAATAGATATTGAAGAAGTGGGTCAGACAGCAGCTAACATAGAGAACGCTACTAAAATCACCGGTAGAGACCCCAGGGTCTTCTTAGATGGAATCTTCATATACCATAGGGAGGTGGGGATGTGACATCTGAAGACAAAGATAGAGCCTTAGAAAAGTCATCTGAGGAAACAGTTTCTGAGAAAACATCGGTAAAGATTAAACCTAAACTTTCCACAGACATTATAAGACTTTTAAAAATTAGGACTAAACTTGACGCCAATAGACCCGACTTTGTAAGATGTGAAAGTTGGAGGCTTACTAGGGTTAAGGAGAATTGGAGAGCTCCAAGGGGTCATTCAAATAAGATGAGACGTGAAGTTAAAGGTTGGCCTGCTAGAGTTAAATCTGGTTATGGCAGCCCTAGGGCAGTTCGTAACTTACACCCCTCTGGTTTTGAGGAAGTAATCGTTTATAATCCCGATGATCTCGATAGTTTAAATCCAACCATTCAAGCTGCACGTATAGCTCATACAGTTGGTAGAAGGAAGAGGCTTAAAATATTGGAGAAGGCGAAGGAATTGAATATACGAATATTAAATCCATCTACTGGAGGTTAAACGATGAATGTGAGCGTTCAAAGAAGAATAGCTGCTGAAATACTCGGAGTTGGAGTTAATAGGGTTTGGATAGACCCATCAAAATTAGAGGAGGTAACGTCTGCTTTAACGAGGGAAGATGTTAAAGGTCTTATAGAACGTGGAATAATATCCAAAAGACCTGTAAAAGGAACAAGTCGCGTTAGAGCTAGAACACGTAAGGGTAAACGTAGGGGCCCTGGTAGTCGAAAGGGTGCTTTCAAAGCAAGGTTAAACCCGGAAAACGTTTGGCCCGCTAAGGTAAGAGCTCTAAGAAGATTTCTCAAGTACTTAAGAGACAGGAGGATAATAACTAGGCGAGTTTACAGAGAACTCTATCTTAAGGCTAAAGGTGGAGCTTTCGATAGCATAGCGTCTTTAAAACGTTATATAGAGGTTAACAACTTAGCTAGAAGGCGATTTAAATGAATAGGATACGTAAATTCCCTTTGAAGAGAAGGCTTCAATTCAAAACAGACTATAGACGTAGAAAAAAACTTCTACTATCTGGTTTGCCTAGGTTTGTAATCAGAAGAACATCGAAGAATATAATAGTTCAAGTTGTTAAAGCTACACTTAAAGGTGATGTTGTTCTTGCATCTGCTCACAGTAGAGAAGTTATGAGAGACTTCGGTTGGCTTGGTCATGGGAATAATTCTCCCATTGCGTATCTAACTGGTTTATTGGCTGGTTTAAAATGCATGAAAATTGGTGTGAATAAGGCTGTATTAGATTCTGGTATTTTTAAACCCACCAAGGGGGGTCGTATTTCGATAGCTCTTAAAGGTGCTTTAGATGCAGGGCTTGAAATCCCCCATGGAGAAGAGATACTTCCGAGCATCGATAGAATTTGTGGGAAGCATATTGCAGAATATGCCAGTAAACTTAAAACTGAGAATCCAGAGCTTTATAAGAGAGTATTCTCAAACTATCTTAAGAAAGGTTTGGACGCAGAGTCAATTGTAGACCACTTCAATGAGGTTAAAAATAGAATTCTAAAGGCTTATGGGAGGGTTTAAACTTGTTTGAAACCGGGGCATCCGATAAGAGTATTCTAGAAGGTTGGACTCCTAAAACTACTCTAGGTAGACTGGTGTTGGAAGGGAAAATAACCTCTATTGAAGAGATTTTTAGAAATGGGTATAAGATTAGAGAACCTGAGATAATAGACATTCTCCTTCCAAATTTAACTCACGAGGTTTTAGATACAGCTTTTGTCCAGAAGCAGACAGATGCTGGTGAGCGGTCAAGGTTTAGAGTTATAGTGGCATCTGGAGATATGAATGGTCATTTAGGCATAGGTTTTGGAAAAGCTACCCAGTGGAGAACAGCTTTCCAAAAAGCCATCAAAGACGCTAAATTAAACATGACAATCATTAGACGTGGATGCGGCTCGTGGGAGTGTGATTGCAATCTTCCTCATTCTCTGCCATTTAAAGTTGAAGGTAGATGTGGAGGCGTTTCGGTCGTTCTTCTACCTGCCCCCAAAGGTTTGGGGCTGGTAGCTGGTGATATTACTAGAGTTCTACTAAGATTGGCTGGTATAAAGGATTGTTGGGTTAGAACATTCGGCTCCACTAGAACACATTCTTCTCTGATAAAAGCCACCTTTGAAGCTCTTAAAAGCACGTATGAGTTGGCTCTGCAAAAACGTTAAAGGAGGTTTTAGACGTTGATAGCGGTCATTAGAATAAGAGGAACCGTAAACGTTAGAAAGGATTTTGCTGAAACTCTTAAGAGATTGAATTTGAGAAAACCTAACCACTGTGTAGTGTTACCAAATACTGAACCATACATAAGTATGGTAAATAAAGTGAGGCATTACGTAGCCTACGGTACCATAGACTTGGAAACACTGAAAGAACTCTTGAAGAAGAGGGGTGAAATAGAGGGGGTGGGTAGGCTTAATGAAGATAATGTTAAGCTTCTAGGGTTCAACTCGATAGATGAGCTTGCTGAAGCCTTATACAAAGGTAAGGTTTCCTTGAAAGAAATTTCAAGGCTTAAAAAAGTTTTCCGTTTACATCCACCTAGTAAAGGCTATAAGTCAATTAAAAAACCGTATCCCGAAGGTAGTTTTGGCGATTGGGGTTCAAATATAGCATCCCTAATAAAGAGAATGTTGTAAGTTTAGAACTAAGTTTATAGCTGAGTTCTCTCCTATATGTCTCGGAGGTGCTACTATGGGTGATGAAGAGCGATGGTCAAGACGTAGAAGAGATTGGTGGTTTGATGTATACGAAGAATTCGAGCGTATGAACAGAATGATAGAGGATATTATACGTAGAAGTTTTAGATTCGAACCAGAGAGAATGTTTGAGAGAATGGAGCCTGGTGAATCTAAGGTATACACTTATGGTTTCTCAATCCGTATAGGCCCTGATGGGAAACCCGTGATAAGAGAATTTGGTAACATTTTCCCAGGCAGATATGGTCCTGAAGTAAAATCTGAAATTGAACCTTTAGTTGACGTAATAGAGAAGGACGATGAAATAGTCGTTGTAGCTGAGCTTCCTGGAGTTGAGAAAGAACAGATAGAAATTAATGCTACGGAGAAATCTCTAATGATAAATGTAAATGCTCCCAATAGACGCTATCGTAAGGAACTTGAGCTTCCAAGCACTATAGATCCCAAATCTTCCAAAGCAACTTATAAGAACGGCGTCCTCGAAGTACGGCTTAAAAAGGTTGAACATAGTACAAAAGGAGAGAAACTTAAAATAGAGTAGTCTCCTTTTTCTCTCGAAAACCGGTGACTTTCATGCCAACTAGACTCCGCAAGATAAGAAAACTTAGAGGATCTAGAACCTGCGGTTGGGGTAAAGTAGGTCAGCATAGGAAAAGTGGTATGAGAGGAGGTTTCGGTAAAGCTGGCTTACATAAACATAAGTGGACTTGGACGGTTAAATACGCTCCAAACCATTTTGGCAAGAGGGGTTTTAAATCACCTATGCAGAAGATTAAGTTGAAGTTTAAAGAGATTAACGTCGGAGAACTCACGGATATACTGTCAAAGCTGGAGAAAGTTGAACTTCAAAATGGTAAACCCGTTATAGACTTACCGCTTCTAGGGTACGGTAAACTTCTAGGAAGGGGCGAGCTAAAAACTCCAGTAATAGTTAAAGCGATCAGTTTTACTGAGAATGCTGCTGAGAAGATTAAGAAGGCTGGTGGAGAAATAATAACGGTTAAGGTTTGATGATTTATGCCGGGTAAGTTTCTAAACTTCTTCAGACCCTTCTCAAGGTTAATGTTTGAAGTTAAAAAGCCTGAAAGAAAGGTTAGTTTTTCCTCTAAGCTTTTATGGACGTTTCTCGCCCTTTTAATATACTACATTATGAGCGAAACCCCCCTATACGGTATAGCTTACCGGGGGTTGTATGACCCGCTCATAGTTGCTAGAGTCATATTTGCCTCTACACATGGAACACTTATGGAGCTAGGTATAGGGCCAATAGTTACCGGGGGTTTAATCCTACAACTTTTAGTCGGTTCTGGAATTGTAGAATGTGACCTTTCAAATCCAGAGGATAGAGTCCTCTACACAACGGCTAACAGATTTATGAGCATACTCATGACCATTTTCCAAGCTGCTGTATACATTTTAGGTGGGGTTTACGGCTTACTATCCATAGAGGCTGGTGTATTGGTTTTTGTTCAGCTTCTAGCCGCTGGTATAATTGTAATACTCTTAGATGAAATGGTTCAAAAGTGGGGTTTGGGAAGCGGTATAAGCCTCTTCATACTTGCTGGTGTTGCTAAGCAAATATGGTGGTTTGGCTTCTCCCCTCTGCCTGGGATAGCTAACGATGGAAAACTCTTCGGGGCTCTTCCAGCCTTCATAGAAGGTCTCATAAAGGGAGAAGATGTTGTTAAAGCATTTGTGAGGAGTGGTACAGAAAATCCGCCCAACATGATCGGTTTTATATCGACTGTTATAACTTTTCTAGTGATAATGTATTTGGAAGGGGTTAGAATAGAAATACCCATATCCTACGCAAGGTTTAGAGGCTTCAGAGCCAGGTTTCCACTTAAACTCTTATATGTCTCGGTTATCCCTGTTATATTCACGTCAGCTCTAATTGCCAACATTTTCGTCGGATTGAGGTTTATTTGGGCAAGGTTTAATTATTCAAATCAAAACATCTGGTTAAACATTATGGCTCAATTTGACCCAGAGACCATGGAGCCACTAAAGGGTTGCGTTGCATACTATTTGACATCACCTAGAAACCTCACATCAGCTATGGAAGATCCTATTAGGACGATAGTTTACATAGTAGCATTTGTATCCTTATGCATCGTTTTCTCAATCATGTGGATAGAAGTCGGTGGAATGGGGCCTAAGAATGTAGCTGAACAGCTCATAGATGCTGGTGTTCAAATACCAGGTAGAAGGCGGACCGTTAAAAGCGTCGAATCTGTGATGAGTAAGTATATTCCAGTTGTTGCGATTCTCGGAGGGGCGCTCATAGGGTTTATAGCGGTGGTATCCGACCTATTTAATGTGTTCGGATCTGGTACAGGTGTACTATTATCCGTAGACATAGCCTACCAGTATTATCAGCTTCTAGTTCAGGAGAGGGTTGTAGAGATGTATCCTGCTTTAAGACCCATTCTTGAGAAGTGATGCATTATGAATCCGTTTGAAGCTTTTATAAACATGTTTGTAGAGCTTCTGAGCCCTTTAAAACCTTTAACTGCTAGTCAGGGAATGGGATCCCTTCTTATCCTATGCTTTTCTTTATTAATGGGTCTATTATCAATTTCTATAAATAAACTCATAATGGATGAAGCGCTTCAGAGACAATATATGAAAGAGTTCAGCGAATATAAGCAGTTACTAGAAGAGTATAAATTGAAAAGTGATAAGAAAATTTTAATAAAAATTAGGAAAAAAGAGCCCATAATTAGAAGCCTCGGTACGAAAGTTTTCACGAGATTTATTATCAGAATAGCAGTGTTCTGGTTTATCTTCTGGATATTTTTCTCAATACTTTACGGTATTTTTGGCTCAAATTACGCGATATTGGTTCCTTTCCCATTTGAAACGCCAATTAACATACCCATATGGTACACAATATGCGTTTTCGCATCAAACCTTCCGATATCTAAGCTTATGGGTGTATCATTTATACCAACGTCTCCGGAGGTTGTGGGTAGTGATGAAAAGTCTCCTAGCAAAACCTAAAGTGAAAGTCAAGCTCCCAAGTGGAAAATCTATTACAAGGGTTGTAAAGAGAAAGTCTAATGTGGCTTACTGTGGCTTATGCGGTGGTATATTACACGGTATCCGTCGTGATACGGTTAAGAGTCAGAGGACCGTTTCAAGACTTCACGGAGGAAGTATATGCCACAATTGTCTCAAACGCCTCCTGATTAAGGAGGTGGTATCAAGCATTGAACAGTAACCTTGTAATAGCCGTTAGTGGTCTGCATGGAGCTGGTAGATCTACTCAAGCTAAGATGATAGCTTCGGCATTTAACCTCAGGTATGTTTCAGCTGGGAATTTGTTCCGCGAATACTGTAAACGGAAAAGTTTAAACTTGGCTGAAGCCTCGGAGAAGCTTAAGAATGACCCTAAACTGGACAACTATATAGATTCTAGAACGAGGGAGGAAGCTTTAAAAGGCTCCGTCGTTCTAGAGGGCGATTTAGCAGCCTGGATGGCTGGCGAATTGGCCGACGTTAAAATATTCTTAACGGCTTCAGACGACGTTAGGTTTAAACGGTTAGCAAAGCGTGAAGGAAAATCTATCGAAGAAGTTGCTGAAGAGACCTTACGTAGAGAGACTAATGATAGGCTCAGATACAGTAGATTCTACGGGATAGAGTTTCAAAACCTCAGTATATATGACATCGTGTTAAACACCGATAGGCTTCCAGCAGACTCCGTCTTCAGAGTTTTGAAAACGTTAATAGATGAGTATGCTAAACTTAAAAACAAGTAGCTGTTTGTTGTGAATTAAACGGTGGTTCTACCATGATAGAAGTAGGTCGAGTTTGCGTTAAAACCATGGGTAGAGAAGCGGGTAAGAAGTGCATTGTAGTAGATGTGATAGATGAAAACTTCGTTTTAATAACTGGACCTAAATCGATCAGTGGTGTTAAAAGGAGACGAGTAAATATTAAGCATATAGAGCCAACTCCTTATAAACTAGAGATACCTAGAGGAGCAACTGATGATGAAGTGATAAAGGCTATTGAAAAGGCTGGATTACGGGAATTATTCGAGACGAGTCTAAAACCTAAAAAGGGGGTCATTGTTTGAGGCTACAACCGCCTTGGGAAATTAAAAGAGAAGTACTTTACAAAACGTTTGAAGAGACAAATGAAGCTTACGGTAAACCGCCTTGGAAAAGAACCATAGATGAACATCTAGAATATGGAGTCATCATTTTAGATAAACCAGCTGGTCCTACGAGTCACGATGTAACAGCTACCGTTAAGAGGATTATGAACGTTAAGAAAGCTGGTCACGGGGGGACTCTAGAGTCTCCCTCGGAGACATCCCCCCGCTACTGGTGTACTGCCTATAGCGTTGAATGAAGCTACAAAGGTTCTCCAAGTTCTATTGACTGGAGGCAAAGAATACGTATGTGTAATGAAGCTTCATGATGATGTTTCCGAGGACAGGGTTAGGGAAGTTGCTGAAGAGTTTCAGGGCGATATCTACCAAAAGCCTCCCCTAAGATCTTCTGTTAAAAAAGCTCTTAGAACCAGGAGAATTTACTACATAGATGTGCTAGAGGTTGATAAGCGTCATGTACTTTTAAGAGTCTGCTGTCAAGCAGGCACATATATCAGAAAATTGATACACGATATGGGCGAGGTTTTAGGCTGTGGGGCGCATATGAGAGAGCTTCGAAGGACCAGAGTTGGTCCTTTTGCTGAAGATAGAGGTTTAACGTCGTTGAGGGATCTGGTTGGCGCAGTCGAAGCATATAGGGCTGGGGATGAAAAACCACTCAGGTCTATCGTTCAGCCTGTGGAAGAGGTTACCGCTCTTATACCGAAGATTTGGATCCGCGATACAGCGGTTGACGCTATATGTCACGGTGCAGGTCTAGCATTACCTGGTATTGTAAGGCTAAACTCTGATATAGAAGTTGATGATCTAGTGGCAATATTTACTCTTAAGGGTGAACTTGTAGCTTTAGGTAAAGCTTTGATGACAAGTGAGGAAATGCTTGAAAGAGAAAAAGGTGTAGCTGTTAAAACTGAAAGAGTAATAATGAAGCCTAACACGTATCCTAGGATGTGGAAATAGTTCATTAGGTATGTTTTAACCGCTCCTAAGCTTATCCATGAGCCTTTCGTAGATTTCCCTATCAACAGGTATATCAACGACTTTACCCGTGAAGTTTGATAAAATTATTGCATTAACGATTTCAAGAGACCATATGCCGTCTTTACCAGGTACTAGAGGTTCCCTATCGTATTTAATGGCCTCAGTAAAATCTCTAATAATATCGCTATGTCCTCCACCTCTTTGCATAGTTATCTCCTTCCAGCTCGCGCTCGGCCTACTCCAGGGTTCTTTAGAAGTTCTAATATGTGTTTCAACATCCGGTTCAGATATACCGATCTTCAATTGTGACCCAAAATCTAATACGACTTTGCCTTTGGTCCCGCTCACAATCATTCTCTCAAATTGGGGGCTATCAACTAGACTCATTTGAATAGTCGCATGGCAGTTATTTTCAAAAATCACTATAGCACTCGCTAAATCTTCAACTTCGATGTCATGCAACTTTGTATCTATGAAACCTGAAACTTTCTTAGGCTTCCCAAGAAACCAGTACATTACATCTAGGTGGTGGATCGTCTGATTTATCAAAACGCCAGCTCCAGATGTTCTCCAGCTTTTACGCCATGGAGATTCTTCGTAATAGAGTTGAGTACGGTAGCTTGCAACCTCAAGTGTAGCTCTAAGTAGCTTACCCAGCTCTCCTCTCCCTATCATATCCTTTGCACTTTTTAAGGCTGGTGCTGTCCTATACGTGAATGCTACTCCAAGCTTAAGCCCTTTAACCTTAGCTTTTTCAATCATCTCATCAGCTTCTCTAACTGTTATAGCCATCGGCTTTTCGACTAGAACATGCTTCCCCTCATCTAAAGCATCTAGTGTCATTGGATGGTGTAGAAAGTGTGGAGTACATATGCACACAGCATCCAAATCTTTAAGCGCGACCATCTCCCTATAGTCTGTAAACCATCTAACTCCATATTTTTCTCCAACGTTTTTAGCGAGCCCCTCAACAATATCACATACCGCTATCAACTCAGCATCTTCACATCTTCTTATTGCTTCTATGTGGGTCATACCTATGCCTTTAAGTCCTATGACTCCAAACTTCACCTTCTCCATTTAAACCCTCCTTTAATTTTCTACTCAAAGCTTTTAAACTATTCTAGAGCGGTCACAGTAGCATTGCCTTTATTCTCTACGGGCTTTTCCAACATACATTCTGTTGAATGTTTAATCGATTACTATCGGCTATTGTTTTGATGAATGACTTTAACCTTTCAAATGCGAGTATTCGAGCTATGTTTCTTGAATTTGGAGGCCCGGGTTTTTTCATATAAAAAGCATTAATGTCATATATTGTCCCATAGAAGCCAGCATTTAAAGCCAATTTAGCAAGCCTCACTAAATCGACTATGTATCCGGCTAATGCTGGGCTATCGTTTATACGCATATTAACTACAATTTCATCTTTAACGCCGTTAAATGAAACATACTCCACATGTATTGAGACGAACTTTTTATCACCCAGAGAACTAAGGAAACCTGTAGGCTTGATATAGCTAGGTATATAGTAGCCAAGTATATCCTTAACTACACTGCTTTTCGTATACTCTTTAGCTCTATTCCTTTTTTCATTGAGGAGAGATTTAAAGTCGCTGTTTCCCCCTATATTCAGTTGAGCTAGACCAAGCACTCTCCTATTTCTCTCTTTAAGGTGTTCTAACATATCTGCTGTAAAGGGGGTTGCACCTGTTGCACCATCATCACCCAATATAAGTCCTCCAAACTTTCTAGCTGCTAAAATATACGCATAGTCATTTGCTATGGGAGTCGGAATCAAATTAACATAAGCAAGTTGTTCCCCCTCCTCCATAAGTCTTAGTGCTAAATATGCGTAGAGTTGTGTTGGAGTGACTTTACCCCTCTTTACTGCTTTTTCTAAACGTCTATATCCATTAAACGGTTTAGAATACTGAGTCGTCGTAACATCCACTATTACGTCTGGTTTAGCTTTTTCGATAAACGCATACATTTCTTCAACGGAACGCTGAAAATCTCCTCCATAATCTAATGAATTTACCGGAAATAGGTCTCTAACAAACCCCATTTCTACTCCGGGATAAACGGCTACATCTTTGAGTGTAACTGGCACGTTCTTAAGTTTGTAAAATTTCTTTGCAATATCGTACATCGTTTTTCCAACTTTTCTAGCGTCAACATCGACGCATGCTGTGACTTTAATATCATCAATACCTACGCCTATATCGAAGTCAGCTAATGGCACTCCATACGGTTTAATCTCACCTTTTTTCAACCTTTCAAGGCCAACTGTGAAGAAAGTAGCTACGTAACCTGCTCCAAGTATTAGAGTTCTTACCTCAGTCAATATTTCTCCCTCAAATTTTATAATTATAAAATATTTTACAAAGATAAAAGTGTTTTGAAAAACTTAGCATTTAAAAATGTAGATTGCAATAAAAAATGGGAGAAATTTAGGGTTTACTTTTTCTTATGCACCCTCTTATGAGCGGCAAGGCTTTTCTTACTTGGAAATTCCTTATTGCATATTTCACACTTATATTTTTCACCGCTCATTTTCTCCCCTCTCTATAAAAGATGTTTATCGTAGTGCTTTTTAAAACTAATGCTTTCTATGAAAGTTTTTTCCATAGCAAACTGCATGGAAAATATCGCGCCCCTCCATCGCCTTATCATAAACGTGATAAAATACTTCAATTTAAAGCGTGGAAACATTAAGGGTCAAAATAGACGCCTCTGCTTATATTTTTCCCTAAAAGCTTTAATCGCCTGATCCAATGCATTCTTAACTCTACTTTCAGAGAAATCCCTTTCATAGCATAGAAACTTTATAACATCTGAAATTTTCGGCTCCTCCCATACAAGCTCATAATCCGTTGTAACGTCGGGATTTAAAAACCTCTTCTTTATAGTCTCTGGGTCTACTGGAAAACTTGAAGGATCTATGATGCGTTCATCTATCAGAGTTTTCAAATTTCCATACTCTTTTATGAGTTTTAAACCCTTTTTAGGACCTATACCTTTAACGCCATCTGGATTGTAGTCTGTACCTATTAGAATAGCTATATCTATGAGTTGCTCTCTAGTTATTGCATTTGCCTTAAGAACCTTTTCAAGTTCGATGAGTTCGGGTTGTAGTTCAACGTAGAGTTTTCGCCCAGGAAGTTTCCTCCTACCAGTTACTGCGAGATTTCTAACAAGCCTAGGGGCTCCAAATAGTAGACAATCATGATCTTGTGAAGCCACCGCCCATACGTGACCCTTAGAAGCCATATATGACGCTTGCGCTTCACCTTCTGATGGTGCCTGAATCCAAGGAATACCTAAGTAAGATAAGAGTCTTTTAGCATCTTCAACCATATCATCTTTAAGTATTGCCGTAGCCTGAGCGTATTTTCTAGCGCTTTCAAAGTCTCCTGCTTTTAACGCCTCTTCATATTTTACGATAGCCTCCTCTTTGATCTTCATTCTACGTTTAATTTCGATTTCCTTCTCTGTCGGAGGTTTTCCATCGAAAACGTATACTAGTTTAATACCGTATGACATTAGCGCGCAACTTCTGTAGAGCAACCCACTTAAATGGCTGGTAATTCTACCAGTCCTATCCTTAAGAGGCTCACCGCTAGGGCCTCTTATTATGGCGAGAAATTGATATAGTGCGTTATACGCATCTACGGCTATGGATTTGCCTGAAAGCTGTTCAAAGGTTAAAGGAGTTTTAACTATGAGATCTCCTAAATCTATTCCCAAAGTCTACTGAAATAGATTTTGCATATATGCTTAAAAGTGTTATGTTCATTATTACAATATCAAAAGCTCTTAAATTCTACTCTCTACAATACTATTTGATCGTGTATGGATGTGGCTGAGAGAGTATACTTAACCTTGAAAGGGGGAGTTGCCGATAAAATACCTTGGCTCATATATTCAAACCATCTACCTAGGGGAGGTTTTGAACGTAGAATGCGTAACATGGGTTTAGGTTTAGATGTGCGATGTAGCGTTTACAAATCCTATACGCCTAATGTTAAAGTAGAATCTAAAACTATGGGGAATTACACGTACATAGTTTACTGTACGCCTATAGGAGAAGTGTACTCCAAGTATAGGACTGGTTTAACTTTCCAGTTTAAAGGACAAGGTTCTTGGATAGTGGAGCATCCGATAAAGAAGGTTGAAGATATAGATATTGTGAAGTTTATTGTTGAGGACACTATTTATGAACCTCAATACGACATTTATGAGCAAATTGAGGAAGAGCTAGAGGGCGACGGTATAGTCACAGTAGGTGGGGATTACACACCGTTGATGAAGATCATAGTGAACTTTATGGGTTTTCAAAACTTCGCTTTGATGCAAATGAAATATATGGATAAAATAAACGAGCTCATAGATGCTTTAGATAGAAAGTATATGGAGATGTACTCTATCATAGCTAAATCCCCTGCTAAGATAGTTAGAGTTGGTGATAACATCGATGGAGTTATGGTTTCTCCAAAACTTTTTGAGAAATACTGCCTACCATACTATAACAAATATGCGGAGATCTTAAAGAGATCTGGGAAATACGTTATATCTCACATGGACGGTAGATTGAAGACGCTAAAAGAACTTATAGCTAAGACGAAATTAGACGCTATTGAAGCCTTCACACCTCCCCCAATGGGGGATCTAACTATAACTGAAGCTAGAAAAGTTTGGAGGGACAAAGTGATATGGATAAATTTTCCGGAAGAAGTCTTCCTTAGAAGTAAAGGAGAAATAGAGTCATATACGAAAAATCTTTTAAGGGAAATGGCCCCGGGCTTTGGATACATCATAAGCGTAACTGAAGACGTTCATCCAGCTCATTTCAAGAAAGGCATAGAGGCCGTCACTAGAATCTTATGGGAATATGGAAACTTACCCATAAAAGTAGAATAGGATTTTTCTCGGAAAGACAGTTGATATTTGATTTCTGAATTTTCTCCGACTTTTTCTAATCTTCTTTGGAGAAGAGAGTTTTAGCATACTTTTTAGCCAACTTCTCCCAATCTACGAATTCAACGACAGCTATAAATATAGCGGTGAGAAGTACAGTTAAGAGTAGGGAAAACCAAAAAGGCAGCTTTTCGCCTACAATTCTACCAAATAAACCGATTATACAAATCATAGCGATCTTACCTAGTACAGCTGGTACCAATACATGTATTAGACTGTAGTTTATAGTACCCAATATTATGAATAGAATGTTGTCCGGTAGTGGTGTAAGTGCAAATATGAATATAATAAAGGAGATTATTAGACTATGTTTTTGAGTTAGAGTTGCTAGAATTTTAAGTCGCCTTTCATACTTAGGCGATCTAACACCTTTACCTATAAGTTTGCCTACAATCCAGCTTGTAGTTTGCCCCAATCCGGATCCTAAGCCTCCCCATACTGCTATCTCGATTAAGTTGAGACTTGGTATAGATGCAGCTAAAATTAGAATAACTGCTGTATAAGGTATTGGAATAATTGGAGAAGCACTTCCTATAAAACATAGGGTGAAGATACCGAATCCCCTATACACTGGAGAACCATAGATTGTAAACTTTTCAACATCCCTATATGCAATTCTGATACCCAACCCTAAGATTATTACAATTAACACTATCAGTAACAGTCTAATTTTAAAGTTCAAAATATCGCCTAATGATTCTGGAAAACTGTAAACATAAATACTTTTAAGCTTATCTCAAACTTACATACTTTTATGCATATGTACATGCGTTTTCAAAAGGTTTGTTTACTCGGTAGGAGTAATTTTAATATGTTTGCTAGAATTAATACGGGTTGGAGGGGTCTGGGTCTTGGAGCCGAAAATTGAAGTTGTAACATTAGATGTTCCTAAGACCGTGAATGTTATAATTGGACAGGCCCATTTTATAAAGACTGTTGAAGATCTACATGAGGCTTTAGTAAATTCTGTTCCAACTATAAAATTCGGGATAGCTTTTAACGAATCCAGTGGACCGTGTCTTATTAGAGTAAGTGGTAACGACGATGAGTTGAAAAAACTCGCAGCTGATAATGCTTTAAAAATGGGTTGCGGCCACGTTTTCATAATATATATTAGGGATGCGTATCCAATAAACGTACTTAATGCTATTAAACATGTTCCCGAAGTCTGTAGAATAATAGCCGCTACGGCTAACCCGTTGCAAGTAATAATAGCTGAAACAGATCAGGGTAGGGGGATATTGGGCGTTATAGATGGCTTTAAAACAAAGGGGGTTGAGAAAGAGGAAGACGTTAAAGAAAGGAAGGAGTTTCTGAGAAAGATAGGCTATAAACTTTGATCTTTTTACGGTATTTTGATGGGGGAAACCGCTAGTTTACTCAATTCCTCCTACTTAACTTTAACAATTGGATACTTCTCTCTAAGCCTTCGATCTATTAACGCTACTCCGCATAACCCTCCTATGGTTTGAATGGATATCAGTTTATCTGGATTCTTTAAATCAACCTTCGGAGGTTTTCCATACTTGTCTTTTAAGAGTTGCCATACGTATTCACCTATACTTTTCTCTAAGTCACTGCTAGAAATGGCTCCTTTGAATCCTCTACGTTCAACCCTTACACAGAAACTTTCATCTTTTCCAATCCTATCTATTAAACACTTAATTTTTTCCCTTAATATTTCCAGTAAATTTTCTGGTTTAAATTTAAAGAATTCCTCTACTGGTATTACACGGCTCACGTTTATGGTCTGTCTTTTAGATAGCTCTTCTAAAAAAGTTTCTAAATCATCGACCTGACCTTGTAAAACATCTCTAAAACCAGTTTCTTTGAACTCCCCCAAATCGCTGATTTCTCTTAAAACTATGAAACCTCCCCCTCTTTCACAGATTATTATTACATGGATCAAGTAGAGACACCCCAACTATACTTTATGCAAAGATTTAGATTAAGTTATCAAACGTTTACCGCCTTCCTCTCACAAACGCTCTTCCATACCGCTTCGGCTAGTTTGAGTGCTTTAAACCCGTCTTCTGCATCCGGTTTTGGAGGACTATTTTTCAAAATGGAATCTATAAAGTGCTCAATTTCACCGTAATATCCCCTAAGATACCTACTTTGGTACTCTATGGTAGGTAGGTGGTTTATTTCCCAAAAATATCCTTGATTTGCAGCTTTAAAGCCATCTGTTTCAATCCACAAACCCCTTGGGTAATACTTAACTTGAGAAGCCATATCATCAACGAATATAAATGACTCATCGCACGTAACTTCTACATATTCATCTATTTTAGACCATGATTGACACGAATTAAGATTCATGATGCCTGTTGCTTCATTTTCAAAGGTTAGTAGTATTGAAAATGAGAACTTCGTATCTGTTAGTATGTGAAGCTTGGCGTAGACCTCCTTAACTTCTCCTACTAAAAATCGTACGAGGTCAAAATGGTGTACGACTTGACCTATTAGAAATGCCTTTGCTGGCGGCTCTGCACCCCATATGGATCCATATGGTCCATTGGCGAATTTAGTCGATATATGAGCAATTTTACCATGCTCTAGCTTATCTATAATTGTTTTAGCAAGTCTATAGCCTACTGAAAACCTTTTCATAAAAGCAACCATTACAAATCTATTGTATTTCTTAGATGCTTCTAAAAGTCCGTATGCCTGGTCTGAATTTAATGCCGGTGGTTTTTCCACAAATACGTGAATTCCAGATTTTAAACATTCAAGACCAATTTCATAGTGCATATTTGGATGACCTACTATGAAAACCCCATCTAAGTCTTCTGCTTCAATCATCTGCCTATAATCCTTATACCACATATTAAATCCGAATAATCTAGCGTTTCTCTCCGCTCTCTCAGTATCTATATCACACGTGGCTACAAGCTCAACTCTATCGGTAAAATATCTCAAACATGGGTATAGGTTTTCCGTTGAATGAGAACCGCACCCTATAAACCCCACCCTAATTCTATCCATTTTAAACACCTTAAGTTATGTAGTAACGGAAGCCTTTAAAACTTAGAAGTTTACACCTGCCTAATAATACGGCAAAATTGGTAAAGTAAAAAATTAAAATTCAGTCCAACGGATGAAGTAAGTTTCCAGAAAAGTCTTTGATGACGGCGGTCGAAGTTTTAAAAGCGGTTATACATTTAAATTCGATCAATACTATCGTATAGTGTATGTCTATCATAAGAATCCCCCTTAACGGCGTTTGGTTTTTTAAGAAGCTAGAATTTAATGAGTGTATAGATGTTTCAAAGTTAGATCTCACCGCCGAAGACTGGTTAAAGGCTGAGGTTCCAGGTGTAGTTCATTTAGACCTTATGAGAAATGGAGTGATTCCAGATCCCTTCTATAGGATGAACGAGTTTGAAGTTTCATGGGTTGAGGAGAAGGATTGGTTATACGTTAAAGAATTCGAAGTTTCAGATCACATAGCCAGCAAGAACTGTCTGGAACTCATTTTCCACGGTTTAGATACTTACGCAGAGATTTGGCTTAACAGTGTAATGCTCGGTGAAACGTGTAACATGTTTCACCCGTGGATTTTTAAAGTTGATGGACTTGTGAAACCTGGGAAAAACATACTAGTCGTTAGATTTAAATCTCCATCAAAGGTTCTGGAGATGCTGGAATCTAAATATGGGAAGTTATGGGCCGCATTCTACACTGCTAGAGTATATGGTAGGAAGGCTCAGTATTCATTTAGATGGGATTGGGATCCAAGATTGCCAACTGTTGGTATATGGAGAAGCGTTGAACTGCTAGCATACGATGAGGCCAGATTAGGTTACATTTCAGCATTACCTTTAAGAATTTCAGAAGAAGAAGCTTTGGTTGAAGTTGAGGCTGAAGTTTACTCTACTAAACCGAGTTATGTTAGATTAATTTTTAAAATAGAGGAGGAAAACGTTAAAGTATGCGTAGAAGGATTGGCTAAAGAAGGGTTAAACATTTTTCGCTCTGAACTTAAAGTCAAAAAGCCTAAACTCTGGTATCCAAGAGGCTATGGGGCTCAATACCTGTATACACTTAACGCCCTCCTTTTAAATAATGCAAATATTATCTTAGATAGTCGTAAGGTCAGATTCGGCATTAGATCCATTGAGCTTCAAAGGACTGAAGATGAAGAAGGAGAGTGCTTCATATTTAAAATTAACGGTATATGCGTTTTCTGTAAAGGTGCCAACTGGATTCCAGCAGACAGTTTTCTGCCTAGAGTTGACAAAGAGATCTATAGAAAGCTTTTAGAAGCAACATCTAAGGCGAATATGAACATGCTCAGGGTCTGGGGTGGTGGTGTGTATGAAGCCGACGATTTCTACGATTTATGTGATGAATTAGGTATAATGATTTGGCATGACTTTATGTTCGCATGCGGAGAGTATTCTGAAGAAGACTTCTTCATAGCTTCCATTGAGAGGGAAGTTGAGGAGAATGTTAAGAGGCTTAGAAATCATCCATCTATAGTACTATGGTGTGGAAATAACGAAAATGAATGGGGTTTTAAAGCTAGATGGTGGGTGAGGGATAGATTTTATGGTGAGAAAATCTACCATAAAGTTATACCTGAAATAATTAAGCGGCTTGACCCTACCAGACCGTATTGGCCTAGTAGTCCATATGGGGGAGACGATCCCGATAGTCCTAGAGAGGGCGATAGACATAGCTGGGATGTATGGAGTGGGTAGAGGGATTGGAGGGCCTATTTGCTGGATAACGGTAGGTTTATCAGCGAGTTTGGTTTTCAAGCCTTTCCATGTATTGAAACCGTTGAATCCTTTACGGCTGAGGAAGATAGATGGGTTCAAAGTCAAGTTATGGAATAGCATAATAAGATGCATGAAGGGGCTGAGAGACTATACAGGTTTTTAGCAGGTTACTTTAGAGTTCCGGAAAACCTTGAAAAATTCATATATTTAACGCAACTTAATCAGGGAGAAGCTTTGAAAACCGCTATATCCCATTGGAGAAGCAGAATGTTTAAAACGAATGGGTGTCTCATATGGCAGATTAATGATTGCTGGCCTGTTATAAGCTGGAGCCTTATAGATTACTACTTTAGACCTAAACCTGCCTATTACTACGTTAAGAGGGCTTTCAGCCCTATTTACATCGCATTAAATTTAAGAGGACGAAATCTTCAGGTCTCCATAGTGAATGATACACTTCAATGTATACGTGGAGTTTTAAAACTTTCCATTCAGAAACTTACAGGTGAATTATTGTTTAGTAAAACCATTGAAGATCTAGAGATTGAAGCAAACTCTGCGAAAGAATGTTTAATTGTAGATGTTGAGAATTTTAGAGGAGCCGTAGCCGTCGCAGAAGTGTCGTTTAATGGAAGTAAAGTAATTAATGACGTCTTAATTGGCAAGTTTAAACATGTAGAGTTTCCAGATCCAATTTTAAATGTTGAAGTTAATAAACTAAAGTCACGGACATTTAAGGTAACTTTAACCGTTAAAAACTACGCTTATGGAGTTTACGTTAAACTTAGGAATCTCGACGCGAAATATTCTGAAAATTACCTAAGCATTCCTCCAAATAGCAGGGCTGAGATTTTAGTTGAAACCCCTAAAGACCTTACAGTTGATGAATTTAGATCCATGTTAGAGTACGGCTTTTTAAAATGGTGAAGTACTATAGGCAATACGATGGAATCGTCAAGTCTAATGGGAAAAGCTGAGTTTAAAAATAAACTTATATCTAGGTTTTGTAATTATGTGTTTTACACGCGGTGCGGTATTTGACGGAAGGACTCAGATACATCGTACGTTTAGTTGATACAGACTTAGATGGGTTTAAGAAAGTCCCCTACGCTCTTATGAAGATTAAGGGCGTAGGCATTACGTTAGGTTGGGCTATAGCCAGAAGTGTAGGCGTAGATCCGAATAAGCGTTTAGGCGAATTGTCTGATGAAGAACTTAAAAAAATAGAGGCTACTCTAAAAGCGCCTTCAAAATTCAATATTCCAAGTTGGATGTTTAATAGACGTAAAGACTTAGAGACGGGTAAAGATATGCACCTGATAGGCTCCGATCTAGAGCTTAGGATTAAGCAAGACATTGAGTTTATGAAAAGTATCCGCTCTTGGAAGGGTTGGAGGCATAGCTTAGGTTTAAAGGTTAGAGGTCAGAAAACTAGGACAACGGGTAGGAAGGGTAGAACTGTAGGTGTTCAGAGGAAGAAGGTTTCATAGAGGTGTGAAATTTGGGCGATCCTAAAAGACAACGGAAGAAGTATGAAACTCCTAAGAAGCCTTGGGATATGCAGAGGCTCCAACTCGAATTGCGCTACTTAGGTGAATATGGTCTTAGAAATAAACGTGAACTTTGGAGACATAGAACTCAGCTTTCACGCATAAGGGCTATGGCTAGGAGTTTATTGGCTAAGCCTCAAGAGGTTAGAGTTAAAGCTGAAACTGTTCTTCTAGATAAACTTAAACGTATGGGTTTGCTTTCAGAATCTGCTACGTTAGACCACGTGTTGGATTTAACATTGGAAGATATTTTAAACCGTAGGCTCCAAACGCTTGTCTACAAGCTCGGTTTAGCCAAAACAATTCATCAAGCTAGGCAGTTCATAGTGCATGGACATATAGCGGTTAATAATAGAGTTGTCAGAGTGCCATCTTACCTTGTTAAAGCTGGAGAGGAGGATAAGATACATTATGCTTCAGATAGCCCATTCAATGACCCAAAGCATCCTATTAGGGCATCCATAGAAGCAATGCATGTAACGAGTAAAATGGAAGAAGTTTCGAGGGAACTTGAGCCCTCAGAAAAAATGTAGTTTTACGGTCTTCTACCCCTACGGCCTCCCTTTCTCCTACATCCATCATGTGGAATCGGTGTAACATCATCAACTCTACCTATTTTAAAACCTGCTCTAGCTAGTATCCTTATAGCATGCATGGCCCCGGGTCCTGGAATCTTGGATTTAATACCTCCAGGCGCTCTAACCTTTATGTGAAGTGCCGTTATGCCCTTCTCCTTAGCTATTTCAGCTGCGGCCGAAGCTGCTTGCATGGCTGCATAAGGAGAGCCTTGAAGTCTATCGGCGTCAACAAACATACCACCCGTACATAGGGCTATTGTTTCAGCTCCCGTTAAATCTGTAATATGAACTATCGTATTGTTAGATGAGCTATAAATGTGTGCTATACCCCACCTCTCTTCTTTGCTACTCTTAGTTTCGCTTTTGTCTTCTTCAGACATGCCAGCTTAGCTATATTGCAAACTTCAATTTAAATATTCCTTCCTCAGCATTCAAGTTGAAGTAAAGATTATATGGAAGTTCAGACCTTTTCTCCTCTAACTTGGAGGATAACTGTTTGCAGATAGGGATCTTAAAGAAGAGCTATACTGAGGTAAATTTCATAGTTAGAGGTATTTCTCCAAGGCTTATGAATTCCCTGAGGAGGATAATGATGGCTGAAGTCCCAGTGATGGCTATAGACGACGTGTATATAATTGAAAATACGTCAGTTATGTATGACGAGGTTTTAGCACATAGGCTCGGCTTAATACCTTTAAAAACAGATCTAGACCGATATGTTCTTCCCGAGGAATGTGGATGTGGAACTGAAACAGGTTGTAGTAGGTGTTCCGCCGTTTTAGTTTTAGATGCTGAAGGCAAAGGAAATGGTATAACTACTGTTTATTCTGGAGACCTTAAACCTCACGAGGCTAATCCAGAGATTAAACCTGTGAGTGATAAAATCCCAATTGTTAAACTTGCTCCAGGTCAGAGAGTTAGACTTGAAGCTTATGCTAGACTTGGAAAAGCCACTAAGCATGCTAAATGGTCCCCCGTCGTCAGGTGTACGTATAAGTATTATCCGGTTATTTCAGTAATGGATTCTAAGTGTACGGGGTGCGGTTCATGCATAGATGTATGTCATAAAAACGTGTTCACCCTTAAGGATGGTAAAGCATATGTGGCGGATCCGCTTAAATGTGATTTATGTAATGAATGTGTTAATAAGTGTGCTCAGAACGCTCTTAATGTCGATTTTGACAAAAATTCATTGATATTCTTCCTAGAAACTACCGGCTCCATACCAGCGTGGAGGGTTGTATCCGAAGCATGTAGGATTCTAAGAATGAAAGGTGAAACTTTTTTAAGCCAGTTAAGTGAGCTAGGGGTTGTCTGAAATGGTTAAACGCGGTAAGTCGAACACGACGTTGATAAACACCATTAAATTTCTTCAAATACTCGGCAATAAGTCTAGGCTTTGGGCTGATATTGCTGAAAGACTTAAAAGACCTAGAAGGCTTATGGCAGAGGTTAACCTTTCAAAGCTTTCAAAACTTACTTCAGAAGGTGAAATTGTAGTAGTTCCGGGTAAAGTCTTAGGTTCAGGTGAAATATCACATAGCATTACTGTAGCTGCCCTAGGCTTCTCAGAAACAGCTAAAGCCAAACTTACGAAGGCTGGATGTAAATGCTTATCAATAAGTGAACTTGCAGAATTAAACCCTAAGGGATCACATATTAAGATAGTAGAGTGATCTTAAATGTCCAGTAGGGATATTACCGTCATAGACGGATCAAACCATATAATGGGTAGGCTTGCCAGCGTCATAGCTAAGAGACTTCTCCAAGGGGAGAACATAGCTGTTGTAAATGCTGAAAACATAGTGGTTTCGGGAGATTTCTACTCGGTTTTAGAAGAATGGATGGAATTTCTCGAAGTAGGTAAGTATAGGAAGGGGCCATTCCATCCACGTAGACCAGATACAATATTCAGACGTGTCGTTAAGGGGATGCTTCCCAGGGATAAATTTAAGGGTAGGAAAGCCTTTAAAAGACTTAAGGTGTATATTGGAATTCCAGAAGCTTTTAAAAATATGAAATTTGAGGTTATTGAGGATGCTAAAGCCAGCAGGCTTAGAGGCCCGTATTTCAGATTAGGTGAACTGGCTAAGCAGATTGGTTGGAGGGGTAAGTGATGAGTGAGAAGCATAAACGTGACAAGGCAGTCTTACTAGAAGTTGGTAAACGTAAAACCGCTATAGCTAGAGTTTACGTGAGGGAGGGAGCGGGTAGAATCAGAATAAACTCTATTCCTATTGAAATATATCAGCCTGAAGCCGCTAGAAATGTAATAACAGAACTTCTGATGATATGCAAAGACGCGTGGAAAAACCTGGATATAGACGTCAATGTTAAGGGTGGAGGGTTCATGAGTCAAGCTGAAGCTACCGCCATAGGTATAGCTAGAGCGCTAGTGAAATGGACTAAAAGTAGTGCTCTGAAGAAACAGATATTGGCATACAATAGGCCTCTACTAGTAGGAGACCCTAGGAGAAAAGAGCCTAAGAAATTCGGAGGACCAGGGGCTAGAAGAAGAGATCAGACAAGTTACAGGTGACTTATTGCAAGCTGGTTTAAAGTGGGGGCATTTCTAGCTTTTGGATAAATCTTCCAAAGATTTTTCCCAATATGTTTGTATATCGTTGAATTTTCATACGGGTGATCACCACCATCTATACACTTCCTCTTTACAAGTTGTTTAACAAATATTCGTATTTCGTATAGAGGATTTGTCTCTACTAAAACATAATGATATCGTGAAAGAAGACTTAATGTGTTCAAAAGGCAATGCTTTTTAAAGACTTTCCGGTATTAAAGGTTCGGTTGGAATATGAAGGTCGCCCTCCAACTTTATACTGTAAGGGACAAGGTCTCTAGGGATTATAGATACGCTCTTCGCATGGTTAGAGAATCCGGGTATAGATTTGTTGAATTCGCGGGTCATCCATTTTTAACAGCGGATGTTGATGAGCTTAGAGTATTTCTTGGTCAAATCGACCTTAAACCGATCTCAACCCACGTCAGTTTTGACGTAATAGAATCCAACAAGCGGAGTACTGTTTTCAACTATGCTTATAAACTCGGGCTTAAATATGTGGTTTCCGAGCCGGATGTAAGACGTATCAACGATTTAAGTTTATGTGTTTAAAGTAGCTGAGAAGATGAATTCCATAGGTAAAGACGCCGAGAATTATGGTTTGAAGTTTGGTATGCATAATCACGCTGTAGAATTTGAGAGAAAGATTGATGGAACCCCTATATACGATATACTTGTTAAAAACACAGACCCATCATACGTGTTCTTCCAACTAGACGTTTATTGGATCTATTATGCAGGGTATGACCCTTGTGAAGTTATAAAAGCTCTTAAAAACAGGTGTTTTCTAGTCCATCTTAAAGATATGAAGGATAGGGTTAGTAAAGGATTTATCGAGCTTGGATGTGGCGTGATAGATTTTAAAGCTGTAGTTAAAGCTTGCGAATCATCCGGAGTAGAATGGTATATAGTTGAGAACGATATACCGAGTATGGATTCAATTGAAAGTGCTAAATTCGCTTTGGAATACCTAAAGAGAAACTTTAAAGTAGAATAGCATTAAAATCGGGGACAAACTTAAATATCTGATCTTTCTGGAGATTTGAGGGATATTTCATGGGGATGATTCCTATTAGATGTTTCACCTGCGGGGCAATTATAGGAGATAAATGGGAAGAGTTTAAGCGTAGAGTTGATGCTGGTGAAGACCCAGGTAAGGTTTTAGACGATTTAGGTGTTAAAAGGTATTGTTGTAGGTCTGTATTGATATCTCACGTTGAAGTAATAGATGATATCCTTCAATACTTCATGGTCAGGAGGAGTATTAGTAATGAGTGAAACATGTATCGTAGATTTGAAAGCTAGGAAAATTTTCGACAGTAGAGGATCAGAAACTATAGAAGTCGAGGTATATACCCGTAAAGCCGTCGGCAGAGCTTCAGCACCAGCGGGAGCCAGTAAGGGTAAATGGGAGGCTGTATCATATCCTGAAGGTGGAGTTGAAGAAGCCGTGAGGAGAGTACTAATGCTAGTCAAGCCAAGGCTAATAGGTTTAGATGCCTCAAATCAGATAGATATCGATAAGGCTTTAAGAGAGATCGATGGGACAAACAACTTCTCAAAAATAGGCGGAAATACAGCGTATGCCGTATCCTTAGCGGTAGCAGATGCTGCATCAAAAACTCTCGGAATACCAATGTATCAGCATATAGGTGGAACTATGATTAAAAATCTTCCATACCCTCTAGGCAATGTGCTAGGTGGAGGTAAACACACTGGTGAAGGTTGTCCAGATATACAAGAATACCTGATACTTTCAGTAGGAGCTAAGAAATTTGAAGAAGCTTATATCGGCAATCGTGAAGTTCACAGAGCTCTTCGTAGGGTTTTAGAGGAGAGAAATATCCCCTTCTTTGGAGGAAGGGGAGATGAAGGTGCTTGGGCTCCTAGACTAAGCAATGACGAGGCATTTGAAGCAGTAGCTGAAGCAGTTAAACGTGCATCAGAAAAGCTTGGTTTTGAAATAAGGTTTGGCGTTGATTTAGCATCTTCTTCATTCTGGGATGAGGAAAAAGGCAAGTACATGTACAAGTACGGTAAGCCCTTGAGCAAGGGTGAACAAATAGACTACATCCTCGAATGTATAGATAAGTATAAGTTGGTATATGTCGAAGATCCACTCCATGAAGAAGATTTTGAAGGTTTTAGAGAACTTACGGAGAAAGTTGGAGATAAATGTATGATATGCGGAGACGATATATTCGTTACAAACGTAGAAAGGCTTAAGAAAGGCATAGATATGCGTGCTGGAAACACCGTGATAATAAAGCCAAACCAGATAGGTACGATAACAGATGCTTACGAAGCCACAAAACTAGCGCAGAAACACGGGTATATAACGGTATTCTCACACAGATCCGGTGAGACCGTTGACGGACATTTAGCTCACTTAGCGGTAGCATTTAACTGCCCCATAGTTAAAATAGGTGTATTAGGCGGGGAGAGGATAGCTAAGATAAACGAATTTCTTAGGATTGAAGAACACATGGGAAGTCAAGCATCTATGCATAAAG
Organism: uncultured Candidatus Bathyarchaeia archaeon; assembly: GCA_964463005.1. Lineage (GTDB taxonomy): Archaea > Thermoproteota > CALKCG01 > B24 > B24 > DTBU01. The sequence goes on along the minus strand of CAYWZZ010000001.1, from coordinate 48,901 downwards.
TAGGTGTAAAATAATGTCCGATGAATATGAATCAAAAGAGGAGCTTCTATTACCTCTTGAGGTACTATTGCCATATGGTATTCAAATAGGTACTAGAATTAAAACTGGACATATGAAGCTTTTTATCTTTAAAGTCAGACCAGATGGATTATGCGTCTTAGATATTGCCAAGACGTGTGAGAGAATTAAGCTAGCGGCTATGTTCCTCGCTAGATTTGAGCCTCCTGAAAAGATAGTTGTTGCATCAACCAAACTGTACGCTAGAATGCCTGTCTTAAAGTTTTGCGAACTTACGCATACGACGCCTCTTGTTGGAAGGTTTCTGCCAGGCATTTTTACAAACCCCTCCCTCAAATATTACATTGAGCCTGAGGTTTTACTTGTTTCAGATCCAAATGCGGATGAGCAGGCCGTTAGAGAAGCGTCTATGATCGGAATACCAGTTGTAGCACTGTGCGATACAGACAACTTGTTTAAGAATGTTGATTTAGTCATACCAGTGAACAATAAGGGTAGAAGAGCCTTAGCCATGGTTTTCTGGCTTCTAGCTAGAGAATTCCTGAGGGTTAAAGGAGTGATTCCTAAGGATGGGGATCTCCCACTTAAACCCGAAGACTTCGAAGCGAAAGTTGAGGAATCTGCTATTTAAGTTTCCAGTCAGCTTTCAGATCGATCATGGTTTTAAGAATCTGCGTGGTAGGTTTTAAGGGAACAGGTAAGACTAGGCTATTAGCTTCCATAATTAGGATGTTGGCTTCAAGAGAGCTTAGAGTAGTTGTAGTTAAGCATTCTCACGAAAGAATAGATTTGACTATTAAGAGTACTGCTAGGCTCTTAAATTCAAAGCCCCTGGCGATAGCATACCAATCGCCATACGATAATGTGTTGTTATTCAATCGCGGCTTCAATTTAGATGCACTTTTAGATATCTTGAACCCGCATGTAATCCTTTATGAAGGATTTAAAAGCTCTCCATATCCTAAGATCTTAACGGCATTAAGAGAAGAGCATCTTAACATAGATTTAGATAGATCTCTTGTAAAAATGATAATAGGCCCTGAAGACATTAGAGAAGCATCCTTCAAACTATATCCTAACGCTCGTTTCGTCAATGTTGAAGGTGAAAACGTCATGAATGAAATCTTACAGTTTATCATTGAAGAGTACATCTCAAAATTGCCTAAATTGGATTGTGAAAGATGCGGCTATACTAACTGCAATGAGTACGTTGAGAAATTGATGAAAGGTGAAGCTGAAATTGGAAAATGCGTTATCGAAAACCCTCCAACTAAGCTTTACGTGGATTGGTCTAAAGTAGCTCTCTCTCCATATCCAGCTACTGTTTTAAACTCCCTTCTGAGAGCGTTTGTAAGCACTCTCAAAGACGTTAAGAAAAACTACGGCCTTATAGTGGCTTCAACATTTTAAAAATTGTTACAACATGTCGTCATAGCCGTCTTCTCAATTCTACTTGTGCTCCGAGTTTAGCTAGATCGGTGAAGAACTCTGGATAAGATTTTTTCACACACAAAGCGTCTCTTATGACCGTTTCGCCCTCGGCCTTTAAAGCCATTATTGAACATGCCATTGCTATTCTATGATCACCATACGGATTTATAACAGCACCTTTGATCTTTGAAGATCCATAAATTCGCATACAATCATCATAGGCTTCGATCTTCACCCCCATTTTAGATAGTTGAGAAGTTAAAGCTTCGACTCTATTAGACTCCTTAAACCTTAACCTTGAAATTCCTTTAATTGTAGACGCTCCTCTGCAAGAGGATGCTAAAACTGCAAGTGGGGGTACGAGATCCGGGCTATCTGTTGCATCGAATTCAAACGGCTCTAAAGCATCTAAGGTTCCTTCGACGACTACGTAATCGTTTCCAATTTCTACTTGACATCCAATTGTCTTAATGACGTCTATTATGGCTTTATCTGCTTGAAGACTTCCTCTTCTAAGGTTATTAATCCTCACCCTCCCTCCAGTAATGGCTGCTGCAACAATAAACATAGCCGCTGACGAATAATCACCCTCAACAATGCATCTAAATGGTTTAAAATCAGCGGGGCCGTTTAATTCGAACATTCTATAGTTTTTGGAAACATAAACGTCTACGTTACACATACGTAGAACATCGATAGTCATGTCGACGTAGGGCTTTGAAACAAGTGGAGTAGTCAATCTGATGTTAGATTTACCATTGACTTTAGTGAGGGTGAATAATAAACCTGATACGTATTGTGAGCTTAAGTCGCCGCCGATCTCCACGCATCCAGCCTTAATAGTTCCACCTATGACAGCTATCGGTGGTTTTTCATTAGGAGCAGAATAACATACAACCCCTAGCTTTCTGAGGGCATTAAGTAGGGGACGCATTGGCCTCCGTTTTAGAGATTTATTCCCCGTAAGAATAGTCATACCGGATGCTAGAGAGGATACTGCAGTTAGGATTCTTAATGTCGTCCCAGAACCGTGACAATTTATAATATCTTCAGGAGGCTTGGGCATCCCATCACTTAATATTCTCACGGTAGACTTTTCAGCTGTAACTGCGCATCCCATACGTTTAATAGCGTCTAGAGTAGCTTTTGTATCCGAACATATGGAAGGCCGTTCGATAACGCTTTCCCCGGTAGATAACATGGCTGCTATGTAAAATCTATGGGTTTGAGATTTTGACGGAGGCGCGTTTAAAACGCCATCGATGTAGCTTCTCCTTATAATGGTAATCATAATCGTCACTCCAACGTATGGGCTTTTCTGTTGTTAACAGACGTTTCTATCAATTGTCCATCTAAATTGCTCCAAGCCTTTTTTATGGAATCTACGGAGTCTTGATATGTTAATGCAACGATAGCTGGCCCCTTACCGGATAACCCGGATGCTAATGCTCCAACTTCTAAAGCATTTAAAACTGGTTTGATGCTGTAGTCTAAAGCCGAGCAGCATATTAAACCGTTCAACACCATCGCAGTCTTCCATCTCCCTTCCATGGCTTCTCTAAAGGCTATGTCCAACTCTTCAGACATGAGTTTAAGCTTAGATAAGTCCACCCTAGTTGTGTATCGTTTAAACGTAGGGACGTGAATTAAAACCTTGATATCCTCATCTATTTCAAACCGTTTCAATATCTTCATAGCTCTATTATCCGTAACCGTCATCCCTCCCAAGTATGAAGCCGACGCATCATCTAACGCTCCCGTGACTGTCACACCAGCTTCAATACAGGCTTCAACACTCAGTTTAAGCACTTCGTCATCTGATAATTCTTCATTCAGAGCGTCAAGAGTAGCTAAAACTATAGCATTAGAAGCAACACTGCTACTCTTCAATCCCCTAGCTATCGGTATATTCGATATCGTTTCAACGTATGCACCATAAACTCCATCGAGATTAAATTTCCTTAGAACCTTTAAAACACATTTTTCCATAAGCGTTTTATCTTCCATATGGTCTGACACTATAACTCCATCCACGACGCCCGGTTTATCTGTAAGCTTAACTGTCGCTTTAGTCCAGAGATTTATACCTAAAGCAGATCCCCTGCCCGTAGCCAAGGCGTTAACGACTGTAACAGCACCGTAAGCTACAGCCTTACCTACTGGCAAAATATCCCCTTCTAACATTTTCTAGAGCATTTACAATACGTTCAATTGGAGGATATACTCCAAACCATATTTTGAAGGATTCTAAGCCTTGATTTAAAAGCATCTCCAACCCATCTATTGTTTGAGCGCCTACTTCTCTAGCTTCTTTTAAAAGTCTTGTTTCAAGAGGACTGTAAACGATGTCAAAAACTATGAGATCCCTTCTCAATAAATCTTTAGGAATGGGCGTTTCATTGTCCATAGGCTTCATTCCAACAGACGTAGAATTTATAACGACATCCGCTTTTGAAAGATGAATTCTTAGCGATTCTTCAGTTAAAGATCCCCATTCAACTCTGGCATTTCCGTTAGAAATCTCCATTGCTAACATCTTGGATCTTTCAACAGTTCTATTAAGTATAGCTATGTTGCAGTCTCTATCCATCAAGGCATACGCTATTGCCCTACCCGTATTGCCTGCGCCTAATAGAACTACATAAACTCCATCCAGTTTAACGTTATTTTTCTCCAGCGCTTTGATGGCACCTATACCGTCGGTGTTGAATCCGATAAATCTTCCAGATCTGTTCGCTACAGTATTGACGGCGCCTATTTTCAACGCCTTACTGTCTACTTCATCTAAAACGCGTATTATGTCCTTCTTTAAAGGCATCGTTACGTTAAACCCCCTAACACCTATGACTTTGAAAGCCTCAACAACTTGACTAAGTTTATCTTTAGTCACTCTAAACGCCATGTAAACGTAATTTAAACCAAGCTCTCTCAAAGCGATATTATGCATTAAAGGGCTTAGAGAATGATCAACAGGGTCTCCTATGAGACATAAAAGCCCCGTTCTGCCATCCATATTCAAAATCCAACAGCCTCCATAACCTTAACGATGGTTCTTAATTCATCAACGGTGAGCTGACTTGGAGCTGTTTCCAATCCTTTCTTCAAGGAGGCAAATGTAAAGAATCCACCGTAAAGTGGACTTAAAATTCTAGATATCAAACCCAATTCACCCATGGCGAAGCAGACCAACTTCACATTTCTACTAAATCTTGATAAGAACTTTAAACACATCAAGTTATCTTCTAGATTGTTGGCGTAAGTGACCAATTTACATATATCGGGCTCATGACTCAATTCTCTTGAGAGAAGCCATCTAAGCTCTAGAATAGTCGGGGTACGGTTAAGATCATGATGGGAAATTATGAGTTTTACTCCCATACTCTTAAAATCTTCAACTGTTTTATCTAATCCACTCGTATCGAGCTCTAAATCTATGTATTCGAAACCAGCGTTAATAGACCTCTCTAACACTTTAATCCTCTCTTCATCTTTACCATCGAATAACCCTCCTTGTCTTTTAGGTCTGAACGTAGCTATAAGTGGAGTATTCGTTGAACCCGTGATATCTGACAAATTGCCAATATTCTTCATATAATCCATTCTAACCTCTATGAAATCCACCATAAGTTCTTCAGCTTCCATAATCATCTTAATGGCACTGTGTACATCTTCAGCTTTTACAGGTACACATATCCTATAGGTTTTAATCAAGCTTAACGCCTCATCTTTCGATTATCCTCTCAGATTTCACAAGTGTTCCGAAATGTCTACCCCCCTCTTGAGTATATAGGAGAACTTCATCACCAATTTTAAGATCAGTTATGGATTTAGACCCATCGCTAGTCACAAACCTTACGGTTTCAGCATCCTGCACGACGGTTTTATAGATCGCACCAGCATATTCGACTTCAACTAGTTTGAGAGGTCTCCACTCTATTTTGACCCTACACAGCTCAACTTCTCTGAAGGTTCCATCCCTTTTAACAGTTAAAATGGTATCTCCGGCTTTAAGCTCAGATAAATATCTAGTCTTACCTTCTGGAACAAGTATGTAGAGTGCTGGTGGTCCTGCATTTACTCTGAATGGTCTGGCTTCCACATATGGATTTCCATGAACTTCAGCCTCTACTAGAAAAAGCCCTGATGATTGACATCCTACTAGGACACCTTCTCCTTCACTTAAAAGATCACATGTATCTAAACATACCCGTGCTCCAAGTTTAACGGGTTTAATAAGTACTATCTTTGCACTTTTCAACTCTAAGCGGTTAGCTCTCTTTCTAATAGCTCTACTAAGCCTTCTAATATCCTCAGGGTTTACGTTTTCCACTAAAACGCCGTCCACCCCAACTTCCAAGACGTTAATTAGGGTTTCAGCCTCTTCTACACTCGAAGCTTCAGCTATTATCTTTGTCTTTCCATGAAGTCTAGCCACGACGTTCTCTAAAGGTATAATTTTCCAGTTCAAACATTTGATTATGACATAATTACATCCCCTATTTGACCCTTCAAGTATCTTCCATTCATCCTCTCTACTAGAGACTTCCACTGTTAAACATGAGCCTGGAGAAGCTTCATCTACACGGTCTATAAGTTTTAAATCTCCACCAGTTTTCGATACTACTTTAACATTTGGTGGTTTATCTTTAGATATAAGCTTCCAGTCGGAAATTAGGAAAAAATCGACAAATTCTTTAACTTCATCGATAAATTCTCCTAAATTTCTCTGATCTTCCCTCAATTTAACCCAAAGTTCCTTACTCAAGTTCTAACCGCCATGTAGTATTTTCATAGCATCTTCAACGTCCATCCCATCGTGAACAATGCCTACTATCGCTTTAGTTATAAGGTCAGGCTTTTCATGCTGAAAGATATTTCTACCAATGGAAACACCAGCTCCACCTGAATCTATAGAGCTTTTAATCATGTTAAGCAATTCCCTGTCTGAATTTACCTTAGGCCCACCCGCTATGACGACTGGAATAGGGCATCCATTAACGACTCTTCTAAAACTTTCAACACTTCCAGTGTAATTTGTTTTAACAACATCAGCCCCTAGTTCTGCCGCTACTCTAGCTGCATGCGAGACGAGTTCAGGATCATGTTGATTTGATATTTTAGGTCCTCTAGGATATGCCATGACTAGAAGAGGCATACCCCAGTCTTCGCAAGATTCTGAAACAGCACCTAGTAAGCTCAGCATTTCAGGCTCTTTTTCACATCCAATATTTATATGTATGGAAATTCCATCGGCACCCAGTGCCACGGCCTCTTTTACAGAGGCTACTGCTACTTTCCAATCTGGATCAGGTCCAAGCGTTGTACTCGCTGACATGTGAAGAATCAGCGATATTCCCCTCGTATCTATCAATCTAGCCCATCCCTTATGGACAAGTACGGCATCGGCACCACCCTTCTTAAGCTTTTCAACAATCTTAGAAATGTTCTCAATGCCAACGATGGGTCCAAGGGTTACGCCATGATCCATCGGTACTATCACGGTTTTTCCATCACTTCTAAATATTCTAGACAACCTCCTAATTTTTCCGATCAGTTAAACCACCCCCTTTAGCGTCATATAAACCCCTTTTTATATAGGAGTTCAGCTAAGAGGACTGCGCCTTTCGCAGCCCCCATTTTAGTATTATGAGATAACAGTATATACTTTATACCGTTTTCTAGAGCAGGGTCTTCTCTAACCCTTCCAACAACTGTAGCCATTCCCCCTTCTGAGTTTCTGTCAAGTCTGGGCTGAGGCCTGTAAGGGTCGTCATGAACTATAATCATCCTCTTAGGAGCTGAAGGTAAACCCATATTTGAGCAACCTTTAAATTCCCTTAAAGTCCTCTTAAATTCTTCAACGCTCGCTTTTTCCTTTAACGAAAGAAAGACGCTTTCAGTATGTCCATCTCTAACATTGACTCTTGTACATGTACAGCTCACTCTGAAGTCTGCTGGTCGAACAGTCTTCCCGTCATAACTACCTAGTATCTTTAAAACCTCTGTTTGAACCTTCTCCTCCTCCTTAGGTATATAGGGGATTATGTTGTCTAAAATATCCAACCCTATGACCCCCGGAGACCTGCCAGCTCCAGAGAGTGCTTGCATAGATGTCATTAAGACGAGTTTAATTCCAAACCTATCCATAATTGGCTTAAGTGTTATCGCTAAACCCGTTGTAGTACAATTGGGTATTGGGGTTATAAATCCATTCCATCCTCTCCTACGTCTCTGCTCTTCTATTAGAGCAGAATGTTCATCGTTTACACCTGGAATCATGAGGGGGACATCTTCTTCATACCTAAATGCAGAAGCTGTACTTATTACAGGTTTTTCTCTAGCTATTTTCGGCTCAATTTCTCTAGCTACATCTGATTCTACAGCTGAAAAAACTAGGTCAACATCCTTTAACGTACTATCCTCAAAAGCTTCAACAATCACATCTTTAAACTGCTCAGGTAACGCTTCATCGCAATACCATCTGATGGAACCGGTAGACTCATCTCTGATCGCTTCTATGTACTTTTTACCAGCTGATCTCTGTGAAGCTATGAGTTTAACTACGTTAAACCAGGGATGATTTGCTAAAGCTACTAGAAACTGCTGACCTACTACTCCAGTCGCTCCTAAAACCATCACGTTAATCATTTCCATTCACCGTGCTTAAGACATCCATTATAAGTTTACACGCTTGTTCAACATCATCTTGAGTTACAATGAGATTTATGGTAGACGTTATTGTGAAAATGCCATGAATATTTATCCCCTTTCTCCCAAGGGGCTCCGTTATCTTTCCAATAATACCTGGAGTCTCCTCTAAACCAATACCTCTAATACTAATTAAGGCCAAGCTCCTTCTTAGAGCAACTGCTATAAGAGTATCCGGGTTTTTTAAGACAATAGCGTGAACTTTCTTAGCTATATCCAAACTCTTAGACTCAGAAATGTAAATTACTATAGATTCCGAATCTGTTGTAACGCCTATCGGCTGTATACCGGTCTCTCTGATCGATTTAAAGACTTCAACTAAGACGTCGGGTCTACTTAAAATGCCTTTACCTACTGCTGTTAAAGCGGCTATAGGTTCCTTATACACTTCAACCTCAAGTCTTGAGTTCGAATTCGGATTTGGAAAAGAGCCTTTGATAACAGTACCCTCAACGTCTACGCTTCCATTCATAAAGTTTATGAGCTTAATGTCAACATTGGAAGGCTTATACTTCAAAGTCTTTCTCTTAAGGAACTTTACATCAGAATCAGCTAAACCTATAAGCGACTTTACTTCGATTTCCCTAATCAACCTAGGATTTTCTACAATCTTAGGGTCGCCAGTCATTATACCATCTACATCCGAGACAAATATAACTTCCCTTAAATCTAAGGCTCCACCTATGAGTATAGCTGTCAAATCACTTCCCCCTCTTCCTAAAGTTATTACCCGCCCATCCAAAGTTTTACCTATAAATCCGGGTACAATCGGTACAATGCCCTTCTCTACCAAGGGTATTAAAACGCTTCTTAGTTTAGCGTAAGTCTCCGGTATCAGGGGATCAGCATTCCCAAATTTACTATTCGTGATTATAGGCCAATCTTCCATATAGGGGTCTAAGTATACAGATTCTAGACCTAAAGATCTAAGAGCTGAGGTAAATATTCTAGCACTCGTCCTCTCACCCATTGAAAGGATATCATCTAGAATGTCGTTTGAGACTGCTCCTCCTGTCGCCTCTTTAACTGTACTTAGTAGATCATCTGTTGTACTGCCCATAGCTGAAACTACTACTATGGGCTTAATCCCCTTCTTATAAGCGTCCGCGATCATCTCAGCAGCTCTCCTAATTCTTAAACCATTGGAGAGGGTTTTCCCACCAAATTTCACGACAACAATACGTTCAGAAACCATGGCGATCCCCCAACACCACCTCCAATTCAACTAGAGGTTTAGGTCAAAAACTATAACCTACAGTAATATAGAACCTCTTAAGATATATTGTAACGTTTTTCATGTTGGACAACAGCATTTGAAAACAAATGCTAGGGGTTTGCTTATAAGTTTTTCTATAAAATTATTCCCAAATAACACTCTCATGCATTTTTAAATGTTGCTCATCTTCCTCCTACTTAAAGTGTTTTGCCATTTCTACATTCTCAGGTAGTGATAGTATGTCATTTATCGTTTCCTCAATTTGCTCGTTCGATTTAGTCCTTGGGTCTACTATCAACCATTCAAATAAGAGGTCCCTACCTCCTTCTAGGAAGGCTTCAAGTGCCCACTCCATCCTCATAATCCTAGGAGTTATGACGTATTTCATTACACGTTTAGGTAGTTCTCCCGAGTATGTTCTATGAACTCCTCTCCCATCAACTTCAACAGGTACTTCTACAGCCACATCATCTGGAATACCCCTCACCATTCCCTTATTCAAAATATTGACTTGGTATATTCCCCTATTGTCAGTGACAATGGATTCCATTATAGGTACAACTGATTCTTCACTCCTACGTGGTGGGAATACTTTGATTAAAGGAGTGGATTGATCTCTGATGTGTTTAGCTATATTTTCAAGACTCCTCCTCTGCCATTTCAAGTATATTGCCCAACCCGTTTCAGAGTCTGGACCACCGGTAGGTCCAAACCACTTCCTCTTAGTTTCCAGATTCCAGTGGTATTTCCATGTCCCTCCTCTCACGGAATCTCCTATTGGAAATAACCCATACTTTTTGTACATATCCACCGCTGCGGGAGACATCTGCAGGTCAAATGGATTTCTCTGGGTTTGCCTCCATAGTTTCCAATAATCTTCTGCCTTCTTCTCAATCCACTCGTCTAAGAGCTGGTATCCATCTTCATCCTTGTAACGGAATTTCGTCATCCAGATCACATGGTTTAAGCCTATGGATTCAACTTCTGTTTCCTTTAAATCAAGCCCCATTACCCTAGCCATTTCTTTATATCCCAAATGTCCATGGCAGAGCCCTACGACCTTCAGTTTCGTTTCTCTTGATAATAGAGTAGTGCCTTCGAAAACCGGATTTGCGAGTAGGAGAAGCCATGCATCTGGACATAGCTCCTCCATATCTCTACCTATATCAATCATTAACTTAAGTTGATAATACCCCCAAATCGTATGGTAGTCTGAAACCATATTCCACTCTACACTGTTTATCCCCCTGTAGTAGCCGTGCTTCTCAGATATCTCCCTCATCTTCTCATAGTATTGATGCCCTCCGGCCATGGCGGTATTTATGACGAAATCCGCGTCCTTAATCGCCCCCTTCCTATCCGTGGTCTTATTAAATCTTAAATCCGCTTTAACTTCAGATGCGTATCTCTCAGCCGCAATATAGCATAAGTTTAAACGTTCTTCATTTATGTCCATTAACAAAACAGTGCTCTTCCATAGGCTTGGAGTAGCGCATAAGTCTCGGATTAAAGTCATAGACCACGCTATACTACCCGCACCTATAACAGCTATTTTGACCAAAACACTCCATTATTTAAGTCCGTCTATCAGGTAAAAAGTTTTATCTCTTATCTCTATATTTTCTAGACGATGCCATTTAAAGGAGGATACGTCGGTCGGATATTAAGAGTTAATTTGAACAGTAAATCAATACTCGTAGAGCCTTTAAATGAAAGTGCAACCGAGAGGTTTATAGGTGGAAGCGGATATGCAGCTTGGTTGATCTACAGGGAAACGCCAATGGATATAGACCCTTTAGATCCATCTAATAAATTGATTTTCATGACTGGGCCCTTAACTGGTACAATAACACCCTCAGCTGGCAGATACACTGTCTGCGCGCTCTCACCTTTAACTGGTATATGGGCTGAATCGCATGCAGCAGGATATTGGGGGCCTGAGCTTAAATTCGCTGGTTTTGACGGAGTGGTGGTTGAAGGTAAATCCGATAAGCCAGTTTACTTATGGATACATGAGTCTGGTTGCGAGATAGTGGACGCTAGACACTTATGGGGTTTAGACACTTATAGTTGTGAAGATGCTTTAAAGAAAGAGCTAAGTCCAGATGTTAAAGTAGCATCTATTGGACCGGCTGGTGAAAACCTCGTTAAATATGCAAATATCATAAACGATAAGGGTAGGGCTGCTGGTAGATGCGGCCTTGGAGCCGTTATGGGCTCGAAAAACCTCAAGGCCATAGCTGTCAAAGGCTCTATTAAAGTTATTCCAGCAGCCGAAGAAGATAAGCTTACGTCATACGTGAAAAAACTCTACGTAACTATCAGAAGCCACCCCACCGTTCAGATATATTCGTCATATGGTACTGATGGAATTATGAGCATTATGTACGAATACGGAGACGTGCCTATAAAACATTTTACAGAAGGTGTTTGGAGTGGAATTGAAAACATTTCTGGAGAAGCTATGGCGAAAAAGGTTTTAAAGAGGAATTGGGCTTGCTTCAGATGTCCAATAGCATGTGGCAGGATAGTTGAAGTGAAAAATGGTCCGTATAAGACGGAGGAGGGGATGGGCCCTGAATATGAGACAGTCGCTTCGCTTGGGGCTCTCTGCTTAAATGATAACATTGAGGCCATAGTTAAGGCCAACGAGCTATGCAACAGGTATGGAATAGATACCATAACAACTGGCGTTTCCATAGCATTCTTAATGGAGTGTTGCGATAAAGGGCTAGTATCCAGGGAAGTTGATGGTTTAAGAATAGAATGGGGAAAACCCGATTTAATCCTACAACTTATAAAGAAAATAGCCTTCCGTGAAGGTATTGGCGCCTTCCTAGCAGAGGGTGTTAAAAGGATGTCGGAGGAGATAGGGGGAGAAGCTAAGCAGATAGCTATGCATGTTAAAGGGTTGGAGATCCCCATGCACGATCCTAGAGCTTTCAAGGGCATGGGTCTTCAATACGCCACCTCTCATAGGGGTGCATGCCACCTTAGAGGTGAAGTATTCATAATAGAGCAAGGTGAGCGTATACCAGATTTAGGTATACATGAACGGATTTACCGATTCGATTTAGAATCAAAACCTAGAGTGGTTAAGATTATGCAGGATTGGCATGACGTCTTAGATTCGCTGATACTCTGTAAATTTGCATTCATCCCTCCGGCTGCCGTAGTAGCAATACTATCAATGGTTATTGGTCGATATAAGACTGTTAAGGAACTTGCTGAGGCTGGTGAGAGAATCTACAATCTTAAGCGAGTAATTAACGTGAAGAGAGGTGTAACTGCTAGGGATGATATTCTTCCGTATAGGCTTCTCAAAGAGCCTCTCAAAAGTGGTGGTGCTGCAGGTCAGGTGGTTGAACTAGAGAAAATGTTGCCAAAGTATTATGAGCTTAGAGGATGGAATGAAGATGGTGTGCCGAGTCAAGAGCGGCTTATACAACTAAGTTTAGGAGATGTTGCTGAAGAACTCAGTCTTTTAAGGAAGACTTAGTTTACTTCCCTTCCCAATATCCATCTCTTCTTGCTCCTCCCTACCTACTCTAAGTATGAGGATTGATGAAAGTAGCATAGCTACTAGAAGTAAGATGGATACTAAAGTTATAGTGTTCCTAATAGCTTCGTAATAGTACGTATGTGTATACCGTGGAAGGGCAATAAACCAAAGATAATAAAGAAGTATTGTGAAAAGCGTTAAGTTTATGGTTAAAAATACGTGTCTAGCTTCAAGCTTCAAAGTAGTTCACCTTTGCAGTAAACTATCCCCCTCACCCTTGTAATGAAATTGCTACATATGAAGCACTCTAAGAACGGTATGATGGTCTTCTTCACTGGACATTCTACAGCCTCCTTCTTCATCCTCCCCAAAAGTTTTGGGCTAATCCCCTTTACATCGTTTAGAAAATCTGGATTAACCTTCATAGGCTTTTCTAGAGTTTTAATTTCAACCCTATACTTCTCACCACTCAACGGTAACCTTGATACATACTGCTCTCTCCTTTTAGATAAATTTATTCGTTCTTCTTCTCTTAGATAGAGAAGAGATGTTAAATCCAATTGAGCATATAAAAGTTGAGCCAAAAATGACCGTTTCAATGCTTTTGAAAGAGTTTGGAAACGGCTCCTTTACAGCTAGGAAACTTTACGAAGCATATCAAATACTCGATAGAATGTCGAAGGATCGCGAGTGCTTAAAATTTCTGACAATTGCTGGAGCAGCTGTTCCTGGAGGTTTAAGGTTTACAATATCCGCGATGATTAAAGCAAGATTATTTGACGTTGTAATCACCACAGGTGCCAATTTAACGCACGATTTACTTGAAGCATTTGGTGAGAGACATTTCAAAGGAAGCCCTTACGTTGACGATTTAGAGCTTAAGAAGAGGGGTTTAAGCCGAATATACGACGTCTACGTTAAGACTGAGAGTTTTCTAGTGCTGGAGAAAAGACTTAAGGAGATTCTAAACAATCTTCCGAGAAAGACTATGAGTAGTAGGGAGTTTTTAAGCACATTAGGGAGCATCATTTCAGATAGAAACTCTATTCTTAAGACATGTAGTGATGTGAACGTACCGATATTCTGTCCAACATTGAATGACAGCATACTCGGATTGCACATCAGCATGCATAGTCGCAACTCCAATTTCAAAGTAGACCTTTTCCAAGATCAAATAGAATTGCTTGATTTAATATGGGATTCTGAAAAAACAGGAGCACTTATACTTGGTGGAGGAGTTCCTAAGAATTATCTTAACCAAGCAATTATGACGGCTGGAAAACCTCTGACGTATGTAGTTAGTATAACTACGGATAGACCCGAATATGGGGGTTTATCTGGTGCAACTCCAGATGAAGCTATAAGCTGGGGTAAAGTTAAACAAGAGTCTTATAGAGTTGTCGTTCCATGTGATTTCACCATAGCTTTACCAATTCTAGCAACAGCCCTTATTGAGAATGGGAGGTGGAATGTTGCCTAAGCTTACTGTTCAACCCATCGGGTTAAGAATACAGACTAAAATGAATGAGACGGTTCTAGAATCTCTTAGAAGAAACGGTATAGTGCTTCAGAGTATATGTGGCGGTCTGGGCATATGCGGTAAATGTGTCATAAAAGTGGTTAGGGGAAAGCTTTCACCTCCATCTGAACAAGAACTCAAACTACTCAGTGGAAAGCTTTCAAATGGTTTTAGACTGGCATGTCAAGCAAAAATATTAGAAGACGTTGAAATAGAAATTCCAGCGGAGGCCACCATCCACTTTTTCAAGATAGCAGTAGAGGGTTTAGAATTACCAATATTGGTTGATCCAGCTGTTAAAGAAGTCATAGTCGAGGTTAAAAAACCGACGCTATCCGATCTTAAATCAGACTATAGTAGAGTTTTAGATGCATTAAAAGTTGAATCGTACGTAGCTCCACGACTTACGGTTCTGAAAAAGCTTCCATCTGTTTTAAGGGAAAGTAGATGGGGTGTAAGAGTGATCTATCATAAAGATCTCGGCATATTAGATGTCTTACCCGCTGATGGGGTTAAAAGAATCTACGGTCTTGCTGTAGACATTGGAACAACCAAATTAGCTGCATACCTCATAAATTTGAAAACTGGTGAAACAGAGGCTGTCAAATCTATGTTAAACCCTCAGATAAGTTTCGGAGAAGACGTAATATCACGGATAACTTATGCCTCAGACTATGAGAGAACCATTCAGCTCCAGAAGGCCGTTGTTGGAGGTATTAACCAATTGATAGAGGAACTTTGTAGAGACGTGAACATATCTCCCCAAGACATATACGAGGTTGTAGCCGTTGGAAATACAGCTATGCATCATATATTCCTTGGAATACCCCCCAAAACCCTTGGATTAGCTCCCTTCACTCCAGTCGTACAGAACTCTATAAATGTGAAGGCGTCTGAGATAGGCTTGAATATAAACGAGTCTGGAAATCTATTCCTTCTGCCTGTTGTAGCAGGGTTTATAGGGGCAGATGCTATTGCTGATGCTCTTGCAACTAGAATCTATGAATCTAATAAACCGAGTGTTGTGATAGATATTGGAACGAACACGGAAATCATCCTAAATAACGGTAAAGACCTCTATGCATGCAGTTGCGCTTCTGGACCAGCTTTTGAAGGGGCCCGTATAAAACACGGTATGAGGGCTGGTTTAGGAGCAATAGAGACAATCTACATAGATTCTGACATCGTGAAGTATAAAGTAATAGGAGGCGTAAAACCAATGGGGATATGCGGTTCAGGTATTGTAGATGCTTTAGCATCGCTTTTAGATGCTGGTCTCCTAGATAGAAACGGTAGATTTAATGTTTTGAAATCTCCAAATCTCTTCATAAACTCCGGTAAAGACTACGAATTCGTAGTAGCGGATTCTAAGGAAAGCGGTACTGGAAACGCTATAACTATAACTCAGAGGGATGTTAGAGAAATTCAATTAGCGAAATCAGCTATAGCTACAGGTTTAACCTTACTAATGCGGGATGCGGGTGTTCAAGTTGAAGAGTTGTCCACCATTTACTTAGCCGGATCATTCGGTTCCTATATAAGCCCTAGAAGCGCCGTTAGAATAGGACTACTTCCCAACGTGGATCTAAGTAGGATTAGAACAGTGGGAAATACAGCTGGCATTGGTGCGAAAATGTGTTTAGTATCATATGAAGAAAGAATTAAAGCTGAAGATTTAGCTAAACGTATAAAATTTATCGAATTCTATATTAAACCCGACTTTAGTAAGATTTTCTTAGAAAACCTAAATTTTCCGATAAAAGTCTAATTTTTGAATGTAAGCATTAAACTTTAGCAACATAATGTAGGTTTTATAAGACTTCGGTGTTTCTCATGGCTATAATATTAACTTCTAAATCCAGAAGATCTTTAACTAAGTGTCACTAATCTTAACTGGAGCTTTGACTATCAATTTCAGGAGAAATATCGTTGCTTTTTAGTTTAGGCGTTTTAATAGGGTTGATATAAATTACGCTTAACGCCTCGATTAGTTGGGAGCAATGCTAGGTATTAATATGCTGTGGTGATAACGTAATGAGGAAAAAGAAGTTAACGGTAGAAGGAGAACCAATGTTCTAATTTTAGGCATCAGTCCATCAATTTAAGTCTTCCAGTGATTTTGTCTACAAGTTCTTTAGGAGCAGGACCTATGGCCAAACATGTTATTGTTCCAGGTGGTAGCTCCGTTAGCCCTCTATCTTCAATTAGAGCGTTTGGTAGATTCAACTTATCCGCCTCCCTCTTCAAGTTAATGAGCTCATCAAGAGAATTTGCTTTTAAAACTACTTTCCTCTGCCCTTCCATAAGCCACTCTCTAAACCACTTTTCATTGATTTTCCTAGATTCTTCACAAGCCGTTACGGCAGCATGGGCTGCCTGTGCACACATTTTACCGCAACTCATAAATATATCAGTTCGAATTACGATATTTTGCGTATATCTGAACTTCTCCCCATTTGTCATCCTAAGCTTTTTCTTAACCTACGGTTAAATAAGTTTATATAGAATGGTCTTCCCCAAGTCAAAATCTGTAATTAGATAAGCTTTTAATAATGACGTCTTGTTATTGAAGTCGGGGTTCAACTTTTGGTTAAGTGTCAGGAATGTGGAATAGAAGTCGCCATACCTTTCAAATGCTCATACTGTGGAAAGCTATTCTGCTACGAGCATAGACTTCCGGAAAACCATAGGTGTGATTTGACGTTTAGAGCTTATACTCCTAGATTAGCTCCGACGGCTCCCAAGAGGCCGCTAACGTATGTGGATACGACTAGATTTAGGGTTGAAAGCATTTTCCAAATGACCAGTCTTAAAGAGCTTAAACATTTAGCCGTTGGGTTATCTGTTTTCACCCTCATAGGGTTTTCCATGCTTATTAACGCTATGCCATTCTTCCTCCTAAACATTGGGTTATTGACTTTAACAATCCTTGGAATGGTAACCTCCTTCTTGATACATGAACTTGCTCATAAAATTGTAGCGCAGAAAATGGGATATTGGGCTGAGTTTAGACTAAGCATACCAGGTTTGCTGTTAACACTTTTATCAGTGATTTTTCCGATTAAAATCATAGCTCCTGGAGCTGTTAGAGTTGTTGGGCTATTCATCAATAAAGATCACATAGGCAAAATAGCTTTCGCGGGACCATTGACCAATATAATTCAAGCAATAGTTTACGCGTTCCTGCTCAAATTCTACGCTGGTAGTAGTTTAACCGCCTTATCACTCTACGTACTGGTTAGTTTAAATTTGAGCCTTGCTCTATTCAATTTGATACCTTTAGATCCAATGGATGGTGCTAAGGTCTTTAAGTGGAGTAAAAGTGTATGGACATCCTCAATCATAGTGGTTATAATATTATGGCTGAGCTTCATAACTGTTATTTTTCTAAATGTTTTCTAATGTAAACTTTTATGTAACTCCATGTGTGAAATTCCTTTAGAAAAAAATGAGAGCGATTTTTAGAAATCTATGTCCCAATTGTAATGGCGATATCGATGATGATAGAGCATTTATGGGTTTACCGTGTAGGCGATGTCTCCCAGTTGAATATGCAATCGGTTCAAATTTGCAAACTTTACCCGTTAAACTTAGTAAAAGCTATGCTGAACTCCTGTCGATGAATGAACAGTTGGATAAATTCGCTAGTTTTTTTGAAAAAGCTACAAATAGCCGACCTTGGGTTGCACAGAGGGTTTGGGCTAGACGGATATTTTTAGGAAAAAGTTTTGCACTTATAGCTCCAACTGGTATGGGGAAAACTGTTTTTGGGTCAATAATGGCCCTATTCTTAGCATGCGAAGGAAATAAGAAAAGCTATATATTGGTTCCTACAGCTCTCTTAGCTAAACAGGTTTCTGAGAGGATTTTAAAGTACTCTGAAAAAACTGGTTTAAATGTTAGAATAGCTTATTACCACTCCCTTCTAACGGGTAAAGAAGCCAATTCTCAGCTTGAAAGAATAAAAAGTGGAAATTATGACATTCTTGTAACAACTTTGAACTTTCTAAATATGAAATTTAACCTCTTGAAAGACATTAAATTTGACTTCATATTTGTAGATGATGTTGACTCTCTATTGAGGGCTTCTAAAAATATCGATAAGGTTTTAATTCTCCTCGGCTTCGATCAAAAGGATTTAGAAAATGCTCTAATGATCATAAACCTTAGAGGAGAACTAAGTAGAGAGCTCAGGAAGAGAAGCTTCTCAGAGGTTTACAGGCTTTATGATGAGATTTCTAAGCTTGTCAATGAAATTGAAGCTAAGAGGGAGAAGGTTGGAGTTTTAGTTGTATCTGGGGCATCTATTAAAGCTAGAAGGACTAGACATGTCCTCCTATTCAGAGAACTGCTCGGCTTTGAAATATCTTCTAGAATAGATATTGGGCGTAACGTCGCCGATCTCTACGTCGAATCTAAAAACTTGGAGGAGGATGCTTACAAGCTCATAGAGAAGCTGGGGTCAGGAGGTTTAGTATACATCCCTATGAGCCTTGGAGCAGAATACGCGGATAAGTTCAAAAACTTCCTTAATGAGCGGAATATCAAAGCAGAGGCCCTTACCAGAGTCAGAAAGAGGGTGTTGGAAAAGTTCTCAGAGGGCGTCTACGATGTCTTAATAGGTGTTGCCTCCTATAGAAGCCCTCTTGTTCGTGGCATAGATCTACCTTACAGAGTTAGATATGCGATTTTTCTAGGCGTTCCCAAGATGCATATCGACCTCGATGTAAAGCGGAGGTTTAGAATATCTAAAGCAATAATCCTATTGGCCAACATAATGGAACTTCTTCCGGAGAAAGAGCAAGCAGAAGCCTTAAGACTTCTGAATGAACTCAGGGTGGTAAGTCGTATAATATCTGCGAATGTACAGGATGATATAGCTCAAGCAATAGCTAAAGATGAGCCTCTACCGCCTATACCTGAGCGAGCTAAAATAACGATAGAAGAAGCCTTAAAGTTTCTAAGCCACGTTCTTTCTAAAGAAGAATTGCTTAAAGCCTTAGAGGAAAGCCCATATATTAGTTTGGAGAGAGAAGGTGACGTTTTCTACCTAGTGGTACCAGATCCCGTAGCCTATATTCAAGCTTCAGGTAGAACCTCGAGGATGTATGCTGGTGGCATATCTAGAGGCCTCTCAATCGTTCTTGTGGACAATCGTAAGGCCTTTAATGGTCTGATGAGGGAAACGCGCTGGTTTATAGAAGATATAAACTGGCGTCCCCTCTCAGAGGTCAATTTAGACGATATTGTGAAGGGGGTTGATGAGGATAGGAAAGCTATAAAGGATCTCATGGATGGAAGAGTTAGAGCTGAATTCAAAGACTTGGTAAAAGCAGCCCTATTCATAGTTGAATCTCCGAATAAGGCTAGAACGATAGCTAAGCTTTTCGGCAGGCCGAGTAAGAGGCGTATAGGAAATCTAACGGCTTTCGAAGTTAACACTGGAGATTACATATTAACAATAACGGCAACAGGGGGGCATATTATGGATTTAACCACTGAAGACATTGGTCTCTACGGCGTTCTCGACGTCAATGGATTATACGCCCCAGTTTACTCGACTATAAAGAAATGTTTAAAATGCGGTTATACGTTTTTCAGTGATCTTAGTAGATGCCCGGTATGCGACTCGGAGAATATTCACGATAAGAAATCTGTAATAGAGAGTTTGAGAAGTTTGGCTAAAGAGGTAGACCTGGTAATACTTGGAACAGATGCCGACGCTGAGGGAGAGAAGATCTCCTGGGATTTATACGCAGCAATTAAACCATTCACGCGCGAAGTTAAACGAGCTGAATTTCACGAAGTTACTAGAAGAGCGCTTCGAGAATCGCTTAGAAACCTCAGAGAAATTAATTTGAGCCTTGTAGAAGCTCAAATAACTAGGCGAATTGAAGATAGGTGGATAGGTTTTGAGCTGAGTCAGAAGCTTTGGAAGGTCTTTGGAAGTAAAAGACTTTCAGCTGGAAGAGTACAGACTCCAGTTTTAGGATGGATTATAAATAGGATGTACGAATCAAAACGCTCTATAAGAGAGTTTTTCGAGTTAAAGCTTGAAAATGGTCTCAAAGTGATCATATCTGAAGATCGCATGCATAGAAAGGAGCTTAGACGTTACATGGAGAATCTGAAGAACGCTCAAGCTGAAATAACAGATCTTAAAGCGGAGATCGTCGAAATTAATCCTCCCCCTCCCTTCACGACAGATTCCATGCTTAAAGATGTTTCAACTTACATGGGTTTAAGTGCTGCTGAAGCAATGACTTTAGCCCAGGACCTCTTCGAGCTAGGTTTAATAACCTACCATAGAACTGACAGCCACAGAGTATCGCAGGTGGGTATAGAAATAGCTAGAGACTATATTACGAGTAAATTCGGCTCCGATTTTGTGGCACCTAGAGTTTGGTATGCTGAGGGTGCACATGAATGTATAAGGCCGACTAAGAGTTTAGATGCCACTAGAATCAGAGAACTCATGACACTAGGACTTATGAAGTTTGCAAAAAGGCTTACGAATAAACATCTATCTCTGTACGAGCTTATATTCCAAAGGTTTATAGCAAGTCAGATGAAACATGTCAAAGTTGAAAAGGTATCCTTCAAAGTTAAGATTCAGGATAAAGTCATTGATGTAGAAGGATACTCAAACATTATCGAAAACGGCTTTAACCTCATTAGACCGATCAAAATAATGCCTCCGGTTAAGGAGGGTGTTGTGAAAATAGTTAACGTTAGACATTGGAGGGCTCCCAGTGTACCGCTTTACACTCAAGGCGATATAATAGCTTTAATGAAGGAGAGGGGTATAGGAAGGCCCTCGACATACGCCAAGATAGTAGAGACAATCTTTGAACGAGGGTACATTTTAGCTTCTAAGAATAGAAAATCCCTCATACCTACTAGAATGGGCATAAAAGTTTTTAGTTACTTAAACGATAGATTTGGTCCATTAATTTCTGAAGAAACTACTAGAAAGCTTGAGGAGGCAATGTGGCTTATAGAAAATGGAAAATTAAACTATCAAGATATTGTAAGGACGCTGAGGGTTGAAATAGATAACATAAGAAGCATATCGTAGCGAGAAGAGTTATGGAAAATTAGGGATAGGTGGAGATATACTCTAAAAGTACATCTCTAACCAACGCGATATATTTAAGGTGTACGAATTCATCTACACCGTGGAAATTGGTATCGGGTCCTATACATCCAAATGAGACTACAGGTATTCCCTTATTTGCAAAAAATTTTCCATCATTCCCACCAAGTTCAGCAGCAATTGGAATCTCCCGTCCATAGATTTTTGAAACGGTTCTCCTAAATCTTAAAACGAAATCGCAACTCGGCTCTGTATAGTAACCTGAACCTATATTGATTCCGTAAATTTCGGCATTTAACCCAAGGTTTTTAATCAATGAAGTGAAGTAAGCTTTAAGCTCTTCGACTGCGTGTATCGGATTTTCATCCGGCAATGTCCTCATATCAAAACAGGCCTCGGCTTCTGCTGGTATGACATTACTCTTAACACCAGATCTAACCATTGTTATGGTAAACCTACCCCAAACTTTTTTAATGGGTGAATTTGGCGGTGAATCTATTTTTGAAAGTCTTGTAGCTCTTAAATTTGAAAAACCCTCTAGTCCCTCTATTAGGTGAACCATGCCATATATGGGGTTCACAGCTTTATGCGGATAACCAGCATGACCTTGAACTCCTTTAACTTTAATCCAACCGCTTACGACACCCGATGCTCCGATTGATACAAATTCTGGGCTTGCGTCTAAAACCACAGCTTCATCGCATTTGATACCGACGTGATTCACGAGATATCCTACTCCAAGTTCACCGCCAACTTCTTCATCTGGAGAAGCTATTAGGATCACATTCATCTTAGCATTTTCACCTACCAGTTTCAAAGCTCCTAATGCTGCTGCTATGGCACCTTTATCATCAGCTACCCCCTACCATAGGCTTTTCCATCTACAACCTTCAACTTAAATGGGTCACTACTCCATCCTGCACCAGCGGGTACGATGTCGTAGTGCGTAACTAATGAAACCGTATGATTCGAATTCACATTAAGTCTAGCTACGACGTTAGGTCTATGCTTACCATCTGTTGCCAATTCCACCGAATCGTATATAGAAACACTTAATCCAAGTTTTCTAGCCTCTTCAGCTATAACTTCCGCACATTCACGATATCCAAGCTTGGATTCAGCGTCTGTATTTGTAGATACTATTTTGCTCAAAACTTCAATTTCATAATCGAGATTATAGGTCATAATATCGCCTAGTAGAATCTTCAAATAGACGTTTGTTATAACAGTTTCTTATGAAGCCTAGGGTATTTTTAGCAGGTCCGATACAGGGTTTTGAAGATAGGCAAGAATACAGAGCTATATTAGCAAGTATACTTGAAAAAGCTGGATGTGAAGTTTTAGACCCTTGGCTAAGGGAAAGGCTGATTTATCGGAGAGATGTTGGATCAGACAAACTTAAGATGCTGGTTGAAAAAGACCTTAAAGACATAGATAGATGCGATGTTTTCCTAGCGTACATGCCTATTCTAAGCGCAGGCGTTTGCATGGAACTCTTTTATGCCAAAAGATCTGGGAAGAAAACGGTAGTTGTATGTGAAATGGAAAATCCAAGTCCTTGGATAATTGTACATGCGGATTACATTTTTAAATCTATTGAAGAGCTCAGAGAGTCGCTTGAGCAAATACTTCATAGAAACGCTAATAAATGATCCCTTAAAGAGTTATTAAGAGGTTTCTGTATGTCCATATCCGAGGCTAAGTACATTTGGATGGACGGCGCGCTCATAGAATGGTCTGAGGCCAAAGTCCACATAATGACTCATGCCCTTCACTACGGTACAGCTGTGTTTGAAGGCATTAGAGGCTATTGGGATAAAGGTGTTTTAAAACTGTTCAGACTTAAAGATCATATAACGAGGCTTTTCAACTCGGCTAAAATCTTCCATATGAACATACCGTATACTCAGGCCCAGATCGAGGAAGCCATAGTGGAAACCGTTAAAGCAAATTCCATAAGGGACAACTGTTACATTAGACCGATAGTTTACAGGGGTTACGGTGTTATAGGATTAAACCCTCTTAAAGCACCTGTAAAAGTCGCCATAGCCGCCTTCCCATTCGGAAAGTACTTGGAAGAGAAAGGTGTTAAGTGTTGTGTATCTTCATGGCGTAGAATAGCCATAGATAGCCAACCTCCGGCGGCTAAAATATGCGGAAACTACGTAAACTCATGTTTAGCTAAAATTGAGGCGGTTTTAAATGGATTTGATGAAGCCATATTCCTCGATAGCCACGGCTACGTCTGTGAAGGAACCGGTGAAAATATATTCATAGTAAAGAATGGTGTAATTTCAACTCCACCAACCGTTTCAGGTATACTTGAAGGTATAACTCGAGACACAGTCATAAGGCTAGCTGAGGACTTAGGATTTAAAATCCAAGAAAGGCTTATAGCTAGAAGCGAACTGTACACTTGTGACGAGGCTTTCTTCACAGGAACGGCTGCTGAAATAACACCAATAGTGAGTATAGACAATCGAGTCGTCGGAGATGGCTCTCCAGGGCCTATAACGAGAAAGATAAGAGATCAATACTTTAAGGTGGTTTTAGGTAACATCAGTAAATACAGAGACTGGATTAGTGAAGTCGAAGTTTAAACCGTCCAGTAGTTAGACATTATCTTCCTCACATTCTCTAATACTCTGAGCGCTACACTCTTCAAATTGTTGGGCATTGTTTGAGGTGGATCGTCGACTTCGACGTTTAAACCCGCCATAGTAGCCACAACTGATGGAACAGCCTTTGCAAGAGCCTCATGATCATAACCACCTTCAAGAACAGCCGAGAACCTCCCACCCGTAAGGTCTTCAGCCATTTTTCCAATCCACTTGTAAATTTCGATGTAGCCTATGCTTGATAATCCT
The DNA here is from genome assembly GCA_964463005.1 of uncultured Candidatus Bathyarchaeia archaeon. Taxonomy (GTDB): domain Archaea; phylum Thermoproteota; class CALKCG01; order B24; family B24; genus DTBU01. The sequence goes on along the minus strand of CAYWZZ010000001.1, from coordinate 24,544 downwards.
AAACCAGTTAATGGATCGAGGTGATGCGCGTCGAATCCGGCGGAAACTAGTATATAGGCTGGTTTAAACTGATTTAATATAGGACCCACTATATCGTTCAAAGCCTTTAGATAGATTTCTTCATTGGAATAAGGTGGAAGTGGAAAGTTTATTTTAAACCCTTCCCCCCCTCCTATACCTATATCTTCGATTGCCCCAGTCCCCGGGAATATCCTATCTTGGTGGAAACTTACATACAGGACTTTTGAGGTATCTTCGAAAACCTCCTGAGTACCGTTGCCATGATGTGCATCTATGTCTAGTATTGCAACCTTAGTTACCCCCTTTATATCTATGAGATACTTAGCGGCTATAGCTACATTATTGAATATGCAGAAGCCATAGGGTAACTCTATTGAAGCATGATGTCCTGGAGGTCTAACGAGAGCGATGGAATTTTGAAATCTTCCACTTAAGACCTCGTCTACTGCTTTTAAAGCACCTCCAACAGCGTAACATGCTACTTTAAAGCTCTCTCTGCTACATACGACCCCGCCACCCCAAGTCCCTAAAATCCCCCCTCCATTACGGCAGAAATTCTCTATGAAGTCTACGTAACCTCTACTGTGTATAAGGCATAATTCATCTATACTGGCTTTTCGAGGCTTTTCAACTTTGACTTTAGGATTTTCAAGTAATTTGAAGTTTTTAAGCCCTTTCAGTATCGCTTTAAGTCTATCTGGATTCTCAGGGTGCTCTGGACCAGTTAAATGATCTAGAAATACATCATCGTAGATTATAAGCGTTCTCCCCTCCACTTAAACCACCTTTAAGTTTTAGCTCTCTGTATAGCCTCTATTGCTTTAATGTGTGAGAGTTTTAGCTCAATCAATGGATTTATGAAGTTCTTTACCAGGCTTATGAAAAGCTTCACTGGTAGACTTACTTTAAGACTTGTTTCAGCTAGATATTCCTTAACTAAAACGGATACCCATTTCATATTGTGACGCCATATACTGTAGTACAATTGCCAATATGCATCGTCAGCGTCTTCTAAAAGTCTCCTAGCCTTATGCTTAGAAGAGTCAGTCATTGGAACATAGAGCAGTGGAACTATTAAACTCTTATAGGGCCTAAGCTTATCGACTAAATCAGCCGTCGCTAAAACGTCCTCAGGCTCCTCACCGGGGAGGTTGAGCATTAGAGTAGCAGCTGGAACCCAGTTGAACTCTGAGCTTATCTTAAAAGCTTCTTCAACAACATTAGGCCAATCTTTAGCTGTAAATGGATAGGGCTTCATATGCATAAGCTTATCTATAAGTTTAACACTGCCAGTCTCAATACCCGTCTGGTATCCAAGCCACTTACTCTTAGTTAAGCCTAAGATTTCGCTGATATCCGATATTAACCTTGGGTTTTCAGCTATGGAGCTTAAAGCCGCATGACTCACTGAGACAAATTTAACTCCATCAACGCTCATAGTTGAGTTGAATAGTTTAAGTACTAAATCCGGCCTTTTCTTGAAGGGCGTTCCACCATATTGTAAGACATCTTCAGCATGAAGACAGATATTCCTCTGACCAGCTTCAACATTCACCTTAACATCACTTATAATATCCTCTAAGGGTTTATGCCTCAAAATCCTCAGAGTAGGTGTACAGAATCTACATCCTCTCCCACATCCTCTAGATATCTCGATCAAGCCGCATATGGTTGCACCTTTAATCTTAGGTATAATGCGGCTTGGACTAGCCGTAATAACTACGGGTTTTTCAGGTCTTCCCTCTTCTATGAGCTTCTTGAAGAATTTCGGGACTTCCTCTTCGGCCTCACCTATGAATAGTACATCTATCCCTAACTTTTCCATATCATTCACATTAAGTTGCCATGCTCCAGAGCCGCCTACTACGAGTGAAGCCCACTTCCTAGCCTTCTGCACAACCTCACTTCTAACCAACCTCTTAAACATGTATGCTGAATAAGGTTCACTATGTACAAGTCCATATGGTCCTGAGAAAGTCGATGACGCTGGTCCTAAACCTTTAGGATCCATTGTGCTCACACCTATGATTCTAGTATCTTCTGAAATTACCTTCGGTAGAACCGTTGGATTGGTTACTATTATTTCATCGGGCTTTACAACGTTTGAATCGATTAATACGCTCTCAATTATTCTAAGAGGTAAAGGTGCTATAACGGCTCTTCCATTTAAATCAACGGGCACGGGTTTTAGTAAAAAGTTCACAGCTATGTTAAACGGTTTAAATCCTGAAATTGGACCAGTTGTCATGAATCCTAAGAACACGTTACCGCCATAGTTACACATTAGAGTTTCATCGGCAGTTAACACTATCTTATAGCCACTCATATGCATTTAACAGAATTTTAAATAATAGCTTATTACTTTTACGGTTTATAGGGTGATCCCCCATATGCCAATACACCCGATAGAATATAGATATGGAACGGCTGAAATGAGGAAAATATGGGATAGAAGTGAGTGGCTTAAGCGGATGATGCTTGTTGAAGCAGCTCTTTTGAAGGCTTTATCTGAAGTTGGGTTAGCTCCCATGGAGGCACCTGATAAAGTATATGAACTTATTGAAAGTGGTGCCGTGACAATTGAAGAAGTTAACCGCTGGGAGCGTGTGACAGACCATGAAGTTATGGCTGTCGTAAAAGCCTTAGCTGAGGCAAGTGGCGTATACGGAGGATATATACATGTCGGCGCAACCTCCAATGATATAACGGATACTGTTTTAGCCACCCAGTTGAGAGACTCCATAGCTATAATAGAATCTAAGCTGAGGGATTTGGCTCTCACTCTAGCAGACCTATCTGAAAGATATAAAGATCTTGTTTGCCTCGGTAGAACACATGGAGTTGCAGCACTACCGATAACTATGGGCTTTAAATTCGCAGTTTACGCTTCGGAAGTTATCCGTCATATAGATAGACTTGAAGAAGCTAAACCGAGGATATGTGTAGGTAAGATGAGCGGTGCCGTAGGGACTATGGCGAGCTTTGGAAATAAAGGTTTTCAGATTCAAAAGAGGGTTTTAGAAATTATGAAAGTTTACGAGCCCATAATTGCAACTCAAATTGTTCCCAGGGATGGGTTAGCAGAGTTTATAACGTTAGCAGCTATGATCTCTTCAACTTTGGACAAAATTGCCAATGAAATTCGAAACCTCCAGAGGAGCGAGATAGGAGAGCTTGAAGAACCCTTTAAAGAAGATTCTCAAGTCGGTTCAAGCACTATGCCTCATAAGCGCAACCCGATTAAATGCGAAAAGGTCTGCGGTTTAGCTAGAATTGTGAGGTCTATGGCTTTAGCGGCCTTGGAGAATATAGTATTAGAGCATGAGAGAGATTTAACGAATAGTAGTTGCGAAAGGGTTATGATACCTGAAGTCTGTCTACTCTTAGATGAGCAACTTAAAACCATGATAGACGTTTTAAAGGGGTTAAAAGTATACCCGGAGAATATAAAGAGGAATCTTGAGTCTCAGAAAGACCTCATAATGTCTGAGGCTATTATGATCGCCATGGTTTCTAAGGGAGTTGATAGACAGTGGGCTCATGAGGTGATTAGAAGATGTTCTATAGAGGCTTGGAAAAACAATAAACGTCTCAGAGAAGTTTTGGTAGAAAATCCTGATGTAAGAAGATATTTAACGGTTGAAGAGATTGAGAAATTTATGATGCCTGAAAATTATATAGGTACTGCTAAAGAACAAGTCGAAAAAGTCGTAGCATATGTTAGAGGAAAACTTAAAGCTTAAAGTATGTTAAAGTGGATAGTCGATGAAGGTGTTGCTATGCCTCTCCTCATGATACCCGGGCCTACAACCCCTGCCCAAAGAGTGATGTTAGCTATGAGTAAACCTTTAATCAACCATAGAGGACCGGAGTTTAAGTTATTTCTCGAGGAAATTCAAACAGATCTCAAGTACGTCTTTCAGACTAAAAATCCGATAGTAATTTTAACGTCTTCGGGAACCGGGGGAATGGAATTCGCAGTAAGTAACGTCATCGGTAAGGGCGATACAGTGATCGTACCTACAATGGGGTTCTTCTGCGACAGGTTTGCTGAAATGGTGGAAGCCTATGGCGGCAGAGTCTTAAGAATACCTGTTGAATGGGGCTCTTCCGTTAAACCAAGTACCGTTGAAGAAGCTTTCGCTGAAGAACGTAATGTAAAAGCCATTTTAATAGTTCACAATGAGACATCTACTGGCGTCTTTGTTAGAGACCTCGCTGAAATATCCCGTATAGCTCACGATCATGATGCATTGGTCATAGTTGATGCCGTTTCAAGTTTAGGTGGTGTTGAGCTTCCAGTCGACAAGTGGGATATTGATGCGTGCGTCACGGGTAGTCAGAAGTGTATAGCAGCTCCTCCAGGATTAGCCTTAATTTCGGTTAGTGAACGTTTCATAGAGGAAGCTAAACGTGTAAATAGAGGTGTTTACTTTAATCTTAAAGCTTATCTTGAGTATATGGAGAGGGGGCAAACCCCCTACACGCCCAGCATCCCCCTCTTCTATGCGCTCAATGAGGCATTGAAAATGATCAAAGAAGAGGGGCTTGAAGCTAGAATAGCTAGGCATAAAAGGTGTGCTGAGGCATTCTATAGGGCTGTTGAAGCGTTGGGTTTAGAACCATATCCCTTTGAACGCGAATACCGTTCAAGTACAGTAATAGCTGTTAAAACACCTAAAGGTATTGATTCAGAGGAGCTTATAAAAACCATGCGTTTAAAACATGGTGTAATCATTGGAGGAGGTCAGGGTAAGCTAAGAGGTTTAATCTTTCGAATAGGATGTATGGGTAATGTTTCAGCCTACGAGGTCTTGGCTACTGTAAATGCTTTAGAAGCTTCTCTAGCACACTTAGGTTACGGTGTAGAGAAAATCGGCGTGGGCTTGGCGGAGGCTAGTAGAATATTATGGTCAAATTGAGGATTCACGTATTTGTTCAAGGTATTGTTCAAGGAGTAGGCTTTAGATACCATCTAAGAATGATGGCTCTCTCAAATAACGTTAACGGATGGGTCAGAAACCTTCCGGATGGAAGGGTTGAAGCCGTATTAGAGGGTGAGGAGGAGGCTGTTAGAAAGGTTTTAGCATGGTGTCGAAGAGGCCCTTCTTTAGCAAAAGTTGATAGTATAGTCTTTTTTGAAGAGCCGTATAAAGGCGAATTTAAAACATTTGAAATAAGGTGGTAAAATTGAGGATTGTAGTTCTAAGTGATATACACGGTAATTTTAAAGCCGCTCAAAGTATTTCAAGAGAGGCGTTGAAGCTTAAGCCAAATTTGGTGGTAGTATGTGGAGATATTACACATTTTGGAAGTTTAAATGAAGCTGAAAAAATGCTGAGCCTCTTCAGGGATTTTCAAACGATTTTCGTTCCAGGGAATTGCGACCCACCAGCTCTATTGACCGTGAAGAACATAGATAAGGCCTTAAACATACACGATAGACTTCACGTATTGGATTCTATTGCTTTCTTAGGTATAGGAGGGTCTACTAAGACACCGTTTACTACCCAAATAGAGTTTGAAGAAGAAGTGATATATCAGATGGTTAGAAGTGCTTTAGGCGATTTCAGAGGACGTTTGGTAGTAGTTTCTCATAGTCCTCCGGCAGACACTTTAACTGATTTAACATCGCTTGGTCTGCACGCTGGAAGTAGAGCATTAAGGGTTTTCATAGAAGAGTATAAACCTATTGCTGTTTTACATGGACATGTACATGAGGCTAGGGGTTTAGATCGCTTAGGTGAAACTTTAATTGTAAACCCTGGGCCAGCTAGACAAAACTTCTACGCTCTCCTAGAATTAAACGGCTCACCTGAAGCATTTCTAATGAGAGCAACCTAACTTAATTCACTCCGTGGAATTTTACCATCTAAATCGGGTTTTTCCGCAACTTTCCCCTCCTCATGGAGGACCGTAAACCTTAAAAGCCTTACAGTACTCCATCTGAGGAGGTGAATTAATGCCTTTCCAGAAAGGAAGCTTCATACTAATAGATTATGTTGCTAGAATTAAAGACACAGGTGAGGTTTTCGATACAACGATTGAAGCTGAAGCTAAAATGTTTAACATTTACAGTTCAGATGCGATTTACGAGCCGATGTTAGTCGTTTTAGGAGAAGGATGGGTTGTGAGTGGCTTAGAGGAGAAACTCTACGAGATGAATGTCGGTGAAAAAAGAGAGATTGAGGTTCCTCCCGAAAAAGGATTCGGCATCAGAGATCCATCTAAAGTTAGACTCGTCCCCCTTAGAACGTTCAAGAACGAGCCTAACCTAAGGCCTGGTGCTAGAGTGAGATTCAGAGATACATTAGCTACTGTAAGAAGCATATCTTCAGGTCGAGTGCAGCTCGACTTCAACCACCCTCTGGCAGGTAAGACTCTCAAGTATGAAGTTGAAGTTAAAGATGAAATTAAGGAGCCGATCGATAAGATTAAAGCGTTGTTGCACAGACGTCTACCTACAATACCCATTGAAAACTTTTCACTATCTTTAGCTTCAAACGTTTTGACTATAAACATGCCTGCTGAAAGCTTCATGGTCGATGGAATACAGCTTATAAAGCGGGGCTTAGCCAACGATATAATGAAGTTCATACCGGAGATTTCGAAAATAGTATTTACCGAGGAGTATGTTAGACGAATTGAAGCTAAAACGGAATCTAAAGAAGTTGAGGAGGTTAAGGAACCCTCTTCAGGATAACGCTTCTAAGCTTCAACCCAGCTAAACAGTTTAATTTTCTCCTACTTTAATGACCTGGCATTTATCGTTTTCTCTAAGTCCCTCTGGGATGCACAAGCTCCTATTGTTACACTCTATTCTACATACGATTGGACTAAATGTAAGTGTCACCCCTTCAACTATGAGTCTATCTTCCATAGCCGCCTTCACAGGGCTTTCTTCAACTACAACCAATTTAACCCCGTCCTCATGTACTCGACATTGAAAAATTTTTCTCTAACTTCTACAATTCGATAGAGTCTTGAAGGCTCCAATTTGCCCACACACACTTTGTAAAGTCTACAGTTAACGCATTGCTTTGGCGGTTCACCAGCTAAAAAGGTAAAGCCTACCTTAGCTTGACTTACACCGCATAGGGTAAGGATTCCTATAGTAACTCCCTCCTTAAGATTTTGGAAGGTGTTACAACAATATCGACTTTGGAATCATGGAGCTCTGTGGGTATATGGTCTATTATCTGGAGGTCGTGGATTGTAGTTAAAACGCATATATCTGACCCATATTTGCCCTTTATCATATATATCTCCTTATCCCCATAGCCTCCACCTTTGCCAAGCCTGTTAAACTCTCTATCTACGGCTACGCAACCAGTTACGATTAGATCTGGCTTGTAGGCGACCGTTTCACGTAATTTTCCATATTTGAAAGCTCCGCTGATTGTTGAAGCTTCATTTTCAACTCCTCTAACTTTTGAAGGATCAATCTCTAGGAATCCATTTTTAAGTTTTGGAGTCGCCATGATCAGCAACTTCCCCTGCTTTAAGGCAATCATTCTTAAGTGTTTTTGAGGGCTATCTGGGTTTGCAAATATTACTTTGGCGTTCTCCCATTCTGGCAGTTTTGAGGCTTTTAAAGCAGCACTATAAGCTCCTTTAAAGTTTGGTATTCGTCCATAGCATGGTTTTGGAGGAAGAGTGACGTTAGCCTCTTCAAGTTTTCTCCAGACCAGTAAACGTAGTTCTTCTTTCATCCTCTTAATGTCGTATCCGCTGTCGTTCAAGTCTCCCTACTTCATTATTAGGGGAATTTATTGATAATGTTTTCTCGTTAAATTCATAGTTAGGCCGCTTAACGATAGCATTGGGGGGCTTCTAAAGAGTTTAAGTCAAGTCTTTTAAACTGGGGAGAAGTACTTAGTTTTTGGGTCTTATATGGGTAAAAGTGCACGTATAGTTACGGTTTGTCAGGCAAACCGCTTTCATAATACTGTCGAAGGGAATTTGAAGCATGTTATGAAGCTTTTAGATATAGCCTTCAGTTATCAGCCCGATCTAGTTTGTCTACCTGAGGCGTTTGTAACAGCTTCTGTTGAAAAACCGCTTGATGAGTTGGCTGAGCCTTTAAATGGACCAATTGTAGAGACCATTGCTAAGAGAGCGAGGGAGCACGGCTCATATATAATCTGCCCTCTTTACACGAAGAGGGGTGGAAAAATCTATAACTCAGCCATTGTTATAGGTAGGTCTGGAGACGTCGTAGGAGTTTATGATAAAATTCACCCCGTTACAACGTCGCACGACTACACGGTTTTTGAAGATGGTGTAACGCCTGGAGAAGAAGCTAAAGTCTTCAACTTAGACTTTGGTCGCATCGGCATTCAGATATGCTTCGATATAGGTTTCCCTGAAACATGGCAAGTTTTAGCCGATAAAGGTGCTAAAATGGTTGTCTGGTGTTCCGCATATAATGGAGGATTCGCTCTACAGGTTTACGCGTATCTCCACCACTACTACGTCGTCTCCTCAGTGAGGTCTGATAAGTCTAAGATAATAGACCCCTTAGGCAACATCCTAGCCGAAACAGATGCTCTTAAAAACGTCGCCGTACGCGAAGTAAATCTAGACTTCGCAGTCGTACACTATGACTTCAACTACAGCATCCCAGATAAGATAATGAAGAACTATTCGAAACGTGTAGAGGTGCGTTCAAGACTGGATGATGGCCTATTCCTCGTAGAACTGATAGACCCAAGTATAACGGTTGAACAGCTTCAGAGAGAATTCGGCTTCGAGCCGTCACATATATATTATCAGAGGCATAGAGAAGCCTACGAGTACATCCGCAGAGGTGAAAAGCCTCCACCTCAAATAGCAGCACACGGAAAACGGGCTCAATACGCTAAGGAAGAATAGTTGAAAACTTCAAGTCAAATCGCCACACTCGCATAAGGCTTCATGTATCGCATCATATAATTCTTCCAAGCCTTCTCCCGTTAAAGCAGATGTTTTAACAGGTTTTTGAATTTTCATGAAGTTTTTATAGACTCTTAAGAGGTGTAGGGTAAAGTCCTTATTTAGCCCTCCTCCAGCTTCATTTTTAACATTTGACAATAGGAAATTATAGTCTACTAGAAGCTTTTCTAAACCGCTTAGAATGGCTTTATCGATTTTACTTAAGGCTACTACAACTGGTATTCCAAGTCTTATTTGAGAAGCTATGGATATCGAGAAACAGGCTACTAAATCTGATGGTTTACTTATAGTTGAAGCATCTATGAGGAAAACACCTACAGATGGACCTAGTTTTGTAAAGGCCTCAACTACCCTGGGGCCAGTCGGTCTAAAAGAGAATACTTCATTCTGTCCTGGGGTATCTATTAGAGCTATGTCATAATCTGCCTCAGTCAGAGTTTTCACGATATCTGGCGTCATTTTCTCTAAAATCTCCATAGAGTATACCATAGCACCGTTTGGGCCAAGCCCCTCCTTCAGCATAAGCTCTTCCAGCGTAAAAAACTTCCTTATGTCTAAGTACGCTTCATAGGGTAGGTTTACGGCACCGGAATCCAAGTTTACCGCTATAACCTTAAGTCCAACATTTTCTCTCAGCCAAGAAGTGAACTTAGCCGTAAGAGATGTTTTACCGCAACCGGCCATTCCTAGGATAAAGACTTGAATGGGCAAGCTCTACCATCCTCTAAATGAGATTCTACCGCGTTATAGACTAGCCAGTTAAGCGTCTGAGTATTTCATTCCCAACTTAACGTTTTAAGTGCTCTATCGCCAAGCTTTCTCCTAAACTCCTCAAGTATTCTCCTATTTTCAGGTTTTGAAAGAGGTTTACAGTCTTTAAGAGACCTCTCCCCCGATAATACTTTAGCTGCTAAAGCCATACATGTACTTTCACCGCATTCTCCACAGTTGGTTTTTGGAAGATACCTATATAGATCCAACGGTGTGAGTTTGCTCCATGATTCAACATCTTCAATTTTAGGAGTACCTTTATTTAAAATGTCGCTGGAGGCTGTCTCAATTAAGCCTTTAACATAATCCAAGATGCTCTCGATTTCTTCATTGCTTGAGGCGCAGAACGTAATCTTGCCAGACCCATAAATTCCTATCAATCTATTAAATGCCTTAATTGTTACGGCGTTCCAATCTCTAAAGTAGGTCGCTTTAGATGGGGGGAAGCTCAAGGCTAAAGTTTCTATAACACCTTTCTCAAAGCCTCCAGGTTTATAGGCCTCAACTGTGACGTTGGATGGATTTATTAGGCACTTCCCCCTTGAGAAGGCCACATTAAACCCCTTAACTACTGTGGGTTCCATTAAGTATTATTTTAATGCGGTGTGATAATAAGTTTTACTTCTAACATAGTCATGGTTTATATTCAAAACGCTTATACCATATTAGGTTGTATTAAGAATGGGGTAATACTTTGTCTGGTCGAGCAACAGGCTTCTTCCATGTTGAGAAGATCGATGGAAGATTCTGGTTTATTGACCCGGAAGGCAATCTATTCCTATCCAAAGGAGTAAACCATGTAAATTATTTGGGTGATTATGCGCCGTCTTTAGGATATAGCCCCTACAATAGATATGTCATGGAAAAGTATGGCTCTGTTGAAAAGTGGGTTAAAGAGACAATTGCCAGGCTCAGAAGTTGGGGATTTAACACCATAGGTGCATGGTCGAGTGAAGAAACCTTTTGCGAAGAAATGCCCTATACGATCATCCTCGATATAGCTCTTAAAGCTGGTGCAAACTGGCAGAGTGGAACGATTGCAGATTACTTCTCAAAGAAGTTTGAGCAAGTTGCAGAAGATATAGCGTCTAAGATATGTGCATCCAGAAGAAACGATAAGTACCTCCTTGGATATTTCACAGATAACGAGTTAAGATGGTCGCCAGATTGGAGGTCGAAGAGGGATCTTTTCGACGACTACATGCCTCTTCCACCTGAAGCCGAAGGTAAGAATGCACTTGTAAATTTCCTAAGGGAAAAATACGGAAAAATACATCTATTGAATGAGGCTTGGGGTTCATCCTTCTCATCATTTGACGAAATACTCTCAACTACATATGTTCCAAAAACGCTAGGTATGGAAGCCGATAGATCAGGTTTTCTCAAGCAAATTGCCAGACGATACTTCAAAGTAACCTACGATGCTATTAAAAAGTATGATCCAAACCATTTAGTTTTAGGCTGTCGTTTTGCCTACAAGCCTCCGAATGAAGTGCTTGAAGGTTGCATAGGATACGCCGACGTCGTATCGATCAATTGCTATACAAACCCCTACAGTAACGATCTCACGATGAGATTAGCTGATTTTAAGAGAATGCATGATGTGACTGGGCTTCCAATAATGATAACGGAGTTCTCCTTTAAGGCTATGGATTCTGGATTGCCAAATACGAAAGGGGCTGGCGTACCAGTTAAAACTCAATCTGAAAGAGCTAAATGCTATGAAGAGTATGTTAAAGCTATTATAAAGCAACCATTTATAATCGGCTACCATTGGTTCCAGTACTTTGACCAACCTTACGAGGGAAGATTTGATGGAGAGAACAGCAACTATGGACTTGTAACGATCCGAGATGAACCATGGGAAATATTGACTCAGAAGGCAACCCTAGTAAACTCGAAAGCTGAGGCTTTACATTTAAACCCCGAAGAAAACTGATGGACAGTTGAGGGATTTATTTAAAATGAACCTGCTTTAGATACAGTAGAGTTAATATTCTACTTTCTATTCAAAGTGGTTGTGGGGGATGAAGAAGCCATCCCAGCCGTTCAGATGGATGACGATGGCTGCAGTAGCAGACCCCTATTAAATTCAACAGTATCATACTCTACAATGGATAGGCTATGGCTTCAACCTCTTGGGTGGTCAATTATGCGAAAAGACGTTTCAAACATTAGAAATCTAATATTCGACTTAGATGAAACCTTAGTTCTCCTCCCAGTAGACTGGAATCTAGTCTATAGAGAAGTTGGGAGATTTTTAGGTAGAGAGGTTTCATCATTTACTGCCGTTTTATCTATGCTATGGGGTTTGGAGCTGTATGAAGAGGTTTCTAGGCTTGTTGAAAAGTATGAGTTTGAATCTCTAAGTGGTCTAATAGTGTTGGATAATTCTCCATATTTACTCAGAAGGCTTGGGAGAAATTATACGTTGAATTTGACAAGTCTCCAGTCGAGAAGAGTTGTTGAAAGTGTTCTAAACCTCATGGGGGTTAGAAGATTGTTTAGCATTATTGTTTCTAGAAATGAACGGCCGACGAGGAGGGAGCAGATAAAACTCGTGCTTTCTGAAGGTGGCTATGAGGCGTCTGAAACCATGATGGTTGGTGATAGAGTCAACGATGTGGTATCTGCCCTAGACAATAATTGCAAAGCGGCGTTAGTGGTTAGACGGCTGGATGATTTAAAAGACCTGAGAAGATTGGGATTAGAGTCGAAGACTTTAACGTTAAATAGCTTAATGGAGCTTTGTAATATCTTAGATGGAAAGAATGGGGGTCTAAACTAATATAATGGATTTAATGCTGTTCGTCGATGATCATCTGCTTGCTCAGCTCATCGACCGATTCGCCTGGTGAAATTGGTCTCAGTCTTACGGCGAAATGGGTACGTTCTGGTTTTACTAGATACTGTGGAAGAGTGTCTGGTCCACAGCTTCCCCCTCCAAGTCCAGATTGCTTATAATCGATGTTTAACATTATGTCGTCGCGTCTTTTAAGCTCGTACGTATGTTTTGCTTTTTCAAAGTCTTCAATCGTATAATGGTGTACGCTGAACTCCATTAACGGCATACCGACAATTAAGAGTCCAAAGCCCAAGTCATTCGTGAGGAGAGCCCACCTCACATCCGTCTTATTTCCATTTTCCTGAGGCTTAATATATGGTACGTATTGCTCATCGACAGTTCCACTGTAAACTCCAACAGCTGTGCCCTCCTTTCGATCGCAGTAGTTTTCATGCGGCCCCCGTCCAAACCATGTGAGTTTTTCAAACCCTCCTGGGATCGTCATTTTTAAACCCATACGTGGTATTGAGGGAGGGAGGTCTAAGACGGGCTCCACGTATACATCTATTATTACATCGCTACTTCCGTAGACTTTATACGTGTATCTACACTTAAACTTTTCAACACCCTCAGGTGTGTGAAGCGATGCCTCTACAATTACACGAACTACTCGATCTGAAACTTTCTCTACTCTAACACCTTTAACGCTTTGTCTTAGACGGTCAAGCCCGGCGTTGCGCCACATTGGAACCAATCTTGGGATGTCATTGTCCGTCGGTGCTCGCCAGACGTTTAAGAAAGGTCCATCTTTTACCATTTTAAAACCTTTGTATTCTAGAGAGGTGATACATCCTGTATTCTTGTTTAGGATGAGTTTAAACTCTCTTCCCAAAATCGTTATTTCTTCATGCTTCTCTTCGAGGTTTAACGGAGGCATATCTTCAGTTTTAACTGATGGTTTTGGAGGCGTGTCGAAAGGTATTTTAAATTGAGACCAGCCGATTTCATAGCCTTTCTCAGCCCAAATAACGTCTTTTGAAAGCCTATAACGTATCATCAACCAGTATTCTGCTCCAGGTTTGAGCTCTGGCGTCTTAAATGGAATTGCTACAACTTCACTTTCATGGGGTGGAGTACAGATCTTCGGCAATACTCCCTGTTGAATCACCTTACCGTCTTCTGAAAGCTCCCAAGATATGTCTAAAATATCTAAGCTCGTGAAATCAAACCCGTTCATTATTCGAACTATGCCCTTAGTTAAGTCTACGGCTTCAGCTTCAACCGGTTGCTGTATCTTTTTACACTCCCAAATCGCCGGATGAGGTTTACGGTCTGGCCACACCAAGCCATTAATGCAGAAATTTCCGTCATTCGGTTCATCGCCGAAATCTCCACCATAAGCCCACCATTCACGTCCATCTTCGGTCACGCGTTTCAAGCCTTGGTTAACCCAATCCCATATGAAGCCACCGCATAGACGCTTGTATCTGCGTATTGTCTCCCAGTACTCCTTTAAATTGCCTGTACTATTACCCATTGAGTGAGCGTATTCACACATAATCACTGGCCTATCTTCCTCCAGGTCTTCAGCCAGCTGTATCAGCCTTTCGAGAGTTGGATACATTATGCTTATTATATCGACGCTTTTTGAAACCTTCCTCTCAGCGGTGTGTATTGTTCCCTCGTAGTGCACAGGTCTTGTTGGGTCGTATCCGTGAACCCATCCAGCCATTGCGTCGTGGTTTGGGCCGTATCCAGACTCGTTTCCAAGCGACCATATTATAACACATGGGTGGTTTTTATCTCTCTCGACCATTCTGACGAACCTTTCCATGAATGCGTGGAGCCATTCTGGGTCGTGTGCTGGTTCAGTATATCTGGGGAACCTCTTCATGAGTCCATTCATAATTTCTTTCCACGGCTTCTCCTTCGACTTCTCTCTGAATTCTTTAAGTAGTTCTTCCCACGGCTTTCCAAAGGCTTCTTCTATTTGAAACATCGTTCTTAGAAAGCCGACTAAACCGTGGCATTCGATATTGGCTTCATCTATCACGTAGATGCCGTATTTATCGCAGAGGTCGTACCAAGTTGGGTGGTTTGGATAATGGGATGTGCGTACGGCGTTGAAATTGAACCGTTTCATAAGTTCTATATCTTTTATCATGGATTCTACTGTGATTGCATGTCCCCGTACATCATCGTGCTCATGTCTATTAACTCCTTTAAGATAGACTGGTACACCGTTTATCAATATACGTCCGTTTTTAACCTCTACTTGACGGAAGCCGACGTGGCAACTTTCAACTTCAACAATTTCACCTTTTTCATTTTTCAATGTGAGGAGCATCTTGTAAAGGTATGGATCTTCAGCAGACCACTTCCTAGGTTTTGTAACGCTCTTTTCAAGCTCTAAGATAGCTTCACTTCCGGGTCGTATCTCTCCAACGTATCCTCTTACTGGCTCATTAAATACTGGTACACCTTCGCTATCGTAGAGTTTCATTTCTAGGACATGTGGGGCTGTTGTTTTTTCAGAGTAGTTTCGAATATTGACTCTGACTTTTAAAACAGCGTCTTGGTAGTTTTTATCGAAAAACGTTCTTACGAAGAAGTCTCTCATATGAATATTCGGCGTACAGTACAGGTAGACGTCGCGGTAGATTCCGCTTAAACGCCACATATCTTGGTCTTCGAGGTAGCTCCCGTCGCTCCAGCGTAAGACTTCTACTGCTATCAGGTTTTCACCCGGTTTAACGTAATCTGTGATGTTGAATTCTGCTGGTAGACGGCTGTCTTGACTATACCCAACCAGTTCGTCGTTAATCCATACGTAGAACGCCGAGTCGACGCCGTCGAAGACTAGGAATATCTGCCTACCATGCCAATCTTCAGGGATATTAAACGTTCTACGGTATAGTCCAGTCGGATTCCAATCATGTGGGACCTTAGGTGGGTCGGCATGGAATGGATATCTGATGTTGACGTAAATAGGTTTATCGTATCCAAGCATCTGCCAGTTGCTTGGAACAGGTATGATAGCCCAATCTCTATCATCATAATTTGACTTATAGAAGTCTTTAGGTGCTGAATCTGGGTTTTCATAGAGCTTAAATTTCCACTCTCCGTTTAGTGTTAAAAACCATGAAGACTTCTCCCTTTCGCACAATAGGGCCTCCTCTTCATTTGGATAAGGCATAAGGGTTGCATGGGCGGGCTCTTTATTCCTCCCTACAACTCTTGGATTCTCCCAATCTGGGACTTTTTCTAAAGGTTTACAAGTCAAAACGACCACTGCTCTTTAATCTACGTTGACGTATTAATAAAATTTGAATACGGAAATAGTCTGTGCGTTACCGTCCGTCGCTGTGGATGGTCTTTAATGTTTCTTGTTAACGGTTCGACTAAAATCTACAACTTAATTTTGGTGCGGGTAGTGGGATTTAAGCAAAAATTTACTGGTAAATTTGAGTTTTTTGCTTGTTAGTGTAAAAAGGGGATCTTCTGACGTGAAAACTCTCTTTACAATAATATGAGTTACCTCGACCTCTCTCTTAGCCTAATCTTATTGTAGGGCCGTTGATAATGGTAGGCCTGCTACAATCGTTACTGGAATCATTGTGATCAAGCCGTATTTTGAGAATTCGAGGAAGGAAATTTTGACGTCCTTATCTGACAGTATCTTTGACCACATTAGCCCCGCCAGTGCTTCAGTCAGCGCGTAGTTTGCTCCAAGGTTACTTCCGATTACCAGCGCGAATATTAACCCAAGCCCCTTCCTATCAGCCGGGTTCACGCATTTCTGTAGAATCTTTGTGAAGAAGATGGTCATTGGATGGTTATTCATTAAGCTCGCTACCAGCGAGGATATAAAGCTTATCCCGATAACCGACACTAATGGGCTTTTTAGGAGACTTAAAATTGTAGATGCGAGCAGATCAGCCCATCCAGAGATCGACAGCCCCTCAACTATGATGAATAGCCCTATTAGAAATGTTGAAATCTTCCATGTGATCCTTTTAAAGATCATTGGGATGCGTTCCCTATCAAGGACGACATCGTATATGAACACTATTGATGCGCAGGTCAGGGTTATTGTGTGTGGTGAAGCATTGAAGTATTCCGTGGGTAAGCTTAGGAGGAGAAGCATAAATGCCAACACTGCTAAGCCAAGTATACTCCCATTCTTATCTCTCAGAGCATTGCGGGGGTTAATCTCCGGAATTTTTAGCTTACTGGGTATTCTACGCATAAATATGAGTAAGAGCATTAGCAGGCATGTGAGCGTAGCCGAGATTGATGGTAAAAGCATCCACCTGGCAAACTCGATAAAGGATATTCCAAACGTATCGGCAATAACGATGTTTGTAGGATTTCCAACATATAACCCTATGCTGGCAATATTCGCCGCGAAGAATTGGGCTATAAGAAATGGTATCGGATCAACGCCAGCATAATTGCATATGGAGAGAACCATATAAGTCATCGTTAGTATCACAACGTCGTTACTTGTGAACATCGTTAGTAGGGATGTGAGCAGGAAAAAGTATATGAAAAGCCGCTTTCCAGAGCCGCCAGAAGCCTTAACAAACCTAAGCGAAACATACTCGTAGAAGCCTGTAGTGTCAAGATAAACGCATATATAAGCTAAGGACATTATGAAGACTATTACTGAGATAGGTTTTAACCCACTGAATCCAAAAATACCCCCAACCAGAATAGGCGCGTTTGATGGTTGAAGAGTGAGGAGTATTACTACGCAGAGTAGCGGCGCCAACCCATAATCGACTTGGATGCTTCTTGGTGTGAAGGGGATCCTTATCCTTGGACGCTTAAGGGTTAACAGGACAGCCGTGCAGAATACGAGGAGTGCTATTACCGGCGTTGTGCCTAACATACAATTAAACCCCCTCCTGCCTTACATTGAATTAACTGAAGTTCAAAATTCCAAAAATAAACTTTATCACTACTTTAGACCAAAACGGCAATTAGATCAAATCAAAAGGAGGATATGCTAAACTATGCGTTGTGATGTATAGATCTGAACTTAATAAATCTGAAGTAGCTCTAAAAAATCTGGCAACCAATTGTAAGAGTTAAAGTGGCAATGCGTTGCCCTTCTCACAGGAGCCCTCAGCTCCAGAGAAGGCTCCTGTGAGTCTGTTTTAAACTTCTATTTTAAAACTGACAGATTGACTGTTCGAGGGTGGGTTCCTGTGAGAAGGGCAATGCGTTAACTATGTATCCCTCCAACACCTAGCGGTCTCTGCGCTGTTTTATGAAGTTTATCGCATCTTTTATGAATTCTGTTAGGCTTATGTATCCTAGGTCTATCCTCCTTATTGCTATGCCTATTATTTTGACTATTAGGCTTTTGGGTATTACGACTTCCGTGCTTGATTTTAGGGCCACTTCATAACTGTCTTCACGGATATCCATTCTCCTCCCAAGCCAATTGACTTCAAAGTCTCTCTAACTTCATTTTCAGAAGCATTTTCTAACCGGGAAAAACTCTCTAACACTTAAAGGCGCATCCTTTATAAAAGGTAGCCTTTGCAGAACATAACCAATCCTAACTCTTTCACGTCACTTAATAACCCTTCACAAGGCATAATCCTATAATGTCTTAAGCGAAGCCGTCTTCCCAGCATCATTCAGCCCTAAAATCGCCCACATCCTAGGAGAAAATGACACTTAAAATCCAATGGCAAGATTCCAAATTTCCATTAGAGTTCCATTGCCTATATTTTGATTTAACGATTGTGTCAAGGGATTAGAGTGCTTAAAAGCCTTGGAGATGCCGTTTAATTTGTTTAGGCTATCGAAAACTTTATATTTGCGGTATTACATTTTCTAAAAGAAGTAATACGTGATTTGCATGGTAAGTCAAGCTTTGGTTGAGAAAGCAAAAGAATTTCATGGGCATATCTGCCCGTTTGTTGTTCTGGGTTTAAGGGCCTCTGAAATAGCTTTAGAAAGGCTGGGGTTGGCAAAGGCTGATGAGGGGGAAACTATTGGCGAGGAAATTCTTGCCATAGTTGAGTGCAACAACTGCTTTACTGATGGAGTGCAAGCGGCTACAGGCTGTACCCTTGGAAATAACAGCCTAATCTACCTTGATACTGGAAAAAACGCTGTAACCATCGTTAGAAGGGACGACTGGAGAGGCGTTAGAGTTTACGTTGATTCTGAAAAGCTTAGGGAGAAGTACTTCAAAAAGGAAGCTACAGACCTCTTTGAAAAGGTTGTTATTAAAAGGGAAGGGACAGCGGAGGATTCTGAAAAGCTCAGCCGTTTATGGGCTGAGATAGGGCGTAAAATGATGAATATCCCTGAAAGCGAATTTAAAATCGAAGAGTTGAAAGTGAAAGAAATCGAAAGAGCACCAATTTTTGAAAGCATTAAATGCGAAAAATGTGGAGAACTTGCAATGAAAACTAGAATTGAATACGTTAAAGGCAAAGCCGTTTGCTTGGGATGCCTAGGTAAGTCTAGTGCCCTTATAGGGAGAGGGATTGTGCCAAACTTTGAATATCCATTTGTGAGGGAGGAGAAATGAGCAGTAAGGGTTTAACAAGAATTCAAGCCGCTCTTCTGATTACCGTAATCGTTGTGGTTGCAACTTCATCCTATTTCGTAGCGAAATTCTATACTTCGTCGGGGAAAATACCTGAAACCTATGTAGAGGACATTTTAGGCCGTAAAGTTGCGCTCCCTCAAAAAATCAACCGGGTAGTGGCTATAGGGCCGGGAATGCTTAGGCTTGTGTGCTATTTGAACGCTACAGATTTACTTGTAGGAGTTGAAGAATGCGAAACAAGCTGGGGCTTTACTGGAAGAGACTATGCTATGGCATACGGTGAATCATTCCGAAATCTTCCAATAATTGGTCCAGGCGGACCTGGGAGACCTCCAGCCCCAGAATTGATACTTGCTGTGAAGCCGGACCTGATAATTATGTCAATGTATTTGCATTCTTCCATGGTTTGCCTCGGCATGAAAGTTGCATGAGGTCCACCTAAAACTACTGTGCAGTCTTCTCTAACCTTTTTGGCGGTTTCCGCAACTTTATATGCCTCATAAATGGAAGGCGTCACCGAAGTGATTCCAACAACATCTGGATTGAAACTTCGCAGCTCCCTTTCAACATCGCCTATTGTATAGTTGAGAATGTTTGAATCTATAATTTTCACTTCGTGACTTTGCCTAAGCACTGAAGCAATATACGCTAAGCCTAATGGAGGCGATGAGACGCCAACCACCGATTTGACCGCTGAATTGTATGGAGGCGAAATTAAGCATACTTTCATATTTTCGCCCCCATTCTTGGGCTTTCGATTTTAAGCGGGATGTTATAGACGCTTTTCGCCTTTCTTTCCACAATTTTCACAAAGAGCCAGTGGAGAAGGGATAAAATTCTGCTATACCATTTCCCTTTGAAGTAGGATTTCATTATCACTTTTGCCCAGTAAATGTCATGCTTCAAACATTTTATCAGCAGCTCCATTTGCAGATCACTCATCTGCTCCATTGTAAACCAGTCTTCGTCCTTCAATCTTCCAAGCGGAACGAAAAATAAAGGCACAATTAGACTTTTGAAGTCTTTCAAGTCGTCCATCAACTCCATGGTCTTTACTACGTCGTCTTCGGTTTCTTGGGGCAAACCAGTTATTAGGGTGCATGCGGGAACAAGATTGTTATCAGTCATTATGCCAGTAGCAGTTTTGACAACTTCAGGCCACTGCTCCGGCTGAAACGGGCGAACCTTAGCCGGCATAACCTTCTTTGCAAGTTCGGGTGAGCCTGTTTCTATTCCTATTTCGGTGCCCCACCATTCCTGCTTATCATTTATTATAAGTTCTGCAACTCCCTCCAGCAATAATGTTTCAACATGAACACCTTCCGCCTTAACCCTTTTTTCGCCATCCGCTAATATATCAGCGCCATCCTTACGGGTTACTTCAATAAACTCCTGAACTGGTGTTGCAGAAATTGCAAAGCTACTAATTGAATACACGTGAATTAAAGTTATTTTTCCATTAAACCTTAAAGCTATTTGGACAGCCACTTCTAATGCCTTTATCGAATGCTCAGAACCATCTAATGGAACCAAAATCTTCTCAAACATAAAATGTTTCACTTCCAATCATCCTTCATCATTTTGAAGTTTCAGGAGAGCTTCCTTTCCCGTCATACTTTCTGCAATGCCCAGTGCACGAGCCCTTGACGTGCAAGATTCTATCTTGGCTTCTAGGGCATCCTCAATTTTTGTTAGACCTTTAACTCTAGCCGCCGTAACATTTCGTTCATTTAAAGCGTCTATGTCAAAATTTCTACAGACAATGAAACCTTTTTTTGCTATTAACACAATGATAGCTGGTTTCTCGGGAAACTCCGGATTTCCAATCTTAACCCCAATAACGGTATTTCCATTTATTTTAACAGGTTTGATCTCTATCACATAAATCACTTCCTATAAGCCGTAGCCGGTGACTCTGTTTGCCTTTAGGGTTGGAGTTGCTTCTTCAACGCTTTTGTACGTTGCTTGACATCTTTTACATGGCGGGTCTACACCAATAACTTCTACTGTTACTTCCTTCATAGCCGAACTCCCTCTTTTATGTTAATTACAAATAGAAATAGAAAGACAAATATATCCTTTTTGTTACAAATTGTAATAGGTAGAAAACTATGGACGAAGTGGACAAGAAAATAGTATCCATCCTACAGGAGGACGGTCGGGCATCTCTATCATCGATAGGCAAAGAACTCGGTATGTCCCATGTAGCCATAAGAAAAAGATTGAAAAACCTCTCTGAAAAGCTAGTTAAGGTTTCAACGCAGAATATCTTGGTTTCAGACTTGCCATTGTAAATGCTGAGGTGGAAACGCCAAAGCGTCTACGAGATTGTGAATATATTTTCTAAATGTCCAAGAATGGTGTTTTTAACTACAACAGGCGCTTACAATCTAATGACCATCATGGTGGCGGAAGATGCTGACACTTTAAACGCCATAGTCCATGAATGTTCAGCGAGAGCGCAGATGAATATCAGACGCTCAGAGGCCACGATAGGCGAAGCTCCAGTTGTTCCAAAATACCTACCGATTAAGATAATTGCAACTAAAGAAGATGAAGTTGCACCTTGCGGAATAAACTGCGGAAAATGCCCAAGGTATGAACAAAGAAAATGCCTTGCTTGTCCAACAACAAAATATTATAGAGGGCCTCTGTAGGCTATGAGGATAATTAAGAATGGTGAAGATGTTGCTTAAAATAGAAAACTTGTCAGTAAAAATGCATGGGAAAGAGGTTTTGAGAAACATTAGTTTAGAAATTGATAAAGGTAAAGTGCATGCCCTTTTTAGGGCTGAATGCTTCTGGAAAATCCACTTTGACATTTTCCTCTACAAAAGTTAATTGTTGCCTCTGGCTCTGATCCTGGCTACATCCACACCTTCTTTACACCGAGTTACTTACATGCCTTCACCACAGCCTCCGTCACCCTCGGTGGAACCACAACATTTACAACATCAGGCTTTACTGGTAAAGCTTCAAGGCTTGGGTAGCATCTATCCCCTAAAACTTCACTCGCATTAGGATTTACAGCGTAGGCCTCATAACTAGCAGAACGTAAATCTTTATAAACTTGATGCCCATACTTTGCAGGATCTCTGCTGACACCCACAACCGCAAATATGTTCTTCCCGTCCAAGAATGATGCGATAAGTTGCTCATTCGTTGAGATGCACCGACAACTAATTTATTCTCTCTACTCAATAATCCTTTCCCTTTCTCTGTGAGCACATAATATTTGATGCCTTTTGCCTTTCTCAGGCAATAAGCATTCTTATGGAAACATAAGGCACATGTTATTTTCTCGTCCTCGGAATTAAACATTTTAATATACTCTTTCCTCAATAACTCTTGAATAGCATATTCAACAAAGCTTTGGGAACGCTAAGTCGCTGGCTAATCTCATCTACCTTAACGTATCCCTTGTCAGAAATGCACTCCAACACTTTCTTCAAAACATTTTTAAGTCACAATTTTGGTAAAATTTTTCCACTGAATCCTAGAAGCTCTGGGTTAATGAAACACATCTATCCAAGGTGGGTTGTAGGTAAACCAGACATGGAGAAAGCCGAGACGACGAATAGAGTCAGAGTAACGATTTTAAATTTTGAAGAGTGAAATCCATGTTTTATTAACCTTTAAACTTTCAATTTTGTCAGCATCTCTTTTACAGCGTCCGAAACTTTTGTGTTTGGTTTCACTGAAACCTTTCTTATGTGATGACGCTCAAGCAGCCCTGAAGCCCCTGGACCAAGCTCTGAAGCCAATACATAATCAATTTTAAGGTCTGCAAGCGTTTTCACGGCCACGGGACCAGAGCCATATTCATAAGATGCTGCAGGGTTATCAATTACATGCACATTTTTAATCTGACCGTTTTCGACTTCCAATATAGTGAAGGTTTTAGCTTTACCAAAAACCTCTGAAACAACGTCCTCTAAACCTGCATAAGCTTTCGTTGGCACAGCTATCTTCAACTTTTCCATATCTTAAATCAACTCCCAACAGTTAGGTAAAAACTTTGAAAACTAAAAAAGGGGAAATTATGGCGGAGTACGTTGCCATGGAGGTCCTCCGCCTCTACCGCCTCTTCTCCCTCTAGGCGGACTCTTATCCAATCTGTGAATCATCATTGCTGGTGCTCCACACCTTGGACAGTTGGCTGGCTTTGAAACCCCTTGAGGAACCTCTATTATTTGCCCACAATTAGCGCATTGAAAACGCTTCATTGGTAAACCCAATCTTTTCACGGTCCTGGCGGTCTTCTGCCTTTTTCAAGAGTTTCCTTCAACTTTTTTATTCTTGCTTCTACGTCGCTGATTTCCTGTTCTATGTTTGCTTTTTCGTCTTCAAGTTCCTTTTTATAGTCTTCTAGTGTTGCAATCTCATCTTCTGGAGATTGTGGATATGTCCACCATTTTGAAAGCCACGGAAATCTAGTGCGAACCCAAGGATTATATGGGTAGCACCACAGCCACCAACACCATCCACGTCCAAACAGCCATCCAGGTCTCTGCCATGGCGGCAAGTAGCTAAACGGGCCTCTTCCAGGCCATGGTCCAGCCCATCCTCCGCCTCTACCTCTCCAACCCCATGCCATTTTCTTTTCCACCTCTGAACTCTATTTTTGTGCTTATGCACATTTTCAATTATGAAAAAATGCACAGAAATATATAAATGTTTCGCTTTACATAGTAAAATACCAGTGAATGAGTAGGAGGCAGAAGAAATGCGAGCAGAGGGAAAAATTAGAAAATGGCTTCGGCTCATAGGGAAAGAGCGGGAGAACATCACTAGAAAAGCCTGCTTTACGGCTTTTCTATGGGCATTAGAAGAAGCCGACAGCCCCCAATATATCAAATGCTGATCGCTAAATGAGCTGTGATTAAAATGTGGCGACGAAGATTTAGATATGGTAGAAGGGGGAGATTTCCAAAACCAATTATGTTGGGTATGACGCCGCCAATAAACAGCTTTACCCCCAATCCACCACGAGGCTTAGAACCAATACTATTGGAGCTGGCTGAACTTGAAGCATTCCGACTCGTAGATCTCGAGGGGTTATCACAAGAGGAGGCTGGTCAGAGAATGGGGGTTTCAAGAGGAACTGTATGGAGGCTTGTTCAGAGAGCTAGAAGAAAGACTGCTCAAGCCCTAAGCGAGGGAAGACCCATATACATCGTTCCACATACTTCTGAGAGCAAACCTGAACCATGATGCTTGTTTCACCTTTTCAGAAAATGGAAGGTTGAAAACAGAAAGGTGTCGGAAACAATGGACAAGCCGACAACACGGTAAGTTAAGAAAGTAAATTCTTACGGCCGCATATGCTATATGTTACTAAATTGATGTTTTATGTTGACCTTACGCTAGCACTGAGGGAGACATTCAGACTTGGAAATTAGTGCGGGGGGTGGGATTTGAACCCACGAAGGGCTACCCCACAGGGTCCTAAGCCC